>NZ_JBEXOM010000010.1:0-287875 GCF_040611555.1 Streptomyces sp. NPDC006624 | reverse complement strand
CCCTTCGGTCTTGCGTTTCCGACTCTATCAGATCTTTCCGATCCGATTTCCTCGGTGCTTTCCAGGTTCCCGCTTCCGCGTTTCCCTTTCCGGCGGTTCCGACTTTATCAGAGGTTTGGAGCCGGATTGACCGGCCGCTCATTTCCGATTCATCGGGAGTGGCTTCAATGAAATCAGCATTTCAAGAAGCAGGTAGATGTTCACTGCCGCCCTCCGGGACTAGACCCCATCTCCAGGCAACTGTTCGAATCTACCTCCCCACACGCGCCGTGTCAACGGCTCCGGCGGGGCGAAGAGGAGACTAGCAGTTGAACGGACGTGGTCGCACATCCGGCGGTTGTGGGAGCGATCAGGCCGCTGTCGGGACCGTCGCGCTGCGTTCCGCTGCCTCGACGTCGCCGGTCTCTCCCGCACGGGCCGCGCGCCCGCCCAGGACCCAGACGTAGGCGAGGAAGGCCAGTTCCGCGACGACCCCGATGGTGATGCGGGCCCAGGTGGGGAGGCCGGACGGGGTGACGAAGCCTTCGATGGCGCCGGAGACGAAGAGGACCAGGGCCAGGCCGATGGCCATGCCGATGGCGGCTCGGCCCTCTTCCGCGAGGGCCGTGCGCCGTGTGCGCGGGCCCGGGTCGATGAGGGTCCAGCCGAGGCGCAGTCCGGTGCCGGCGGCCACGAACACCGCGGTCAGTTCGAGCAGACCGTGCGGGAGGACCAGGCCGAGGAACGTGTCGAGACGGCCGGCGGAGGACATCAGGCCGAAGCCGATGCCCAGGTTGAGCATGTTCTGGAAGAGGATCCAGATGACCGGGAGCCCCAGGAAGACGCCCAGGATCAGGCACAGGGCGGCGGCCCAGGCGTTGTTCGTCCAGACCTGGGCGGCGAAGCTCGCGGCCGGGTGGCTCGAGTAGTACGTCTCGTATTGGCCACCGGGGCGGGTCAGCTCGCGCAGCTCGCTCGGCGCCGCGATGGAGGCCTGTACGTCCGGGTGGGTGCCGATCCACCAGCCGAGCAGGGCCGCGACGGCCGTCGACAGCAGTGCGGTGGGTACCCACCAGTGGCGTGACGTGTAGACGGCGGCGGGGAAGCCGTGGACGAGGAAGCGGGTGACGTCGTGCCAGGAGGCCCGCCGGGTGCCTGTCACGGCACTACGCGCGCGTGCCACGAGTTGGCTGAGCCGGCCCGTCAGCTGGGGGTCGGGAGCGCTGGACTGGATCAGGGAGAGGTGCGTGGCGGCACGCTGGTAGAGCGTGACGAGTTCGTCGGCCTCGGCGCCGTTGAGCCGGCGCTGCCGGCGGAGCAGGGCTTCGAGGCGATCCCACTCCGCTCGGTGGGCGGAGACGAAGACGTCGAGGTCCATGGGTGTGCCTGCTCCTCGGCTGTTCGTCGGCGGCTCTTAGGGCACTCGTAGTGGATCAGCTTGTCGTACTGCGGTGCGATGCGCCCTCAGCTTGGCAGACTGGGCCTGTCGGGGGCAGGGCAGGGGAAGGACGGCGGGCGTGAGTGAGCTGGTGACGGGCGAGGCTGTGGCATTGGAGCTGCGCCCGGCGAGGCTGCCCAGCAGGGCGCTGGCCGTGCTGCTGGATCTGGTGGCGGCGATGGCGGTCTACGTCGCGGTGACCATCGCGTTGGTGGTGTCGACGGCGTCGCTGGACGAGGCGGCGCAGACGGCGTTGTCGATCGCGACGTTCGTTCTCGTGCTGGTGGGCGTGCCGATCGCGGTGGAGACGCTCAGCCACGGGCGGTCGCTCGGGAAGCTGGCGTGCGGGCTGCGGGTGGTGCGGGACGACGGTGGGCCGATCCGCTTCCGGCATGCGCTGGTGAGGGGTCTGATCGGGGTCATCGAGATCCTCATGACCTTCGGGATCGTCGCCTGCACCGCCTCGTTCGTGTCGGCGCGCGGGCGCCGGCTCGGGGACGTGTTCGCGGGGACCCTGGTCGTGCGGGAGCGGATTCCGGTCACGCGGACCGGGTTCGTCCCGCCTCCGCCGCCCTGGCTGGCGGGGCGGTTCTCGGGGCTGGACCTGTCCGCTGTGCCCGACGGGCTGTGGCTCGCCGTACGTCAGTACCTGACGCGTATGCAGCAGCTGGATCCGCAGGTGGGCTGGTCCATGGCGGTGCGGCTGGCGTCGGATCTGGCCGAACGCACGGGGACTCCGGTGCCGCAGGATGTTCCGCCGGCGGCGTATCTGGCGGCGGTCGTGCAGGAGCGGCAGGCGCGGGAGTCTCGGCGGGCTTTCGGGGGCGGTTCGGCTACGTCCTCGGATCGCGCGACGCCCTCGGGTGAGGGTTCCCCCTCGGCCCCGGCCACGGCTCCCGCTCCGTCTCCCGCCGTCCCTCCCGCCGTGCCACCGGTGGTGCCGCCGGTCGGGCGGCCCGAGGCCTCGTCACGGCCGCCGGAGCAGGAACGGTCCGCGGAGTCTCCGCAGGTTTCGGCCGGTGAGCGTCCCGGCACCGGGTTCGTTCCGCCCGCGTGAAGGGCAGCGCGGCGCGACCGCGACTGCGGCCGGTCCGCTCAGGTGAACACCGACGGTGGTGATTCGAGGTCCTCGAGCTCGATGCCGGGGGCCGCGAGCACCACGTCGCCGGTGAGGTGCACGGTGTGCTGCTCGCCGGTGTCCAGGGCTGTGACCTGGTATTCCTCCACGGTCAGGGGGCCGTTGTCAGTGGCGTGTGCTTCTCTCTTCAGCAAGGTCCACGACTGGTCCACGGTGCGGGGGGCGAGGACCGGGTCCGTGAAGGCGACGAGGCGTACGCGGGTGGCGGCGGAGGGGGTGAGGCGCAGGAGCCGGGCGGTGGCGACGAGGAAGGCCGGGGAGGTGCCGGTGAAGGCGTGGGCGCGCACATTGCCTTCGGTGGCGTCGGTTCCGGTGGGGTCGGTGCGGACCCAGGTGACGCCTTCGAGGGCGGCGCCGCGGACCTGCCAGGCGCCGGCGTGGAGTTCGAGGCGGAGGGGTCGGCCGAGTTCGTCGAGGGTGAGGTCGACGGAGCCGTGGTGATCACCCGAGGGGGTGGTCAGCCGGGAGACGTAGCGCCAGCCGGAGGGGCCGACGGCGCACTGGAAGTGTTCTTCAGCGAGGGGGGTGTGATCGTGCGGATCGTGGAGCGAATAACGGCCGCGGGGCATGGGGGTCCTGGGTCCTGACGGGCTGGGCCGGTCACCGGCCGGTCGGAACGGGGCAGGCCCCCGGCACGGGGGTGCGGGGGCCTGCCTCGGAGATCTGACCGGCGGTGAAGCGACCGGCGGCGGTGCTTCTCGGCTCAGTAGCGGTAGTGGTCCGGCTTGAACGGGCCCTCGACCTTCACGCCGATGTACTCGGCCTGCTCGGGGCGGAGCGTGGTCAGCTTCACGCCGAGGGCGTCGAGGTGGAGGCGGGCGACCTTCTCGTCGAGGTGCTTGGGCAGCACGTAGACGCCGGTCGGGTACTCGTCGGGCTTGGTGAACAGCTCGATCTGGGCCAGGGTCTGGTCCGCGAAGGAGTTGGACATCACGAACGACGGGTGGCCGGTGGCGTTGCCCAGGTTCAGCAGGCGGCCCTCGGAGAGGACGATGATCACCTTGCCGTCGGGGAAGGTCCAGGTGTGGACCTGCGGCTTGACCTCGTCCTTGACGATGCCGGGGATCTTGGCGAGGCCGGCCATGTCGATCTCGTTGTCGAAGTGGCCGATGTTGCCGACGATGGCCTGGTGCTTCATCTTGGCCATGTCCGAGGCCATGATGATGTCCTTGTTGCCGGTCGTGGTGATGAAGATGTCGGCCTTGTCGATGACCTCGTCGAGGGTCGTGACCTGGTAGCCGTCCATCGCGGCCTGGAGGGCGCAGATGGGGTCGATCTCGGTGACGATCACGCGGGCGCCCTGTCCGCGCAGGGACTCGGCGCAGCCCTTGCCCACGTCGCCGTAGCCGCAGACGACCGCGGTCTTGCCGCCGATGAGGACGTCGGTGGCGCGGTTGATGCCGTCGATCAGGGAGTGGCGGCAGCCGTACTTGTTGTCGAACTTCGACTTGGTGACGGCGTCGTTGACGTTGATCGCCGGGAACAGGAGGGTGCCGTCGCGCTGCATCTCGTACAGGCGGTGGACGCCGGTCGTGGTCTCCTCGGTGACACCGCGGATCTCGGAGGAGAGCTGGGTCCACTTCTGGGGGTTCTCGCCCAGGGTGCGGGTCAGCAGCTCCAGGATGACGCGGTGCTCGTCGGACTCGGCGGTGTCGGGCGAGGGGACCTTGCCGTCCTTCTCGTACTCGACGCCCTTGTGGACGAGGAGGGTGGCGTCACCGCCGTCGTCCAGGATCATGTTGGGGCCGCCGGTGGGGCTGTCCGGCCAGGTCAGGGCCTGCTCGGTGCACCACCAGTACTCCTCCAGGGTCTCGCCCTTCCAGGCGAAGACCGGGACGCCCTGCGGGTTGTCCACCGTGCCGTTCGGGCCGACGGCGATGGCCGCGGCGGCGTGGTCCTGGGTGGAGAAGATGTTGCAGGAGGCCCAGCGGACCTGCGCGCCCAGGGCGACCAGGGTCTCGATGAGGACGGCGGTCTGCACGGTCATGTGCAGGGAGCCGGTGACGCGGGCGCCGGCCAGGGGCTGCGCTTCGGCGTACTCCTTGCGGATCGCCATCAGGCCGGGCATCTCGTGCTCGGCGAGGGTGATCTCCTTGCGGCCGAACTCGGCCAGGGAGAGGTCGGCGACCTTGAAGTCCTGTCGGTTCTCGACAGTCGTCATTGCGAGCTGCTCCTCGGGATTGGGTCGAGGGTGGGTACGGCTGGTCTGCGCGGCGGCGGACACAGGGGTGCCCTGAGGAGGACACAGGCATGCCCGCGTACGCGCAGCGCAGTCCGTCGGAGGCCCTCTCTCCCTCGGCCGGTCCGCGGTGGGACCGCCCGACCGCCATCAGCAGCGACGTCTGGCTCCGTCCCAAGCTACACCGGTAGGCGGGGCCGTCCCCAGTCCGCCTCCGAACAGATCGCGCCATCGGGGAGGGCCTGTCGGGGATGCGGCGGGTCTCTCGGGAGCGGGGCGGGAGGGGGAGCGCAGGTCAGGACGGGAGGGGGCGTCGTGGTGGGGGCGGGAGCGGAGAGCGGGAAGCCGACCGGAGGTCGTCGACGGGGCGAGCGGCGCTGGGCACCGCGGGCCCGCTCCGGCCGCGGTACCCCTCCGGCTAGGCTCTGCCGCCGCGGACGGGCCGCGTGATGGAGGAACGTGATGGCGGGCAAGGGGCGGGGGCTGGGGATCGCGGCCGTCGTGGTGGGGCTGGTCGGGTTGTTGTCGGGGGTGGGCGGGCTCGCTTGCGCGCGGGTGGCCTACGGCGGTTCGGTCGTGTCGGGTGAGGCCATGGCGCCGACGTACGGGCGGGGCGACCGGGTCGTCTACGAGCGGATCGACGGGAGCGAGGTGCGGCGCGGGGACGTCGTGCTGTTCTCGGCGCCGGACCGGTACGGCTTCGACGAGCTGGTGCTGGAGCGGGTCGTCGGCGTGGGCGGTGACCGGGTGACGTGCTGCACGGGGGCGGGCGCGGGCACCCGCGTCTCCGTGAACGGGGAGCCGCTGCGCGAGCCGTACCTGAAGAACCCGGAGGCCAGTCGCGGGTTCGCCGGGCAGTCCTATGACGTACGGGTCCCCGAGGGGCGGCTGTTCCTGCTGGGGGACCATCGCGCGGCCGCACGTGACGCGCGGGCGTTCCTCGACGATCAGGGCGGGACGCTGCCCCGTTCCGTGGTCCGGGGGCGGGTGATCGACGACTACACCGTGCCGCTGGTGCTCGGGACGGCGCTCATGCTCGGTGCGCTGCTGGTGCCGGTCGGGGCCGGTCTGGGGATCGCCGCCGTGGTGGTGCGGCGGCGGGCGAGGGCCGCGATGGCGCCGCCTCCGCCGCCGTGGCCCGTGCGGGGCTGAGCCGTCGGGCGGCGAGTCATGCGAAGGCCGTGGGGCCCGCCGAGTCGGTTCGGCGGGCCCCACGGCCTTCGGACGGTGTTCCCGTCGTGGGTCAGCGTCAGTGTGCGGCGTCGGTCGGTGCCGGACCGCCGGGCGAGGCCTCGGGGTCGGGGCCCTTGGCGGCCTCGGCCTCGCTGTAGATGTCCGGTTCGAGGTAGATCACGCGGGCGATCGGGACCGCCTCGCGGATACGGGCCTCGGCGGCGTCGATCGCGGAGGCGATCTCGGTGGCCGTGTCGTCGTGCCGGACGGCGACCTTGGCGGCGACGAGGAGTTCCTCGGGGCCGAGGTGCAGCGTGCGCATGTGGATGATGCGGGTGACGGTGTCGCCGTCGACGACGGCGGCCTCGATCTTCCGGGTCTCCTCGACGCCGGCGGACTCGCCGAGCAGGAGCGACTTGGTCTCGGCGGCGAGCACCAGGGCGATCAGGATGAGCAGGACGCCGATGCAGAGGGTGCCGATGCCGTCCCAGACGGCGTCGCCGGTGAGCAGGGCGAGGCCGACGCCGCCGAGGGCGAGGATCAGGCCGACGAGGGCGCCGAGGTCCTCCAGCAGGACGACGGGCAGCTCGGGGGCCTTGGCGTGGCGGACGAACTCCTTCCAGGAGCGCTTGCCGCGCAGGACGTTGGACTCCTTGATGGCGGTGCGGAAGGAGAACGTCTCGGCGATGATCGCGAAGACCAGGACGCCGACCGGCCAGTACCAGTGCGTCAGCTCGTGCGGGTGCTTGATCTTCTCGTAGCCCTCGTAGAGGGCGAACATGCCGCCGACCGAGAACAGGACGATGGAGACGAGGAAGGCGTAGATGTAGCGCTCGCGGCCGTAGCCGAAGGGGTGCTGCGGGGTGGCCTCGCGCTTGGCCTTCTTGCCGCCGAGCAGGAGCAGTGCCTGGTTGCCGGAGTCGGCGAGCGAGTGCACGGACTCCGCGAGCATCGACGACGAGCCGCTGAAGAGGAACGCCACGAACTTCGCTACCGCGATCGCGAGATTGGCGGCCAGTGCCGCCACGATCGCCTTGGTTCCGCCTGACGCGCTCATGTGTTCGCGTTGTCCCTTCGTACGCCGTTTCCAGGGCCCGGGCACCCGCCTTGGTGCGCCGCCCGGGCTTTGCCCGTGCTTGACGGTGGGCCATTGTTGCAGCCCGTTCGGGCCGCGGTGTCTCAGGTCACCGGCACAGGGGTCGTCGAAACGGTCAGGCGACGACGGTGGCCCGGAAAAGCGTGCCCGTTCCGGACACTTCGGCCTTTTCGCCGGCCGGGACGAAGACGGACGCGCCCGGGGTCAGCTCGTGCTCGCCCGCGCGGACCGTGCCGGCCGTGCAGAGCAGGATCTGCGGGGCGGGGCGGGTGAGGTCGTGGCGGGTGCCGGCCTCGGGGAGGACGTAGCGCGAGAGGCGGAACTCGTCGATCGGCGTCTCGTAGACCTCCTCGCCGTCCGGGGAGGCCTCCGGGCGCAGGACGGCGGGGTCGGCGGCGTGGAAGCGGACGATGCGCAGGAGTTCGGGGACGTCGACGTGCTTGGGGGTGAGGCCGCAGCGCAGGACGTTGTCGGAGTTGGCCATGATCTCGACGCCGAGGCCGTTGAGGTAGGCGTGCGGGACGCCGGCGCCGAGGTAGAGGGCCTCGCCGGGCTGCAGCCGGATGTGGTGGAGCAGCATCGCGGCGATGACGCCGGGGTCGCCCGGGTAGTGGTGGGCGATGTCGGCGTAGGGGGCGTAGGCGCCGCCGAGGCGGGTGCAGGCGGCGGCCGCTTCCTCGACCGTGCGGGCCATCTCCTCGGGGTCGGCGGTGAGGATCGCCGTGAGGACCTCGCGCAGGGCGGCGTCCTCGGGGCCGGCGTGCAGCAGGTCGGCGTAGGGCTTGAGGGAGCCGACGCCGAGGCCGTCCAGGAGGGCGGCGGCCGCGAGCGGGTCGCGGAAGCCGCACAGGCCGTCGAACTCGCTGAGGGCGCAGATCAGTTCGGGCTTGTGGTTGGCGTCCTTGTAGTTGCGGTGGGGGGCGTCCACGGGTACGCCGCGGCTCTCCTCGTCCGCGTAGCCCTCCCCGGCCTGCGTCAGGTCGGGGTGGACCTGGAGGGAGAGCGGGGCCCCGGCGGCGAGGATCTTGAGGAGGAACGGCAGGCGGGGGCCGAACCGGGCGACGGCGGCCGGGCCCAGTTCCCGCTCCGGGTCGGCGTCGATGACCTCGGCGAGCGTGCCCCGGCCGGTCCGCGAGGGCGCGCCGGGGTGGGCGCCCATCCACATCTCCGCCTGCGGCTCGCCGGTCGGTTCGACGCCGAGCAGCTGCGGGATGGCGGTCGGGGAACCCCAGGCGTAGGGGCGGACGGTGTTGTCGAGGCGGTCCATGGGGTCTCTCTGCTGTTCGGTGCGTACGGCGGTGGCGCACCCGGCCGGCGCGCGGGGTCTCCGTGCGTCCGGGTGTCAGGGTGTCCCGGGCAAGATCAGGCCCTCGAAGCGAGCGCCAGGTAAACGGCGGCGAAATCCGTCATGGCGATCAGTTCGGCGAGTGTCTCCAGTTCGTCGCCCGCCTCCGGTTCGAGTTCGCTGATCGGGGTGTCGTGGCTGAGGGCGAGGTCGCGGGCGCTGGGGGCGGCGGTCAGGCCGCCGATGGGGCGGTCGCGCAGCAGTACCACGCGCGCGTGCAGGGCGGGCGGTTCCTCGACGCGGTCCCGGAAGAAGTCGTCGGGGTCGGCGCTGGCGGCGAGCGGGCCGGCGAGCAGGGCGCTGTGCGCGGCGAGTGCCTCGGGCAGCTCGGCGACGACCGCGGGGGTGCCGGACAGCTCGGCGAGGGCGGCGGCGAAACGGCGGCCGGCCGGTCCGGCGGAGATGCCCTCGGTCCAGACGATCGGCAGCGCGTCGGCCAGTTCGGCGGCGAGGGTCTTGGCGGGGTTGCTGTACGTGGCGATCGCGGGTCCGCAGCGTTCGGCGACCCGGTCGAGGCGGTCGGCGACCTTGCCGAGGGCCTCCGGCGGGGCGTCGAGCACGCCCGTGCGGTCCAGCAGCGCGAGCAGCGGGGTGAGCAGGGCCCACAGGACGCCGGGGGCGGATGCGGCGAGGGGCTCGTCCTGGTCGTAGGGGGCGGTCGCCATGGGGACGAACAGGGCGTGCGAGCCGTTGACGGCGTCGGCGAGCGGGGAGCGGCTGGGCGCTACGGCGACGACGGCGCAGCCCCGGCGGTAGGCCTGCTCGGCGAGGACGGTCAGGCCGGGTTCGGAGCCGTCCGGGGTGGTGATGAGGAGCAGGTCGACGGAGCCGACCCAGCCGGGCAGCTCCCAGCGCAGGGCGCCCGCGGCGGGGGCGACACCGGTGGGGGCGAGGCGGGTGACGGGGCTGCCGGCGCCGGCGAGCGTGCCGAGGAGGTCGGCCGCGTGCGTGGCGGCGGCGCCCGGTCCCGCGATGAGGACGGCGCGGGGGCGGCCGTCGGGCTTGAGGTCGTTGATCCCGGCCTCGGCGGCGTGGCGGGCGGCGGTGCGTACGCGGGCGCCGGCTTCCGCGGCGCCGCGCAGCAGGCCGCGGTGGTCGGCCTCGGCGAGGCCTTCCGGGGAGTCCAGCAGCGATTCGTCGAGCATGGGCGGCAGCCTCCGGTCGCCGGGGTCCGTCAAGGGGTGTCGTCCAGGGTCGATGCCCATTGTGCCGACGGGCATGCGTCCCGGTGGGGCGTAAGGGTGCCGCCGCCGGTCACGCGGGGCGGCGGGCCTCGTCGACGAGGAGCACGGGGATGCCGTCGCGGACGGGGTAGGCCAGCCCGCAGTCGGCGGAGGTGCAGACCAGTTCCGCGTCCTGCTCCTTGAGCGGGGCGTGGCAGGCGGGGCAGGCGAGGATCTCGAGGAGTCCGGCTTCGAGGGGCATGGGGTTTCCTTCGCGTCGTGCGCTGGGTCCGTGCGCGGGGCTTGTGCGGTTGTGCCTGGTCAGATTACCGCCGGAGGTCAGGCCCGGATGATCCCCAGCACCTCGTCCCGCACCCTCTCCATCGTCGCGGTGTCCCTGGCCTCCGCGTTCAGGCGGAGCAGCGGCTCGGTGTTGGAGGGGCGGACGTTGAACCACCAGTCGGCGGCGGAGACGGTGAGGCCGTCGAGCTCGTCCAGGGCGATGCCGTCGCGGCCTTCGTAGGCCGAGCGGATCGCGGCGAGGCTGGCCTGCTGGTCGGCGACCGTGGAGTTGATCTCGCCGGAGCCGGCGTAGCGGGCGTACTCGGCGACGAGTTCGGACAGGGGGCCCGGCTGGCCGCCCAGGGCCGCGAGGACGTGGAGGGCGGCCAGCATGCCCGTGTCGGCGTTCCAGAAGTCGCGGAAGTAGTAGTGCGCGGAGTGCTCGCCGCCGAAGATGGCGCCGGTGCGGGCCATCTCGGCCTTGATGAAGGAGTGGCCGACGCGGGTGCGCACCGGGGTGCCGCCGTGCTCCTTCACGACCTCGGGGACCGACCAGGACGTGATCAGGTTGTGGATGACCGTGCCCTTGCCGCCGTGCCGGGCCAGTTCGCGGGCGGCGACGAGGGCGGTGACGGCCGACGGGGAGACCGGCTCGCCGCGCTCGTCGACGACGAAGCAGCGGTCGGCGTCGCCGTCGAAGGCGAGGCCCAGGTCGGCGTCCTCCTCGCGGACCCGCTTCTGCAGGTCGACGAGGTTGGCCGGGTCGAGGGGGTTGGCCTCGTGGTTGGGGAAGGTGCCGTCGAGCTCGAAGTACATCGGGACGAGCGTGAGGGGCAGGCCGGCGAAGACCTCGGGGACCGTGTGCCCGCCCATGCCGTTGCCGGCGTCGACGACGACCTTCAGGGGGCGGATGGCGGTCAGGTCCACCAGGGAGCGCAGGTGGGCCGCGTAGTCCGGCAGCGTGTCACGGCCGCTGATCGTGCCCTGCGCGGCGGCCGGTTCCGGGCCGCCCGACTCGCTCCAGGCCTCGACCAGCTCGCGGATCTCGGCGAGACCGGTGTCCTGGCCGACCGGTGCCGCGCCCGTGCGGCACATCTTGATGCCGTTGTACTGCGCCGGGTTGTGCGAGGCGGTGAACATGGCGCCCGGCAGGTTCAGCGCGCCCGAGGCGTAGTACAGCTGGTCCGTCGAGCACAGGCCGATCTCGGTCACGTCGGCGCCCTGGGCGGCGGCGCCGCGCGCGAAGGCCCGGGACAGGCCGGGCGAGGACGGCCGCATGTCGTGCCCGGTGGCGATGGCGCTCGCGCCGGTGACGCGTACGAAGGCCGCTCCGAAGAGCTCGGCCAGGGACTCGTCCCACTGGTCAGGGACGACCCCGCGTACGTCGTACGCCTTCACGACCTGCGACAAGTCAGCAGCCACGGCCAACCTTCCTGGAAAAGTACTGTCGGTGCGCCCAAAGCTACCCCCGCCCGCCGACAGCGCGCCGTGGGGATGCCCGCAGGACCTCAGGGCGTCCCCTCGGCTCAGGGCAGCATCCAGCCCAGGACCGGGGTGCTCTGGCCGACCACGATCAGGCACATCACCAGCAGCAGGCCCAGGCTCCAGGGCAGCACCTTGCGCAGCAGGTCGCCCTCGCGGCCCGCGAGTCCGACGGCCGCGCAGGCGATGGTGAGGTTCTGCGGGGAGATCATCTTGCCGAGGACACCGCCGGAGCTGTTGGCCGCGGCCAGCAGGTCGGGCGACAGTCCCGACTCGCGGGCGGCGGTCACCTGGAGGGCGCCGAAGAGGGCGTTGGCGGAGGTGTCCGAGCCGGAGACGGCGACGCCGAACCAGCCGAGGACGGGTGAGAGGAAGGCGAGCCCGGCTCCGGCCGCCGCCACGAAGTGGCCGATCGTCCCCGCCTGGCCGGAGAGGTTCATGACGTAGGCGAGGGCCAGGACGGAGGTCACCGTCAGGATCGCGAAGCGCAGCTCGTGGACGGTCGCGAACCACTCCTTGACCGCCACGCGCGCGTGGACCCCGAGAACGGCTGCCGTGCAGAGGCCGGCGAGCAGCACGAGGGTGCCGCCGGTCGACACCAGGGGCCAGGTGAAGACGTTGCCGCCGACGGGTTCGCCGTCGGGGCCCGCCACGTCGAGGAACGGCCAGTCGTAGGTGCGGGTCGCCCGGGCCAGCCAGTCCTTGACGGCGGGGATCTGGGCCGCGGAGAAGACCGTGACGATCAGCGCGTAGGGGGCGTAGGCGCGCAGGACCTCGCGGGGCGGGTCCTCGGCGTCCAGTTCCTCGCTGCGCGCGCCGGTCAGCACGGAGGCGCGTACGGACTCGGCGGCGGGCACGCGCGCGTGCGGGACGGCGACCAGGGCGCCCGCGCCTGCCAGGGCGGCGCCGATGTCGGCGAGTTGGGCGGAGACGTAGTTGGACGCGGCGAACTGGGCGACGGCGAAGGCCACTCCGCATGCCAGCGCGGGCACCCACGTCTCGCGCAGGCCCCGCCGCCCGTCCACGAGCCAGACCAGCACGAGCGGCACCACCAGGGCCAGCAGCGGCGTCTGACGGCCCACCACGGACGCCACGGAGTCCAGCGGCAGCCCGGTCACCTGGGCGAGCGTGACGACCGGGGTGCCCATCGCGCCGAAGGCCACGGGCGCGGTGTTGGCGACGAGGGCGACGACGGCGGCGCGCACCGGATCGAAGCCGAGGGCGACCAGCATGACCGCGCTGATCGCGACGGGCGCCCCGAAGCCGGCCAGCGCCTCCAGCAGCGCCCCGAAGCAGAACGCGATGACGAGGGCCTGGATGCGCGGGTCGTCGGAGAGCCGCCCGAAGGACCGGCGCAGGATGTCGAAGTGCCGGGTGCGGACCGTCATCCGGTACACCCACAGGGCGTTGATGACGATCCACAGGATGGGGAAGAGGCCGAAGACGGCGCCCTGGGCGGCGCCGGAGAGGGTCTGGCCGAGCGGCATGCCGTAGGCGAGGAGGGCGACGAGGACGGCGGCGAGGAGACCGATCAGGCCCGCCAGGTGCGCCTTCATGCGGACCCCGCCGAGCAGGACCAGGACGATCACCAGGGGTAGGGCCGCCACCAGGGCGGACAGTCCGAGTGAGCCGGCCACGGGTTCCAGTTCCTGGACGTACACGCGCACCTCCCGGCTTCCGTCATGCGAAAGCGATTTCTCGCGGCTTCAGACGGAATGGTCATGTCCGCGACAAGGTCGCGTCAATGGGCAGGCTGTGGAGAAACGGTCCGCTGGATCAGTGGCCGAGGGTCAGTTGTCGGGCGACCGCAGGACGCGCAGATGGCCTCGCCGGGCGACCTCGCGCGGGTCGGCACCGCGCCCGCCGCCACCGGCCCCGGCCGCCCGCTCCTGGGGACGGGCCGCCTCGCGCACGGCGTTCGCAAGCGCTTCCAGGTCGTCGCCGCTGGGGCGCGCCGGAGCCGAGCCGTCGAGGAGCCGGACGACCTCCCAGCCGCGCGGGGCGGTGAGGCGCTCGGAGTGCTCGGCGCACAGGTCGTAGCAGTGGGGTTCGGCGTAGGTGGCGAGCGGACCGAGGACCGCGGTCGAGTCGGCGTAGACGTACGTCAGCGTCGCAACGGCGGGACGGCCGCAGGCGGTGCGCGAACAGCGACGTACAGGGCTCACGACGTTGGACGGTACCGCACTCTTGAGCGGGCCGCGACGACTCTCCACCAGGTCACCCCACCGTGTCGTGGCGTGATACGTCCCACACACACCTGTGCGCCCACCTTGCTGACCTGCCGCGACCCCGTCGTTCGAGCGATCGAACGTGCGCCCGAGCGATCAGAAGTCGTCACAAAATCCTCAATTGCCGTGAGTTCGCCGCTCTCGTGGAGATACGGAAACGAGCCGAACCTTGGCTTGAACGCTCATGTGACGACACACCGCGCGGGGCGGCCGGAAGCCTCCCGTGCCGCCGTGCGGTGCCGGGCGCCCGGGCCCGCCGGGGACTACCCTTCACCAGTGATGGACAAGCCCGTAACGCCCCGCGCCGCCGCCCCCGGGCCCCGCCGTCGTGATCGACACGGCCGGGGCATGCGCGGCCCGATCGCACCCCCGCAGGTGCCGCTCGCCGCCAGCCGTGCGGACGCGTTCGCCGATCTCGTGCAGGACTCCGTGGAGCGCCTGGAGCGGCGCTGGCCGCAGCTCGCCGACATCGATTTCCTCGTCCTGGAGGTGCCGCGGCTCGACGGGCCCGGCCAGGTCTGGAACGACGAGGCGGTTCCGCTCGGCGGCACGATCGGCGCGCGCGAGGGACGCCCCGCGCGCGTGGTGATCTACCGGCGGCCGGTGGAGATCCGCACCAAGGGGCGCGACGAGCGGGCCGCGCTGGTGCACGAGGTCGTCGTCGAGCAGGTCGCCGAGCTGCTGGGCCTGACGCCGGAGACGGTGGATCCGCGGTACGGCGAGGACCAGGGCTGACCTGCCGGAAACCGGCCGTCCGCCCTACTTCTGCAGCACCGACAGGTCCTCCTCCGCCTCCGGCACCGCCACCGTCCCCCGGTCGTCCGGGAGCGTCTGGACGGTGAACGCGGGGACGCCGTCCTCGCTCGCCGTCAGCGTGCGGGCGCCGTGGACGGGGCCGCCGGAGACCGGCTCGACCGTGAGCGCGTAGGTGCCCTTGAGACCGGCGGGGACCGGGGGCTCGATGTCCTGGGTCGTGCCCGCCTTGATCGTGTACGTCTTCGACACCGGTGTGCCGCCCTCGCTGCCCGCAGAGGCCGTGACCTTGACGGTGGCGGCGCGGCCGGGGGCCGTCAGGGAGAGCGTGCTGCCCTTGGCGCTGTTGTCCACGGACGTCGCGCGCGTGCCGACGGGGCGGGTGGCCGGGATGAACGCCGTCTCCTGCTGCTCGCCCTTGCCGCGCACGACCCGCAGGGCCGCCACCACCGGCACGGACCGGTCCGTGGGCGTCAGCACCAGGGAGCCGGGCTCGCCGCGGGTGACGTCACCGAGGTCGACGGCGGCCGTCATGCCGCCCTTGACGTGCAGCGTCTCGTTCCCGGCCGGGGTGATCAGACCGGTCGGGGAGGCCAGGCGCACCTTCAGGTCCGCGTCGGTGTCGCCGGGCGCGAAGGCGATCAGGCGCACGGAGGTGGCGTCCTTGGGGATGCCGGGCAGGACCAGGCTGCCCGACGGGTCCGCGGACGCGGCCAGCCAGTCGCCGCCGATCTTGTCGTCCAGGGCCTGCACCGCCGCGCCCACGCGCCCGCTGCGGACGTTGACGCGCACGGTGAGGTTGGTCTGCTCCTCGTCCAGCAGGGTGGACAGCAGGACCGGCTCGCTGGAGTGCGGCTGGACGGTGATGTCCTCCCCCACCGCGGACTTCAGGGCGCCGTCCTTGCCGTAGAGCTCGATGTCGACGACGGCGGCCGAGTCGTCCGGGTTCGTCAGGTGGACGTAGTCGGTGCGGTCGGCGGCCGTGCTGGCGCCCGGGAACCAGAAGTCGGTGTCCGGGGGCGTGCAGGTCAGACCCTGCAGGCCGCGGCCGGTCCCGGCGGCGACCTCCGTCGTCTCCTGGACGGTCCAGCCGGGCGCGAACCTGCCGTCCGCCGTCCCCACCAGCGCGGGCGCGTCGGAGCCGGAGCTGTCGCCGGTGGCGGGCTTGCCGGGCTCCCGGGGGGTCAGCACCGGCTTCTCGGCGCCGCCCTTGCCGGACTTGCCGTCGCCCTCGGCCTGGTCGCCGCCGGTGCCCGGGTCCTGCGCCGGGTCCTCCTGGGCCGCCGCGCGGAGTTCGGCCTTGCCGCCGCTGCCGGTGCCCCGGGTGACGGGCGTGAAGGAGGTGTACGACGTCTCGGCGATCTCCGAGGTGCTCGGCGCCGGGCACAGCAGGCTCGTACGCTCCACGGGCAGCTGGGCGGCCGCCTTGGCGGTGCCGGCCGTGCCCGGGGAGTCCGGGGCGTCCGGGGTGGACAGCGCGGCGAATCCGGTGACGGCGGCGAGCGCGGTCGCTCCGGCGATCAGGGACAGGGTGGTGCGGTTCACTGCTGGCTCCCGTCGGGACGCTCACTGCCCGTGCCGTGGGGGTGGTGCTGCTGCGCCGGGTCGTAGGGCGCGCCGTAGTCCTGGGTGTAGGCCTGGTCGTAGCCCTGCTGGTCGTAGGACGGGGCCGGGGACTGGCCGCCGTAGGCGTACGGGTCGTACTGGCCGCCCTGGTAGGGGTCCGCCTGGTACTGCTGCCCGTAGGCGTCCGACGGGTACGGGGTGTTGCCGTACTGGTCGGCGCCGTAGCCGTACTCGCCTCCCGCGTAGGCCGCCGTGTCCCACTGGCCGTTCTGCTGCTGGGGGACGGCCGCCGGGGGCTGCTCGGGCGGCGGGGGCGTGAACTCCCCGGGCGCGGCGGGCTCTTCGGCCTCGGCCTCCGCCTGGGCGCGCAGGCGCCGGGCGCGGCGGCCCTCGCCGGTGACGGCCTGGGCGGGCACGGCCGGTTCCTCGGGCAGGTCGTCGTCGATGTCGCGGCGCCGGCCCGGCAGGGCGAGCACCACGAGGACGAGGGCGAGCAGGCCCTGGGCCCACAGCCAGGCCGTGTGGCCGATCGGGTCGTCGTAGGTGACGTCCAGTCTGCCGCCGGAGGCGGGGAGTTCGAAGCCCTGGGCCCAGCCGTCGACCGTGGTGCGGGTGAGCGGCTCGCCGTCGAGGGTGGCGGTCCAGCCGTCGGCGGCGGTGTCGGCGAGGCGCAGCACGCGCCCGTCGGGGCCGGCCGGGATCGTGGTGTGGATCTCGACGGGCCCGGCGGCGACGGGCCGCGGGGTGCCGGAACCGGAGGCGGGGACGATGGTGGCGCGCGCGACCTCGCGGTTGATCCGCCACAGCGCGCCGTCGTCCTGCTGGCTGAGCCGGGTCAGGCCGGGCGTGGCGTCGAGGACGCGGGTGACCTCGCGGGGCGCGCCCTGGTGGACCAGGACGTAGCGCACGGCGAAGGCGCCGAGCTGGTCGGCCTGGTCGGCGCCGGAGCCGGCGACCAGGTTGGCGACGACCTTGTCGAGCTCGGCGTTCCCGCCGCCGGCCGCGGCGATCTCGCCGTCGCCGAGGCGGGCGCCGGAGCTGCGGACCAGCATGTAGCCGACGTGGGCGGTGGAGTCGCTGTCGAGGACGAGGGTGCGGGCCTGGTCGCGGGTGCCGGACTCCTCGGCGACGAACGCGGGCACCTGGGTGGGGTCGCGCCGCTCCAGGGGCCCGTCGGCGCCGCGGATCATCCAGCCTGCGGCGATCAGCAGCGGGCCCGCGGCCGAGGCGAAGGCGATCAGCACGGCGACCGGCTGGCGCCAGCCGAAGCTCTGCTCGGCCACGCGCGCGCGTGCCCCGTCGGCGCCGAGCGCGGCGGCCGCCAGGAGGGCGATGCCGTACACGAGGGTGGCGGGGCCGGCCCAGGTGGAGTGGTTGGACAGGACGGCGAAGACGAGGCCGGTCAGGGCGACGGCCCAGGCCGCGCGGATGCCCGACTGGCGTTCCGAGCGCAGCAGGGCGGCGAGCGCGGCCAGCACGACGCCGATGAGCATGAGGCCGCTGACGGTGCCGGGGCCGCCCGGTACGGCGCCGAGCAGGTCGAGGGGGGAGGCGGCCGATGCGCCGTACTCCAGGCCGGCTTCCCGGAAGAAGCCGAACGGCAGCAGCGTCAGCGACCAGGGCGCCAGGATCAGCAGGGGGGTGCCGAGCTGGGCGAGGAACCGCAGCCCGTAGGCGGTGATGTCGGACCGGCGCAGGACCAGCAGGGCGACGCCGAGGAGCAGGGCGATGGGCCACACGATCGGCGTGAACGCGGTGGTGATGGCCAGCAGCAGCGCGTACGCCCAGGTGGCGCGCCAACTGCCGCGGGCGCCGCCCGGGTTCGCCAGGCCGCTGGCGGCGATGCCCGCGCGGGCGACGAGCGGCAGGAGCACGGCCAGCACGGCCGTGCCGAGGCGGCCGCCGGCGAGGGCGCCGGTGGCGGCGGGCAGGAAGGCGTAGACGACGGCGGCCCAGGCGCGCAGCAGCCGGGACTCGACCAGCGGGCGCGAGGCGAAGTACGCCGTGAGGCCGGCCAGCGGCACCGAGCAGACGAGCAGCAGCGTGACGGCCAGGCCGGTGGAGCCGAACAGCAGGGACGCCAGCATCGCGACGAGCGCGAGGTACGGCGGGGCGGAGGAGCTGCCGCCGGCGCCGACGGGGTGCCAGGTGTCGAGGTAACGCGCCCACAGGTCGGACGAGTCGGCCGGGGCCGGGAGCAGGGCGCCGCCCGCGAGCGCGCCGCCGCCGAAGAGTGCGCGGCAGGCGGCCAGGGAGACGAGCAGCAGCACCAGGAAGAGGACGGGCCCGGGTTTGCGCGCGATGCGCTTGAGCCGGGCGAACTGCTCGATCTCCAGGAAGTCGGCGTCGTCGCCGCCGGGTCCGGACTCCACGGCGCCGCCGTGCCGGCCCGCGCCGGAGGCGACTTCGGGGTCGGAGCGGCCGACGAGGCTGCTCGCCACCTGTTCGACGGTGACGCGCACGGTCGCGCCGGGCGGCGGGAACAGCGGCCGCAGCTCGCCCTTGTCGGCCTGGGGCGTGCCCCTGCGCCTGCGTCCGGCGAGGATCCGCTCGGGCCTGAGCAGGGTGCCCATCAGGCCGCGGATCTCGTCGACGGCCTGGCCGGGGACCTTGCCGACGAGGTAGGCGAGGGTGCGCAGCAGCGTGCCGAGCACGACCCGCAGCAGCACCCAGGGGAGCACGGCGGTGCGTGAGTTGACGAGCAGGGTGTAGACGGCGCCGGCCTTGTCGACCTTGTGCGGTGAGGCGGCGGTGCGGCCGACGCAGTCGACCGTGCGGCGCTCGCGGGAGGCCGCCTCGGCGTGCCGGACGACCGCCTCGGGGGCGATCAGGACGCGGTAGCCCGCCGCGTGCGCGCGCCAGCACAGGTCGACGTCGTCGCGCATCAGGGGCAGGTGCCGGTCGAAGCCGCCGAGCTGCTCGAAGACGTCGCGGCGGACCAGCATGCCGGCGGTGGAGACGGACAGCACGGGCCGGACGTGGTCGTGCTGGCCCTGGTCCTGCTCGCGGCGGTCAAGGCCGGTCCAGCGGCGGCCGGAGTTGGCGATGCTGACGCCGACCTCCAGCAGCTGCCTGCGGTCGTACCAGCCGCGCAGCTTGGGGCCGACGACGGCCACGTCCTCGCGGCCCAGTTCGTACTCGGTGTCGACGACGCGGAGCAGCTGCGCCAGGGCGTCCGGTTCCGGTGCGCAGTCGTCGTGCAGCAGCCACAGCCACTGGACCGGCTCGCCGTGCGGGAGCTCGGGCAGGTCGTAGGCGTCGTCGCGCCACGAGCGGGTGACCGGGTCCCAGCCGCTGGGCCGCTTCAGGTACGGCAGCTCCTCCGGGGTGAGCACCGGGGCGGTGCGGTCGCACTCCTCGACGGCCTGGCCGAAGCCGGTGCGGCGGGCCAGGTGGAGCACCCGGTCGTCGCCGAGGGCGTCGGCGACCAGCTGGGCGGAGGCGTCCGAGCTGCCGGTGTCGGCCCCCATCGCGTACTGGGCGGGGCGCTCCTGGCCGAGCAGCCCGGCGAGCGCGTCGGGCAGCCAGCGGGCGCCGTCGTGGGAGACGAGCACCGCGGTCACCACATGACGCGGGAACTCGGGCGGGCGGGCCGGGTCGAACCCGGCTGTGGCAGCGGTGTCGTGAGGAGCTGCCGGATGGCTGTGCACGGACATCGAGGTACGGGCCCCGGTTCGGTGGACTGCGGTGGACGCCTGCGACCGGTGGGGGCTGCGGGGCGTCTCGGACGAGCGACCACACTATCGGCTGTGCAACAGGGCGGCCCGCCGCCTGTGGATAACCCACGGGCGACGGGCCGTTCACGAAGAGGGGTGGGGTCAGACGGCCGCCTTCTTCAGCCGGCGGCGCTCCCGCTCGGACAGGCCGCCCCAGATGCCGAAGCGCTCGTCGTTGGCGAGGGCGTACTCGAGGCACTCGGAGCGGACCTCGCACGCGAGGCAGACCTTCTTGGCCTCCCGGGTCGAGCCGCCCTTCTCGGGGAAGAAGGACTCGGGGTCGGTCTGGGCGCACAGTGCGCGCTCCTGCCAGCCGAGTTCCTCGTCCGCGTCGTCGACCAGCAGTTGCTGCACCGTCTCGGTCATGTGCGCCCCTCGTCCGTCTTTCGCGTCCCCGTGATGTAGCCGTTACCGATTCCGGCTGAACGACACGAGTGAAATTACAAGTGTGCTGCTCCGGGCGAGTCAAGCCGAGATCTGCTATTGGGCCCCGGATTCACTCTGCGGAACCAAGCCCATGCGGAAAGTGTTCAAATCACCATAAAACCTGACACACCAACGGGGCCCGCAGGGGCGCACGTCGTCCGCCGGACCTCTCGCAGACCTGTACGGAGAAGGACGCCCAGAGGTTCGATCTCGTTCCGGCACGCACTCCGAAGCGAACCTGATCACAGTCGCATCACAAGTACGCAACGGGGTTTGTGTGCCCGGATGGACGCCATGTGTCCCGGGAGGGGGGTGGACAAACCTTTCATCTGAGCGATCGACCGGAAGAGGTGAACCTCATCCCACATACCGGGTGCCGAGTTGACAGTGGAGGTGTGAACCGGTGTGCTTGTGGGCATGCTCGCGAACTTGGCACTCACCTCGACCCGCACCGCCGGGTCCCACGGTGCTGCCCGCGCTCGCTGTAGCTGTCGCTGTTCCGGCTGTTGAGCCCACCCGCTCCAGCCGAAGGCCGAACCACCCGTTCCCGGCCTCCGTTCCCTCTGACCTTCTTTCACTGAGGAACCACCCCACCCATGAACAGCGACAGCGACCTCCAGATCGCCGGCGACATCCTCGAAGTCCCCCACCTGCTCCAGGCCCCGCGCGAGCACCCGGCCACGGTCGCCGAGTTCGTCGGCCTCGCACGCTCCCTCGCGGCCGACCGCTCCCAGTGGCAGCACCTCGTCCGCTACGACGCGACCACCCGCTGGTACCACCGGCTGCGCACCGGGCCGGGCTACGAGGTGTGGCTGCTGTCCTGGGTCCCCGGCCAGGGCAGCGGGCTGCACGACCACGGCCGCTCCTCCGGGGTGCTGACCGTCCTGGAAGGCGCGCTCACCGAGCGCACGGAACGGGGCACGCGCGCGTTGCGGGCGGGCGCACAGCGCGTTTTCGCGCCCGGGTACGTACACGAGGTGGTGAACGACGCGCTCGAACCCGCGGTGAGTCTGCACGTGTACCACCCGGGCCTGACCGAGATGCCGATGCACACGGCCCCGCACTGCGAGGCCCTCCCGGAGCCGGGCGCCCTGACCGCCTGACCGGGCGCGCTCGCGTCGGGCTCGCGGGCCGGCCCTCGTGAGCCCGGCGTGAGCACCGGCCGATCGCCGTGGCCGCCGTCCGATCGCCGTGGCCGCCGACCGGTCGTCGGGGCCGCCTGCAAGACTGGTTTCCATGCGCATTGTGGTTCTGGCAGGCGGCATCGGCGGTGCCCGTTTCCTGCGTGGTCTGAAGCGGGCCGTGCCGGACGCGGACATCACGGTCATCGGCAACACCGGGGACGACATCCACCTCTTCGGGCTGAAGGTCTGCCCGGACCTCGACACGGTGATGTACACGCTCGGCGGCGGCATCAACGAGGAGCAGGGCTGGGGGCGGGACGACGAGACCTTCCACCTCAAGGAGGAGCTCGCCGCCTACGGCGTCGGGCCCGAGTGGTTCGGCCTCGGCGACCGGGACTTCGCCACGCACATCGTGCGGACGCAGATGATCGGCGCCGGGTACCCGCTGAGCGCCGTGACGCAGGCGCTGTGCGACCGGTGGAACCCCGGCGTGCGGCTGATCCCGATGTCCGACGACCGCGTGGAGACGCACGTGGCCGTCGAGATCGACGGCGAGCGCAAGGCGATCCACTTCCAGGAGTACTGGGTGCGGCTGCGCGCGTCGGTGCCCGCGCAGGCGATCGTGCCGGTGGGCGCCGACCAGGCGAAGCCGGCGCCGGGTGTCCTGGAGGCCCTGGCCGAGGCGGACGTGATCCTCTTCCCGCCGTCCAACCCGGTCGTCTCGATCGGCACCATCCTCGCCGTGCCCGGCATCCGGGAGGGCATCGCCGACGCCGGGGTGCCGGTGGTCGGGCTCTCCCCCATCGTCGGGGACGCGCCGGTGCGGGGCATGGCCGACAAGGTGCTCGCCGCCGTGGGCGTCGAGGCGACCGCCGCGGCGGTGGCCGAGCACTACGGCTCGGGCCTGCTGGACGGCTGGCTCGTCGACACGGTGGACGCGGCGGCGGTGGAGCGGGTCGAGGCCGCCGGGATCCGCTGCCGGGCCGTGCCGCTGATGATGACCGACACCGACGCGACCGCGGGGATGGCCCGGGAGGCCCTGGCGCTGGCCGAGGAGGTGCGCGGCGCGTGAGCGGCTCGCAGCGGGCTGCCGCCGGGTACCGGGTGTGGGCCCCGGCCGGGCTGCCCGAGGTCACGGCCGGGGACGATCTGGCCAAGCTGATCGCGGCCGCCGAGCCCGGTCTCGCCGACGGTGACGTGCTGCTCGTCACGTCCAAGATCGTGTCCAAGGCGGAGGGCCGGGTCGTCCGGGCCGCCGACCGGGAGGCCGCGATCGACGCCGAGACGGTCCGTGTGGTCGCCCGGCGCGGCACCCTGCGCATCGTGGAGAACCGGCAGGGCCTCGTCATGGCCGCGGCCGGGGTCGACGCGTCCAACACCCCGTCCGGGACGGTCCTGTTGCTGCCCGAGGACCCCGACGCGTCCGCCCGTGCGCTGCGCGACGGCCTGCGGGACGCCCTCGGTGTCGACGTGGGTGTCGTCGTCACGGACACCTTCGGGCGGCCCTGGCGCGCCGGGCTCACGGACGTCGCGATCGGCGCGGCCGGGGTGCGCGTGCTCGACGACCTGCGCGGCGGCACGGACGCCCACGGCAATCCGCTGGGCGCCACCGTCGTCGCCACGGCCGACGAACTCGCCGCCGCGGGCGACCTGGTCAAGGGCAAGGCCGCCGGGCTGCCCGTCGCCGTGGTGCGCGGGCTCCCCCACGTGGTGGCGGCCGACGACGGCGAAGGGGCGCGGGCCATGGTGCGCGGCGCCCGCGACGACATGTTCCGCCTCGGTACGTCGGAGGCGGTGCGGCTGGCGGTGACCCAGCGGCGCACGGTCCGTTCCTTCACGGACGAGCCCGTCGACCCCGGAGCCGTGCGACGGGCCGTGGCCGCGGCGGTGACCGCGCCGGCGCCGCACCACACCACGCCGTGGCGGTTCGTGCTGCTGGAGTCGCAGGAGTCGCGGACGCGGCTGCTCGACGCGATGCGCGACGCGTGGATCGCGGATCTGCGGCGGGACGGCAAGACGGAGGAGTCCATCGCCCGGCGCGTACGCCGCGGGGACGTGCTGCGCAACGCGCCCTGCCTCGTCGTCCCCTGCCTGGTCATGGACGGCTCGCACCACTACGGGGACGCGCGGCGGGACGGCGCCGAACGGGAGATGTTCGTGGTCGCCGCCGGGGCCGGGGTGCAGAACTTCCTGGTGGCGCTGGCCGGGGAGCGGCTGGGGTCGGCGTGGGTGTCCTCGACGATGTTCTGCCGGGACGTGGTGCGCGCGGTGCTGGAACTGCCCGCGGACTGGGACCCGATGGGGGCGGTGGCGGTCGGGCATCCGGCCGGGGAGCCGCTGCCGCGGCCCGAGCGGGACGCGGAGGCGTTCATCGAGGTGCGGTGACGGGCGCCGGACGGCGCCTACCCTCTTAGGGCGGGTCTCTTCCGGATCCTCTCGGGACTTCGTACAAGGACGTCATTCATGGCAGGTCGGTTCGCTCCGCGGCCCTCGCGTACGACGGTGCGCGGTGGCCATGTCGCCGTGCCCGGCGCGGTGCCGCGGCAGGCGGCGGGGCCGGGCCGGGTGCGCGAGTGGGTGCCGGACGGGCCGCTGGACCTCGGTCTGGTCCTCGGGCCGCTGCGGCGCGGGCCGGGCGATCCCACGTTCCGCGTGACGCCGGACGGGTCCGTTTGGCGGGCCTGTCTCACACCGGCCGGGCCCGGGACGCTGCGGGTGTCCGCGCTCGGCGACCGGGTGCGCGGGCAGGCCTGGGGGCCCGGGGCGGAGTGGCTGCTGGAGGGGCTGCCCGAGCTGCTCGGCGCGGCCGACGACCCGGCGGCGTTCGTGCCGCGGCACCGGCTGCTGGCGACGACGCGGCATCGGCGTCCGGGGCTGCGGCTGACGCGCAGCGGACTGGTTCTGGAGTCGCTGATCCCGTCGATCCTGGAGCAGAAGGTCACGACCGTGGAGGCCTACCGGGCGTGGCGGCTGCTGGTGCGCGGGTTCGGGGAGCCTGCGCCGGGGCCCGCGCCCGAGCGGATGCACGTGATGCCGGCGCCCCGCACCTGGGCGCTGATCCCGTCCTGGGAGTGGCATCGGGCCGGGGTCGACAACAAGCGGGCGTCGACGATCCTGCGGGCCGTGCGGGTCGCCGCGCGGCTGGAGGAGGCCGTGCGGATGGAGCCCGGGGCCGCCCGGGCGCGGCTGGAGGTCGTCCCCGGGATCGGCCCGTGGACCTCTGCGGAGACGGTGCAGCGCAGCCACGGGGCGGCGGACGAGGTGACCGTGGGGGATCTGCATCTGCCGGGGATCGTGGGGTGGGCGCTCGCCGGGGACCGGGACGCGGACGACTCCGTGATGCTGGAGCTGCTGGAGCCCTACGCGGGGCATCGGCACCGGGCCGCCCGGCTGATCCTGCTCAGTGGGAGGACGCCGGCACGCCGGGCGCCGAAGATGCCCCGGTGGGACATCGGGCAGCTCTGAGACGGCGCCGCCGGTCGGCCGGTGCCCGGCGTCACAGCTCTACGGCGCTGCCCCCTCGGCCGGAGCCCGGCGTCATGCTCTGCAGCACCGCCCCCTCGGCCGGTGCCCGGCGCCGGAGCGGCGTACCGCTGCGGCGCTGCACACCGGCAGGTGCCCGGCGTCGGTGCCGGGGCGGGGCGTTGCGCAGCCCGGCAGAGCGGGGTGCCGCTGCGCCCACCCGTGCCGCCCCTTGCGGCACGCATGCCCGCAGCTGGACCCCTCGGCCGGAGCCCGGCATCGGAACCGGGTACCCCCGCGGCGCTGCACACCGGCAGGTGCCCGGCGTCGGTGCCGGGGCGGGGCGTTGCGCAGCCCGGCGGAGCGGGGTGCCGCTGCGCCCACCCGTGCCGCCCCTTGCGGCACGCATGCCCGCAGCTCGGCCCCTCCGCTGCGCGCGGGGCGGTGCCTACTGGTCCGATGAGAAGCGCACCGCTCCCGCCGGGATGCGGGCGTCGCACCAGATGCGGGCGCCCTCCAGGAGTTCGTTGTCGGGGCCTATGACCGCGCCGTCGCCTATCACCGTGCCCGTGAGGACCGAGCGTTCGCCGACGCGGGCCCGGGTGCCGATGAGGGAGTCGGTGATCACCGCGCCCGGTTCGATCACCGCGCCCGGCAGGATCGTGCTGCCGAAGACCCTCGCGCCCTCGGCGACGAACGCGCCCTCGCCCACCACCGTGCCGCCGGACAGTTTCGCGTCGGAGGCGACCCGGGCCGTCGGCAGGACCAGGCGGTCACCGCAGCGTCCGGGCACGGCGGGCGACGGCGCCCGGCCCAGCACCAGATCCGCCGAGCCCCGCACGAACGCCGCCGGGGTGCCGAGGTCCAGCCAGTACGTGGAGTCGACCATGCCCTGGAGGTGGGCGCCCGCGGACAGCAGACCGGGGAAGGTCTCCCGCTCCACCGACACCGGCCGGCCCAGCGGGATCGTGTCGATGACCGAGCGGCGGAAGACGTACGCGCCCGCGTTGATCTGGTCGGTGACGATCTCCTCGGGCGTCTGCGGCTTCTCCAGGAACGCCAGCACCCTGCCCGTGCCGTCCGTGGGGACCAGGCCGTAGGCGCGCGGGTCCGTGACCTTGGTGAGGTGCAGGGAGACGTCCGCGCCCGTCGTCTCGTGGGTGTCGACCAGGGCCCGGATGTCCAGGCCCGTCAGGATGTCGCCGTTGAAGACGAGGACCGGGTCGTCGGGCCCCGAGTGCAGCCGCGACGCCACGTTGCGGATGGCGCCGCCCGTGCCCAGCGGCTCCTCCTCCGTCACGTACTCCAGGTGCAGGCCGAGCGCGGACCCGTCGCCGAAGTACGGCTCGAAGACCTCGGCCAGGTAGGACGTGGCCAGGACGATGTGCTCCACGCCCGCCGCTCTCGCTCGCGCGAGCTGGTGCGTGAGGAAGGGCACCCCGGCCGCCGGGACCATGGGCTTGGGCGTGTGCACCGTGAGCGGGCGCAGCCGGGTGCCCTTGCCGCCGACCAGGAGGATCGCTTCTGTCACGTGTCGTCTCTGCTTCCTGCCGGGACCGGCCGAACTGTCTTTCGGCCGGTCAGTGTATGCAGACCGTTCCGTGGCGCCTTCGCTGGCCGTGCGGCATTCCGCCCCCCGTGCCCCCGCGTGCCCCCCGGAGGCGGTGAAGGTGTACTCAGCGGCCTTGGTACCGGGCCGCCTTGGAGCGGGCCGAGCCGAGCTTTCCGTAGAGCTTGCGGCCGGGGCACTCCGTCACGAAGCCGTCCCTGTGCCCCGAGATCACGTTCAGCCGGACCTTCCTGCCCTTTCCGTAGAGATTGCTGCCGGCCGACTTCAGATACGTCTTTCCCCTCGGGTTCACTCGGTAGAGCCCGAGCTTCCACGCCGTCAGCCGGGCGACGGCCTTGACCGCGCGCTTCGACGGCTTCGTGGCACCGTACGACCCGAGGACGGCGATCCCCATGCTGTTGCTGTTGAAACCGAGGGTGTGCGCGCCGAGCACCGGCCTCGCCACGCCCCCGGCCCTGCCCTCGTAGATCCTTCCGCACTTGTCGATGAGGAAGTTGTAGCCGATGTCCCGCCAGCCCATGCTCGTGACGTGGTAGCGGTAGATACTGCGGATGAGTGACGGCGACTGCGAGCAGCGGTAGTTGTTGCCGCTGGCGGTGTGGTGCACGAAGGCCGCCTTGACCTTCTTCGTGTACCGGAAGCCGCGCTCCCGCAGGCTCTCGTTCGCGCCCCAGCCGCCGCGCGTGACGATGGCCGGGCGCGGGCCGATGTAGGGCCTCGCCTGCTGCTGCCCGGCCGCCTCGGCGCCCCGCAGGGCGAGGAGTTCCCGCTCGGTCTCCTCCCGGCTCAGGGCCGCGATCTCGGTGGCGCCGGGCGGCGCGAGGCCGGCGTTGACGGCGGAGGCCTCCCCGGCGGCGGCGTTCTCGGCGGCCAGGGCGCCGGTGCGGGCGGCGTCCGCGGCGGTGTCCTGGGGCGGTGCGTCGTCCTCGCCCGGGTCGACGAGTTCGAGGCGGAGGCCGGCGGGCAGGGGCAGGCCGCGGGTGCTCGTGCGGTGGTGGTGCCCGGTTCCGGGCTCCGTCTCCGTCGCCGAGCGGACGCGGAGTTCGACGCCGTCGGAATCGCCCACCCACAGCGGGGCGGTGGCGCCGCGTACCCGGCCCGAGGTGCGCTCGGGGGTGTCCGGGTCGGCCGCGTGGTCGGCGTTGTGCGTCTCGACGTCCTGCCAGCCCGTCCAGGTGCCGGTGGCGGCGGCGCGGGTGCGGACCTGGACGCGGCCGTGGAGTTCGGTGTCGGGGTCGTCCCAGACGACCCCGACGAGGGAGAAGTGGCGTACGGCCCGGGGGGCCAGGCCCTGTTCGGTGGCGGGGGCGGACGGGGTGGCGCGGTTGCGGGTGAGGGGTTCGAGGGGGAGGGACTGGGTGCTGCCGGGGACGGCGGGCGCCCCCGCGGAGGGCGCGGGTCCCGCTGCCGTGGCGGCCTCCGTGGCCGGCACCGGTCTCGCGGTCGCCGCGACGGCGGGTGGGGTGAGGGGGAGGGCCAGAGCGGCCGCACAGGTGACACCGATCGAGGAAGCTAGGAATCCACGCATGCCCCTGATCTTGGACATAGTCGTACAAGTCTGTCTATTTGGGAGTTGACGGTCCGTCGGTCCCGGTTCGGCCGAACCGGTGTCGGGCCCGGGGCGGGGAGGCGGCCGGGCCGTTGGGTGCGGGGCCGCCCGCCGCGTACGCTTGCGCGGGTGAACGCCACCGATCGCACCCCTGCCGACCTGCTGGGTTCCGCGCTCGCCGCGGATCCGGGACGCCCCCTGGTGACCTTCTACGACGACGCCACGGGGGAACGCGTCGAACTGTCCGTGGCCACCTTCGCCAATTGGGTGGCCAAGACCTCGAACCTGCTGCAGGACGAGCTGTCCGTGGAGCCCGGTGACCGGGTGGCGCTGCTGCTGCCCGCGCACTGGCAGACGGCGGTGTGGCTGCTGGCCTGCGCGTCGGTCGGTGTCGTCGCCGACGTGGCCGGGGATCCGCGCGCCGCCGACGTGGTGGTGAGCGGGCCGGACTCGCTGGAGGCGGCGCGGGCGTGCTCCGGAGCGCGGATCGCGATGGCGCTGCGGCCGCTCGGGGGACGGTTCCCGCAGGCGCCCGAGGGGTTCGCCGACTACGCGGTGGAGGTGCCGGGGCAGGGCGACCGGTTCGTGCCGTACGCGCCGGTGGACCCCGACGGGCCCGCGCTGGTCGTGGCCGGGCGGGAGTTCACCGGGGCGGAGGTCGTCGAGCGGGCCCGGGCCGAGGCGGCGGAGCTGGGCCTGACCGGGCCGGGCTCCCGGATCCTGTCGGGGCTGCCGTACGACACCTGGGAAGGGCTGCACGCGGGGCTGTACGGGCCGCTGGCCACGGGTGGTTCCGTGGTGCTGTGCCGACACCTCGACCGGGCCGGGGACGGGGTCCTGGACAAGCGGGTGGAGAGCGAGCGGGTCACGGTGATCGCCCGGTAGGGCGCCCCCGGGCCCGGCGGCGCCGGCTCGTCCGTTCGGCCCATCCCCACCCCTCCCCCGCCCCGCATCCGCGCGATGGTCGTAGCAGCGGTCCGCGCGGGTGCGTACGTCAGGAGGGGTGGTTGCTGCCGTGGGCGACAGGGTCGGTCCCGGAGTCGGGGCCTCGGCCAGTGGGCGGGGGCTGGTGCGGCGGCGTCGGCGGCGGTGGGTGCGCATCGCGGGCTTCGGGGCCGCCGGCCTGCTCGTGGCGGGGGTGGGCGCCGGCTGGGCCGTGTACGCCAAGCTCAGCGGGAACATCACCCCCGACGAGGCGGCCGCGGCCGAACTCAGGCGGTACGAGAAGGAGCGGCCCACCTCGCTGGTCAAGGGCGCCCGCAACATCCTGCTGATCGGGTCGGACTCCCGCCGGGGCGAGGACAACGCCCGCTACGGGCGCGACTCCGGCACCGAGCGCTCGGACACGACGATCCTGCTGCACCTGTCCGCGGGCCGGAAGAGCGCCACCGCCGTCTCGCTGCCCCGGGACCTGATGGTGAACCTGCCGGGCTGCCGGCGGCCGGACGGCTCCCGCAGCGCGCCGCGGCTGGCCATGTTCAACCAGGCGTTCCAGCTGGGCGGCTCGGCCTGCACCATCCGGACCGTCGAGAAGCTGACCGACATCCGCGTCGACCACCACGTCGTCGTCGACTTCCACGGCTTCAAGAAGATGGTCGACGCCGTCGACGGCGTCGAGGTGTGCCTGCGCGCGCCGGTCGACGACCGGGCCGCCAAGCTGCGGCTGCCCGCCGGGCGCGTGACGCTCGACGGCGAGCAGGCCCTGGGCTACGTCCGGGTGCGCAAGTCCCTCGGCGACGGCAGCGACACCGAGCGCATGGAACGGCAGCAGCGCTTCCTCGGGGCACTCGTCAACAAGGTGCGCAGCAATGACGTCCTGCTGAATCCCGCGAAGCTGTATCCGGTGCTGGACGCCGCCACGTCCTCTCTCACCACCGACCCGGATCTGGCGAGTCTGCGCGGTTTGTACGAACTCGTGCGCGGGCTGCGCGACATCCCCATGGAACAGGTGCAATTCCTGACCGTTCCCCGGGAGTCGTACGCGTACGACGCCAATCGCGACCAACTCGTGGAGCCGGACGCGGACCGGTTGTTCGAGCGGCTGCGGACGGACGCACCGGTGGTGATCGCGCGGGAAACGCCGCGCGGTTCCGCGCCTCTGAGGCCGGACCGCGCGCGGGACCGGTCGTACGGAAACGCGTATGCGGGACCCTTCGCCCGGCCCGCCGTCACCGTTTCTCCTCCGCCGACGTTCCAGGGGAACACCGCGGCCGAGGACACCTGTGAGTAAAGCCGGTGCCAAGGAGCCTCCAAGGCAATGGACTTCCTCCCGGGAAATGGGCGAATTGCCCAGGTGTAGGGACGTGGAATGTGTCACCGTCGTCGCCCCGCACCGAAAGGGGCGGTTAGGGTGAGCGATCCGGTGCGACCGGCTCTGAGGCCCGTCCTGAGGTCGCGCACTGTGTGAAGAGACCCGAGCGCCTTGGAGGGGAAGGCGCCGCGTGCCCCGACGGAGGAATCAGGCAACCGTGGACGCGCAGAGCCGTGGGCGGGCGGACGACGTCGACCCCGCAGACCAGTGGGTGCTCAACCCGGACACCGGCGAATACGAACTGCGACCGCCCGCTTCCGCACCGCGGTCGGGCGTCCCCTCGCCGCGCAAGCCGCCCGCCTCCGGCACGGGCCGGGCCGAACGCGGCCGCACCCGGACGCCCGGCCGCGCGCGGACCGAGGCACCCGGCCGTGCGGTGCCGCCCCCTCGCCGGCGTCGCGGGGCGCCGCAGGAGCCGCCGCCGGGACGGCGCGGGCGGCGGCCGGTCAAGAAGACCTCCAAGGGCAAGAAGGCCCTGCTGTGGACGGGCGGCACGATGGCGTTCGTGCTGCTCGCGGGGGCCGGGGCCGGGTACCTCTACATCGAGCACCTGAACGACAACATCGCCTCCGTCTCCGACGACGGTGCCGGCACCGGCGGCTTCCAGAAGGACAGGGCGATCAACATCCTGCTGATCGGCACCGACAAGCGCACCGGCAAGGGCAATGAGAGCTACGGCGACGCGGGCAGCGTCGGGCACGCCGACACCACGATCCTGCTGCACGTCTCCAAGGACCGGTCGAACGCGACGGCGCTGAGCATCCCGCGCGATCTGATCGTGGACGTGCCGGACTGCCCGACCACGCAGGAGGACGGCACGCAGAAGGTCATCCCGGGCAGCCGGCAGGTCCGCTTCAACACCAGCCTCGGCCAGGACGGCCGTACGCCCAGCTGCACCATGCGGACGGTGACCGAGCTGACCGGGGTCAAGCCGGACAACTTCATGGTCGCCGACTTCAACGCGGTCAAGACCCTGACCAGCGCGGTCGGCGGGGTCGAGGTCTGCCTGGGCAAGGACATCGACGACCCGGACTCGCACCTGAAGCTGTCCAAGGGCACGCACACCATCGAGGGCGAGCAGGCGCTGGCGTTCGTCCGCACCCGGCACGCCGTCGGTTTCGGCGGCGACCTGAGCCGGATCGGGCTGCAGCAGCAGTTCCTGAGCGCGCTGATGCGCAAGCTGAAGTCCAACGACACCCTCACCAGCCCCTCGAAGATGCTCGACCTGGCGGAGGCGGGCACCGAGGCGCTGACCGTCGACTCGCAGCTGGACAGCATCGGCAAGCTCAAGGACCTGGGACTTGAGCTGGGCAAGCTCGACACCAAGAACCTGACGTTCGCCACGACCCCGGTGGTCGACAACCCGGCGGAGAAGGTGAAGTCGACGGTCGTGCTCAACGAGTCGTCGGCCGCGCAGGTCTTCCGGATGATCAGGGACGACGTGTCCTTCACCGCGGTGAAGCAGCAGAAGAAGAAGGAGAAGGCCGCCGAGGCCGCCCGGCTGAAGGGCACCAAGGCCCCGGCCTCCGAGGTCCGGGTACGCGTCCTCAACGGCGGTGCCGTCGCCGGCAGCGCGCAGGAGACGCTGAGCTGGCTGCAGAACGAGGAGGGTGTGACCCGGTCGGAGAACGGCGGCAACGCGCCCGCCGAGCTGGCGAAGACCACCCTGGAGTACTCCCCCGACCAGGCCGACCAGGCCCGCCGTCTCGCCGATCTGATGGGGCTGTCCGGCTCGGCGATGAAACCGGGTGAGAGCGTGACGAATGCGCAGGGACTGCCCTCGATGACCCTGACGCTCGGCAAGGACTTCAAGGGCGCGGGCGTTCCCCTCACGGCCCCGGCGAAGGCGCCCGAGGACGTGCAGAAGTCCACAGCCGACAAGGTGGAGTGCGCCAAGTAACCAAGAATTCACCGGCGTTGACCGAACTCCCTCCAAACAATTGGGTCGGATTGCCCAGTTGTAAAAACGTGGAATGTGTCACCCACGTCGCTTGACGGCGAAGTGTGCGGATAGTGTGTGCGATCCAGTGCTCTCCCCCACGAGGTCCGTCCTGGGGGGTGTGCTGCTTGACCAGCACCGTGCGCCTTCCGGGGGAGGGCGCCGCGTGGCTCGACGGAGGAACAGGCAACCGTGGACGCGCAAGGCCGTGGGCGGGCGGACGACATCGACCCCGCAGACCAGTGGGTACTGAACCCGGACACCGGCGAATACGAACTGCGACTGGCCGCTTCCGCACCGCAGTCCCCGGTTCCCGGTCCCCGCGGTCCCGGCGCCCCCGGCCGGTCCGGAGCGGGCGGCGCGACTCGCACCCGCACGGCTTCCCCCGGCCGCCCGGCGAGCGGTGCCCCCACCCGGCGGTCCGGCGCGGCGGCCCCCGGCACCGACGCCCCGGCCGGGCGCAGACGGGGCGCGGCCCCGGCGCAGCCGGAGGCGGGGCGGCGCGGGCGGCGCCCGGCGCAGAAGCCCAAGGGCAAGAAGGTCCTGCTGTGGACGGGCGGCACGCTGGCCTTCGTCCTGGTCGGCACGAGCGCGGCCGCGTACCTGTACTACGAGCACCTCAACGACAACATCACGTCCGTGTCGGACGACGGCGCGGGCACCGGCGGGTTCAGCAAGGACCGCGCGATCAACATCCTGCTGATCGGCACCGACAAGCGCACCGGCGAGGGCAACGAGGGCTACGGCGACAAGAACAGCGCCGGGCACGCGGACACCACGCTCGTCCTGCACGTCTCCAAGGACCGCACGAACGCCACCGTGCTGAGCATCCCGCGGGACCTGATCACCGACATCCCGGACTGTCCGACCACCCAGGAGGACGGCACGGAGAAGGTCATCCCGGGCCAGCAGCGCACCCGGTTCAACAACAGCCTCGGGCAGGAGGACCGGACGCCGAGCTGCACCATGCGCACGATCACCGAGCTGACCGGGCTGAAGATGGACCACTTCATGGTGGCCGACTTCAACGCGGTCAAGACGCTGACCAGCGCGGTGGGCGGTGTCGACGTGTGTCTGGCCAAGGACATCAAGGACAAGGACTCCAAGCTCGACCTGCCCAAGGGCGAGCACACGATCGAGGGCGAGGAGGCGCTGGCCTTCGTCCGCACCCGGCACTCCGTGGGCTTCGGCGGCGACCTGAGCCGGATCGAGCTGCAGCAGCAGTTCCTCGGCTCGCTGATGCGCAAGCTGAAGTCCAACGACACCCTCACCAGCCCCTCGAAGATGATCAAGCTGGCGGAGGCGGGCACCAAGGCCCTCACCGTCGACTCCCAGATCAGCACGATCAAGAAGCTGGCCGACCTCGGGGCCGAGCTGGGCAAGTTCGATACCAAGAACCTCACGTTCGCCACCGTGCCGGTGGTCGACAACCCCGAGGAGCAGGTCAAGGCCACGGTGGTGCTGAAGCAGCCGCAGGCCCAGCAGTTGTTCGCGATGGTCCGGGACGACGTGTCGCTGACCGAGGTGAAGCAGCAGAAGAAGAAGGAGAAGGCCGCCGAGGCCGCCCGGCTGAAGGGCACCAAGGCGCCGGCCTCCGAGGTCCGGGTGCGCGTCCTCAACGGCGGTGCCGTCTCCGGCAGCGCCCAGGAGACCCTCAGCTGGCTGCAGGTCGAACAGGGCGTCACCAAGTCGGAGAACGGCGGCAACGCGCCCGAGCAGCTGGCGAGGACGACGCTGGAGTACGCCCCCGACCAGGCTGCCCAGGCGCGCAGGCTCGCCGCGATCATGGGGCTGTCCGGGGCCGCGATGAAGCCGGGCGAGAGCGTGGACAACTCCCAGGGGCTGCCCGCGATGACGCTGACCCTGGGCAAGGACTTCAAGGGCGCGGGTGTCCCGCTGACCACCCCGTCGAAGGTGCCGGACGACGTGCAGAAGTCCACGGCCGACAAGGTCGAGTGCGCGAAGTGACCTGAGCGTCCCGTTCTGCGTCCTGTCAGGGGGACGAAGATTTCAGACAGTTGGCCGGGTGTACATCCGACCGGGCGTGTCAGTTGTCCAACCAGGGACGGGGACGACCGTGCCCGGCGGACTCCGGAGCACCCGTGGTCCGGACACGACGCGGGGCGGCCCGTGGGTCAGCCGCAGGGGTGGGGAGGCAGGGTATGGCGCAGAGTGACGTGCGCGGGAGCAGCACTCGGCACACGGCGGGCGGCCTGGCCCAGGACGAGCGTCCGGGGGCGGGGACGTCCGGCGGGGGCGACGGCGGCGGGGACGAGACCGGCCCGGGCGGCCGGCCACGCGGCGGGGGGCGCCGGATACTGCGCTGGTTCGCGCTCGTGCTGTCGGTCCTGATACTCGGGACGGCCGCCGCCGGTTACCTCTACTACCGCCATCTCAACGGCAACCTCGACAAGGGCAAACGCAACAGCGGCGACTCCGACGTCCGCAGGACCGAGCCCAACTCGGCCGGCCAGACCCCCCTCAACATCCTGCTGATCGGCTCCGACAGCCGGAACTCCGCGGAGAACGTCAAGCTCGGCGGCAGCCGGGACAACGTCGGCAGCAAGCCGCTGGCGGACGTGCAGATGCTGCTGCACGTCTCGGCGGACCGCGAGAGCGCGGCCGTGGTGAGCATCCCCCGGGACACCCGCGTGGACATCCCGAAGTGCACCGACCCCGACACCGGCGAGACCTACCCGGCGAAGAACACGATCATCAACGAGTCGCTCCAGCGCGGCGGCCCCGGCTGCACCCTGGCGACCTGGCAGAACCTCACCGGCGTGTACATCGACCACTGGATGATGGTCGACTTCGCCGGCGTGGTGGACATGGCGGACGCGGTCGGCGGCGTCCCGGTCTGCGTCAACCAGAACGTGTGGGACCGGCCGCTGCCCGGTCAGCGCGGCGGCTCCGGGCTGAAGCTGAAGGCCGGCACGCACAAGGTGCAGGGCGAGCAGGCACTGCAGTGGCTGCGCACCCGGCACGCCTGGGGCAGCGACCCGCTGCGCGCCAAGGCGCAGCACATGTACATGAACGCGATGATCCGGACGTTGAAGGAGCAGAACGTCTTCACCGACACGGGCCGGCTGATGGGCCTGGCCGAGGCGGGCACGAAGGCGCTGAAGGTGTCCGAGGAGATCGGCACGGTCAAGGAGCTGTACGACCTCGGCATGCAGCTGAAGTCGGTCCCGACGAGCCGTATCACCATGACGACGATGCCGTGGATCGAGGACACCCTGGACCGCAACCACCTGCTGCCCAAGCCGGGGGACGCGGACACGATGTGGGCGATGCTCCGCGACGACGTCTCCTTCGACAAGGGCGGCAAGAACAGCGCGGGCGCGAGCACGGGTCCGTCCCCGGCCCCGGCCAAGTCCACCGGGCCCGCCGCCGCTCCGGCCGCCGGACTGTCGGTGACGGTCGTCAACGGCACGGCGAGCCGGGAGCGGGCGGCCGTTCCGCAGCGGGCCTCGGCGATCGCGGCCGTGCTGCAGCAGGAGGGCTTCACCCGGGCCGTCGCCGCGGGCACGCAGGCCCCGCAGGCCCGTACGCAGGTCACGTACCCGGAGAGCACCGGGGAGCAGGGCCGGGCCAACGCGCTGGCGGTGGCCGAGGCGGTCGGTGTCCCGAGCGGCCAGGTGCGGGCCGCGGACGTCGTCACCACGACGCTGACCGTCGGCAGCGACTGGCGCGAGGGCACGGCCTACCCGGAGCAGAAGGCTCCCGAGGCGGGCGACCTGCCCGAGAGCGCGGACGCGCTGACCGCGGACAAGAAGAAGTGCATGGACGTGTACCAGCCCTATCGGTGGTGAGCACGGACGGGCGGGCGCGAGCCCCGGGGCGGGTCGGCGGCGCAGCGTCTTCGCCGGGCACGGCCGGCAAGGGCGCGGCCGCGGCTGGAACAGGGCGCGTCCCGGGCGCGGCCGGGACGCAGGGCGCGGCGGTCCCGGGCACGGCCGGCACAGGGGGCGGCGGTCCCGGGCACGGCCGGCACAGGACGCACGGCCCCGGGCGCCGCTAGCACAGGGCGCGTCCCGGGCGCGGCCGGGACGCAGGGCTCGGCCCCGGGCACGGCCGGCGCAGGACGCGGTCCCGGCCGTCGCCGGTGGATCGCGGACGACCGTGCCGGTGGATCGCGGACGGCCGTCGCCACTGGGTCGCGGGCGGCCGTCGCCGGTGGATCGGATGATCGCGGACGGGCCTCGCCACTGGGATCGCGGGCGTCCGCCCGCGGGGCCCCGCTTCGCGGCATGCGACGACCGGCGCCGCGCCGACCGCGCGCGGCGGTTCGTCCGTTCCTCCGGCGGGCGCGGTCCGGCGGCCGGGAGACGCACGTGGGCCCCCTTCCGGACGGAAGGGGGCCCACGCGTGTGTGTCCGTCAGCCGGTGGCCGCGTCCGCCCTGACCGCCGGGCGGCGGGAGGCGATGACCTTCTTCGCCAGCGACCGCGGGCTGGTCAGGAAGCCCCAGCCCCACGACATGTGCATCGTGGCCAGCGCCACGGGGATCTGCAGCCGCGCCTTCAGCGGCAGCCCCTTGCCGGCCGGGATCGAGCCGAGCAGGATCGCCGCGAGGTAGCCGCCGGGCACCACGAAGCCCCACGGCGTCAGCAGCGCGCCCACCACGGTCCCGGCCGCGATCGCGCACACGGCGGTCGGCGGGGCGAGGTAGCGCAGGTTGATGGAGCCCTCGTGGAAGCGGGCCACGACGTGCCGCCAGCGGCCGTAGTCCTTGTACTGCTTGGCGAGCGCCTTCACGCTCGGCCGCGGCCGGTACGACACCTTCAGCTCCGGCGAGAACCAGATCAGCCCGCCGGCCTCACGGATGCGGAAGTTCAGCTCCCAGTCCTGGGCGCGGATGAACTCCACGTTGTAGCCGCCCTGCCGCTCCAGCGCCTCGCGCCGGAAGACGCCCAGGTACACCGTCTCGGCCGGGCCCGCCTGACCACCGGTGTGGAACGCGGCGTTGCCGACCCCGATCTTGGAGGTCATCGCCGCGGCGACCGCGTGCTCCCAGTCGTTCTCGCCCTCGGCGTGCATGATGCCGCCGACGTTCTGCGCGCCGGTCTCCTCCAGGAGCCGCACGGCGGTGGCGATGTAGTCCGGCGAGAGCATGCCGTGCCCGTCGACCCGCACCACGATCGGGTGCCGGGAGGCGTTGATCGCGGCGTTCAGCGCGGCGGGCGTACGGCCGGTGGGATTGGGGACGGTGTGCACGCGCGGGTCTTCGGCCACGAGCTCGGCGGCGATCTCGTCCGTGCGGTCCGTGGACGGACCGAGGGCGATCACGACCTCCATCTCGCCGGCGTACTCCTGCGCGAGGATCGCTTGGACTGCTCCCCGCAGATGCCGTTCCTCGTTGAGGACGGGCATGATCACGGAAACGGCGGGGAGCCGCACGTCGGGATTGGCGTTCATAGGGGGCTCACGTTACCGCGAACGGGGGACAGCGGTGCGCGCCGCCGGGGCGGAACGGCGGGCCGCAGATCGTATCTGCCTACGGTGTCACGGATCCCACGTACGGCCGTCGTCCGGAGGTGTCCCCATGCCCACGCCGCCGCGGTCCCCTCGGTCCACCGCCGCCCCGCAACGCCGCCCGCACCCGCCCTCGCCCCGCAGCGCCCCGCGCCGCCGCCCCGCACCGCCCGCCCGGCGCCGCAGACCGCGCTGGGGGATGCGGGTGGTCACCACGTTCTCGGTGGTGGTGCTCGCCTCGGCCGGCATCGGGCACGCGGTGGTGACCAGCCTGGACGCGGACATCGCCCGGGTCGACGCCTTCAAGGACATGAAGAACCGGCCCCGCTCCGGCCACGGCATGAACGTCCTGCTGGTCGGCACCGACGGCCGCGAGAAGATCAGCGCCGCGGAACGGCGCAAGTACCGCCTGGGCGGGGCGCCGTGCCACTGCACCGACACGATGATGATCGTGCACATCTCGGAGGACCGGCAGCGCGCGAGCGTGGTGAGCCTGCCGCGCGACTCCTACGCGATGACACCACCGCACCGGGACCGCACCTCCGGCGAACGGCACCACGGGCACCCGGTCAAGCTCAACGCCGCGTACGCCGAGGGCGGTCCGCAGCTGACGGTGCGCACGGTCGAGAGCATGACCAAGGTGAAGATCGACCACTACGTGGAGGTCGACTTCACGAGCTTCATGAAGACCGTCGACGTGGTCGGCGGCGTCCAGATCTGCACGGCGGACCCGCTCAAGGACAGCTACACCGGCCTGAACCTGCCGCCCGGCCGGCACACGCTCGGCGGCGGGCAGGCGCTGCAGTACGTGCGCGCCCGGCACATCGACGGCGCCTCCGACCTGGGGCGCATGAAACGCCAGCAGCGCTTCATGGCCGCGCTCGTGGAACGCCTCACCTCCTCCGGGATCCTCCTCAACCCGATGAAGTTCCGGGACGTGACCCGGGCGGTGCTCGGCTCGGTGCGGGCCGACAGGGGCTTCGGCACGGACGAGATGCTGGACCTCGGCCGGGCCATGCGGAACTTCTCGCCCTCCTCCTCCGAGTTCACCACCGTGCCGATCGGGCGGATGGGCTACGCCGTGAAGGGCGTCGGCTCGACGCTGAAGTGGGACCCGGTGAAGTCCGAGCGGCTCTTCCACGCCCTGCGCCAGGACCAGCCGCTGTCGGTGCACCGGCCGCGCGCTGTCGCCCGGATCGTCTCGGTCGCCCCGCAGCAGATCCGCGTGCAGGTGGAGAACGGCACGCGCACGCCGGGTCTCGGGCGGCGGGTGGACGCGGCACTGTCCTCCACGGGCTTCCGCACCACCAAGGCCCCGGTGAACGCCGCCACCCGCGACGTCAGGCGCACGGTCGTCGCCTACGACCCCCGCTGGGACCGCTCGGCCAAGTCCCTCGCCACGGCCCTTCCGGGCAGCGAACTCCGCCCCGTCAAGGGCCTGGGCGCGACCCTGAAGGTGATCGCGGGCACGGACTTCGAGCGGGTGCGGAAGGTGCGGGCCGAGGACCCGGGGCGGGGCGAGTTCGGGGTGGTGCGGGGCGACGAGGTGGCGTGCTCGTAGCGGGCCCGGGTCAGTCCTCGAAGCCCTCCGCCGCCCGCTTCTCGCGCAGCTCCATGATCGCGCGGCGCCGGGCCAGGCGGTGGGTGCGGCGGATCTGGGCCTCCTGGTAGCGGCGCTTGTCGCGTTCCGTCTCGGGCAGCACCTGCGGGACCCGGCGGGGCTTGCCGTCGGCGTCGACGGCGGCGAAGACCAGGTAGGCCGAGCCGACCTGCGTGGGCGGGGCCGACTCGTTCCAGCGCTCGGCCAGGACCCGGACGCCGACCTCCATGGACGTCCGGCCGGTCCAGTTCACCTGCGCCTTGACGTGCACCAGGTCACCGACGCGGACCGGCTCGAGGAACGCCATCTCGTCCATCGACGCGGTCACCGCCGGCCCGCCGGAGTGCCGCCCGGCCACGGCGCCCGCCGCGTCGTCGACCAGCTTCATGATCACCCCGCCGTGCACGGTCCCCAGAAGGTTCGTGTCGTTGTGGGTCATGATGTGGCTGAGGGTGGTGCGGGACGCCGAAGTCGGCTTGCCCGGGATATCCGCAGTGCCGGATTCCGCAGCCGGGGCCTGGTCTGTCATGGCCCCTACCTTATGCCGAGGCGGCATGAGGGGGTTTTGTGTCAGGTTCGCCACAGCCGTGCTCTGATTTTCCGACGACTCTTGTATGGCCTGCCGCGGGGACCTGCACACTGGGGCGCATGAATGATTGGCCCCAGGGATGGTCCGGCGGCAACCGCGGCAGCCGGTACGGACGCGGCAGCTCCAGCGAGCAGCCCGAGAGCGCCCGTGTCATGCGGCAGGTCCGCCGCGGTCCGGCGGCGGCGCCCGGGCAGGGCGGCTACGGGGGCGCCCCGCAGTACGCCGGCGGCGTCCCGCAGCAGCCGTCCTACGTGGACGGCCGGGGCTACGACGAGCCGCCCGGTTACGACAGCGGCTACAACACCGGTCAGGTCTACGGCTCCCCCGGTGGCCCGGGCGACGGCAGATACGAGCCGCGGCACGCGCCGGACTGGCGCCGCCGTATCAAGGTGACGGCCCTCACGCTGGTGACGGTGCTGGTGGTGACGAGCGTCGCCACCTACTTCTGGGCCGACTCCAAGCTCAACCGCGACGTCGACCTGTCGCTGGTCATCGACCGCCCCGAGGCGGGCGAGGGCACCAACTACCTGATCGTCGGCTCCGACAGCCGCGCGGGCCTGTCGGCCGAGGACAAGAAGAGGCTGCGCACCGGGTCCGCCGAGGGCAAGCGCACGGACTCGATGATGATCCTGCACACCGGCAGCAACGGCCCGACGCTGATCTCGCTGCCGCGTGACTCCAACGTCACCATCCCGTCGTTCAAGGGCTCCGACTCCGGCAAGCTCTACCCGGCCACGGGCCGCCAGACGAAGCTGAACGCGGCGTACGCGGAGGACGGCCCGGAGCTGCTCGTCCGTACCGTCGAGGCCAACACGGGCCTGCACATCGACCACTACGTGGAGATCGGCTTCGGCGGCTTCGCGAACATCGTGGACGCGGTCGGCGGCGTCGAGATGGACATCCCGCAGGACATCAAGGACACCAAGTCGGGCGCCGACCTCAAGAAGGGCAAGCAGACCCTGAACGGCGAGCAGGCCCTCGCCTTCGTCCGCACCCGCTACGCGCTCGCCGGCTCCGACCTGGACCGTACGAAGAACCAGCAGAAGTTCCTCTCCGCGCTGGCCAACCAGGTCGCCACCCCCAGCACGGTCCTCAACCCGTTCAAGCTGTACCCGACCATGGGCGCGGGCCTGGACTCCCTGGTGGTCGACAAGGAGATGGGCCTGTTCGACCTGGCGTCCATGTTCTGGGCGATGAAGGGCGTCAGCGGCGGCGAGGGCACGTCGATGAACATGCCGATCGCGGGCAACTCCGCCAACGGCAACCTCCAGTGGGACACCGCGAAGGTGAAGAAGCTCGTGGAGGAGCTCAAGAACGACGAGAAGGTCACCGTCTCCGGCAACTGAGCGGACGGCGGCGGAGTTCCGCCCCGAAGAAGCCGAAGAAGGAGAAAAGGGGGGCGCCCGGTGGGCGCCCCCCTTCGCGGTGCGGTGGAGCTCACATCGTGGCGGCCGCCATCGAGCGGCACATCTCGGCGCAGCTGCGACACGCCTCGGCGCACCGCATCATCTGCGCGTCGTCCGGCATGGACATACACGCCTCGGCGCACATGTCACAGGCGCGGGCGCACATCGCGCACATCTCGGCCGACAGCGGCGAGCGCCGCATCATCATGTCCGCGCACATGCGCGTCATCTCGGCGCAGTCCATGACGGCGCGCATGATCTGCATCTGGGCCTGGCCGCCCATCTGCAGGCAGGAGCTCATGGTCTCCTCGCACACGCTGTGGCAGGTCATGCACGCCTGGACGCAGTCCTGCATCTCCTTGCTGAGCGGGGTCGTGGTGGTGGGCTGCTGGGTCATCGCTTCCTCCGGAGGGGGCGGCGGGAGCCGCGGCTCGGCGCCCGCCACCTCCGTCCTACGCCTCCCGCCCCATGAGCACCACAGGGCGGACCCGCCCGGGTACCGGTCGCCCCGCCTGTGAGGCACGACTCAGGCGAAGCTGCGTGAAACGGCCGACAGCGGCAAGGAGGGATGCAGACGCCCCGGGGGGCCGGCGTCGCGAAGGCATCGGCGAGGCACATCCACGGCAAGGGGGGCGACCCACCCATGACACAGCAGGTCTACGACGAACGGACGGCGCCGGAACCGCAGGAGCCCAGACCCGAGGCGCAGAAGCAGCGGCTGCGCCGGCGGCTGGAGCGGCTGATCGGCATCGCCGCGACCGAGGGCAACGAGCTGGTGCCGCTGCGCAACGGGGACGAGATCTTCCCCGCGATGCTGGCCGCCATCCGGGCCGCCGAGCACACCGTCGACATGATGACGTTCGTGTACTGGCGCGGCGACATCGCGCACGAGTTCGCCGACGCCCTGGCCGAGCGGGCCCGCGCGGGCGTCCGGGTGCGGCTGCTGCTGGACGGCTTCGGCGCCAAGGAGATAGAGCAGGACCTGCTGGAGGCCATGGACGCGGCCGGCGTGCAGGTCGCCTGGTTCCGCAAGCCCACCCGGCTGTCGCCGATGCGGCAGAACCACCGCTGCCACCGCAAGGTGCTGGTCACCGACGAGCACACCGCCTTCACCGGCGGCGTCGGCATCGCGCGGGAGTGGTGCGGCAACGCCCGGAACCCGCAGGAGTGGCGCGACACCCACGTACGGGTCCGCGGACCCGCGGTGGACGGCATCGCCGCGGCCTTCGCCCAGAACTGGGCCGAGTGCCACGACGACCTCTACGACGAGCACGACCGCTTCACCGCGCAGGCGCAGCCGGGGCGGTCCACGGTCCAGGTCGTGCGGGGCTCGGCCTCGTTCGGCTGGCAGGACATGCAGACGGTCCTGCGGGTGCTGATCACCTCGGCGCAGGAGCGGCTGCGGCTGTCCACGGCCTACTTCGCGCCCGACACCTACTTCATCGACCTGCTGGCCGCCGCCGCCCGACGCGGGGTGCGGGTCGAGATCCTGCTGCCCGGCCCGTACACCGACCAGCGGGCGTGCCTGCTGGCCGGACGGCAGCACTACCAGACCCTCGTGGACGCCGGGGTGGAGGTGCGGGAGTACCAGCGGACGATGCTCCACACGAAGATCCTCACCGTGGACGGGGTCTGCTCCCTGATCGGCTCGACGAACTTCAACCGCCGTTCCATGGAGCACGACGAGGAGGTCGTCCTGGCCGTCATCGACGAGGACTTCACGGCGGAGCTCGACGCCGACTTCGACGCCGACCGCAAGCTGAGCGAGCCGATCGACGCCGCCCGCTGGCGGCGGCGGCCCCTCCCCGCGCGCCTGGCGGAGGCCGCGGTGACGCCGATCCGGCGCTTCCTGTGAGAGGGCGCCCCGGTTCCACGGACGGGTCTCGGCCCCGGCGATCGCCGGGGCCGAGGCACGTCCGTGGAAGCGGCCCTACGGCAGGTTGCGCGCCATGACGATGCGCTGGACCTGGTTGGTGCCCTCGTAGATCTGCGTGATCTTGGCGTCGCGCATCATGCGCTCCACCGGGTAGTCGCGGGTGTAGCCGTAGCCACCGAGGAGCTGGACGGCGTCCGTGGAGACCTCCATCGCCACGTCCGAGGCGAAGCACTTGGCGGCGGCGCCCAGGTAGGTGAGGTCGGCGTCGACGCGCTGGGAGGCGGCGGCGGCCTGGTAGGTCAGGGCGCGGGCGGCCGAGATCTTCATGGCCATGTCGGCGAGCATGAACTGGATGCCCTGGAAGTCGGCGATCGGCTTGCCGAACTGCTTGCGCTCCCGGACGTAGCCCTTGGCGTAGTCGAGGGCGCCCTGGGCGATGCCGAGGGCCTGGGCGGCGATGGTGATGCGGGTGTGGTCGAGCGTCTTCATCGCCGTGGCGAAGCCGGTGCCCTCCTCGCCGATCATGCGGTCGGCGGGGATGCGGACGTTGTCGAGGTAGACCTCGCGGGTCGGGGAGCCCTTGATGCCGAGCTTCTTCTCCGGGGCGCCGAAGGAGACGCCCTCGTCGGACTTCTCGACGACGAAGGCGGAGATGCCCTTGGAACGCTTCTCCGGGTCGGTGACGGCCATCACCGTGTAGTACTCGGACTCGCCGGCGTTGGTGATCCAGCGCTTGACGCCGTTGAGCACGTAGTGGTCGCCGTCGCGGACGGCCTTGGTCTTCATGCCGGCGGCGTCCGAACCGGCGTCCGGCTCGGAGAGGCAGTACGAGAACATGCCCTCGCCCTTGGCGAGCGGGGTCATGTACCGCTTCTTCAGGTCCTCGGAGCCGGAGAGGATCACCGGAAGGGAGCCGAGCTTGTTCACCGCCGGGATCAGGGAGGAGGAGGCGCAGACACGGGCGACCTCCTCGATGACGATGACGGTCGCGAGCGCGTCGGCACCGGCACCGCCGTACTCCTCGGGTACGTGCACGGCGTGCAGGTCATTGGCGACCAGCGCCTGGAGGGCCTCGCGCGGGAAGCGGGCCTCCTCGTCCACCGCGGCGGCGTGCGGCGCGATCTTCGCCTCGGCCAGCGAGCGGACGGCGTCACGGAGCATGTCGTGCTCCTCGGACGGGCGGTACAGGTCGAAGTCAGCCGATCCGGCCAAGGTCTCTCACGCTCCAAAACGCTGCGATGGTGGCGCTAACTACCGTTAAGTAATCAAAAGTTTATGGGGTCGCCCGCAGGAGTGATACGTGAGCTAGACGACAGCGGGAAAGTCGCCCGGTGAAGCGCGCCGCGCCGCCCCGGATATGCTCGGGCGCGCACCGCCTGCCGTAGACCCCTGGAGCATCGATGGCCCTGAAGATCACCGTGATCGGCACCGGTTATCTCGGCGCGACACACGCGGCGGCCATGGCCCAGCTGGGCTTCGAGGTGCTCGCCCTCGACGTCGTGCCCGAGAAGATCGAGAAGCTGGAGCGCGCCGAGGCCCCCATGTACGAGCCGGGCCTGGAGGATCTGCTGCGGCAGCACGTCGCGGGCATCGAGGGCTCCAGCGGCCGGCTGCGCTTCACCCAGGACTGGGCCGAGATCGGCGCGTTCGGCGACGTGCACTTCGTCTGCGTGAACACCCCGCAGCGGCACGGCGAGTACGCCTGCGACATGAGTTACGTCGATTCCGCGATCGCCTCGCTCGCCCCGCATCTGCGCGGCCCCGCCCTGGTCGTCGGCAAGTCGACGGTGCCGGTGGGGTCCGCGGACCGCCTCGCGGCCTACCTGGCCGCGCACGCGCCCGCCGGGCAGGACGCCGAGCTGGCCTGGAACCCGGAGTTCCTGCGTGAGGGCTTCGCCGTCGACGACACCCTGCACCCCGACCGGATCGTGGTCGGCGTGCGCAGCGAGCGGGCCGAGAGGCTGCTGCGGGAGGTGTACGCGACGCCGATCGCCGAGGGATCGCCGTTCGTGGTGACGGACTTCCCGACCGCCGAGCTGGTGAAGACGTCCGCGAACTCCTTCCTCGCCACGAAGATCTCCTTCATCAACGCGATGGCGGAGGTGTGCGAGGCCGCGGGCGGTGACGTGGCGAAGCTGGCGGAGGCCATCGGCCACGACGACCGCATCGGCAAGAAGTTCCTGCGGGCCGGCATCGGTTTCGGCGGCGGCTGCCTGCCGAAGGACATCCGGGCGTTCATGGCGCGCGCCGGCGAGCTGGGCGCGGACCAGGCGCTGACGTTCCTGCGGGAGATCGACTCGATCAACATGCGCCAGCGCGGGCAGATGGTGGAGATGGCCCGGCAGGCGCTGGGCGGCGGGCCGTTCCTCGGCAAGCGCGTGGCGGTGCTGGGCGCGACCTTCAAGCCCGACTCGGACGACGTGCGCGACTCCCCCGCGCTGAACGTGGCCGGGCAGATCCACCTCCAGGGCGGCCAGGTCACGGTCTACGACCCCAAGGGCATGGACAACGCGCGCCGGATCTTCCCGACCCTGGGCTACGCCGACTCGGCGCTGGAGGCGGTGCGGGGCGCCGACATCGTGCTGCATCTGACGGAGTGGCGGGAGTTCCGGGAGCTGGACGCGGAGGCCCTCGGCGAGGTGGCGACGGCCAAGGTGATCCTGGACGGCCGCAACGCCCTCGACCCGGAGCGCTGGCGCAAGGCCGGCTGGACGTACCGGGCGATGGGGCGGCCCCGCGCCTGAGCGGTACTCGGGGTGACGCCGGTTCGGCCGAGGCTCAGTCGGCCGAACCGGCGTCATCGTGCATTCTGCACCACCGGGCGGTGGCTCGGGGTGCCTATGCGCCCTTGGCCCGGTACCGGCGCATCTTCGCCCGGGCCCCGCACACCTGCATCGAGCACCAGCGGCCGCGGCCGGCCGGGCTGCGGTCGTAGTAGGCCCAGTGGCAGTCGGCGGCCTCGCAGGCCTTGAGGCGCATCCAGGTGCCGGCGGTCAGGGACTCGGCGACGGCGGCGGCCACGCGCGCGTGCAGGGACGTGGCGCCGGCGGGGGCGAGGGCGGCCGAGCCGTCCGCCGGGTCGACCGTGACGAACAGGGGGGCCGCGGCCAGGAGGTCGCCCAGCGCGGGCGCCGCGCGGTGCGGCGGGTGGCCCGCGTGGGCGAGCAGCGCCACGCGCAGCGACTCGCGCAGCACGCGGGCCTGGTCGGCCTCGTCGTCGCCGGTGATGCCGAAGCGCTCGCGGCCCTGCGGGGTGTCCAGCGCGTCGGCACCCGATTCCAGGTCCAGCGTGTTCACCAGGGCCTCGATCAGGGCCAGGCCGCCGGGCGCGGGCGATCTCTCCGTCATGGCTGGACCGTACCTCCCGCCTTTTCCCTTGCGAGGTTACCGCCTATGGGGGAGCATGCAGTAACGGTTACCGGTTACACGCCTTGTGGAGGTAACCGAGACCGGCATGGTCATCGACGTCGAGGAGGAAGTCATGGCTCTCGCCAAGCTGGGTGTCGTCGTTCTGGACTGTCCCGACCCGCGCGCACTGGCCGCGTTCTACGCCGAGGTACTGGGCGGGACGCCGACGGTGGAGAGCGACGGGGAGGACGAGTGGATCGACCTGAAGGTGCCGGGCGGCACGCCGCTGGCCTTCCAGGCCGCCCCCGGGTGGGTGCCGCCGCGGTGGCCGTCCCCGGAGCACTCGCAGCAGTTCCACCTCGACCTGGAGGTGGAGGACCTGGACGCGGCCGAGAAGGGGGTGCTGGCGCTCGGCGCGACGGTGCTGGACGCCGAGGACCGCGAGCGGAGCTTCCGGGTTTACGCCGATCCGGCAGGGCACCCGTTCTGCCTCTGCGCCTGCTGACACCGGGAGAGTCCATGTCCGCTGTGGCACGTTTCCGTTCCGTGGTCCTCGACTGCCCCGACCCGCGCGAGCTGGCCCGCTTCTACGCGCAGGTCGCCGGCGGCACGCCGGAGGACGACGACCCCGACTGGGTGGTGCTGCGCGTACCCGGCGGGCCCCGGCTCGCCTTCCAGCGCTCCCCCGGCCACACCCCGCCGGAGTGGCCGCGGGCCGACCGCAACGCCCAGCAGTTGCACCTCGACTTCGACGGCGGCTCGACGTGGGAGGAGATCGACGCGGCCGAGGAGCGGGTGCTGGCACTGGGCGCGCGGGTGCTGGACCGCGAGGACTACGAGAAGAAGGGCTTCCGGGTGTACGCGGACCCGGCGGGGCATCCGTTCTGCCTGTGCCGCATCGAGCAGGGGTGACCTGACCCGGGGCCCGCCCGCGGCCCGGGGCGGGCCCGGGCGGGTCAGCCGTCCAGTTCCGAGATCGTCGCCGTGGACGGCTCGCGGCGCTGCTGGGCCGCGCGGGCCGTGAAGTCGGCGCCGCGCAGCACGCGCTGGATGTTGCCCCAGGTCAGCAGCGCCACGTCGGCTTCCTCCCAGCCGCGGCGCAGCAGTTCGGCGATCAGCCGCGGATAGCAGGAGGTGTCGCCCAGCTCCTGCGGGTGGGCGGCTCCCGTGTCGTAGGTGCCGGACAGTCCGACGCACTGGGCGCCGGCCACGGCACGGATGTGGTCGAGGTGGTCGGCGACGTCGCGGACGGTCGCGCCGGTCTGCTCGGCGCTCAGCGGCACCAGGCACAGGCCCTTGGCGGCGCCCAGCTCGGACAGCAGGTCGTCGGGGAGGTTCGCCGGGTGGGGGCGGACGGTCCGGGCGGCGGAGCGGCTGCACAGCACGGGGGCCCGGGACAGGCCCAGGGCGCGGCGCAGGGTCTGCGGCGAGGCACCGGAGAGGTCCGCGATCACGCCCAGCCGGTTCATCTCGCGCAGCACCTCCTCGCCGAACCGGGTCAGTCCCGCCTCGCTCGCCCAGGACGCCCCGGCCAGGGTCAGCACGCGCAGGCCGAGCTGGTGCAGCTGGCGCAGGATGCCGAGCGAGTCGCCGAGAGCCGGGGCCCCGGCGGGACCGAGGAGCACCGCGACCCGGCCGCAGTTGCGGGCGTCCGCGACCTGCCCCGCCGTGCAGGCCGGGCGGAGTCCTTCGTCGCAGGACCTGACGACCGTCTTGGCCAGGTCCAGCTGCTCCAGCGTGGCGCTGACGGCCCGGTCGCCGTCGAGGCCCTCGGGCAGGTGCAGCGACCAGAACAGGGCGCCCACATGGCCGCCGCGCAGACGGGGCACGTCCGTACCGACCGTGCCCTCGCCGAGCTCCAGGTCGTAGTAGGCCAGGCGCTTGAGGGCCCAGGGCAGTCCGTTGTAGCCGTCGGCGACGGGGTGCACGGCGAGGATGGCGTGCGCGCGGGTCAGGGGCTCGTCCTCCGGGTCGGAGACGGGCTCGTAGGACTCCGCCGGGACGACGGCCCCCTCGGGGTACGGGTCGGCCAGGTCGTCGAACTCGCCGGCCGCGGTGGTGGAACGCAGCTCGTCCTGGAGGTCTGCCATGGCGGCTCCGTACGGTCGTCGTGCAGTACGGTCACCGTCCCACGGTGCGACGGGGTGTTCCTGATGGGCGGGGCGTTCGGAGTACGGGAACCAGGGCGCCGCACGGCCGCCCACACCCCCGGACGGGCCTCCCCCTCCGGGACGTCCCGGGAGCGGTCCGCGCGGGTGACCATCCGGCGGCCGATCCGGTCGCGCCCGGAGGTGAGGCCCGTGCCCCGCGGGCGTGGCGACGGCCGAAGATCGCCGTCGCCGTTTCGCGTGCACGGCAGCCGCCCAACGGTCATGGATGCGCGCAGCCACCCGCTGGCGACGGCCCGGGAGGGATCTCGCGTGCACGGCGACCGCCCAGCCGTCATCGATGCGCCCAGCCACCCGCGGGCGACGACCCCGGGAGGGACCGCCACCACCATCCCGCGTACACGACAACCGCCCAGCCGTCATCGATGCGCCCAGCCACCCGCGGCGACGACCCGGGAGGGATCGCCCCCGCCATCCCACCTGCACGACAACCGCCCAGCGGTCTTCGTGGCACGCGGCCGCCCGGGCGCTCCTCCGGTCCTCGACCGCCGTCACCGGCCCGGTGGCGGCGGTCCGGTGGCGGCGGTCCGGGGGACCGTTCGGCGCGCCGCGTGAGCGGTCGCGCAGGTGCGTGACGGGGCGGCCGGTCCTGCCGGCCGCCCCGCTCGCGGCGCTCAGCCGACGGGCGCGTCCAGCGACGCGATCGTGGCGTTGGACGGCGGCCGCGTCGTGCGCAGAGCGCGGGCCACCTCCTCCGCCGCGTCCAGCACCCGTACCGCGTTCTTCCAGGTCAGCTTGGCCAGGTCGGCCTTGGACCAGCCCCGGTCGAGGAGTTCCGCGAGGAGGTTCGGGTAGCCGGAGACGTCGTCCAGGCCGTGCGGGGTGAAGGCCGTGCCGTCGTAGTCGCCGCCGATGCCGAGGTGGTCGATGCCGGCGGCCTCGCGCATGTGGTCGAGGTGGTCGGCGACCGTGGAGACCGTGGCGACCGGGCGCGGGTGCCGCTCCTCGAAGGCGCGGTGCACCTTCATGGCCTCCGGGGTGGTGTCGAGGTGGTGCAGACCGTGGGCGCGCAGGTGCTCGTCGGCCGCGGCGGTCCAGTCGACGGCCGCCTGGAGCACGAACTTCGGCACGAACGTCACCATCGCCATGCCGCCGTTGGCGGGCAGCCGCTCCAGGACGTCGTCCGGGATGTTGCGCGGGTGGTCGCAGACGGCCCGGGCGGAGGAGTGGGAGAAGATCACCGGGGCGGAGCTCGTGTCGAGCGCGTCCCGCATGGTCGTCGCCGCCACGTGGGAGAGGTCGACCAGCATGCCGAGGCGGTTCATCTCCCGGACCACCTCGCGGCCGAACGCCGTCAGGCCCCCGGCCCGCGGCGCGTCGGTCGCGGAGTCGGCCCAGTCGACGTTGTCGTTGTGGGTGAGCGTCAGGTAGCGCACGCCCAGCCCGTACAGGCCGCGCAGGGTGCCCAGGGAGTTGGCGATGGAGTGCCCGCCCTCCGCGCCCATGAGGGAGGCGATCCGGCCCTCCCCGCGCGCCGCCTCCATGTCGGCGGCGGTGAGCGCCGGACGCAGGTCCCGCGGGTGGCGGTCCAGGAGCTGCCGTACGCAGTCGATCTGCTCCAGCGTGGCCGCGACCGGGTCGGGCAGGTCCGTGCGGACGTACACCGACCAGTACTGCGCACCGACCCCGCCGGCCCGCAGCCGGGGGATGTCGGTGTGCAGATGGGCGCTCTGGTCGGCGGCGACGTCCCGGGCGTCGAGGTCGTAGCGCACCTGCTCGCGCAGCGCCCACGGCAGGTCGTTGTGCCCGTCGGCGACGGGGAACTCGGCCAGGAGCGCGCGGGCCTCGTCGAGGGACGTCATGGGGTCACTTCCCGAAGCCGAAGCCGCCCGAGCCCTCGACCTTGGAGCGCAGGCGCTTGCCCTTCTCGGTGGCCTGGTCGTTGAGCTCCTGCTGGAACTCGCGCATCCGGCCGCGCAGTTCCTCGTCGTGCGCGGCGAGGATGCGGGCGGCCAGCAGACCGGCGTTGCGGGCACCGGCGACCGAGACCGTGGCGACCGGGACGCCGGCCGGCATCTGCACGATCGACAGCAGGCTGTCCATGCCGTCGAGGTACTTCAGCGGCACGGGCACGCCGATCACCGGCAGCGGGGTCACCGAGGCGAGCATGCCGGGCAGGTGGGCGGCGCCGCCCGCCCCGGCGATGATCACCTTGAGCCCGCGGCCGTCGGCCTGCTCGCCGTAGGCGACCATCTCGCGCGGCATGCGGTGGGCGGAGACGACGTCCACCTCGTACGGGATCTCGAACTCGTCGAGGGCCTTGGCGGCGGCCTCCATGACGGGCCAGTCGGAGTCCGACCCCATGACGATGCCAACAACAGGGCTCATTCGGTGATGGTGCCTCTCAGGTAGCCGGCTGCGTGACGGGCGCGCTCCAGCACGTCGTCCAGGTCGTCGCCGTAGGTGTTGACGTGACCGACCTTGCGGCCGGGCTTCACGTCCTTGCCGTACATGTGGATCTTGAGCTGGGGGTCGCGGGCCATGCAGTGCAGGTACGCGGAGTACATGTCCGGGTAGTCGCCGCCGAGGACGTTGACCATGACGGTCCACTTCGCGCGCGGGCGCGGGTCGCCCAGGGGCAGGTCCAGGACGGCACGGACGTGGTTGGCGAACTGGCTGGTGACCGCGCCGTCCATCGACCAGTGGCCGGAGTTGTGCGGGCGCATCGCCAGCTCGTTGACGAGGATGCGGCCGTCGCGGGTCTGGAACAGCTCGACCGCCAGGTGGCCGACCACGCCGAGCTCCTTGGCGATGTTCAGCGCCATCTCCTCGGCCCGCAGCGCCAGGTCCTCGTCGAGGCCGGGCGCGGGCGCGATGACCGTGTCGCAGACGCCGTCGACCTGCCGCGACTCCACGACCGGGTAGGCGACGGCCTGGCCGTGCGGGGAGCGGACGACGTTGGCGGCGAGCTCGCGGACGAAGTCGACCTTCTCCTCGGCGAGGACGGCGACCCCCGCCTTGAACGGCTCGGCGGCCTCCTCGACGGAGCCGACGACCCACACGCCCTTGCCGTCGTACCCGCCCCGGACGGTCTTGAGGACCACGGGGTATCCGCCCGCCCGTCGCCCACCACCGCCCTTGCCGGAGGACCCTTCGGGCCCGCCCCTCTCGAGCTCGGCCGCGAAGGCGGCCACGTCCTCGGGGTCGGAGACGATCCGGTGCCGGGGGCAGGGCACGCCGATCGCGTCGAGCTTCGCGCGCATCACGCCCTTGTCCTGGGCGTGCTGCAGCGCCTCCGGGCCGGGGCGCACGGGGATGCCGTCCGCCTCCAGGGCCCTGAGGTGCTCGGTGGGTACGTGTTCGTGATCGAAGGTGATCACATCGCACCCGCGCGCGAACTCACGCAGCGTCTCCAGGTCGCGATAGTCGCCGATGACGACATCGCTCACGACCTGCGCAGCGGAGTCCTGCGGGGTGTCACTGAGAAGCTTGAACCTGATGCCGAGCGGGATGCCCGCCTCGTGTGTCATACGAGCGAGCTGGCCACCGCCGACCATGCCGACTACCGGGAACGTCACTCCCCCAGGGTATCGGCCGCGCCGCGGTGGCCGGATTCCTGCCCCTCCCGGCCCCCGCCCCGCCCCTCTCCGGCCGCCCACCGGCATGGACAGGAAGATCGCGCGGGAGGGTGGTTAGCATGGCTGGGTTGACGCCGACAGACGGACGGGGGCCTGCACGACCATGGGACATGGTGCCTCGCGGCTCCGAAGACTCGTCCACGAAGCCGCCAAGTTCGGCGCGGTGGGCGGGGCCGGCGTGCTCGTCAACCTCCTCGTGTTCAACCTGGTGCGCCACGTCACCGACCTCCAGGTGGTGCGCGCGGGCGTCATCGCGACAATCGTCGCGATCGTCTTCAACTACGTCGGCTTCCGCTACTTCACCTACCGCGACCGCGACAAGACCGGCCGCGGGCGGGAGATGACCCTGTTCCTGCTGTTCAGCGCGGCGGGACTGGTCATCGAGAACGGCGTGCTCTACGCGGCGACCTACGGCTTCGGCTGGAACACCCCGCTGCAGAACAACATCTTCAAGTTCGTCGGCATCGGCGTCGCCACCCTGTTCCGCTTCTGGTCGTACCGCTCGTGGGTGTTCCGCGCGCTGCCCGCCCGGGACGCGGAGGCGCTCCTCGATCCGCAGGAGCCGGCCCGGCAGCGGGTGCCGTAGCCGGTCGGCGCGGGCCGGCCGGTCAGCGGATCGTCGGCTCGCCCTCGCCGTCGGGCTTCTGCAGGGCCGTACGGGACAGGAACAGGCCGAACACGGGCGGCTTGGTCTGCAGCATCTCCAGACGGCCGCCGTCGGCCTCCGCCAGGTCGCGGGCGACGGCCAGGCCGATGCCCGTGGAGTTGCGGCCGCTGATCGTGCGCTCGAAGATGCGGGCGCCCAGGTCGGCGGGGACGCCGGGACCCTCGTCCGTGACCTCGATGACCGCCTGGTTGCCGGTGACGCGGGTGCGCAGCGCGACGGTGCCGCCGCCGTGCATGAGGGAGTTCTCGATCAGCGCGGCCAGGACCTGCGCGACCGCGCCGGGCGTGCCGACCGCCCGCAGGTGCCGTTTGCCGGAGCTGACGATCGCCCGGCCCGCGCTGCGGTAGGCCGGCCGCCACTCGGCGAGCTGCTGCTGGATGACCTCGTCGAGGTCGAAGGAGACGGCGGAGCCGGTGCGCGGGTCGCGGGAGTTGGTCAGCAGCCGTTCCACGACGTCGGTGAGCCGCTCGACCTGGGCGAGGGCGATCGTCGCCTCCTCCTTCACCGTCTCCGGGTCGTCGGTGACGGTGATCTCCTCCAGCCGCATGGACAGCGCCGTCAGGGGCGTCCGCAGCTGGTGGGAGGCGTCGGCGGCCAGGCGGCGCTCGGCGGTGAGCATCCGGGCGATGCGCTCGGCGGAGCTGTCCAGCACGTCGGCGACGCGGTCCAGCTCGGGGACGCCGTAGCGCTTGTGCCGGGGGCGGGGGTCGCCGGAGCCGAGCCGCTCGGCCGTCTCGGCGAGGTCGGTCAGCGGCGAGGCCAGCCGATTGGCCTGGCGGACGGCGAGCAGGACCGCGGCCACCACCGCGAGCAGGGCGACGAGCGCGATGATCAGCAGGGTGCGGCCGACCTCGCGGGTCACCGAGGAGCGCGGCTCCTGCACGGTGACCGTCTCGCCCTCCTCGCCGGGGGCGGTGGCGCTGATGACGTCGCCGTCCGGCTGGGTGCCGACCTCGATGGGCGCCTGGCCGGGGATGCGGATCACCGCGTAGTAGTGGTCCTGGGTGACCTGGCCGCGCAGCACGTCGGCGTCGACGTGCTGGGCGCCGAAGAGCTTGCTGTCGACGATGCTGGCCAGCCGCACCGCCTCGGACTCGACCCGTTCCTGGGCGCTGTTGCTGATCGTGCGGGTCTCGACGATGACGAGGGAGACGCCGAAGACGGCGATCACGACGAGCACCACGGCGAGCGTGGACTGGATCAGTCGGCGGCGCATGTCCTGTTACCCGGGTCTGCCTCGCGGCTCAGCTCTTCTCGAAACGGAAACCGACACCGCGCACGGTGGCGATGTAGCGGGGGTTGGCGGCGTCGTCGCCGAGCTTCTTGCGCAGCCAGGAGATGTGCATGTCGAGGGTCTTGGTCGACGACCACCAGGTGGTGTCCCAGACCTCGCGCATCAGCTGGTCGCGGGTGACCACCCGGCCCGCGTCGCGCACCAGCACCCGCAGCAGGTCGAACTCCTTGGCGGTGAGCTGCAGCTCCTCCTCGCCCATCCAGGCGCGGTGCGACTCGACGTCGATGCGCACGCCGTGGGTGGCGGGCGGCTGCTGCGGCTCGGCGGCACCGCGCCGGAGCAGGGCCCGGACCCGGGCGAGCAGTTCGGCCAGCCGGAACGGCTTGGTGACGTAGTCGTCGGCGCCCGCGTCGAGCCCGACGACCGTGTCGACCTCGTCGGCGCGGGCGGTCAGGATGAGGATCGGGATGGTGTGGCCCTCGCCGCGCAGGCGCCGGGCCACCTCGAGACCGTCCATACCGGGCAGACCCAGGTCGAGCACGACCAGGTCGACGCCGCCCTGCATTCCGGCGTCGAGAGCGGTGGGGCCGTCCTCACGCACCTCGACCTCGTAGCCCTCCCGGCGCAGGGCGCGGGCCAGCGGCTCCGAGATGGACGCGTCGTCCTCGGCGAGCAGTACTCGGGTCATGTGGTGATGGTAGACCTGCGCGACCCCGGCCCGGGGTGTGACCGGAAGGCTTGATTCTTAACGACGGCACACCCGTGTCTTACGTTCGTGAGGAATCCTGGGAGACCTCTGCCTGTGGGGCGAGATCCTGGTAAGGACCTTGGAAAGAGGGCGTGCGGTTCCCCCGACACCTGTGATCCCTGTCTCAAGTCCTTCCATATACGGCGGTGTCCTGCCGTATGGTGAATCAACGCCTGTTGCACCACGGCGACCTTCGGAGGCGGTACGCCCTGAAGGTCTTCTTTGTGTGCGGGCCGGTTCCCCGCCGGCCCCGACCGTGAAACGACCTGTGGCCGGGCCTCCTCGTGCGGCGACGCGCGTAGAGGCATGGATCCCGGTGGCGAGCGACCACCGCTTCGTGATCCGGAGCGGACCCCCGTGGGCGTCGGGCGGACGGCCGTACACTCACCGGTGCCGGCAGCCCCCCACCGGGCGCACCACCGCTGTCGCGGGGCGCGTCCCGAGCAGCAAGGAACGACCATGGCGTCCAGCCTGACGAAGGACTCGGCCCGCCCGGGCACCCCCGGTTCCGAGAAGACCTTCTTCGGCCACCCCCGCGGACTGGCCACTCTGTTCATGACCGAGATGTGGGAGCGTTTCTCCTACTACGGCATGAGGGCCCTGCTCCCGCTGTACCTGGTGGCCCCGGGTGGCCTGCACCTGAGCGCGGGCACGGCGACGGCGATCTACGCCGTGTACCTGTCGCTGGTGTACCTGCTCACCCTGCCCGGCGGCTGGTTCGCCGACCGTGTGCTCGGTCCCCGCAAGACGGTCGCCGCCGCCGGCGTCGTCATCATGCTCGGCCACCTGTGCCTGGCGCTGCCCGCGGCCGCGAGCTTCTACGTCGGCCTGGGCCTGGTCGCCATCGGCTCCGGCCTGCTGAAGGCCAACATCTCCACGATGGTCGGCCACCTCTACGACGGACCGGACGACCCGCGCCGGGACGGCGGCTTCACCGTCTTCTACATCGGCATCAACCTCGGCGCCTTCGTCGCCCCGCTGGTCATCGGCACCGTCGGGGAGAACGTCAACTGGCACCTGGGCTTCGCCCTGGCCGCGCTCGGCATGGCGCTGGGCCTGGTGCAGTTCCTGCTCGGCGGCCGCCACCTGAGCGCACGCAGCAGCGAGGTCCCGACCCCGCTGTCGCCCGCCGAGAAGGCCCGCACCCTGCGCAAGGGCCTGATCTGGCTGGCCGTCGCCGTGGTCTTCTACGGCCTGGTCGGCGGCACCGGCCACTTCACCCTGAACTGGGCGCTGATCCCGCTCACGCTCCTCGGCCTGATCGTGCCGATCCTGGTCATCACCCGCATCCTGCGCGACAAGGACCTGGACTCCGGCGAGCGCTCGAAGGTGGCGGCGTACATCTGGTTCTTCGTCGCCGCGGCCGTCTTCTGGATGATCTACGACCAGGGCGGCTCGACCCTGTCCCTGTTCGCCAGCGACAAGGCCGACAACTCGCTGTTCGGCTGGGAGTTCCCGGTCTCCTGGTACCAGTCGGTCAACCCGGTCCTGATCATGGCGCTGGCGCCCGTCTTCGCCTGGCTGTGGCTGTGGCTGAACCGGCGCGGCAAGGAGCCGAGCACGATCGTGAAGTTCGCCTCCGGTCTGGTGCTGGTGGGTGCGTCCTTCTTCCTGTTCCTCGCCCCGCTGTCGATCGCCGAGGGCGGCCACAAGGCCGCCGCGATGTGGCTGGTCGCGATCTACTTCGTGCAGACCGTCGGCGAGCTGACGCTGTCGCCGGTGGGTCTGTCCGTGACGACGAAGATGGCGCCGGCGAAGTACGCCTCCCAGATGATGGGCGTGTGGTTCCTCGCGGTCACCGCGGGCGACTCCGTCACCGCGCTGCTGTCCAACCCGGCGGTCGGCGGGGTGAACCTCGACAGGGCGGGCTTCGTGGCGCTGGAGGCGGCCCTGGCCGTGGTCGCCGGCTTCGCGGTGTTCATGTACCGCAAGAAGGTCAAGGCGATGATGGGCGACGTCCGCTGACGCCGCACCCTCACACCTGAGGAAGGGCCGCCGCACCACCCCGGTGCGGCGGCCCTTCCTCGTGCCGCCCCTCGCCGGGTCTTCGCCGGACCGGGCCGGTCGGCGTCCGGGCTCCGCAGGGCAGGGCGGAGGACCGGCGCGGACGGCGGCGGGCGTGCCGGGCCGGGCCGCGTGGCCGGGGCTGCGCGGGCATACGAGCTCGATCACGCCAGGCACCAGGCGGAACAGCACCGCCGATCACGCCCCGGTCCGGCTCGGCCTCCCCGCCGATCGGCAGCGTGAGCAGCGCACTCGGCAGCATGATCAGCGCACTCGGCAGCGTGAGCAGCGCACGGGGCCGTCAGCCGCCACGCGGTCGCTCCCGCGATCGGCAAAGGGCCCGGCCACTCCCCGAGTGGCCGGGCCCTCATCCGCGTCGAACGCGCCTACCGCCGGTGCTGTGAGTCCGCCACCGTGACCTCGACCCGCTGGAACTCCTTGAGGTCGCTGTAGCCGGTCGTGGACATGGCGCGGCGCAGGGCGCCGAAGAGGTTCATCGAGCCGTCGGGCGTGTGGGACGGGCCCGTGAGGATCTCCTCGATCGTGCCGACCGTGCCGAGGGCGACCTTCTGGCCGCGGGGCAGCTCCTCGTTCACGGCCTCCATGCCCCAGTGGTGGCCCTTGCCCGGGCCGTCGGTCGCACGGGCCAGCGGGGAGCCCATCATGACCGCGTCCGCGCCGCAGGCGATCGCCTTGGGCAGGTCGCCGGACCAGCCGACACCGCCGTCCGCGATGACGTGCACGTACCGGCCGCCCGACTCGTCCATGTAGTCGCGGCGGGCCGCGGCCACGTCGGCGACCGCCGTCGCCATGGGGACCTGGATGCCGAGCACGTTGCGCGTGGTGTGGGCGGCGCCGCCGCCGAAGCCGACCAGCACGCCGGCCGCGCCGGTGCGCATCAGGTGCAGGGCCGCCGTGTAGGTGGCGCAGCCGCCGACGATCACCGGGACGTCCAGCTCGTAGATGAACTGCTTCAGGTTCAGCGGCTCGTGCGAGCCGGAGACGTGCTCCGCGGAGACCGTCGTGCCGCGGATGACGAAGATGTCCACGCCCGCGTCGACGACGGCCTTGGAGAACTGGGCCGTGCGCTGCGGGGAGAGCGCGGCGGCGGTGACGACGCCGGAGTCGCGGACCTCCTTGATGCGCTGCCCGATCAGCTCCTCCTTGATCGGGGCGGCGTAGATCTCCTGCAGCCGGCGGGTCGCGGACTGCGCGTCCAGCTCCGCGATCTCGTCCAGCAGCGGCTGCGGGTCCTCGTAGCGCGTCCACAGGCCCTCGAGGTTCAGCACGCCGAGGCCGCCGAGCTCACCGATGCGGATGGCCGTGGCCGGGGAGACGACCGAGTCCATGGGGGCGGCCAGGAAGGGCAGCTCGAAGCGGTAGGCGTCGATCTGCCAGGCGATGGAGACCTCCTTCGGGTCCCGCGTACGGCGGCTGGGGACGACGGCGATGTCGTCGAAGGCGTACGCCCGGCGGCCGCGCTTGCCGCGCCCGATCTCGATCTCAGTCACGTCTGTGGCCTTTCCCTGATGCGTTCAGCGTCTTCCAGTATCGCCGACGGGCACGGCAAGGGCGGCCCCGGATACTCCCGGGGCCGCCCCTCCCGCAGCCTCACGCGCGCGGCGACGTCACTTGTTGCTGTAGTTCGGTGCCTCGACCGTCATCTGGATGTCGTGCGGGTGGCTCTCCTTGAGGCCCGCGGAGGTGATCCGCACGAAGCGGCCCTTGGACTCCATCTCCTCGATGGTGGCGGCGCCCACGTAGCCCATGGTCTGGCGCAGACCGCCGACGAGCTGGTGCAGCACGTTGGCCAGCGGGCCGCGGTAGGGCACCTGGCCCTCGACGCCCTCGGGAACGAGCTTGTCGTCGGAGGCGACCTCCGCCTGGAAGTAGCGGTCCTTGGAGTACGACCGGCCCTGACCGCGGGACTGCATGGCACCGAGCGAGCCCATGCCGCGGTACGACTTGAACTGCTTGCCGTTGATGAACAGCAGCTCGCCCGGCGACTCCTCGCACCCCGCGAGCAGGCTGCCCAGCATGACCGTGTCGGCGCCGGCGGCGAGCGCCTTGCCGATGTCGCCGGAGTACTGCAGGCCGCCGTCCCCGATCACCGGGATGCCCGCCGGACGGGCGGCGAGGGCGGCCTCGTAGATGGCGGTGACCTGGGGGACGCCGATGCCGGCGACCACGCGGGTGGTGCAGATGGAGCCGGGGCCCACCCCGACCTTGATGCCGTCGACACCGGCGTCGATGAGCGCCTGCGCGCCGTCACGCGTGGCGATGTTGCCGCCGATCACGTCGACGGAGACCGCGGACTTGATCTTCGCCATCCAGCTGAGGGCGTTGCTGTTGTGGCCGTGCGAGGTGTCGACGACCAGGAAGTCCACACCGGCCTCGGCGAGGGCCTGGGCGCGCTCCAGGGCCTCCGGGCTGGCGCCCACCGCGGCACCGACGAGCAGCCGGCCCTCGGCGTCCTTGGCGGCGTTCGGGTACTTCTCCGCCTTGACGAAGTCCTTGACGGTGATGAGGCCCTTGAGGATGCCCGCGTCGTCGACCAGCGGCAGCTTCTCGATCTTGTGCTTGCGCAGCAGCTCCATGGCCTCGACACCGGAGATGCCGACCTTGCCGGTGACCAGCGGCATCGGGGTCATGACCTCGCGCACCTCGCGGGAGCGGTCGGTCTCGAAGGCCATGTCACGGTTGGTGACGATGCCGAGCAGCCTGCCGGCCGGGTCGGTGACGGGCACGCCGCTGATGCGGAACTTGGCGCACAGGGCGTCCGCCTCGGCGAGCGTGGCCTCCGGGTGCACCGTGATGGGGTCGGTGACCATGCCGGACTCGGACCGCTTCACCAAGTCGACCTGGTTGACCTGGTCCTCGACGGACAGGTTGCGGTGCAGGACGCCGACGCCGCCCAGACGGGCCATCGCGATCGCCATGCGCGACTCGGTGACCTTGTCCATGGCGGCGGACAGCAGGGGGATGTTGACCCGGACGTTGCGGGAGATGCGGGACGAGGTGTCGACCGCGTTGGGGAGCACCTCGGATGCACCCGGCAGCAGCAGCACGTCGTCGTAGGTCAGCCCGAGTGTCGCGAATTTACCGGGCACTCCGTCGACGTTGGCAGTCATGACACCTTCCCCAAATGGCCTTGATCGGTGCGGATGTCCATGCTAACGGGAAGCGCGGCTGTCTCATTCCACGGTTCCGGTCGGCTCCGGGCTTCGTATGTTCGTACGGAAGCTACGCGCCACCTGTTCAACGGGGGGTGCGCAAGGGGCGCCTACTGCTCGGCCAGTGCCCGCAGCCGGCTCAGCGCCCGGTGCTGGGCGACCCGGACCGCGCCGGGTGACATTCCCAACATCTGGCCGGTCTCCTCGGCCGTGAGCCCCACGGCGATGCGCAGCAGCAGCAGCTCCCGCTGGTTCTCGGGGAGGTTGGCCAGGAGCTTCTTGGCCCATTCCGCGTCGCTGCTGAGCAGGGCGCGCTCCTCCGGGCCCAGGGAGTCGTCGGGGCGCTCGGGCATCTCGTCGGAGGGGACGGCCGTCGAGCCGGGGTGGCGCATCGCCGCGCGCTGCAGGTCGGCGACCTTGTGGGCGGCGATGGCGAAGACGAACGCCTCGAAGGGACGCCCGGTGTCCCGGTAGCGGGGCAGCGCGAGGAGCACCGCCACGCAGACCTCCTGGGCGAGGTCCTCCACGAAGTGCCGGGCGTCGCCCGGGAGGCGGGACAGCCGGGTGCGGCAGTAGCGCAGCGCCAGGGGGTGGACGTGGGCGAGGAGGTCGTGCGTGGCCTGCTCGTCCCCGTCGACCGCGCGGTGGACGAGCGCGCCGATCGCCCCATGGGGATGGACCGCCTCGTCTTCGCGCATCGGTCCATGGTGCCCTGCGGCCGCGGGGTCCGCGGCTCCGCGCCCGTTGTTGTGCACCGAAGCGTTATGAGCAGGTGCGCCGGAACTCATCCCCTGCGCCCTCCCCTTCCGCTCGACCGACTCGTCCCCGAGGAACTCCACACCCTCAAGGATGCGGCATCCGCGGCGAAACGAGCAGCGGGCATCGGGCGGAGCGCGGGTGCACCCCCGCCCACCTGGTTCTCCGTGCCCTCGTCGCGACCGTCGCGACCTGCGCCGTCGCCCCTGGGACCTGCCGTTCGGATCGTCCCGGAGACGGGGGGTCTGAGCAGCACCCTCCCGAGCTCGCGACCGCGCTCGGGCAGGGAGCGGTCCCCACCGGCGGTGTCGTAGGCGGCCGGCTTCCGCACGCGCGTGTGCGGCTCGCGCGGGGGCATCCGCGTGCCCCCGCTCTCCGGCCTCTGCCGGAGGCCGCGCGTCGCGGCCGGCCCGATCCGAAGGACAGGCCCTACCGCACCAGACCCCACCGGAAGCCGAGCGCCACCGCGTGGGCCCGGTCCGAGGCGCCGAGCTTCTTGAACAGGCGCCGGGCGTGCGTCTTGACGGTGTCCTCGGAGAGGAACAGCTCGCGGCCGATCTCCGCGTTCGAGCGGCCGTGGCTCATGCCTTCGAGGACCTGGATCTCACGCGCCGTGAGCGTGGGCGCCGCGCCCATCTCGGCCGAGCGCAGCCGGCGCGGGGCGAGCCGCCAGGTCGGGTCGGCCAGGGCCTGCGTCACCGTCGCGCGGAGCTCCGCGCGGGAGGCGTCCTTGTGCAGGTAGCCGCGGGCACCGGCGGCCACGGCGAGCGCCACGCCGTCCAGGTCCTCGGCGACGGTGAGCATGATGATGCGCGCACCGGGGTCGGCGGACAGCAGCCGCCGGACCGTCTCGACGCCGCCCAGGCCGGGCATGCGCACGTCCATCAGAATCAGGTCCGAGCGGTCGGCCCCCCAGCGGCGGAGGACCTCCTCGCCGTTGGCCGCCGTCGTCACGCGCTCTACGCCGGGCACGGTCGCGACCGCGCGACGGAGCGCTTCTCGGGCAAGCGGGGAGTCGTCGCAGACGAGGACGGATGTCATGGCCGTCCTCCGCAGCTGATGCGCGTCACCTTGAGCCTCCAGGCTGGTACGAAATCGTCACCTGTGCGGTCTACGTCTCGGACGCCCGCCCGAGCGCTTGTTCCTTCAACCGCCTCGCACTCTCAACGACGGTCACTCGAAAGAGTTACGGGGGCGACTGCCATCTTCGGCACTCTATGTGAGTGGGCGGACACGGTGCAGATGTGCGCGCCGGACCCCCGCAACTTTCATCACAAGGTATGCCCCATTCAGACCCATTTCTTCCACTTCGGCGGTGTCTGGAGCTAGATTCGCAATGAGTCATATTTTCATCTCCTTAGATCGTAGTTGTACGGTCTTGGACACCGGATCCGCCAGTAACGGCTACAAGGGGTCACGTAATGGCAGATTTCTCCCGCCTTCCCGGACCGAACGCGGACCTGTGGGACTGGCAGCTGCTGGCTGCTTGTCGCGGGGTGGACAGCTCCCTCTTCTTCCATCCGGAGGGTGAGCGCGGTGCGGCTCGGAGTGCTCGCGAGAACTCGGCCAAAGAGGTCTGCATGAGGTGCCCGGTACGTGCCGAGTGCGCCGCCCACGCACTCGCGGTGCGGGAGCCGTACGGCGTGTGGGGCGGGCTGACCGAGGACGAGCGTGAAGAGCTCATGGGGCGGGCGCGCAACCGGCTGGTGTCGGCGTCGACATCGGGCGGGCACGCCGCCTCGAACAACTGAAGGAACGTTTCTTCTGAAGGCACGCGCATGCGTGCCGTTGGTTTTTGACGCAGGTGGGCCGCCGGCGGACACGCCGCCGACGGCGGGCCGTCGTCAGCGGCGGGCCGCCCTGGCCAGCTGGTCGAGTGTCGCGGCCACCGCCGGGACCTGTGCGAGGTCGGGCAGGGTGAGGGCGACGATCTCCCGTCGCACGGCCGGCTCCAGCGTCACGGTGCGCACCCCCCGGGGCCGCACCGACTCGACGGCCAGCTGGGGGAGCACGGCCACGCCCAGACCGGCGCCGACCAGACCGACCACCGCCGGGTAGTCGTCGGTGGCGAAGTCGATGCGCGGGGTGAAGCCGGCCGCCGCGCACACCTCGACCAGCTGGCCGCGGCAGCGCGGGCAGCCGGCGATCCAGGACTCCTCGGCGAGTTCGCCGATGGCCACGCGCTCCGCGCCCGCGAGCCGGTGCCCCTCCGGCACCAGCGCGACCAGCCGGTCGCTCAGCAGCGGCCGCACGACGAGGTCGTCCCACTCCTCCGCGCCCGCCGCCCCCTCGTAGCGGAAGGCGAGCGCCACGTCGCAGTCGCCCTCGCGCAGCAGTCCGACCGAGGCGGGCGGTTCGGACTCCTCCAGAAAGACGCGGGTGCCCGGGTGGGCCGCGCGCAGGGCGGCGAGGGCCGTCGGGACGAGCGTGGAGCTGCCGCTGGGGAAGGAGACGAGCCGGACCCGGCCGGCGCGCAGCCCGGCGATGGCCGCGACCTCCTCCTCCGCGGCCGTGAGCCCGGCGAGGATCCCTGCGGCGTGCCGCACCAGGGCCTCGCCCGCCTGGGTGAGGCGCATCTCGCGGCCCGTGCGGATCAGCAGCGGGGTGCCCACGGACGTCTCCAGGGCCTTCATCTGCTGGCTGACGGCGGGCTGGGTGCAGCCCAGCTCGCGCCCCGCGGCGGAGAAGGAGCCGGTGGCGGCGACGGCGCGCAGGACGCGGAGGTGGCGGGCTTCGATCACCCTTCGAGGATAAGCGACCCTTTGAAGCCGCCGCGAATAATTCGTCGACGCTTTGGGGCACTGTCCCCTACCGTGCGGGCATGAAGCTTCTGTCGGTGAATCTGGGCCGGGCCGAGGCCGTGCCGTACACGGACAACCCGGAGGGCGTCACGGGGATCGACAAGCGGCCGGTGACGGGGCCGGTCCGGGTGGCCGCGCCGGGGCCCAAGGGCGTCGGCGGGAGCGGCCTGGCCGGGGACGCGGTGTGCAAGCTGGAGCACCACGGCGGCGACGACCAGGCGGTGTACGCGATGGCGCGCGAGGACCTGGACGAGTGGGAGCGCGAGCTGGGCCGGACCCTGCCGCACGGCGCGTTCGGCGAGAACCTGACGACGGCGGGCCTGGACGTGTCCGGCGCGCTGATCGGCGAGCGTTGGCGGATAGGGCCCGAGGTGGTGCTGGAGGTGACCTGCGGGCGGATCCCCTGCCGCACGTTCCAGGGCCACCTGGGCGAGAAGGGCTGGGTGAAGCGGTTCACGCGGCGGGGTGCGCCGGGGGCGTACCTGCGGGTGGTCGGGCCCGGCGAGATCCGGGCGGGCGACGCGATCGAGATCGTGCACCGGCCCGGCCACGACGTCACGGTGGCGCTGGAGTTCCGCGCGACGACGACCGACCGGACGCTGCTGCCGCGGCTGCTGGCGGCGGGCGAGGCGCTGCACCCGGAAGTGCTGCGGGCGGCGCGGGAGTACGCGGAGAAGCACGGGGCGTGACGGCGGCCCGCCACGCCCTTCTCCACCGACTCTTCACCACGGACGGCCCTCTGCGGCAGCCGGCCGGCGCCGGCCGGGTCACTACCCTTCTGCCATGACAACGGCTCTGATTACGGGATCGACGGCAGGCATCGGGGCCGCGTTCGCGCGGCGACTGGCGGCCGACGGGCACAACCTGGTGCTGGTCGCCCGCGACACCAGGCGGCTGCGGGAACAGGCGACCGAGCTGCACGACCGGCACGGCATCGAGGCGGAGGTGCTGACGGCCGACCTCGCCGAGGACAAGGGCATCGAGGCGGTGGCCGACCGCCTGGGCGACCGCAGGAACCCCGTCGACCTCCTGGTCAACAACGCCGGCTTCGGCAACAAGGGCCGTTACCTCGACGTCCCCATGGCCGACGAGCTGCGGATGCTGAAGGTGCACTGCGAGGCGGTGCTGCGGCTGACGTCGGCGGCGACGGCGGGCATGCGGGACCGCGGGCGCGGTGGCGTCGTCAACGTCGCCTCGGTGGCCGCGTTCGTCCCGCGGGGCACCTACGGCGCCTCCAAGGCCTGGGTCGTGCAGTTCACCCAGGGCGCGGCCCGCGACCTGGCGGGCAGCGGCGTACGGCTGATGGCGCTCTGCCCCGGCTTCGTGCGCACCGAGTTCCACGAGCGGGCCGGCATGGGCACGGACAACATCCCGGGCTGGATGTGGCTCGACGCGGACAAGCTGGTCGCGGCGGCGCTGCAGGACCTGTCCCGCGGCAAGACGCTGTCCATCCCGGACCCGCGCTACAAGGCGCTGATGGGGGCGGCGAAGCTGGTGCCGCGGGGGATGCTGGGGGCGGTGTCGTCCAGGACGGGGCGGAAGTACGGGCCGCAGTAGGGCCTCCTCGGTCACCGGGCACCCGGACGGCCCGCTTGGGACAATGGAGCTGTTCAGCCGGACCCAGGGGGGCCGGAGGCGAGATCATGACCTTCGTACAGCTCATCGAATGCAGGACCAGCCGGCTCGACGAGATGAACCGGCTGATGGACCGGTGGGTCGAGCAGACCAAGGGGAAGCGGACCGCGACGCACAGTGTGGTGGCGAAGGACCGGGCCGACGCCTCGCACATCGTCGAGATCGTGGAGTTCCCGTCGTACGAGGAGGCGATGCGCAACTCCGGGCTCCCGGAGACCGACCGGATCTTCCGGGACATGGTGGCGCTCTGCGACGAGGCGCCGACGTTCACGGATCTCGACGTGGTGCGCGACGAGCAGCTGAACGCGGCCACCGCGCGCCGGTTCTTCGAACTCGCACCGGGCGAGGGCGCCGCGCCGCCGTTCAACGACGTGTTCGTCGAGGACTACCACGACCACGATCCCGCCAATGTGCAGGACGTCATCGGGCTGGACGCGGTACGCCGCGAGGTCGAGGAGTGGCGCGGCGGGTTCGACTTCTCCTTCACCCTCGACGACCAGCTGGCCGAGGGCGACCGGGTCTGCACCCGGTGGACCTTCCGCGGGCACCACAAGGGCGAGTTCCTCGGCATCCCGCCGACCGGCCAGAACGTCACGATGACCGGAACGACCGTCCACCGCTGCACCCCGGACGGCAAGATCGCCGAGGGCTGGTGGCAGTACGACCGGCTGGGGCTCATGCAGCAGTTGGGGGCGTTGGAGCCCACGGAGCTTTGAGGGTGCGGTGGTTGTCGCACTTCCGGCGGCAGGGCCGTGCGACCTCGCGGAGCCGCGCCGACGACTCACTCGCTCTCTTCTGTGTGCACCCTCTTGGGGACGTCGCTCCGGCCGAGACGGACGCCGACGCCCGGACTGAGTTCCGGTCCGTTGACCGCCGTGTCCCCTCGCATTCGGGCTGGGCGTCGGCCTGAGTGGGGACGCCCACCAGCGGGCTCCGGCGATCCGGCCCCCGCCGAACTGGCCGGCGGCGCCGCGGCTTCGGGCGAGACGGCCGCCGACCTGGCCCGACGGGACCCGTTGCCCGGCCGGGCCGCAGTGCTGCGCTGGCACCACCGCGCCTCCGGACGGTATGTCGGCGTGGCGCCCATGGTCGACGACGCGTACACGCTGGCGGTCGCCAGGCCCTCCAAGGGGGAGACGGATGGCGAGGGATTCGTAGCGGGGCCGCCGGAGGAATCCACGGCGTGGGTCCAGGCTGCGCGGCAGGCCGGCGTTCCGGGATCGGCCTCTGCCGGGAGACGTGGCCGCAGACCCCCGAACGGGCGCGGGCGCTGGAGAGGCCGGGTGAGGAGTCAGCGGAATCCGTCGAGGGGGATGTGGCGACTGGTCCGAGAGATCGTCCCGGCGCGTCCGCAGAACTGACTTCCCTGCGGGCGCGTCCATGCTGGTGATCCTTCATCGATCCATGGCCGGCTGGAGAGGACGACAGTTGATCGACTACAAGGACTTCATGCATGGCGCCGCGCTGGTGGCGATCGCCGACTCGGAGAAGTTCACCGCACTCAACCGCGCCAGTGTGAAGTACGGGCACTACGTGGTGAACCACGACCGCCATCTGTTCATCAAGTACAGCAGTGGCGAGGGGCCGAGAGACTACCTCTTCACCTTCTCCGCCGAGGACAAGCAGAGGATCGCGTCCGAGCCGGCGTCCTTGGTGTTCGCCGTTCTCGTCTGTGGCAACGAAGTGGTCACCGGGATCGCGCGGGACGAGTTGTCACAGCTCATTCCCCTCGCCACCGCCGCCTCCTCGACCATCAGGGTCGCGGCTCACCAGGGAAGGCAGCTCAGGATCTCCGGGCCGACGGGACAACTGCCACTGATCTCCCGCGGATCCTTCCCGACTCGCATCCTGGCCTGAATCGGGCCGCTGTGCACGGGCTCGTGATCGTGGCATCATCGGCTCGCGCCACGTTGGCTTCTCGGGGGAACTCCATGGCGGATCAGGCACGTTCACGTCACTCGCCATACTGGGTCACCGGCGCCCTGTGCGGCACCGTGGCCGCGTTGAGTGCGACCGGTGACATCATCTTCGACCTCTTCGACGGGTCCACCGCCGTCGCCGTGGGAAGCGGGACGGCGGTGGTGATCGGTGGCCTCACCTTCTACCACGCGGCGCGCACCCGGCCCGGGGCGGTCGCGCAACCGGTCGCACGCAGTGTGCCGCGGCACGAACTGCCGCCCACCGGGCCCTGGGTGGGCCGCCAGACCCTGCTCGACGGCCTGCTCACCACGCTCCGGGACGTTCCGGCACCGACGGGCGGGTCCCTGTCCGTCGGTCTCTCGCAGAGCCAGTCGAAGATCGTCGCCGTCCATGGGGCGCCCGGCACGGGCAAGACGACGCTCGCCCTCAACGCGGCGCACCGGCTGAAGGACGAATATCCCGACGGCCAGTTGCACCTCGCGCTGCGCGGTGACGGTGACGAGCCCATGACGAGTGCGGACGCGCTGGAGGAGCTCCTGCTGAGGCTCGGTGTGGCGCGTGAGGACATCCCCGCCCGCGTCGCGGACCGGGCCGCGCGTCTGCGCTCGCTGACGAACGACCTCCGGCTGCTGATCATGCTCGACAACGCGCACAGCACCGCACAGGTGCGCCCCCTGCTGCCGGTGGGTGCGGGGTGCGCGGTATTGATCACCAGCCGCAGGGCGCTGTCCGTCGGAGACGTGGCGCGTCCCCCCGTGCACGTGTCCCTCCCGAACGAGGACGACGCGCTGAGTGTCCTGGCGCACTGGGCCGGCGAGGACCGCGTCGCCGCCGATCTCGCCGTCGCCCTGCGGATCACCCGGTTCTGCGGCCGGCTTCCCCTGGCCCTGCGCATCGTCGGTTCGAAACTCCGGAACCGGCCGGACCTGAGCCTGGCCCAGATGCAGGCCCGCCTCGAGAACGAGCGGGACCGGCTGCGGGAACTCTCCCATGCCGACGGGAGCCTGGAGGCCTGTCTGGGCTTCAGTCACCGGGAGCTGGAGGAGCCCACGCGAGCGGCCTTCGGACTGATCTCCTCGTTACCGGTCGGACGGCTCACCGACTGGCACTTCGCGTCCGTCCTGGAGACCCGCGGACTGGCGGTCGCGGCCTGCGACGAGCTGGTCGAGGTCAGTCTGATGGAGGCCCGGAGCGACGGGGCAGCGGACCCCGGCTACCGCCTCCACGACCTGATCCGGGTCTATGCGGCCGAGCAGTACGACCGGCTGCCGTCGGAAGACCAGCGGAACCTGGAGATCCGCCTGGTGCGGGCGTACCGGGACGCCGTCGTCCACCTCGCCGCACAGCGCGCCCCGGAGCTCGCCACGGAGGTGTCCGCGGAGCGGGTCGGCGACCTGGACCGGTTGTCGGCCGCGGCCTGGGTCTCAGGCGAGCAGAAGCGGCTGGAGTGGGCCATCGGCCGGGGCCGGAGTCTCGGCCTGGACGCGGAGGCGGCCGAGATCGGGGAGGCGCTGTCGTACTTTCTCAACGACATCACCCTGTCGCCGGGTGCCGCGGACTGGCTGTTCAGCGCGCCGTCCGGGACCAGGCCGCGGGTACGGCACAGTCTGCGGCGGGCCCGCGCGGCGGTGGCGCTGGCCGAGGGCTCACCGGACACGGCCTTGGCGCTGCTGCTGACCGGTGGCACACAGGCCGAGGAGACGCCGGACGCAGCGGGGCCGGCCAGGGACGAGATGATCGTCGCCGCCGCACACGCGGCGAAGCACGACTTCCGGGACGCCCTGCGGCACATGACCGAAGCGGTGGACCGGTTGCGGACGGCCGGCGACTCCTGGCACGTGCTGAACTCCCTGGAGCGGCTGGGCGAGTTCCAGAGGTGGCGGGGGCAGCCGGAACTCGCCGAGCAGAGCCAGCGGGAGGCGCTGCGGCTGGCCGAGCAGGCCGGCGACCTCCGGGCGCGCGCCCGGCTGCGGCGGACCCTCGCGGAAACCCTCGGCTACCTGCGTCGGCCGGAGGAGGCGGCGCCGTTGCTGGAATCGGCGATCCACGACTTCCGTGTACTGAACGACCGCAGGTGGGAGGGTGCCGGTCTTTACGCCCTCGGCAAGATCTACCGTCTCCTCGGCCGCCGCGACGAAGCGCTCGACTGCTACCGGCGGGCGGAGGAGATCTTCGGCCCGATGGGCGAACGGCACTGGATGGGGCGGGTCGCGAACGCCAGGATCCGCGTCCTGGCGGGCATGGGCGACCTGGACGCGGCCAGCGAGACGGCCGAGACGGCTGTCGGGATCTTCCGGCAGGTCGGCGACGAGATGTGGGTCGCCCATACCCAGCGGGACGTCGGCTGGCTGCACCTGAAGGAAGGCAGGCCCACGGAGGCTCTCGGACCGCTGAGCCATGCCATCGAGGTGACCGAACGCGCCGGTGATGCCTACGCCAACGCCATGGCCCGTCATCTGCGCGGGGTCGCCCACCGCGACCTCGGCCACTACACGGAGGCACACGCCGACTTCGACGCCGCCCTGGAGGCCTATCGCTCGGGGGACTACGCGTGGAACGAGGCGGCCGTGATCCACGACGTCGTCCGAGCCCTGCGGGCGGAGGGCCGGTCCGACGAGGCGGCCACCCTGGAGACCGGCACCGCGGCGGCCAACCCGTTCTTCACGGGGATGTGCGGGCGGAACGGCGCCGAAGCCGTCCCGGACGAGGACTGACGGCCTGCCGTCGTCCGACCGGGCGCCGCGCGTCCGATTCGACGCCGTCCGGGGCCGGCCCCGCCCTCAGAACCACTTCGTGCAGATCCGGGAACCGCCGGCGCCGTCGTACTGCCCGACACAGGCCCGGTAGGCGTCAGCTCGACCGCCGGGCCACGGCCGCCGTGACGGTACCCCGCGTCTTCTGAAGGCGGTCACGGCCGCGGAGCCGTCTTGGGCCAGTGCTCCGCCGTTCTGCAGCGGACCGCCGTCGCTCGACCGTTCCTCAACCGTGGCCGCACGGGGCGTGGCCGGCGGGAACCGGGTCGGTGTCGGCCGCTAAGCAGGAGGAGTACACCCGCGGTGGTGCGGGCTGCGGCATCGGTTCCGGTTCCGGTTCCGGTTCCGCAGTGGCGGCCACGGCCATGACCGACAGGGCCCCGACGCAGATCAGCCCGGCCATCACGGCGAGCCGTGCGCCGCGGCTCACCGGTCGGCCAGGAGGTGATCGCGGAGCTCGTCGGCGCAGTCGTCGCCGGTGCCGGCCCGGACTCGGGAGAAGGCCAGCACCCCGTCTCCCCCGCCCTCCTTCCTGGCCTCGGCCAGTTGCCTCTCCACGTCCGCGACGTACTCGGCGCACTCGGCGCTCACAGGTCTCTCGGGCTGCGGGTCCGGTGGCGAGGAGGCGTTCAGTCCGGCGGTGGCAGCGAGGCCGGCCGCGCACAGCACCACCCACCCGGCGACCCACGCGCGGCTCGTCCGTGTCGGCTTGGGCATCCAGGCATCCTACGAGCGGCCGCAGCGACTGTCGCCGCCTCGCGGTCTCCTGGTCGCCGAGATGCTGCCGCAGAAGGCAGTCACCCCGCCAAGTCCGTCTCCGAGGCCATCCCGGTCGTCGGGGCCGCCGTCTCCGGCGGGCTCAGCGGGCCTCAGACGACACCGCCGTCAAGCCGGAGAAACCGCACTCGTCCTGGCCTGCCCGCGGGCGAAGAGGCAGGATGCGCGCCATGGCATCGCGAAGCGACAGCGACGAGGCGTACGTGGTCGGCCTGTGCAACCGGATCCTCGGTGAAGAGGCCCTGACCCAGCACCGGTTCGACTGGCTGCTGGGCGATCCGGGCACCGGGGGCCGGCGGGTCAGGCTGCCGGTCGACGCGTACTGGCCCGGTCACCGGCTCGTGGTCGAGTACCGGGAGCTCCAGCACGACCGGCCCGTGCCGCATTTCGACAAGCCGGACCGGCTCACCGTGAGCGGTGTCCACCGGGGCGGGCAGCGGGCCCTGTACGACGCCCGCCGTGACACCGAGATCCCCACTCACGGATTGCGGCTGATCGTGGTCCGGCCCGCCGACCTCGACGCGGACGGGCGCGGACGGCTGCGGCGCAACCAGGAGGCCGACCTGGCGGCGCTGCGGAAGATCCTGGCCCCGGGCAGCGACGAGGACCGAGTCACCGGCGCCTTCCGCGCCTGGCTGCTCACCGAGGGGTGGACACCGGTCGAGCCCACGGACCGCTGGACCGATCTCGAAGCCGTACGCGGCGACGAGCGGCTGATCTGCGAGGCCAAGGGCCGCACCCAGGACAAAGGCATCGACGCGGACATCGCCTACGGGCAGTTGCTGCGCCGCATGACGAGCCAGGACACCCGCATACGGTACGCACTCGTGGTGCCGTCCTCGTCCGTCAAGGCCGTCGCGCGGGTTCCGGCCCACGTCCGCGAGCTGCTGCGGATCGACGTGTACGAGGTGACGGACGACCACGGGGTGCGCCGACTGGTCGCGTGAGCCGTCCACGCCCGGGCATCCCCGGGCGGGGGAGTCGCCGCCACCGGACGCTAGTCCCCTCCGCCGCCGCCCCCTCCGTCCCCACCGCCCCCGTCGCTGCCGCCCCCGCCACCGCCACCGCCGTCGCCGCCGTCGCCGCCGTCGCTGCCCCAGCCGTCGCCGCCGCCGGGTTCGTTGTCGTCCCGGCTGCGGCCGAGGTTGCTGTACCAGGGGCGTTCCCACATGTCGTCGTAGGTGTCGCGGCGGGAGGGCACGGCGCGGAATCGGGCCAGGCCCGTCGTGTCGCCCAGGCCGAAGGAGACGGCGACCGTGTGGGCCATGACGGCGTCCAGGGGGTCGGGGCTCTCGTGGCGGACGTCGGCCAGGGGCAGCAGTACCGAGCCGGGCGGGGGGCCGGGCCATGCGGAGGGGCGGGTCAGCAGGGCGACCGGCCGGTCGTCGCGCAGGAGCCGTGAGCTGTCCGCGTTCTCGCGGCGCAGGGTCCACCGCCGGTCCGGCAGGCTGATCTCGACCCTGCTCTTGGACTTGCGCACCTTCTTGCGGAGTTCGAGTCGTGCGGAGAGCTCACCGACGCGCAGGACCAGGCCGTTCGCCCGGTCGGCGGAGTCGGGGCGGTAGCCGTGCGGTGCGCGCAGGCGTACGACGGGGGCGTGCGGGCCCCAGACGTCCACGCGGACCGACCGCCGGTCCACGGCGACGGTCACGGGTCCGGCGGGGCCGGGCGCGGAGCGGCGCGCGATCCAGAGAGGGACGCCCTCCGCCTGTGCCCGGGCGGCGATGGCGGCCACGTGGTCCGGCCCTCCGCAGCGGCGCACCGCCAGTTCGCCCAGCGCGTGGGCGAACGCGGCCGCCTGACGGGCTTTCAGCGGTGTGGTGGTGCCGGTGACGCGGGTGACCGGGACGACTCCGGGGCCCTGGGGCAGCGCTTCCAGGGGGCGTTCGGTGCCTCCGCCGCCCAGCCAGACGCCCCGGAGGAACGATTCCGCCATGGCGGCGAGGTTCAGCTCGTCCAGCGGGGTCGTCCTGCGGCCCCTGCGCAGTCCGCCCTCGGTGAGTTCCACCGTCCGCGCCAACGGGTTACGGGAGCGTTCCCCGTAGAGCACCTGGTTCATCCTGCCCCCTCCTGCTCCTGCCGCTCTGAGGGGTAGACCGTCTCCGGCCCTGGACGGTTGCATGATCGGCCGGGTTCCGGTGCCGGGAGGGCGCGGGTACGGCGAAGGCCCGGCAGCCCCTTTCGGGGTGCCGGGCCTTCGGCCGTGCTCTGGCGAACCGGTGTCGTCAGTGGGCGTGGCCGTGGCCGTGGCCCGCGGCGGCCGGCTCCTCCTCTTCCTTCTTCTCGACGACCAGGGTCTCGGTCGTGAGGAGGAGGGAGGCGATGGAGGCGGCGTTCTCCAGGGCGGAGCGGGTGACCTTGACCGGGTCGATGACGCCGGCCTTGATCAGGTCGCCGTACTCGCCGGTGGCGGCGTTGAAGCCCTGGCCCTTGTCGAGCTCGGCGACCTTGGAGGTGATGACGTAGCCCTCCAGGCCGGCGTTCTCGGCGATCCAGCGCAGCGGCTCGACGGCGGCGCGGCGGACGACCGCGACACCGGTGGCCTCGTCGCCGGTCTTGCCGAGGTTGCCCTCGAGGACCTTGACGGCGTGGACCAGCGCGGAGCCACCACCGGAGACGATGCCCTCCTCGACCGCGGCGCGGGTCGCGGAGATGGCGTCCTCCAGACGGTGCTTGCGCTCCTTGAGCTCGACCTCGGTGGCGGCACCCACGCGGATGACGCACACGCCGCCGGCCAGCTTCGCGAGGCGCTCCTGGAGCTTCTCGCGATCCCAGTCGGAGTCCGTGGTCTCGATCTCGGCCTTGATCTGGGCGACGCGGCCCTGCACGTCGTCCTTGCCGCCGGCACCGTCGACGATCGTGGTGTCGTCCTTGGTGACGGTGACGCGGCGGGCGGAGCCCAGCACGTCCAGGCCGACCTGGTCGAGCTTGAGGCCGACCTCCTCGGAGACGACCGTGGCGCCGGTGAGGACGGCCATGTCCTGCAGCATCGCCTTGCGGCGGTCGCCGAAGCCGGGGGCCTTCACCGCGACGGCGTTGAAGGTGCCGCGGATCTTGTTCACGACCAGGGTCGACAGGGCCTCGCCCTCGACGTCCTCGGCGATGATCAGCAGCGGCTTGGAGGCGTTGGTCTGGATGACCTTCTCCAGCAGCGGCAGCAGGTCCGCGATGGCGGAGATCTTGCCCTGCGTGATGAGGATGTACGGGTCGTCCAGGACGGCTTCCATGCGCTCCTGGTCCGTCACGAAGTACGGCGACAGGTAGCCCTTGTCGAAGGCCATGCCCTCGGTGAAGTCCAGCTCCAGACCGAAGGTGTTGGACTCCTCGACGGTGATGACACCGTCCTTGCCGACCTTGTCCATCGCCTCGGCGATGAGCTCGCCGACCTGCTGGTCCTGGGCGGACAGCGCGGCGACGGCGGCGATGTCGGACTTCTCGTCGATCGGGCGGGCCGAGGCGAGCAGGTCCTCGGAGACCGCGGCGACGGCGGCGTCGATGCCCTTCTTCAGGGCGGCCGGGGAGGCACCGGCGGCGACGTTCCTCAGGCCCTCGCGCACGAGCGCCTGGGCGAGCACGGTCGCGGTGGTCGTACCGTCACCCGCGATGTCGTTGGTCTTGGTCGCCACCTCCTTGACCAGCTGGGCACCGAGGTTCTCGTACGGGTCGTCGATCTCGACCTCGCGGGCGATCGTGACACCGTCGTTGGTGATGGTGGGAGCGCCGAACTTCTTGTCGATGACGACGTTGCGGCCCTTGGGGCCGATCGTCACCTTGACCGTGTCGGCAAGCTTGTTGACGCCGCGCTCGAGGGCGCGACGGGCGTCCTCGTCGAACTTCAGGATCTTCGCCATGGGAGCGTGAGCCCTCTTCCGGAATCTGGGTTACGGCACTGCGCCCCGGGCGCCCGGCTTCTTGACGATCGCGGGGGCCAGGGGCGCAGTTGAAAAGCAGTGTGCTTGGGGTGAATTACTTCTCGATGATCGCGAGCACGTCGCGGGCCGAGAGGACGAGGTACTCCTCGCCGTTGTACTTCACCTCGGTGCCGCCGTACTTGCTGTAGAGCACGACGTCGCCGACGGAGACGTCGAGCGGAAGACGGTTACCGTCCTCGAAGCGGCCCGGGCCAACGGCCAGGACGACGCCCTCCTGGGGCTTCTCCTTGGCGGTGTCCGGAATGACCAGGCCCGAGGCCGTGGTCTGCTCGGCGTCCAGCGGCTGGACCACGATGCGGTCCTCGAGCGGCTTGATGGCAACCTTGCTGGCGGTCGTCACGATCCGACCTCCCCCTTCGGAGATCTCACGGGGTTAACTGTCTGAGGTGGCGACCAGGTCGATCCGTCGTCGCGGGTGCCGGACCTGCCCGTCGCTTGTTTGGCACTCTCCCGGTGGGAGTGCCAGAGCCGAGACTATGACCGCGATTAGCACTCGGTCAAGCGGACTGCTAATTGCGGGCGGCGCGTCGGCCTGGTCCGGAGGGCGGCGGGCGGGTCGGCGGGCGGTTCGGGGGGCAGTTCGAGGGCCGTGCACGGCGGGTCGGCGGGCAGGTCGGTGGGCCGTACGCGGCGGGTCGGGGGGCCGTACGCGGCGGGTCGGCGGGCGGGTCGGGGGGCCGTACGCGGCGGGTCGTGCGGCCGGGTTGTGCGCGGCGGCCTCGCCGAGCCGTCAGAGGTGGTCCTCCAGGCGCCCCACCCGCAGCCCTCTGCCCTCGATCTCCCTCAGCAGGCGCTCGGTCCGTTCCGTGAGCGTCAGGGAGGCCGTGTCTCCCGACGGGACCGAGACGATGTCGCCGCGGCGCAGACCGGGCCTGCCGCGGGTGTACGTCAGGACGCCGTCGGTGCCCAGGGACGCGCGCCAGAGGACGACCGCCCTGATGCCGCAGTCGGCCGCGGCGCGCAGGGTCACCCGGTCGTAGGTGCCGTAGGGCGGGCGGAGGAGGGTGGGGCGGATGCCGAAGCGGGAGCGGAGCTTGTGCTGCTGGCCGCAGATCTCGGCGCGCTGGCCCGCGTAGGGCAGACCGCGCAGGGCGGGGTGGTCGAGGGTGTGGTTCTGCAGGGAGGCGCCGACCGCGCGCAGCCGGGCGAAGTGGCCGTAGCCGGGGCCCACGACGCTGTCGGTGAGGAACATGCTCACCGGCAGCCGCCGTTCACGGACCAGGCCGACGAAGCGGGGGTCGCGTTCGGCGCCGTCGTCGTAGGTGAGGAAGACGACCGGGTCGCGGGTGGGGACGTGGTCGACGACGGGCGGCAGGGGGCGGCCGGCCGGGTGTGCGGGGGCCTGGGCGCGGCCGTCGGCGGGTCCGGGCCGCCGCTGTCCCGCCGGGTCCGCGCAGCCGGCCAGCAGGAGCAGCCCGGCGCACAGCGCGGCGGCGGCCGGGCGCCTCACAGGTAGTCCTCCAGCCGCCCGACCGCGAAGCCCTCGGACCTGACCTCGTTCAAAAAGCGACGGATCATGTCCGCCATCGAGCCCTTCCACTGCTCGCGGCCCCGGAAGTGGGTGAGGACGATGTCGCCCGGACGCAGCCGCCGGTCCCCCTCGCGGTACTCCCAGCGGTCGGGGAAGACCTCCTGGTTCCAGAGCGGGACGTAGGCGATGCCGCAGGCCTTGGCGGCGCGCAGGGTCGTCCGGTCGTAGCTGCCGTAGGGCGGGCGGAAGAGGGCGGGGCGGGTGCCGAAGCGCTTGGCCAGGTAGCGCTGCATGCCGCAGATCTCGCGCTTCTGCTGCCGGTACGACAGGCTCGGCAGGCGGGGGTGGTGGAGGGTGTGGTTGTTCAGCGCCACGCCCCGGGCCTGCATCCTGCGGAAGTAGCGGGGGTCGTCCTTGACCAGGTAGCCGCTGAGGAACGCGGTGTAGGGCACGTCGAGGTCGCTCATCATCCGCAGGAACGCCGGGTCCTTCTCGGCGCCGTCGTCGATCGTGAGGAAGACGACCTTGTCCCGGGTGGGGACGGTGGTGAAGACGGGCGGGAGGTTCAGCCTGCGGTGGCCGGTCACCTCGAAGCCCTCGCGGGTCCTGATCCTGGGCTTCCTGGCCGGGGGCGGCGGGGCGGACAGCGGGGCCTGTGCCAGCCCCCAGCGGTGGGCGGCGGCGACCCGGGCGGCGTGCGCGGCGCCCAGTCTGCTCGCGTAGGAGTCGAGCGCGCGGGCCGGGGGCGCGTCGAGGGGCTGCTGGCCGCCGGCGGGGGTCACCTCGTCGCCGGCACCGCCCTGCGCGCAGCCCGAGGCGATGGCGGCGAGAACGAGAGCCGCGAGCCCGACGCGCACGCCGCCGGACGCGCGGAGCCGGGCACCGGGGGATCTCCGGCGTACCGGACGACCGGACACCGGGCGAGGCACGTCCCCGGGCATCCGGCGGGCCGCGTCCCCGGACAGCGGGCGCGTCGCGTCTCTGGACGCCGGGCGGGGCGCGTCCCTGGACACCGGGCGGGACTCACCCTCGGGCACCCGGCGGACCGCACCCTCGGGCACCGGGCGGGGCGAGCACCCGGACACCGGGCCGGACTCGCCCCCGGGCATCGGACGCGTCGCGTCCCCGGACACCGGGCCGGACGCACCCCCGAGCACCGAGCGGACCGCACCCTGGGACACCGGACGGGGCGCGCACCCGGACACCGGGCCCGTCGCGCTCCCGGAAACCAGGCCGGACTCACCCCCGGACACCGCACGGGCCTCGCCCTCGGCCACCGAACCGGACTCGCCCCCGGCCACCGGACCGGACGCGTCCCCGGACGCCCCCCGGGACGCGTCGTCCGGTGTTCCGTGCGACGCGCTGTCGGCAGAAGTCGGGCCCGATGCCCCGGTTTTGTCAGTTTGTACGACTTCTCGCATGGTGCCGGATCCTCGCAGCCCGTCCGGGCGGAGCGGGCCCGACACCGCGGCCGAGGGCGCTCCGTCCACCGACTGGCCCACACGCCCCCGCGCGGGCGCCGTGGCCGACAATGAACCGGTGAACGACCTCGCCCCCCTCCTCACCCCCGAAGGCCGCGCCCTCCTCGACGAGGTGCGGGACACCGACCCCGCGCAGGAGCTGGCCGTCGCGACCCGGCTGCGCCGCGAGCATCCGGCCGAGCTGGTGTCGGCGGCGCTGGGGCAGGCGCGGCTGCGGCAGCGGGCGGCGGTGAAGTTCGGGGCGGAGGACGCGGGCCGGATGTTCTTCACGCCGAACGGGGTCGAGCAGTCGACCCGGGCGAGCGTGGCGGCGTACCGGGCCCGGCGCCTGGCCGATCTGGGCGTCAACTCGGTCGCCGACCTGTGCTGCGGCATCGGCGGTGACGCGATCGCGCTGGCCCGTGCCGGAATCCGGGTCCTGGCCGTGGACCGGGACCCGCTGACGGCCGCGGCGGCCCGGGCGAACGCCGAGGCACTGGGTCTCGCGGACCTGGTCGAGGTGCGGGAAGCGGACGTCACGGAGGTCGACACGACCGGTTACGACGCCGTCTTCGCGGACCCGGCCCGGCGGGGCGGCCGGGGCCGGATCTTCGACCCCGAGGCCTACTCGCCGCCGCTGTCCTGGGCGGTGTCGGCCGCCCGCCGGGCGCCGCGCGCCGCCGCCCTGAAGGTCGCCCCGGGCATCCCGCACGAGGCGGTGCCGGAGGACGCCGAGGCCGAGTGGATCTCCGACGGCGGGGACGTGAAGGAGGCCGTGCTGTGGTTCGGCACCGCGCCGGGCGCCGTGCGGGCCACGCTGCTCCCGGGCCCCCGCACCCTGCTCTCGCGCGGCCTGCCCGACCCGGCGGTCCGCCCGCCCGGCCGCTACCTCTACGAGCCCGACGGCGCCGTCATCCGCGCCCACCTGGTCTCCGAGGTCGCCGACCGGGTCGGCGGCGGGCTGCTCGACGCGACCATCGCGTACGTCACCGCCGACGCCCTGCACCCCACCCCGTACGCCACCGCCTACGAGATCACCGACCATCTGCCCTTCAACGTCAAGAAGCTCAAGGCCCTGTTGCGCGAGCGCGGGGTCGGCACGCTGACCGTGAAGAAGCGGGGCTCGGCGGTCGAGCCGGAGGAGCTGCGCAAGAAGGTCAAGCCGCAGGGGCCGCGGTCGGCCACGGTGTTCCTGACGCGGGTGGCGGGAGCGCCGGCGATGCTCGTCGGGCACCCCGTCTGACCGTCGGGTCAGGTCGGCTCCGCCGCCCTGCGCAGCAGCAGCTCCCGTTCCCTCGCGTTCCGCGTGAGCGATGCCGCCCGTGCGAACTCCGCCCGCGCCTCGGCCGTACGCCCGAGACGGGAGAGGAGGTCGCCGCGGACGCTGGGCAGCAGGTGGTACTCGCGCAGGGCGGGGTCGGCGGTCAGGGCGTCGACGAGGGCCAGCGCCGGGGCGGGGCCCTGGGCCATGGAGACCGCCACCGCGCGGTTCAGCTCCACGACCGGGGACGGGGAGCGGGCGGCGAGGAGACCGTAGAGGGTGGCGATGCGGTCCCAGTCGGTCTCCTCGTAGGTGTACGCGTGCGCGTGGCAGGCGGCGATGGCGGCCTGCAGGGTGTACGGGCCCGGGGCGCCGGACGCGGTGGCCTCGGCCCGGGCGAGTGCGGTGATGCCGCGGGTGACGAGCATGCGGTTCCAGCGGGAGCGGTTCTGGTCCTTGAGCAGGACCGGTTCGCCCGTGGGGCCGGTGCGGGCCGCCGTACGGGACGCCTGGAGCTCCAGGAGCGCGGTCAGGCCGTGCACCTCGGGTTCCTTCGGCATCAGCGCGGAGAGCACCCGGGCGAGCCGCAGGGCGTCCTCGCACAGGGACGGCCGCAGCCAGTCGTCGCCGGCGGTGGCCGCGTACCCCTCGTTGAAGATGAGGTAGATGACGTCGAGGACCGAGCCGAGACGGGCCTCGCGGTCGGGTCCGTAGGGCACCTCGAAGGCGACGTTCCGTGTCGCGAGGGTGCGTTTGGCGCGGACGATGCGCTGGGCGACGGTCGGCTCGGGGACCAGGAAGGCGCGGGCGATCTCGGCCGTGGTGAGTCCGCCGAGCAGGCGCAGGGTGAGGGCGGTGCGGGCCTCGGTCGACAGCGCCGGGTGACAGGCGGTGAAGACCAGGCGCAGCAGGTCGTCGTCGATGTCCTCCGGGTCGGCGGGCTCCTCCGGGGGTGCCGCGGCCGACAGGTCCCGGCCGATCTCGGCCAGCTTGCGGGCGTAGTTCTCGCGGCGGCGGACCAGGTCGACGGCACGGTTGCGGGCGGCGGCCATGAGCCAGGCGCCCGGATTGCCGGGCACCCCGTCCCGGGGCCACTGCTCCAGCGCGGCGACCAGCGCGTCCTGCGCGAGCTCCTCGGCGATCCCGACGTCCCGGACGATCCGCGTGACACCGGCGATGATCCGCGCCGACTCCATCCGGAACACGGTCTCGACGACCTCGGTGACACCGCCGGCGCGGAGTGGCGGTGAGGGGGGCTCACCGCCGGCGGGCGGTGGCGGGGTAGGGCCTTGCCCGGAGGCGGGCGCACGGTCGGGCCGGCCGGGCGTCCCCGTGGTGTCGCCCGGTCCGGGGGCGGACGGGGTGCCGTCCCGCCCCCGCCCGGAGCCGGCGGCACCGCCCCGCCCGAGGGCGCGGGGGGTGCCGGCCTGTCCGGTGGAGGGCTGTCGTGTCACAACCCACCATCAGACACCCGCCGCACCGCCCCGCCAAGCGGAATCGGTCAGTCCTCGGTGATCTGGCGGACCTCCGCGGTGATCGTCCAGTAGTCCTCGTGCACGGACAGGAACCGCTTGGCCCACTCGATGGCCTCGGCCTTGTCCTTGCACTGGCTGATCGAGTAGCCGCCGATGACCTCCTTGGTCTCGGTGAACGGCCCGTCGGTGACGGACAGCCGCCCGCCCTCCCAGGTCACCCGGGAGCCCTCCGAGGTCGGGGCCAGCCCGGCCGTGTCGAGCATGACCCCGGCCTTGGTGATCTCTTCCAGGAGGTTGCCCATGCGCTCCATGAGCTCGGGGCTCGGGCCCTCGGCCGGGGCGTTCTTCTCGTCGATGCGGATCAGGGTGAGGAAGCGCGGCATGGTGACTCCTGCGGTTCGGGGCGGGGGTTTTCCCCGCTCTCACCCCTGCGTCGATCGGCAGACCGCGGGATCGACACGCTCGCCGGAATTCCTCGGAGATTTTTCCGGACGGACGGACGGACGGGCAGACGCACGGACGGGCAGACGGGCGGGCAGACGGGCGGGCAGTCGGACGGTCGTCGGTGACGGTCAGCGCAGCGACTCCCACAGCCTCCCCGCCTCCGGCTCCTGCGCGACCACCCGGTTGGGGTCGTAGGGCGCCCGGACCACGGGCATCGTCACCGTGCGGACCCCGCTCGCCGACAGGTTCTGCAGGCTCTGCCCGAGCCGGGTCAGCTCGCTCAGCGAGTCCAGGCCGGTGTCGGTGGTGAGGCCGGCGGTCACCGCGTCCGCGACGCGGTACAGCTGCGCCGGGTCGGTGAGCAGATCCTGCGAGGCGATGCGCTCCAGCAGCGCCTTCACCAGTTTCTGCTGCAGACCGATGCGGCCGAGGTCGCTGCCGTCGCCGATGCCGTGCCGGGTGCGGGCCAGGCCCAGCGCCCGGGTGCCGTCCAGATGGTGCGTGCCCGCCTCCAGGTGCAGATGGCTGTCGTCGTCGGCGATGTCCTCGTCCGTGGTGACGGTGACCCCGCCGAGCGCGTCCACGAGCTTCGCGAAGCCGGAGAAGTCGATCTCGATGTAGTGGTCCATGCGGACGCCGGTCATGGCCTCGACCGTCTTCACCGCGCAGACCGGACCGCCCACCGCGTAGGCGTTGTTGAACATGGAGTTGTAGGCGACCGCCGTCGACCCGCCGGACGGGAGCGGGCAGGACGGGCGGGTGACCAGGGTGTCGCGCGGGATGCTGACCACCGTCGCGCTGGTCCGCCCGGCGTCCAGGTGGACGACCATCGCGGTGTCGGAGCGGGCGCCGTCGCTGTCCCCGCCGCCGAGCCGCTGGTTCTCGGCGCCGCTGCGCGTGTCGGAGCCCAGCACCAGGATGTTGAGCGCCTCGCTGGGCAGGACCTCCGCCGCGGTGGACGGCGTGGTCACCGGTTTGGGCGGCCGGTCGTCCCCCAGCGCGTGGTCGATGTCGACGCTCGTGATGTTGTCGCTGAGGTGCCAGTAGGCCCAGCCCGCGGCTCCGGCGGCCAGCACCAGCAGCCCCGCCAGGGTGAGGCCGGCGGTCCGCAGCGCGATCGACCGCCGGCCGGTGCGTATGCCGTCGTCCTCGCCGGCCTCGCGCGTCGAGCCGCTCGCGTCCTGGCCCGTCCCAGAGTCATGTCCCGTCACAACACAGGAACGTAAGTCCGAATTATGACGGGCAGGGGATGCAGGACGCGTTTTCTTCGGAAATTCTCAGACTTCGCGGGCCCCGGCCCACCTCAGGGCCACCACAGAGCCACCACAGGCACCGGACTGCTCCCGCTCCACGAGGGGTTGCGCCCCGGCGGCACCGAACCGCCGTCCGGCGCCGACCCGTTGCACGAGGCGTCCACCCAACTGACCGCCGCCCCCGACGGGGTGCGGCCGGCGCTCCGGGTCTGCCGGATCCGCCGCCCCGCCCCGAACGCCCAAGTCGCAAGCGCCCCTGGCCGGTTCGTCCGAGCCCCGAGCGCCCCGGTCGGCGCGGAGGAGGGCGACCCCGATCGCGGCGCTCTCACCTGCAGAGGGAGTCCGAAAGTTTCGAAGGTGTGACCGATTGACTTCGGCGCAGTGTGCGGGCGCCCGCCGCACCAGTCAATACTTCAACCGGCCTTACGCCGGTGCCGCCGCCGGTGGCGCCGCCGTGCTGCTGCGCACCACCAGGCTCGTCGCCAGCTCCACGCGGGTCGCCGCCGGGATGTCGTCGCCGCGCCCGAGGTCGAGGACGAGCTTCGCCGCCGCCTCGGCCATCTCCGTCAGCGGCTGCCGGACGGTGGTCAGCGGCGGGCCGACCAGGGGGGCCACCGGCAGGTCGTCGAAGCCGACCACGCTCAGGTCCTCGGGGATGCGCAGGCCCAGCTCGCGCGCGGCCTCGTACAGCCCGAGCGCCTGCAGGTCGTTCCCGGCGAAGATCGCGGTCGGCCGGTCGGGGCGGCGCAGCAGTTCCAGGCCCCGCCGGTAGCCGGCCTCGTGGTGGAAGTCGCCGCCCGCGATCAGCGAGGGGTCCACGGGCAGCCCGGCCGTCTCCAGCGCGGCCCGGTAGCCGTCGACGCGGGCACGGCTGCACATCATCTGCGACGGCCCGCTGATCGCCCCGATCCTGCGGTGGCCCAGATCGACCAGGTGCCTCGTGGCCGCGAGCCCGCCCTGCCAGTTGGTCGCGCCGATCGACGGTACGTCGGCGCCGGGGTCGCCGGCCGGGTCCATCACCACGAACGGGATGGAACGGCTGGTCAGCAGCGCCCGCTGCGACTCGTCGAGCCCGGACAGCACCAGCACCACGCCGTGCGGGCGGCGCGCGGCGACCTGGTCGGCCCAGGTCCGCCCGGGCGTGAGCCGCCCCGCGCTCTCCGACAGCACCACGCTCAGGCCCGCGTCCCGGGCCACGTTCTCCACGCCCCGGATGACCTCCATCGCCCAGGCGCTCTCCAGCTCGTGGAAGACCAGGTCGATCAGCGGCGAGCGGGTCGCCTCGGCACGCCGGCGCCGGTAGCCGTGCGCGCGCAGCAGCCCCTCGACCCGGGCGCGCGTGGCCGGGGCCACGTCGGCGCGGCCGTTGAGCACCTTCGAAACAGTCGGTGCCGAGACACCGGCCTCTCGGGCGATCTCGGCGAGCGTGGCGGTCTGCGCGGTGCGCCCCTGCGTCCGGATTTGTGTCCGGCTTTCAACGGGCTCCGGGGAAGTCATGGCGGCGATCGTATCCCTGCGGGCCCCCTTGACGAAGTCCTCGTGGCGCCATAGGTTCCCGGAACATTCGATGTCCATGTCGAAACATTCGCTGGATTCGCTGGAGCGGGTGCGGGAAGCGATGGTCAGGCACCGCTCGCGCACTCGTGAGCACCGCTCGTGAGAGGGCCGTCCGTCCACCCGACAGGAGCTTCATGACCACCGCGCCCTGGCGTGACCCCGCCGTGCCCGCCGCCGCCCGCGTCGACGACCTGCTCTCCCGGATGACCCTGGAGGAGAAGACCGCCCAGCTGTACGGCGTGTGGGTGGGTGCCTCGACGGACGGCGACGGAGTCGCCCCGCACCAGCACGACATGACCGTCGACTACGACTGGGACGAGCTGATCACCCACGGTCTCGGCCAGCTCACCCGCTCCTTCGGCACCGCCCCCGTCGACCCGGCGCTCGGCGCACAGGCCCTCGCCCGCGCCCAGCGCCGCATCACCGAGGCGGGCCGGTTCGGCATCCCGGCGATCGCCCACGAGGAGTGCCTGGCCGGCTTCACCGCCTGGCAGGCCACGGCCTACCCGGTCCCGCTGGCCTGGGGCGCGACCTGGGACCCGCCGCTGGTGGAGGAGATGGCCCGGCGCATCGGGGGCGACCTGCGTTCGGCCGGTGTGCACCAGGGCCTCGCCCCCGTCCTGGACGTCGTGCGCGACCCCCGCTGGGGCCGCGTGGAGGAGACGATCGGCGAGGACCCGTACCTGGTCGGCACGATCGGCACGGCGTACGTGCGCGGCCTGGAGGCCGCCGGAGTCGTCGCCACGCTCAAGCACTTCGCCGGGTACGCCTCCTCGGCCGGCGCCCGCAACCTGGCCCCGGTACGGGCCGGCGTCCGCGAGTTCGCGGACGTCACGCTCCCGCCCTTCGAGATGGCCGTGCGCGAGGGCCGGCCCCGCTCGGTGATGGCCGCGTACACCGAGACGGACGGCGTCCCGGCCTCGGCCGACCCGGAGCTGCTGACCCGGCTGCTGCGCGAGGAGTGGGGCTTCACCGGCACGGTCGTCGCCGACTACTTCGGCATCGCCTTCCTGCAGACCCTCCACCGTGTCGCCGCCACCCCGGCCGAGGCGGCGCACGCGGCGCTCACCGCCGGTATCGACGTCGAACTGCCCACCCTCAAGTGCTACGGGCGCCCCCTGCTGGACGCGGTCCGCTCCGGCCGCGTCCCCGAGGAGCTCGTGGACCGGGCGGCCCGCCGCGTGCTGCTGCAGAAATGCGAACTCGGCCTGCTCGACGAGGACTGGACCCCCGAGCCGGCCGCCTCGATCAGCCTCGATTCGACGGCCAACCGGATCCTGGCCCGCCGCCTGGCCGAGGAGTCGGTGGTGCTCCTCGACAACCCCGACGGCCTGCTGCCGCTGGCCCCCGACACCCGGATCGCGGTCGTCGGCCCCCGGGCGGCCGACGCCCTGGCCATGCTCGGCTGCTACTCCTTCCCGTCCCATGTCCTCACCCACCACCCCGGGGTGCCGGCCGGCATCGAGATCCCGACCGTCCTCGACGCGCTGCGCACCGAACTCCCCGACGCCAAGGTGACGTTCGCGCAGGGCTGCGACGTGACCGACCCCGGCGCGGAGGGCTTCGAGGAGGCCGTCGCCCGCGCGGCCGAGGCGGACGTGTGCGTGGCGGTGCTCGGCGACCGGGCGGGCCTGTTCGGCCGCGGCACCTCCGGCGAGGGCTGCGACGCCACGGACCTCGCGCTGCCCGGGGTCCAGGGCGACCTGCTGGACGCGCTGGTCGCCACGGGCGTCCCCGTGGTGCTGGTGCTGCTGACCGGCCGCCCCTACGCGCTCGGCCGGTGGGACGGCCGGCTGGGTGCCGTCGTCCAGGCCTTCTTCCCGGGGGAGGAGGGCGGCCCGGCGGTCGCGGGCGTGCTGTCGGGCCGCGTGAACCCGTCGGGCCGTCTCCCCGTGAGCGTCCCCCGGGTGCCCGGCGGCCAGCCCTGGACCTACCTCCAGCCGCCCCTGGGCCTGGCGGGCGAGGTCAGCAACCTCGACCCGACCCCGCTGCACCCCTTCGGCCACGGCCGCTCGTACACGACGTTCACCTGGGAGGACGGCTCCGCGACCGGGCCGGCCGAGCTGGGCACGGACGAGTCGTACGACCTGTCGGTGACCGTCCGCAACACCGGCGGGCGCGAGGGCGCGGAGGTGGTGCAGCTGTACCTGCACGACCCGGTGGCGTCGGTGACCCGGCCGGACGTGCGGCTGATCGGCTACCGGCGGGTGGAGCTGGCCGCGGGCGAGGCGGCCCGGGTGACGTTCCGCTTCCACCCCGACCTCTCGGCCTTCACCGACCGCCAGGGGCGCAGGGTGGTCGAACCGGGCGCCCTGGAGCTCCGGCTGGCGGCGTCCAGCACGGACGTGCGCCACACGGCCCACCTCACCCTCACCGGCCCGGTCCGGTACCCGGGGACCGACCGCCGGCTGCACTGCGAGACGGAGGTGTCGGCGGTGCGGTGATACCCCGCGCGCCGGCCCGTGACCGCGGCTCCCCGCGCGCCGGCCCGTGACCGCGGCTCCCCGCGCGCCGGCCCGTGACCGCGGCTCCCCGCGCGCCGGCCCGGACCGGGCGCCCGGGACACCTGCGGTCAGCCGTCGGCCACCGACTCGAAGCGCCAGCGGTGCACGGCCCGCGTGACCAGCTCCCCGTCCGGCTCCGGGAGTTCGGGCAGCTCGGCGTCGTACGGAGCGTCCCACCAGGTGATGACGAGGACCCGGTCCTGAGGGGCGCGCAGGGTCTCGCGGCGCAGGGGCGCGCGGGGGAGGTCCTGCGCCCGCGCCCAGGCCAGCAGGTCCGCTCCCCGACCGGGCACCGCCCGCGCCTCCCACATCAACGCGACCGTCACGAGTAGAGGTTCTCCTTGCTGACCTCGTGCACGTGGTCGTGGTCGTGGTCGGGGTCGGGGCCCGGGACGTGCGGCTCGGTCACCGGCAGCGAGGAGTCCGCCGACAGGTCCCAGCTCGACGCGGCCCGGCCCCGCGCGACCATCTCGGCGCCGAGCGCGGCGACCATCGCGCCGTTGTCCGTGCACAGCTTGGGCCGCGGCACCCGCAGCCGGATCCCGGCCGCCTCGCAGCGCTCCTGGGCGAGGGCGCGCAGGCGGGAGTTGGCGGCCACGCCGCCGCCGATCATCAGGTGGTCGACGCCCTCGTCCTTGCAGGCCCGGACGGCCTTGCGGGTCAGCACGTCCACGACCGCCTCCTGGAAGGAGGCCGAGACGTCGCGCACCGGGACCTCCTCGCCCGCCGCCCGCCTGGCCTCGATCCAGCGGGCCACGGCCGTCTTCAGCCCCGAGAAGGAGAAGTCGTAGGCCGGGTCGCGCGGGCCGGTCAGGCCGCGCGGGAACGCGATGGCGTTCGGGTCGCCCTCCTTGGCGTACCGGTCGATGACCGGGCCGCCGGGGAAGCCGAGGTTCAGCACCCGGGCGATCTTGTCGAAGGCCTCGCCGGCCGCGTCGTCGATGGTCGCGCCCATCGGGCGGACGTCGGAGGTGATGTCCGAGGACAGCAGCAGCGAGGAGTGGCCGCCGGAGACCAGCAGCGCCATCGTCGGCTCGGGCAGCGGGCCGTGCTCCAGCTGGTCCACGCAGATGTGCGAGGCGAGGTGGTTCACGCCGTAGAGGGGCTTGCCGAGCGCGTAGGCGTACGCCTTCGCCGCGGAGACGCCGACCAGCAGGGCACCGGCGAGTCCGGGACCGGCCGTGACGGCGATGCCGTCGAGGTCGCGGGCGCTGACGCCCGCCTCCTTCAGCGCGCGCTCGATGGTGGGGACCATCGCCTCCAGGTGGGCGCGGCTCGCGACCTCCGGGACGACGCCGCCGAAACGGGCGTGCTCGTCGACGCTGGAGGCGACCGCGTCGGCCAGCAGGGTCGTGCCGCGGACGATGCCGACACCGGTCTCGTCGCAAGAGGTCTCGATCCCCAGGACCAGAGGTTCGTCAGCCATTGATCTCGGTTCCTTGTACGGAGTTCTCGGGAGCGGTCAGGCGCATCACCAGGGCGTCGACGTTCCCCGGCTGGTAGTACCCGCGCCGCACCCCGATGGGTTCAAAGCCGAAGCGCTCGTAGAGCTTCTGCGCGCGGACGTTGTCCACGCGGCACTCGAGCATCACCTCGGCGCACTCGAAGGCGGTCGCGGCCCGCAGCAGCTCGGCCAGCAGCCGTCCGCCGAGGCCGGTGCCCCACAGTTCGCGGGCGACGGCGATGGTCTGCACGTCGGCCTGCTCACCGGTGGTGACCAGCCCGGCGTACCCGACGATCCGGGAACCGCTCTCGGCGACCACGTACCGCCGGTTGGCCTCGGGGCCGCGCGCGTGGGCCAGTTCGGACCAGAACATGCCCCGCGACCAGGCGTCGTCGGGGAAGAGGTTCCGCTCCAGCTCCAGCACGGGGTCGATGTCCCACCAGCGCATCTCGCGCAGCGCGCACGTCACGGGTTCGGTCACTTGGGGGTGACCACCTTGTAGTTCTTGGGGACCTGGGCGTCGGGGCGGCGCAGGTACAGCGGCCGGGGCGCGGGCAGTTCCTCGCCCGCCGCCAGCCGCTCGGCGGCCAGCCGGGCCAGGGCGGCGGCGGACACGTGCTCGGGTTCGTGCGCCTGGGGGAAGGTGTCGGGGTACAGCAGCGCGCCCGCGCCGACCGCGGGCAGGCCCTTGACCTGCTCGGCGATGGCGGCGGGGCGGTCGACGGCCGGGTCGGTGAGACGGGTGCGGGAGTCGGCGTAGCGGGCCCAGTACACCTCCTTGCGGCGGGCGTCGGTCGCGACGACGAACGGGCCCTCGATGTCGGCGGCCCGGGCGAGGCCGTCCAGCGTGCACACCCCGTGCACGGGGACGCCCAGCGCGAGCCCGAAGGTCTCCGCGGTCATCAGGCCGACCCGCAGCCCGGTGTAGGGGCCGGGGCCGATCCCGGCGACGATCCCCGTGACGGCGTCGAGCTTCAGACCGGCGTCGGCGAGCACCCGGTCGATCGCCGGCAGCAGCAGTTCCCCGTGCCGCCGCGCGTCGACCTGACTCGACGAGGCGATGACGTCCTCGCCGTCGTGCAACGCGACGGTGACAGCGGGCGTGGCGGTATCCAGAGCGAGCAAGAGCACGCAAACAGCCTACGGCTCCCGTGGGCCGCTGTCGGACGTACGCCCATCCACCCACCCGAACCGCACGGCACCGGCGAGAACGCCGCGAACCCAAGTGCGGGGACGACCGACGCCCCGCCCCGGAGCCGCACCCGACGGCCGGCCTGCCGACTCCGCCGACCGGCCCAGCTCACGAGAGCGCAGGCCCCGCACCACGGCAACGCCCGGCCCTCGGCACCAGCACCGCTGCGCCCCGGCTCGGGTGGCCCCTCGGACGTCCCCGAAACGGCGGCTCCGAGCTCAGGCCGGCCACCGGAGCCGCATCCGGTGGCCGGCCTGCCGACTCTCCCGAGCGGCCCCGCTCGGGAGAGCGCACGCCCCATGCCACAGAGATCCCCGGACACCCGGCACCGTCCCAGGCCAAGCCCCGCACGCCCCACCGCGCCGCAGGACCCGCGTGCGCCCGGTCCGCCCCGACGCGGCGATGCGGCGACCGCCAAGCCCGGCCCCCACCGGAGCCCAACCCGACATCCGGTCTACCGGCACCCCGCAGCGGCCCCCAGCGGCCGGCCGCGCGAAAGCGCACGCCCCGCGCCGCGGGAGCGGCGGCCACCCGGAACAACCGAACACCCACCCGGACACCCGGACCCCCGGCCCCCTCCCAGGCCAGCCCCCGGCACAGCCCCGCCGCACCCCCGGCCCCCGGCCCCCGGCCCCCGAACGGCCGTACGCCTGGCACCGCCCCGCCCCGGCGCGGCCCGGCCCGGCCTGCCGGGTCGTCACCTGCTGCTACCGTCACCTAACGTAACTGGACAGACACAGCAAGGGACGTACGCGGAGGTGGCCGCCGGTGGCAGTCAGCAGCTCGGGAATCGTGGCCGGGCTCACCGCCGCGGCCCTCGCGACGGTCGGCTACCTCGCCCATCAGGCCGCGGAGGCCCTCCCGTCCGGTCCGGGCGGGGCGCGGGCGGGTGCCTCACCGGCGGTCGGCAGCTCCGAGGCGCCGCCGGCCAGGAGGGACCCCACCGCGCTGCCGGACGGCTCCGGGAAGGGCGCGCGGGTCGTGTACTCCCTGCGTGGCGACCGGGTGTGGCTGGTCGGCGCCAACGGCAAGGTCGCCCGCACCTTCGAGGTCGCCCCGAGCGCGGTGGACCCGGCCCCGGGCAGTTACGCCGTGACGTCCCGCTCGAACGCCGTCACCGGCTCCGACGGCATCCCCGTCGAGCACGTCGTGCGTTTCACCAGCGTGGACGGCGTGGTCGTCGGTTTCAGCGCGGCCGTGGACGAGTCGAAGGCCGCGCCGGACCCCCGGGTCCGCACGGGCGGCATCCGGGAGTCCCGCGCGGACGGCGCGGCGATGTGGACGTTCGCGACGATCGGCCGGAAGGTGGTCGTCGTCCGCTAGATGAGGAACGGACGGACGGCGGCCCGGCCCTCCAGGCGTCTAAGCCGCTTCCCGGTGATCCCTCACCGGCCCGGAGAGGTCCGGCCCGGAGAGGTCCGGCCCCGAGATCCCGGGTCCCGAGCGCTCCGGCTCGGGGGCGCGCGGCGGCGTGGAGATCAGAGCCGCGGCCTCGCCCGCCGCCAGCAGGTCCCGCATGGACACCCCGGCGACCGCGAACGGCGGAAGCCCCTTGCTCTCTGTAGCCGGCATGGACGCCTCCTGAAGGCCGGGGGCGGACGTGGTTAGGTAGACCTAACCACGGACTGGATACCATGTGACCACGGACAAGACGCCGAACGCAACATCTTGCCGACGTCTTGTCGGAACGTTCATCACATCACCGCACGACGGGCTCCCGCCGGCACGTCTACGCGGCGAGCACGGTCAGGTCGGCCGCGGCCCAGCGGTCACCCACACCGGTGATCGTCAGCTGCCGGACCTCGTCGGTCGTGTCGCCCACCGCCCGGTGGATCACGACCTGGAGCCGGTCCTCGGTCAGCTCCTCGACCTTGCCCTCGCCCCACTCCACGACGACCACGGAGTCGGGCAGCGACACGTCGAGGTCGAGGTCCTCCATCTCGTCCAGCCCGCCGGAGAGCCGGTAGGCGTCGACGTGGACGAGCGGGGGTCCGTCACCCAGGGAGGGGTGCACCCGGGCGATCACGAAGGTCGGCGAGGTGACGGCCCCGCGCACGCCGAGCCCCTCGCCCAGTCCACGGGTCAGCGTCGTCTTGCCCGCCCCGAGCTCCCCGCTCAGCATCACCAGGTCGCCCGCCCGCAGCAGTTTCGCGAGCCGGCGGCCCAGCTCCCGCATCTGCTCGGGGGACGTGACGACGATCTGTACGGATCCGGGCTCAGCCGGGTTGTGCGGTGCTGGTGCTTCCATAGCCCTTCACGGTAGCCCCTGCGGGCACGGCACCCGTGCGGGTGAGCAGGTCGGCGAGGCGGTCGGTGACCACTTCCGGGTGTTCCAGCATCACCAGGTGCCCGGCGTCCGGCACGAGCACCAGCTCCGCCTCCGGCAGCACGTCGGCGATCGCCTCGCTGTGCTCACTGGGCGTGACGAGGTCGTTCACCCCGGCCAGGACGAGCACCGGCATGTCCGCGAAGTGGGCGAGCGCCTCGGTCTTGTCGTGGTCGTGGAACGCCGGGTAGTACTCGGCGACCACGTCGATCGGCGTGCTCTCGATCATCCGCTCGGCGAACCGGGCGATGGCCGGGTCGACGTCCCGGGTCGCGAACGAGTAGCGCTTGATGACCCCGGCGAACAGGTCCGCGGTGGCCCGGCGCCCCTTCTCCACCAGCTCGGCCCGCTGCCCCATCACCTTCAGCACCCCGGGCAGCACCCGCCGCACCGCGTTGACGCCGGCGACCGGCAGCCCGTAGTTGACCTCGCCGAGCCGCCCCGACGACGTGCCGACGAAGGCGACCCCGACGACCCGCTCGCGGATCAGCTCCGGGTACTGGTCGGCCAGCGCCATCACCGTCATGCCGCCCATGGAGTGCCCGACGAGGACGATCGGCCCCTCCGGCACGGTGGCGTCGATGACGGCCTTCAGGTCGCTGCCGAGCTGCTCGATGGTGACCGGCTGGTCGTCCCGGTTCTGCGCCACGCCCCGGCCGGAGCGGCCGTGGCTGCGCTGGTCCCAGTGCACGGTCCGTACGACGCCGCGCAGGGCGGCCCGCTGGAAGTGCCAGGAGTCCTGGCTGAGGCAGTAGCCGTGGCTGAAGACGACCGTGACGGGGGCCGGGGACTTGCGGCCGAAGAGCCTGCGGCGGCGCGGCCCCGTGGCCGGGACGGTCTCCGGGTCGACCTCGTCGACCTCGTAGTACAGCTCGGTGCCGTCCTCGGCGATCGCCTTGCCGGGCATGCCGCGCAGCGCCCCGTAGGGTCCCGCGGAGTCCAGGGCGAGGCGGGCCTTCTGGCGTATGCCGCGGCCGACCGTCATCCGCTCCAGGGCGACACCGGCGGCCGCGCCCGCGGCCACCACGCCTATCGCCACCCCGGCGATGCCGGTCGCCCGGCGCCAGCCCCCCGCCGCCCCCGCGGCGGAGGCCGCGACGGCCGCCGAGGCGACGTCCGCGACGACCTCCGCACTGCTCTCGCTCACGTACCGCTCCTCCTCGCCGGGCTGCCGATCGGTGACTGTCGCTGGTCGGGTGGTGTTCCTGGTGCCACTGGGCCCGCTGTTTCCCGCGTGACCGGTCCTCTGTGCGGGTTACCCGTCCTGGTCCTCATGCACATAGACGCGCGGAACACGCGTTCCGATCCGGGTCACGATCTCGTAGGCGATGGTTCCGGCCGCCTGCGCCCAGTCCTCGGCGGTGGGCTCCCCGCGGTCCCCCGGGCCGAAGAGGACCGCCTCGGCTCCCGGTGCGGGCTCGTCCCCGCCCAGGTCCACCACGAACTGGTCCATGGCGACCCGTCCCGCGATCGTCCGCCACTTGCCCTCGATCAGGACCGGCCCGGCCGAGGAGGCGTGCCGCGGGATGCCGTCCGCGTACCCGAGCGGGACGAGCCCGAGGGTGGTCGCGCCGGGGGTCACGTACCCGTGGCCGTAGCTCACGCCGTGCCCGCCCGGGACGTGCTTGACCAGGGCCATCGAGGCGGAGAGCGTCATCACGGGCCGCAGTCCGAAGTCGGCCGGGGTGCCGAGCTCGGGGCTCGGGGAGATGCCGTAGGTGGCGATGCCCGTGCGGACCAGGTCGAAGTGGCTCTCGGGCAGGGTGAGCGTGGCCGGCGAGTTGGCGATGTGCCGGACCTCGGGCCGCACGCCCTGCCGCTCGGCGTCGGCGACCATCTCCCGGAACAGCCGCAGCTGGGCGGCGACAGAGGGATGGCCGGGCTCGTCGGCGCAGGCGAAGTGCGACCACAGCCCGGTGACGCGCAGCAGGCCCTCGGCCTCGGCGCGCAGGGCCTCCCGTACGAGCTCGGACCAGTCCGCGCCGGGCTGGCAGCCGTTGCGCCCGAGCCCGGTGTCCGCCTTGAGCTGCACCCGCGCGGGGCGGTCCGCGAGCCGGGCCGCCGCCACGAGCTCCCTGAGCGCCCACATCCCGCTGACGGACACGTCCAGGTCCGCCTCGACGGCCTCGCGCCAGGGCCCGCCCGGCGTCCACAGCCAGCACATGATGCGGCCCGGCAGCCCGGCGGCCCGCAGGGCCAGGGCCTCCTCCGGGGTCGCCGTGCCCAGCCAGCTCGCCCCCGCGGCGACGGCGGCACGGGCGCACGGCACCGCGCCGTGGCCGTACGCCTCGGACTTCACCACGGCCATCACGGCCGCGCCCGGGGCATGGGCGCGCAGGGCCCGCACATTGGACCGCAGGGCGGCCAGGTCGATCTCGGCGCGGGCCCGCAGGGGTGCGGTCCGGAGGGCTGTTCTCTCGCTCATCGCGCCCAGTGTCTCAGAGGCCCCCGACAGCCCGGCGGCAGCGGCCCCACGAGCCCCGCGGCACCCCCCGGGAGGACCGCCTAGGTCCCCGGCCGCCGCCCCCACACGAACACCCAGTCCCCCTTCTTCAGCACGCCCCACAGCCGCCTCGCGTCCGCCACGGTGAGATTCACGCAGCCCATCGAGCCCGCGCCCGTGTGCAGACTGCCGTAGACGCCGTGGAATGCCTGCCCGCCGTTGAAGAACTGCGCGTACGGCATCGGCGTGTTGTACAGCGTCGACCAGTGGTTCTTGTGCCGCCAGTAGATCCGGTGCCAGCCGGCCCGGGTCCGGTACCCGGCCCGCCCGCTGCGGATCGGCACCGTCCCGTACACGACGGCCCTGCCCTTCTGCACCCACATCAGCTGCCGGTCGAGGTCGACGCAGACCACGGGGTGGGTCCGCAGCGGGCACTTCCCGGCCGCGTTCGGGTTCCGCCGCGCGGACAGGTAGCGCATCCGCGACCACGTGACCGGCCCGGCGAACCCGATGGCCGGCTTGATGCCCTGCCTCACCTGGAACGCCCGGACGGCCCGGCAGTCGGCCGCGGACTGCCTGCCGTCCACCCGCAGCCCGAGCCACCGCTCGACCTGCCGCTGGTACGGCCCCGTCTTGGCGGTGCAGCTCACCTGCGCGACCGCCTCCCCCAACGGCACGTACTCGACGAGCGCGTACGTCCCCGCCACCGCCCTGCGCGGCTCGACGGCGTCCTCACCGGCGGACGGCGTGTACACCACGGGCGGCAGCGCCTGGTCGGGCGTGTCGAGCGACCAGGGCTGCGCGGGCCCGGGCGCCACACCGGGCACGAGCTCGGCCGGCGGCCCGGGCGCGGGCGGCACGGGAGCGGCGCTCGCGACACCCCCGGGCAGCACGGCGACAGCGGCGAGCAGCAGGGCGACGGCACGACCGGCGGTACGTCTGGGGGTCATACGGGCCAGAGAAGCGCCCGGGCGGCACCCGACGAGGACGCCGCGCGGCCGGGGTCCCCCGGACGGCGTGCAGGAGGGACGGCGTGCGGTCGCCGTTTCCCTCCGCAGAGGCCCGCCTCAGCCCTCACCCGACACCCCTCGCCCCTCACCCCTCACCCCTCACCCCTCACCCCTCACCCAGGACGTTCCGCCAGGCCTCCGGGATCGCCGAGGCCACGTCGTGCGCGCCCGCCGGTGCCCCGGCCGCCGCCAGCCTTCCGGCCAGCCCGTGCACGTACGCCCCCGCGCTGCCCGCGTCCAGCGCGGACAGTCCCGCCGCCAGCAGCGACCCCGCGAGTCCCGAGAGCACGTCCCCGCTTCCCGCCGTGGCCAGCCAGCCCGTCCCGGTCGGGTTCACCCGGACCGCTCCGCCTCCCGCGTCGGCCACCAGCGTCGTCGAGCCCTTCAGCAGCACCGTCGCCCCGTACCGCGCCGCCAGCTCCCGCACGGCCGCCAGCCGGGCGCCCTCGACCTCCGTCCGCTCCACGCCGAGCAGGGCCGCCGCCTCTCCCGCGTGCGGGGTCATCAGGGTCGGGGCCCGCCGTCCCCGGACCGCGTCCGCGTCGGCCAGCCGCAGCCCGTCCGCGTCGACCAGCACCGGCACGTCCGCCGCCAGCACCTCCGCCACGGTCGCGGCGTCGTCGCCGGCCCCCGGTCCGACGACCCAGGCCTGCACCCGCCCGGCCCGCTTCGGTCCCCGGTCCGACACGAGCGTCTCGGGGAACCGCGCGATGACCGCCTCGGCGGCCGGCCCGACGTACCGCACGGCCCCGGCGCCGCCCCGCAGGGCTCCGGCGACGGCCAGCACCGCGGCACCCGGGTAGCGCGCCGACCCGGCGGCGATCCCGACGACGCCCCGCCGGTACTTGTCGCTCTCCGCCCGCGGCACCGGCAGCAGCCGCTCCACGTCGGCGTGCTGCAACGCCTCCAGCTCCGGCTCGTCCGGCAGTTCGAGACCGATGCCGACCAGCCGCACGGACCCGGCGTACTCCCGGGCGGGGTCGACGAGCAGGCCCGGCTTGTGCGTTCCGAAGGTGACCGTCAGATCGGCCCGCATCGCCACGCCCCGCACCTCGCCCGTGTCGGCGTCGACCCCGCTCGGCAGGTCGACGGCCACCACGGCGCCGCGCGACCGGCCGGCCGCGGCGGCCAGCGGCACGGCCTCCGGCCGCAGTCCGCCCTTGCCGCCGATCCCCACGATCCCGTCCACGACGAGATCGGCCCGCTCGACCAGTTCCTCGGCGCCACCCGTGCCGGCGCGGTCACCGGAGTCCTCGCCGACCGGCACCACCCGCCCCCCGGCCCGCCGCAGCGCGGTCAGACCCGCCGTGTGAGCCCTCTCCGGCGTCAGCAGCACCGCCGTGACCCCGGCCCCCCGCCGGGCCAGCCGGGCCCCGGCGAACAGCGCGTCACCCCCGTTGTCGCCGCTGCCGACCAGCAGCACGATGCGGCTGCCGTAGACCCGTCCGAGCAGATCCGCGCAGGCCGCGGCGAGTCCGGCGGCGGCGCGCTGCATCAGCGCCCCCTCCGGCAGCCGCGCCATGAGCCGTCGTTCGGCGGTCCTGACCGTCTCCACGCTGTACGCACGTCGCATGCGGTCGAGTTTCCCGTACGGCCACGCGGCCACTCCCCCGCATCACGCGCCCCTGCGAACCGTGTCGCGGCCATTGACGCTCCGCCGCCGCTTTGCCAGACTCCCGGCGCGCAGAAAGCGCTTGCACACACCCCCACGTTCGACGAAACCGAGGCCCTCATGGGACGCAGAGCCGCATTCTTAGCCGCTGCCGGTGCCACCGCCCTGCTCACCGCCGCCGGCACCCTGAGCACCGCCCCCGCCACCGCCGCCCCCTCCCGCGCCCAGGCCTGCGGCGACGGCTCCTTCCACGCCGAGGCCGTGCAGAGCGGCAGCACCTGGACCGCCCGGCGCGGCGGAAGCACCGTCCACACCGGCACCGACATGCGTGCCGCGGTCCAGGCGGCCGTCAACAGCCTCACCGCCGGGCGCACCTCGAAGGAACGGGTCGTGGTCCGCGGCTCCGGTTCGATCCCGGCCGGCTCGCGCATCTCCCTGCCGAGCTACACCGTCCTCGACGTCTGCGGCACGATCAACGTCACCGGCAGCGGCTCGGGCGACCAGGCGCCGGTCTACTCCCGGGGCACCCGTGACGTCGAGGTCCAGAACCTCAAGCTGACCGGCACCCCGCTCTACGGCGTCTTCCTGCGCAACGTCCAGAACGTGGTGCTCGGGCAGATCGACATGCGCCTGTCCGGCGGTCTGGGCGTCCGGATCGACAACCGCGGCGACACCAGCCAGTGGACGCGCAACGTCCGCATCGACGACGTCTACGTCTCCGGCGCGTCCAGCCACGCCGTCGAGACCTACGGCGTCGACGGCCTCACCATCGGCACGGTCACCGCCCGCAACGTCGGCGAGTCGGGCCTGCTGCTCAACCAGACCGTCAACGCGAACGTCACCAAGGTCGACGCCGAGAACGCGGGCACCGGCACCGGTTACGCCGCCTTCCGCATGGCCAACCGCAACGGCCGGGTCGGCAGCGCCTACCCCACCAACATCCGCGTCGGCGAGGTCATCGCGCGCGGTGGCGGGCGCGGGGTGTTCTGCGTCTCCGAGAGCGGCGGCGCCGTCATCGACAAGGTGACGCTCTCGAACACCGGCAACAACTCGGTGCTGATCGAGAACTGCTACAACGTCAGCCTCGCGACCCAGAGCGGCACCATCACCGGCGGCGGCGAACTGCGCCTGGCGGCCCGCTCGGAGTTCCCCAACAACAAGGACATCACCATCCAGAACCTGACGGTCGCCAACGCGGCCATCAGGGAGAGCCCTTGCGGCGAGAACACCACCTTCCGCAACATCACCCGGGTGAACACCAGCCAGACGATCTGCTGACCGGCGCCCCGTCACCGGCCCCCGCCCGCCACCGGCCCCCGCCCGCCACCGGCCCCCGTCCGTCAGCGGCGGGGGCTCACGCGCGCAGGCGGCTCAGCGCCCCCATGGCCTCGCGCTCGACGCGCGCGATGTCGGCCAGGACGGCACCGGCGCGCACGAGGCGCTCCCCGTCGCCCGACTCGCCGGCCGCCGTGAGCAGCGCGGCGACCTCCGTCCACAGCGCGGCCGCCTCGGTGTACAGCCGGTGGCCGGTCCGCAGCGGGCCGCTGTCGAGCCACTGGGCGCACTCGGCGAGGAAGTCGCGGTAGAGGTTGCGGAACAGGGCTCCGCCGGTGCCGGCCTTCTCCATCAGGAGCGCGGCCTGCGGCAGATCGCGCCGCGGGTCCTCGACGCGCTCCAGCCAGCGGGGCACGAGCTTCGCGGCCTTCTCGATGCCCCGGTGGCCGAGGTTGGCGATGGGCGGGTGGAGGAAGGCGTCCGCGCAGGCGGTGACGGCGGGGACGATCCGGTCGCGCGGGGCGGGCGGGGTCCGCGCAGCGGTGAGGGTGAAGGACCGGTGCCTGGCGGTCATCGGCCCGCGCGCCGCCCTGGCCCGGGCGAGGGAGTCCAGAGCGGTGGACACGGCGCCGCCCTGTTGTTCGGTGTCCACGAGGTAGGCGTCGCGCTCGTCGTAGCCGTACAGGGCGACGACATGCCCGCCGAAGTGCACCTTCGAGGTGAAGTAGTCCAGGTGGTAGCTGTCGAGCTGCAGCCCGACGGGGCGTCCGGCGTCGACGGCCGCCGTCACGTCCTGCCATCCCCTGCGGGCGGACGCGGTCTCCCGCACCGCGAGTTCCAGCCCGAGCCGGCCGGCCAGGTTCCTGGTCAGCTCGAAGGGCTTGACCCGCCCTCCGAGGAACGGGACGTCCATGTTCTTGCTGTCCCAGTAGACGAAGGACAGGCCGGAGCCGAGGCCGAAGAGCATCGGCTCGGACAGGTCGACGCCCTCGTGCCGCAGCAGCACGCCCAGGGCCGTCGTCTCGCAGTGCTGCCCACCGCGCGTGTCGACGCCTTTCACCATGACCATGCCCGGTCCTCCCGGAAGTCCGCTATGCTCGACCAAGGATTTGAACCCGTTCAAAAACGGAATCGTCCGTACGAGCCCTGCAACCAGAGTCGCTCACCCAGGCCGCTCACCGGCGGCCTTCACCAGGGGAGGCCTCACATGGCCGGATCCACCGGCTCCACGGCGGCCGACGCGCCCGCCACCGCACTCGGCCCCACCGCCCTCGTCCTCGGCGCGCTCTCCGTCGTGTGCGCCGGGGCGTTCCTCATCCCCTGGTCGGTGCTGACCGGGGCGCTGGCCGTCACGTTCGGCGCGACGGGCGTGCACTACGCCCGCAAGGGCACCGGCCGGCTGTGGACGGCGGCGACGGGCATGGCGCTCGGCGCGGCGGGATTCTGCGGCACCGTCACGCTCCTGTGGGCGATGTCCTGAGAGCACCGCCCCGCCTCACCCCTCGGCGATGACGACGGCCGACGCCACCCCGGCGTCATGACTGAGGGACACGTGCCAGGACCGCACCCCCAGTTCGGCGGCGCGCGCGGCCACGGTCCCGGTCACCCGCAGCCGGGGCTGCCCGCTGGCCTCGACGCACACCTCCGCGTCGGTCCACAGCAGCCCGGGCGGAGCGCCGAGCGCCTTCGCCAGCGCCTCCTTGGCGGCGAACCGCGCGGCCAGTGAGGCGACACCCCGCCGGTCCCCGCTGGGCAGCAGCAACTCCCGCTCCAGGAAAAGCCGTTCGGCCAGCGCGGGCGTGCGCTCCAAGGACGCCGCGAACCGGTCGATCGCGGCGACGTCGATCCCGACCCCGATGATGCTCATGCCCAGCACCCTACGGTGGCGCCGGGCCGTCCCCGCAGGACCCCGGGGCCGATGTCTCGCAGGTGCGCGGCCGCGCGCGGACGGACCCCGGGGACCCGCGCTCGCTCCCGCCCCGCGCCCGGCGGCCGGACCGGCGGTCCCGGCTCGGGACGGCACCCTCGGAGCACAACTACCAAATCACCGCTGAAGAGTTCGCGATGGCCGCGATGAGCGAACGGCATCGCACAAAACGGGAGCAACACAGACCACGAGGTCCAAGTCGCTGGGGACCGCGGTCACATCGACAGCGCTCGTCGCCACGGCCGTCACCGGCACCGTCGCCACCGCCGGCACCGTCGCCACCGTCGGCACGGCCGCCGCCGCTCCGCAGGACTGCGGCAGGGCGATCGTGCACGTCAAGGCCGAGGGGACCGTCAACGTCCGCCCCGCGCGCTCACTCCACCGTCACCGACTTCGCCAGGTTCCGCGGCTGGTCCACCTCGTTGCCCCGGGCGGTCGCCAGCTCGCACGCGAACACCTGCAGCGGCACCGTGGCCACCAGCGGCTGCAGCAGGGTCGGCGTCACCGGCACCCGGATCAGGTGGTCCGCGTAGGGCACCACCTCCTCGTCGCCCTCCTCGGCGATGACGATGGTCCGCGCCCCGCGCGCCCGGATCTCCTGGATGTTCGACACGATCTTGTCGTACAGCACCGACCGCCCCCGCGGCGACGGCACGACCACGACGACCGGCAGGTCCTCCTCGATCAGCGCGATCGGCCCGTGCTTCAGCTCCCCGGCCGCGAACCCCTCGGCGTGCATGTAGGCCAGCTCCTTGAGCTTGAGCGCACCCTCCAGGGCCACCGGGTAGCCGACGTGCCGCCCGAGGAACAGCACCGTGTTCTTCGAGGCCAGGGTGCGCGCCAGCTCCCGCACCGGCTCCATCGTCCCCAGCACCCGCTCCACCGCGCCGGAGACCGACGACAGGTCGCGGATCACCGCCCGGATCTCGTCACCCCACTTGGTGCCCCGGACCTGCCCCAGGTACAGGGCGACCAGGTAGCAGGCCACGAGCTGGGTGAGGAACGCCTTCGTCGAGGCGACGGCCACCTCCGGACCGGCGTGCGTGTACAGCACCGCGTCCGACTCGCGGGGGATCGTCGAGCCGTTGGTGTTGCAGATCGCCAGCACCCTGGAGCCCTGCTCGCGGGCGTGCCGCAGCGCCATGAGGGTGTCCATGGTCTCGCCGGACTGGGAGATGGCGATGACCAGCGTCTGCGCGTCCAGGATCGGGTCCCGGTAGCGGAACTCGCTGGCCAGCTCCACCTCGCACGGGAGCCGCGTCCAGTGCTCGATGGCGTACTTGGCGATCATCCCGGCGTGGAAGGCCGTGCCGCAGGCGACGATGACGACCTTGTCGATCTCCCGCAGCACCCGCGGCGGGATCCGCACCTCGTCCAGGGTCAGCGACCCCGAGCCGTCGATCCGGCCCAGCAGGGTGTCGGCGACCGCCTTGGGCTGCTCGGCGATCTCCTTGAGCATGAAGTAGTCGTAGCCGCCCTTCTCCGCGGCCGAGGCGTCCCAGTCGACGTGGTACGAACGCACGTCGGCCGGGCGGCCGTCGAAGCCCGTCACCACCACGCCGTCCCGGCGCAGCTCCACGACCTGGTCCTGCCCCAGCTCGATCGCCGACCGGGTGTGCTCGATGAACGCGGCGACGTCCGAGGCGAGGAAGGACTCGCCCTCGCCGACCCCGACCACCAGCGGCGAGTTCCGCCGGGCGCCGACCACCACGTCCGGCTCGTCGGCGTGCACCGCGACCAGCGTGAAGGCGCCCTCCAGCCGCCGGCACACCAGGCGCATCGCCTCGGCGAGGTCCGCGCAGGAGGAGAACTCCTCGGCGAGCAGATGCGCCACGACCTCGGTGTCCGTCTCGGAGGACAGCGTGTGCCCGCGCTCCTCCAACTCGGCCCGCAGCAGGGCGAAGTTCTCGATGATGCCGTTGTGGACGACCGCGACGCGCCCCGCGTTGTCGAGGTGCGGGTGGGCGTTGGCGTCGGTCGGGCCGCCGTGCGTGGCCCACCGGGTGTGGCCGATGCCCGTCGTGCCCGTCGGCAGCGGCCTGCCGTCCAGCTCCCTCTCCAGGTTCAGCAGCTTGCCGGCCTTCTTCGCCGCGGCCAGCCCGCCGTCGGCCAGCACGGCGACGCCCGCCGAGTCGTACCCCCGGTACTCCAGCCGCTTCAGCCCGGCCATCACGACCTCGAGCGCCGACTGCGGCCCCACGTAACCCACGATTCCACACATGGGCGGCAGCTTAGGGTCGATTACGGTGCCGAACAGGCCGCTGCGTGCCCGAATTCGGAAATTACCACGGGGGTACGAAGCCCTGATCCCGTGAGATCAGACCTTCGCGCGGTACGCCCTCATGGCCAACGGATAGAAGACCAGGGCGATCCCGGCCGCCCACACCAGCGACCACAGCACCGGCTCCGCCACCGCCCCGCCCAGCAGCAGCCCGCGGAACGCGTCGGACAGATGGGTGACCGGATTGACGTCGCTCCACGCCTGGAGCCAGCCCGGCATGGTGTCGACGACCACGAAGGCGCTGCTGGTGAAGGTGATCGGGAAGATGAGGGTGAAGGCGAACGCCTGCACCTTCTCCGCGTCCCCGGCCAGCATCCCGATCAGCACCGCGCACCAGGACACCGCGGCGGCGAAGACCACCACCAGCAGCACGCCGAGCAGGAACCCGCCGAACCCGCCGGTGACCCGGAAGCCCAGCGCCAGTCCGAGGCAGATCATCAGCACCATCGCCCAGATGTGCTTGGCGAGGTCGGCCGTGATCCGCCCGATCAGCGGCGCCGAGCGGGCGATGGGCAGGCTGCGCAGCCGGTCGAAGACGCCCTTGGTGAGGTCGGTGTTGAGCGCCATGGCCGTGTACATCGTCATGAACAGGGTGTTCTGCACGATGATCCCGGGCAGCGCGTACTTCAGGTACGCCTCGGGCGACCCGGCCATCTGCCCGCCCAGCACATAGGTGAACAGGAACACGAACATGATCGGCGTGATGCTGTAGTCGACCAGTTCGAGCGGGTTGTGCTTGACGGCGACCAGGCTCCGCCAGGCCATGGTGAAGGTCTGCCGCACCCCGGCCAGGGGCGGCACCCGGCCCGACCCGGTGACCGGTGCCGTGACGGTGGTGGCGGTCATGGCCGGCTCACCGCCCTCTCCAGCTCGTCGTCGCGGACGGCCGCCTCGCCGTCCTCCTGCTCCTCGCCGGGTTCGGCGCGGTGGCCCGTCAGGGCGAGGAAGACCTCGTCGAGCGAGGAGCGGCGCAGGGCCAGCTCGCCCACCGCGATCCCCTCCCGGTCCAGCGCCCGTACGACGGCCGGCATCAGCTCGGGGTCCTTCACCGGGGCGGTGATCGTCTCGCCCTCGATCCGGGCCTTCGGCCCGGCGGCCGCGGCCACCAGCGCGTGCGCCCGGGCCAGGTCCTGCCCGAGGATCGGCCGCAGCTCCAGCACCTGCCCGCCGACCTGGGCCTTCAGCCGGTCGGGCGTGCCCTCGGCGATCACCCGGCCCTTGTCGATCACCACGATGTCGTCGGCGAGCACATCGGCCTCGTTCAGGTACTGCGTGGTCAGCAGGGCGGTCGCCCCGTCCGCGACCAGGCCGCGCAGCAGGTCCCACAGCTCACCGCGGCTGTGCGGATCGAGGCCCGTGGTCGGTTCGTCGAGGAAGAGGATGCTGGGCCGTCCCACCAGGCTGGCCGCGAGGTCCAGCCGCCGGCGCATGCCTCCGGAGAAGGTCTTGGCGGCCCGTCCGGCCGCGTGCGTCAGCTGGAAGCGCTCCAGCAGCTCTCCGGCCCGCGCCTTGGCCTCCCGGCGCGGCATGCCCAGCAGCCGCCCGATGAGCAGCAGGTTCTCCGTGCCGGTCAGGTTCTCGTCGACCGCCGCGTACTGCCCGGTCAGCCCGACCATGGCACGCACCACCCCGGCGTCCCGGACCACGTCGTGGCCCGCCACGTGGGCCCTGCCCCGGTCGGGGCGGAGCAGCGTGGCGAAGATCCGTACGGCGGTGGTCTTGCCCGCGCCGTTGGGCCCCAGCAGGCCGAGCACCGTGCCCTTGCGGGCCGCCAGGTCCACGCCGGCCAGCGCCTCGGTGTCCTTGAACCGTTTGACCAGGCCTTCCGCCTCTATCGCGTACGTCATGGGTCACCTCTGGGGTCCGTGGGCCCCGGCCTGGGCCCACCCTTCCCACAACTGTGACGCACACCACTGACATTCCTCCCCTTGGCCGGTTTTCTCCGGTATGCCCGGTCCGGCGGGGCTCGGGTGACGGATCCCACCTCACGGTCCGTTCGTCCGCCCGTAACAATGGACTGTGATCTCTCCGGTCTCCCCGATGCCCCGGAGCGCCCACCGGCAGCGGCCGGAGGCGACTCCCTACGTCGACCTCACCCGAGCCGAGTGGAGCGCGCTGCGCGACAAGACGCCGCTGCCGCTCACCGCCGAGGAGGTCGAGAAGCTGCGCGGTCTCGGCGACGTGATCGACCTCGACGAGGTGCGGGACATCTACCTGCCGCTGTCCCGCCTGCTCAACCTGTACATCGGGGCGACGGACGGCCTCAGGGGCGCCCTCAACACCTTCCTCGGCGAGCAGGGCTCGCAGTCCGGCACCCCGTTCGTGATAGGCGTCGCCGGCTCGGTCGCGGTGGGCAAGTCGACGGTCGCCCGCCTCCTGCAGGCGCTGCTGTCGCGCTGGCCCGAGCACCCGCGCGTGGAACTGGTCACCACCGACGGCTTCCTGCTGCCCACCCAGGAGCTCCAGGCCCGCGGCCTGATGTCGCGGAAAGGTTTCCCCGAGTCCTACGACCGCCGCGCCCTGACCCGCTTCGTCGCCGACATCAAGGCCGGCAAGGACGAGGTCACGGCCCCCGTCTACTCCCACCTGATCTACGACATCGTCCCCGGCAGGCGGCTCAGCGTCCGCCGCCCCGACATCCTGATCGTCGAGGGCCTGAACGTCCTGCAGCCCGCCCTGCCCGGCAAGGACGGCCGCACCCGCGTCGGCCTCGCCGACTACTTCGACTTCAGCGTCTACGTCGACGCCCGCGTCGACGACATCGAGCGCTGGTACCTCAACCGCTTCCGCAAGCTGCGCGCGACCGCCTTCCAGAACCCGTCGTCGTACTTCCGCAAGTACACCCAGGTCTCGGAGGAGGAGGCGCTCGACTACGCCCGGACGATGTGGCGCACGATCAACCGGCCCAATCTGGTGGAGAACATCGCCCCCACCCGCGGCCGTGCCACCCTCGTGGTGCGCAAGGGCCCGGACCACAAGGTGCAGCGGCTCAGCCTGCGCAAACTGTGACGTCCGGAAAGAGGCCCTGACAGATGGTCGCCATGCTTCACCTGCGCCTGATCTCGCCGTCCGACAGGACCGACGAGGTGCTGCGGCTGCTCGACGAGACGGTCGGCACGACCCACCTCGTCGTCCTGCCGGACACCGCCCGCAGCCCGGCGGGGGACGTCGTCATGTGCGACGTGGCACGCGAGGCCGGCGACGAACTCCTCGGCAGGCTGCGCGAACTCGGCCTCGACTCCAGCGGCTCCATCGCCGTCGAGAGCATCGACCTGTCCCTGTCCGACCGGGCCGACCGGGCCGAGGCCGAGGCACCCGGCGAGGGCGCGGACGCGGTCCTGTGGGAGCACCTGACCGACGAGACGCACGAGGAGTCCACGCTCTCCGTCACGTACCTGGCCTTCATCACGCTCGCCACGATGATCGCGGCCTGCGGCGTGGTCCTGGACAACGCGATCCTGATCGTCGGAGCGATGGCCGTGGGCCCGGAGTTCGGCCCCCTGGCCGGCATCAGCACCGCGATCGTGCGACGCCGGCCGCGCCTGGCGCTGCGCTCCCTGATCGCCCTGCTGGTGGGCTTCGCGGCGGCGATGGCGGTGACGGTCGCCTTCAGCCTGTTCATGGACGCCGTCGACCTGTTCACCGAGGCCCGGCTGGAAGCGGAGCGCCCCAACACCGGCTTCATCTACGCCCCGGACTGGCTGTCCTTCGTCGTGGCCGTGCTGGCCGGAACCGCCGGCACCCTCTCCCTGACCTCGGCCAAGTCGGGCGCCCTGGTGGGCGTGGCCATCTCGGTGACCACGATCCCGGCGGCGGCGAACGCGGCCGTGGCCCTGAGCTACGGCGACACGGCCCAGACCTGGGGCTCCACCCAGCAGCTCCTGCTGAACCTGCTGGGCATCACGCTCGCGGGCACCCTGACGCTGCTGGCCCAGAAGTGGCTCTGGTCCCGGCAGCGCAGCAACACGCCGCAGACGTAAGGGAAGAGGCCGGGAGGGTGCGCGGCCCGCGCACCCTCCCGGCCCCGGCCCGCCGTCAGCCCAGCGCGGACTTCACCGCGTCGGCCAGCCGCCCGGCCACGGACCGGGCCTGCTCGATGTCCGCCGCCTCGACCATCACACGCACCAGCGGCTCGGTGCCCGACGGCCGGAGCAGCACCCGCCCCGTCGACCCGAGCTCCCGCTCCGCGTCCGCGACGGCGGCCGACAGCTCCGCGGAGGTCCCCACCCGGGACCTGTCCACGTCCGGCACGTTGATCAGCACCTGCGGCAACCGCTCCATGACCGCGGCCAGCTCCTTCAGCGGACGCCCGCTCCCGGCCACCCGGGCCGCCAGCATCAGGCCGGTGAGCGTGCCGTCGCCGGTCGTCGCGTGGTCGAGGACGATCACGTGCCCGGACTGCTCGCCGCCGAGCGCGTAACCGTGCTGCTTCATCTCCTCCAGCACGTACCGGTCGCCCACGGCGGTCTGCACCAGTTGGATGCCCTCGCGCTCCATGGCGAGCTTGAAGCCCAGGTTGGACATCACCGTCGCCACCACGGTGTCCGACCGCAGTGTGGACCGCTCCCGCATGGCCAGCGCGAGCACGGCCAGGATCTGGTCCCCGTCCACCTCGTCACCGGCGTGGTCGACGGCGAGGCACCGGTCGGCGTCCCCGTCGTGCGCGATGCCGAGGTCCGCGCCGTGCTCGACGACGGCCGCCTTCAGCTTGTCCAGGTGGGTCGAGCCGCACCCGTCGTTGATGTTGAGCCCGTCCGGCTCGGCACCGATCGTGACGACCTCGGCACCGGCCCGCTGGAACGCCTCGGGCGAGACCCGGGCGGCGGCGCCGTGCGCCTCGTCGAGGACGACCTTCAGCCCGTCGAGCCGGTTCGGCAGGACGCCCAGCAGGTGCTCGACGTACCGGTCGACGCCCTCGTCGTACTCACGGACGCGGCCCACGCCGGCGCCGGTCGGCCGGTCCCACGGGGCGCCGGTGCGGTGCTCCTCGTAGACGGACTCGATCCGGTCCTCCAGCTCGTCGGCGAGCTTGTGACCACCGCGGGCGAAGAACTTGATGCCGTTGTCGGGCATGGCGTTGTGGCTCGCGGAGAGCATCACACCGAGGTCGGCTCCGAGCTCGCCGGTCAGATGGGCCACCGCGGGCGTCGGCAGCACGCCGACCCGCAGCACGTCCACTCCGGCGCTGGCGAGGCCCGCCACCACGGCGGCCTCCAGGAACTCCCCGGACGCGCGCGGGTCACGCCCGACGACCGCGGTCGGCCGGTGCCCCTCGAACGTGCCCGCCTCGGCCAGTACGTGCGCCGCGGCCACGGAGAGGCCCAGGGCCATCTCCGCCGTCAGATCCGCGTTGGCGACACCGCGCACGCCGTCCGTGCCGAAGAGTCGTCCCACTGTGCTGTCCTCCGTATTGCTGAAGAGAGTGCGGCTCACACCCCCGAGTGCCTCCCTGACACTGTCCGGGAGCTGTAGGGGTTGTGTAAACGAACCGCCCCGGCAGCACGATTCGTGCAGCCGGGGCGTTCGTTGCGAAGACAGCGGGCGCGATTAGCGCTTGCTGTACTGCGGGGCCTTGCGGGCCTTCTTCAGACCGGCCTTCTTGCGCTCGACCGCACGGTCGTCGCGGCGGAGGAAGCCGGCCTTCTTCAGCGGACCGCGGTTGTTGTCCACGTCGGCCTCGTTCAGCGCGCGGGCGACACCGAGACGGAGCGCACCGGCCTGACCGGAGACACCGCCGCCGGCGATGCGGGCGACGACGTCGTAGCGGCCCTCGAGCTCGAGGACCTTGAACGGCTCGTTGACTTCCTGCTGGTGCACCTTGTTCGGGAAGTAGTCCTCGAGGGTGCGACCGTTGATCTTCCACTTGCCGGTGCCCGGGACGATCCGGACACGGGCGATGGCGTTCTTGCGACGGCCCAGGCCGGCGGCCGGCTGGGGCTCGCCGAAGCGGGAAGCCATGGACTCCGAGGTGTACTCGCCCTCGACGGGAACCTCGGACTCGGTGGTGTAGCTGTCGATGTCAAGCTCTTCGAGCGGCTGCTCGGCAGTGGTCTCGGCCACGATTCTCCTCAGATTCTCTTCAGTCTTAGGGGGTGGCCGGACTTACTGCGCGACCTGGGTGATCTCGTACGGCTGCGGCTGCTGCGCGCCGTGCGGGTGCTGGTCACCCTTGTAGACCTTCAGCTTCGAGAGCATCTGACGGCCCAGAGTGTTCTTGGGGAGCATGCCCTTGACGGCCTTCTCGATGGCCTTCTCGGGGTTCTTGTCGAGCAGCTCGTCGTAACGGACGGAGCGCAGACCACCCGGGTAGCCGGAGTGGCGGTACGCCATCTTCTGGGTGCGCTTGTTGCCGGAGAGGTGCACCTTGTCGGCGTTGATGATGATGACGAAGTCACCAGTGTCGACGTGCGGCGCGTAGATCGGCTTGTGCTTGCCCCGGAGAAGGGTCGCTGCGGTGGAGGCGAGACGGCCCAGGACGACGTCCTGAGCGTCAATGACGTGCCACTGGCGCGTCACATCGCCGGGCTTGGGGCTGTACGTACGCACGGTTCGTAGCCTTCGCTTCGAGTGAATGGTCCTGACAAGGTCACCGAAACGATCACGACAGCCTGGACCGCACTGCGGCGACGCATACCGCGTACGTGGGGTCGCTGGTCATCGGCCCGGTGGACCGGTGTAAGGGCCCGTCCCGTGAGAATGAGCAAGCCAATACACAACGAACAAGCAGAATACCGGTGCGTTCGACAAGGGTCAAAACGCGGGATCAGCGCCGCCCCCGGACCCCCGGCGCGCACAGCGCGGCACACACCGTCACGGCCCTGCGCAGGGTCCGCGCCCGCACGCCCCGCACCGGCCGTCCGTACGGGAACACCGACGACAGCATCACATCGGCGCACACCCCGGCGCACCACCGCAGCGGGGAACGGCCGCCGCGCGGCCGCCGCACCGCCCGCACCACCCCGACCAGCACCGGCGCCCACGCAGCCGTCGCGAGCGGCGGCCACCACGACGGGCACACCAGCAGCGCCACCGCCGGCAGCAGCCGCCCCAACCACCCGAAGATGTCGCATTTGCCCGTCCGCATGGGAGGAACGCTAGGGGCTCCGGGCCCGCTCCGGCCGGACCAGCACACCCCATGTCCCGTCTAAGATGCGGCCCATGAGCTTTGGGCAGGGGGGACCTCAGTCCCAGTGGGATCCCTGGAAACCGCAGTCGCAGCAGCCGTGGAACGGCGGCGGCCAGTCTCCCGACTGGGCCGCGCTCGCCGAGGCGTCCGAGGCCCGCAACAAGCGACGCCGGCTGCTGATGATCGGCGGCGGCGCGCTCGGCATCGTCGCGATCGGCACCGCCGTGGCGGTCGCCGTGGTCTCGGCCAACGGCGACGACCGGCCGAACTCCCCTGCCTCCCTGCCCTCGGCGGACATCCCCAGCGGCACCGCCTCGGCGCCGTCGTTCGCCCCGACCAGCGCCCCGCCCCCGCTGGACCCGAAGGACTTCGTCGCCAGCGCCAGGAAGGACAAGGCGCCGCTCAGCCCGGACACCCTCTTCCCGGGGACCCAGCTGACCATGGGCGGGACCGTCTACAAGAAGGGCCCCACCGCCGACACCCGCAGCTGCGCCACGGCGGCCGGCGGCACCCTCCCCAAGATCCTCACCGCCAACGACTGCACGCGCCTGATACGCGTGACCTACGTCAACGGCGGCATCGCGGTCACGGTCGGCGTGGCCGTCTTCGACACCGAGGCGCAGGCGCTCAAGGCCAAGGGCCAGACCAACAAGAAGAGCTTCGTGAAGTCGCTCTCCGGCGGCGGCGTGAAGAACTTCTGCGAGTCCGGCGTCTGCCGCACGACCAGCAACTCCTACGGCCGCTACGCCTACTTCACCAACGCCGGCTTCACCAGCGGCAAGGACGTCACCACGAAGGACACCGACGTGTTCCGCACCGGCGACGACCTCCAGCAGCACACGTTCAACCAGATCCGCCGCCGCGGCGAGGCGCAGGCGTCCGCCGCAGCGGCGGCCGGGTGACCGGTCACAGCCGCTTGGCGCTGCGCAGCGTCTTGGCGTAGTAGCCGTTGCCGTCCAGCCGCGAGACCCCGCCGACGTCACCGATGGTCGGCCCGTTGACCTCCTCGCGGCTGGAGACGAAGATCAGGTGGCCCTCGGTGTCGTAGCCGAGCACCATGCCGACGTGGTCCAGGCGCTGCGCGGTGCGTGTGTCGAGCTTGAAGAAGACCAGGTCACCGGGCTGGAGCTGGTCGATGCCGGTGGGCCGGTCCTTGGCCGAGACACCGGTGAGCGGCAGGATGTCGGCGCCCCGGTCGGAGCGGGCCATGCCGTTCGCGGTGCGCGGCAGGCCGTCACCGGAGGCGTCCGTGGACATCAGCGGGTAGCGGGCGCGGTAGCCGAACACCATCCGTATGAACCCCGAGCAGTCGATCGAGCGGGCGCGTGCCGTCTCCGGCTGCCCGATCGCGCCGTCCCGGAAGGGGTAGGGCACGCCGAGGTAGTCGTAGAAGTCGGACTGCTCCAGGCGCAGGTCACCGCCCTCCGCCCCGCTCGCGTTGAGCGGACCGAAGTTGGCGTCGCCGGCGTAGACGATGCCGCGCTCGTCCTTCTTGTCCTTGGCGCCCGCGACGTACTGGAAGGCGACGGCCAGGAGGTCGTCCTCCTTGCTGCCCTGGTACTGGGCGTACCAGTCCTTGAACCACTTCTGCCGGTCCGCGCCCTTCTTCCAGGGCTCGGGCATGAGGCGCACCCAGTCGGTCGTGGAGACCTTGGAGCTGGTCGAGGAGGGCTCGGCGAAGGTGCGGGCCGGACCGGTCAGGGTCGCGGTGCGCGCCCCGTCGGTGAACACCGCTTCGACCTGGCCGTCGGACCCGCGCAGCACGGAGCGGGCGGGGTTCTCCAGCCGGGACCAGCTCTGCCCGCCCTCGTCGCGCTTCTTCGTCCCGGCCCGGTCCGAGCCGTCGAGCACGCCGACGTTCGTGATCTCCGGGACGCCCTTGTCCTCCTGCTTGCGCAGCTCCACGGTGAGGTAGCCGGAGGTCGCGACGAGCCCCAGCACCACGAGGCCGGACAGGACCGGCCGCGATTTCTTCTTCCCTGCCATGTGTTCTCTCCTGGGTTCTCGGTCGCCGGGACGCCGGTTCTCAGACGGTGGGCATGATGCCGAGCAGCAGTCCGGCGGCGACGACGATGTAGGCCATGAGCGAGACGGTGCCGGTCGCCAGCAGCGTCGCCCCCTTGGGCTGGCGGACCATCTGGTACGCGATCAGGCCCGGCACGATGAAGCCGAGGGTCTGGTTGCCGTACAGCAGCGGGAACTCCAGCGAGAGCACGATCATCACGGTGGCCTGGAGCAGCACGCCCAGCAGGACCACCGCGGCGAACAGCCGCTTGCCGTAGAGGATCACCAGCCGCTGCATGACCTTGGTGCCCGCGTAGGTGAGGGCGGTGACGCCGACCACCATGGCCGCCCGCTGGAGGTCCTCGATGAGGGTCAGGGCGAGCCAGCCGGGCGTGATCATGCCGCCGGGCGACAGGTTGGTGGTCAGGTAGCACAGCAACGAGAAGAACAGGCCGATGGCGATGCCGAGGGCGGCCATCTCGGGGGACAGGGCGGCGGTGGTCAACGGGTTCTCCGGGCACGGGCGACGGGGTACGGATGCAGGTTCGGCGCGGGGCGGTCGGCGGTCGTGCGGGCCGGCTCGCCCCGTCCGCGGGACGTCAGGGACGGGGCGGCCGGCCCCCGTCGTCGGCCGGGACGTGCCCGTAGGGGTCGTCCCGGTACTGCCATCCCTGGTCCGCGGCGCCGTAGGGCCCCTGCTGGTAGGGGGAGGGCTCGTGGTGCCCGGCGCCGGCGTACGGCCCGGACGGCTGGGCCGGGATGCGGACCACCGGGATCTCCTGGGTGCGGGAGGCCTGGTAGCGCTCCTCGTAGGCCATGGGGTACGAGGCGTAGGGGTCGAGGCGCGCCGGCTGGGCCGGGGCGGCCGCGGCCGAGGGCCGGGCGGCGGTGGCGGGGGCGGACTCGTCCGCCGGGAGTTCGGCCAGGTACTCCAGCAGTTCCTCGCCCTGGCCGTGGATGTTGCCGATGGCGACCAGGGAGGAGTCGGCGGCCAGGCGCCCCAGCAGGGCGGGCATGAACTCCTCGGCCGACCGCCGCTCGCCCCCGAGGTCGACCGCGCGGTCGCGCCACTCGGCGGGGATGGCGTCGATCGCGCTCTTGGCCGGGTGCCCGATCACGAAGACGTGGTCCGGCTGCAGGTCGGGGATGATCTCGCCCATCTGGCCGTTGCGCTCCACGCGGTCCGGCCGGCAGTTGATCACGACGTTCAGCGGCCGGTGGATGGCTCCCAGGTCGAGCAGCTGGTTGATGTTCATCAGCGTCGACTCGGGGTCGTTGGCCGCGAAGACGTTGGCGAAGGCCAGCCGCTTGCCCTCGGGCGTCGCGTAGCGCTCGACGGACAGCACGCCCGGGTCCGGCGGGGCGTCGTACATACCCTGCAGGGCGACCTGCCGTTCCACGCCGAGCAGCTCGGCCACGACCAGGGCGATGGCGACGTTCTCCTTGAAGGTGAACCAGCTGAAGCCGCGCAGTTCCTCGTCGGTGACGGTCTCCGGGTCGGCGTAGATCAACTGGCAGTTCCGGGCGTCCGCCTCCTCCTGGAGGATGTGGAAGCGCTCCTTCTCCGCGGTGACGCAGATGCCGTCCTCGGGCATGGAGCGGCACAGCGACCGCGCCACGTCGTCGAGGGTGGGGCCCATCTCGGCGAGGTGGTCCTCACGGACGTTGCACAGCACGCCGATCGTGGAGCGGATCAGCTTGCTCTGGTTCACCTCCTGCAGGGCCGGCATGACGGCCATGCACTCGATGACGAGGGCGTCGGGCCGGTAGGTGGCGGCCCGGCGCACGATGCCGATCTGCTCCACCACGTTGGCGATGCCGAACTTGCGGTAGACCGGCTCCTCGGTGGCGTCGGGGTGGATGAAGCGGGCCGCCGTGCCGGTGGTCTTCGCCACGGTCACCAGGTCGCCGCCGCGCAGCGCCCCGGCGCACAGCCGGGTGATGGAGGACTTGCCGCGGATGCCGTTCACGAGCACGCGGGAGGGGATGCTGTGCAGGGCGGCGTAGTGCCGGCGCTGTTCCACGATGCCCGCCACGAGCAGCAGCAGGCTGCCGGTGAGCAGGACGAAGTACAGATAGAGCACGGCTGGGTCACCTTCCCCGAACGCCGGCCTCCGGCTCGACGAGCCGGCGCGCCTGGGTCTGCTTACGGGCCTGGAGTTGCTGACGCAGCAGTTCGAGGCTGCGGACGACGGCGCCCACCTCGTCCTGGTAGCGCGGGTAGAGCACGGACTTGAGGTCGCCGTCGGCCAGCTTCTCGGCACCGGCCGCCAGGGCCCGCATCGGCCGGGCCACGACGAGGTACACCCAGCCGAGGCAGACGACGATCAGGGCCAGACCGAGCAGTCCGGCCAGGACGCTGCGGTCCTCGCGCTGGTACGGGGTGATCTTGAAGTCCTCGGCGTTCTGCCAGCTGACCACGGTCCAGCCGATGTCGGCGGCCACTCCGCCGCCGGAGAACGGGGCGGCCGCGGCGACCGTGGTCCCGCGTCCCTCGCGGATGAGCAGGCCGTTCTCGACCGGGCCCGCACCGGTGACCACGTTGCCCGCCTTGACCAGGTCGGTGAGCGCCTCGCGCGGCAGCTCCTCGAAGGCCAGGAAGCCGTCGCCGGCGGCGAGGGTCCGCGCCTCGGCGTCCACCACGCGGACCTCGCCGAGCCCGGGCCGCTTCAGCAGCGAGTTGAGGAACTCGATCCTGACCTCGCCGACCAGGGTCGTCCCCTTGTGGTCCGGCAGCGGTGCCGCGGCCTGCACGACCGGCTTCTTCTCGCCCTTTCCGGTGACCCGGATCAGCGGCAGGTCGTCCGCGGCGGCGAATCCGGCGCGCGGCTCCCTGCCCGCGCGGGCGACGACGTCGCCGTCCTCGTCGAGCAGGTACAGCGACTGGTACCGGCTGTGCTCGCGCAGGGTCTCCTCGAGCAGGGCCGGGACGGAACCGGCATCGTCCGGGTCGATCAGCCGGGACGTGGAGACCAGGTCGGCCTGGGCCTCGTTGAGCGCCCGGCGCACCCGGTCGGCGATCAGGTCGGTCCGGTCGCGCTGGTCGTTGACCATGGAGGCCGGGATGCTGACGGAGTCGTCGGTGCGGTTCAGCAGGAGGCCGGTGGGCACGCACCACAGCAACAGCAGTAGGGCGGTCAGCGCGAGCGCCCCGCGTACTCCGAAGGGCGTCCTGCGGTTCCGGCCGCCGACGGGGTCGCCGCCCGCACCGCCCAGTTGCCCGCGCAACCGCTCCAGGGCGGAACCGATGCGCGCGGCCTCCCCCCAGCGGGGCACGGACAGCGGACGCGTCAGGTCGCCCCGGGCCAGCCGCCGAGACTCCAGGAACAGCCGCAGCAGCGGCCGCTGCACGGTCGCCCAGAGCACGGCGGCCGCGAGCAGGCCGAGCACCACGAGTGCTCCCGCGGCCATCAGCCCGTACAGCTCCCGGCCGGGCGTGGCCGCATGCTGCTGGACCACGGGAAGCAGGGCCACGACGGTGAGCCCGAGCCCGGCGCCGACGCTCTTCTTCTCCTCGGGGTCGGAAGAGGCCAGGGAGGCGTAACCGGCTGTGGCGGTGCGGCCGTTGTAGCTCTCGCCGAGCAGGGTCCCGCTGACACCGGGGTAGCCGTGCGAGCCCGGCTCCCTGGCGCTGATCGGGTCCTGCTCGGCTTCCTCGGCCGCCCGGGCCGACAGCTCGCTCATCTGCTTCTGGAGCCAGGCAAGCTCCTTGCGGCCCTGATCCGAGTTGATGTTCTCGGACTGCTCGAAGCCGGCGGTGGCGAGGATCTCACCGCCGGTGGCGACGACGGCCATGGAGCGGAACTGGCCCAGGGTGATGGCGGGCACGGACAGACTGTTGGACGCGATCAGCAGGTGCTGGGACCTGCCCTCGGAGCCGAGGACCGCCATGGTCATCAGGCGCACGTCACCGGTCTTCAGCCGCACCATCCGGGGCTTGAGCGCCCGGTCGCCGGTGAGGACCTCCTTGTCCAGCCATGCGAGGGGAATCGTTTCCCCTCTGGCGGCCAGCACCTTACCGCTCTGCAGGTCCAGAACGGTGGTGCCCGTCCACTTCTGGTACGTCTTGCCCAGGTCGGACAGGACCTGCTCGGGCTTCACCGGCGGCCCGGCGTTCAGCGCGGCGGCGGTGCGGTTCAGGTCGGTGACCCGCTCGTCGATCGAGGCGCGCAGCGCGATGGCGCCGTCCTCCGCGAAGTGCTGCTGGGAGGACCGCACGGCCTCTGGCACGACCGGTTCCCCGGCGGGGCCGAGCACCTTGGCGGTGAGGCCCGCGAGGGCGAGCACGAGCACGCAGAGCAGGGCTATCGGGGGACGGATGCCTCCCAGGAGCGGCATGTCCGCTCGTCTGCGGCTGCGCCGCCGCCCGCGCTTCACGGGGCGTGCGGCACGAGTCGATGTCACCGGTGGTCTCCTCCGACCTCTACGGAGACGGCGTCTGCCGATCACACCGCCGAGGACCCGGGGGGCATGACAAGCCGTCATTTGAAAGACTCCTGGGCAGCGGCGAGGTTGCATCCGCCGCCCGGCGATGCGCTGTGGCGCTAGTCACGCTCCACTTCGAGTTCCTTCAGACCCTCGCCTCCCGGCGCCCCGCGGTTGTACAGGAAGCCACGCGTCCGATCGGCCGCCAGCCGGTAGCGGGCGAGCCGCTGCTCCGAGAGGTCCCCCGGCTCTTTCAGGGCGCGCCGCACATCCACCACCCGGTGATCCGTGACCGCGCCGCCGGGCGCCTTCTCGCCGGCCTCCAACTCGGGCGGGATCTCCACCAGAGTCGTGGCGTAACGGGCCGAGACGTCCCATCCGTCCGTCGTCTCACGGAAATCGAACCAGCCGATCGCGCCCTCCTCGGTGAGCCCGCTGGGCGAGGAGTGGCGGGCCACGTGGTTGCCCAGGCCGTAGGCGACCCAGGTGCCGTTCACCTTCTGGATCGGCTGGACCACGTGCGCGTGGTGCCCTATCACCAGGTCGATGCCCGTCTCCGTGGTGAGCCGCTCCGCCAGCCGCAACTGCCCCACGCCCGGTTCGTTGTGGTGCTCGGCCCCCCAGTGGACCGAGAGGATCACCACTTCGGCCCCCTTCTTCCGGGCCTTGGCCTCGGCCTCCCTGATGGCGTCCGTGCCGAGTTTGTTGAACGCCCACTTCTGCTTCTCGGGCGCCGGATGGGCGAACGACTCCCAGGAGAAGGACAGGTGGGCGACCTTCACACCCTCGACGTCACGGATGGCGACCCGCTCCGCCTCCTCGGGCGTGCGGGCGGAGCCGGTGTGACCGAGGCCGGCCTCGTCCATGGCGTTCAGGGTGCGGCGTACGGCTGGCAGACCGTGGTCGAAGGTGTGGTTGGAGGCCGTCGAACAGGTGTCGTAGCCCACGTCCTTGAGCGATGTCAGGATCTGCGGTGGGACGAGGAACTCCGGATACCCCTCGAAGGGCCCCCGCGGTTTCCCGACGGGTGTCTCCATGTGACAGATGGCCAGGTCGGCCTTGCTGATGACCGGCTTGACACCGGCGAGCAGCGGTCCGAAGTCCAGCCCGGCCTCTCCCCTGCCGGTCTTCTTGGCATCCTTGGCGGCCTGGTCGACCAGCTCGGGGTGGATCAGCACGTCACCGGTGGCGGCCACGGTGAAAGAGCGCCCGCCTGGCTTCACCTGCGGCGTGGAAGCCGAGGAGGTGCACGCGCTCGTCACGGCGAGGGTGGCCGCGAAGGCCGTCGCCGCCCGAGCGATCCGGAGAGGATTACGAAATGTCACCGCATCATGTTTACATGGGCCACACACGCACCACGGACACTGCCATCACAAGACAGTCACATTTGACTCGCATTGTTGCCCAAGTCGGACTCGTCTTGGCCTTGTTCGGCTGCCAGTCGACCACGGACCGGTCAACGGACGATGCCATTCCGCCCGCCCGGGAGCTGGTGGACCTCCGCGACAGGATCCTCACGTACACGGCGGACCTGAAGCCGGACGACGCCTACACCCCACCGGACGGCACCCAGCGCGAGCACGTCGCCGAGGCCGTCGGCCGCCTCCTGGACGGCGACGCCACGAAGGCCGGACGGCTGCTCGCCCCCCTCGGTCTCAAGCTGAACCACCTCACCGACACCGAGTCCGGTCGCAGGTACGACGAGATCGCCGCCGCCCGCCCGGGCAAGGCCGAGCGCTGGGGACGCCTCTACCTGACCGCCGACTCCGACGTCCGCTGGAACGTCCAGGTCCCCCACCCGGTCTCCGACCGGGACACCGAGCGCCTCGGCGTCCGGCTCCTGGAGGACAACCCCGGCGGCTCACTGGTCCTGGCCGGCGCGCACCGCGAGGCCGGCCGACGGGACGCCGCCGACGTCGCCCACCAGGAGGACAGCATGTTCCACACCGTCGTCGTGGAACTCCAGAAGCGCGACGTGCCCGGGGTGCAGCTGCACGGCTTCGCCAAGGAGTCACACCGCCCCTACGAGGCCGTCCTGTCCACCGGAGCCGCGCGGCGCACCCTCACCGAGGCCGCCGCCCTGGCCGACGGCATGGAGGCCGACGGGCTGCGGGTGTGCCGGGGCTGGTCGGCCCGCTGCCCCCTGGAAGGCACCACCAACATCCAGGGCAGGACCGCTGAGCGCCACCACGCCCGGTTCCTCCACGTGGAGCTCTCCGCCGACGCGCGTGGCGACGGCGCCGACGCCCGGGCCGCCACGCGGGCCCTGTCCACTCTGGTCACGGCCTGGGACGCCGCTGACCGGTGAGGCACCGCGCAAGCCCCTCAGCAGCACCCCGCCGACGGCAGCGACCGCTTGTTGCGCGCCTCCTTGTTGCGCGCGGCGAGCAGCTCGTCGGCCGGGTAGCCGACCTCCTCCAGCGTCAGTCCGTGCGGCCGGACGACGTGCACGGCCGAGTCCCGCACACCGGCCGCCAGCACCTTGCCCGGCCAGTCGGCGGGCCGGTGCCCGTCGCCCACGAACAGCAGCGCCCCGATGAGCGAACGCACCATGTTGTGGCAGAAGGCGTCGGCCCGCACCGTGGCGGTGATGATCCCGTCGTCCCCGCGCACCAGGCTCAGCTCCTGGAGCGTCCGGATGGTGGTGGCCCCCTCGCGCTTCTTGCAGTAGGCGGCGAAGTCGTGCTCGCCCAGCAGCCCCCGGGCCGCCTCGTTCATGGCGTCGACGTCGAGGGGCCAGTCGTGCCACAGCACGTGGTTCCGCAGCAGCGGGTCCACGCCCCCCGGGTTGTCGGTGACCCGGTAGGCGTACCGCCGCCACACCGCCGAGAACCGCGCGTTGAACCCGCTCGGCGCCTCCCTGAGCGCCCAGACCCGCACGTCCCGGGGCAGCCGCCCGGCGAGCCGCTTCAGCAGCTTCTGCCGGTGCTCGGCCCACACCGCACGCGGCAGGTCGACATGGGCGACCTGCCCACGGGCGTGCACACCGGCGTCGGTGCGCCCCGCCACGGTCAGCTCGAAGGTCTCCCCCGACCGCGTCACGGTCCGCAGGGCGTCCTCGACCTCCCCCTGCACGGTCCGCCGCCCCCCGGCCTGCTTGGCCCACCCGGAGAACTCGCTCCCGTCGTACGACAGGTCGAGCCGGACCCGGACGTAACCGGCCTCTACTTCGTCACTCACCCCAGGATCCTCTCACCCACACGAAAGCGGGCCCGCCCCCTGCACCAGGGAACGGACCCGCCAACAACGCCCTTCAGGGGCGCGGGGAACTGCGCGAACGACCACGACGAGGCCGCAGCCGCCGACGCACGGCCCCCGGCAGACGCTTACGCGTCCTTGGACTCCTCGGTCTCCTCGGCCTTGGTCGTGTCGACCTGCGCCTCGGCAGCCTCGTTGTCCTTCGCGGCACGCTTGGTGGCGGCCTCGGCCTCGCCGGTCGCCTCCTGCGCCACCGTCAGCGCCTCGACCAGCTCGATGACGGCCATGGGCGCGTTGTCGCCACGGCGGTTACCGATCTTGGTGATACGGGTGTAGCCACCCGGACGGTTCTCGTAGCGCGGGCCGATCTCGGTGAAGAGCGTGTGGACGATGCTCTTGTCCGTGATGACCTGGAGCACCTGACGGCGGTTGTGAAGGTCGCCCTTCTTCGCCTTGGTGACCAGACGCTCGGCGTACGGACGCAGCTTGCGCGCCTTCGCCTCGGTGGTGGTGATCCGGCCGTGCTCGAAGAGCGACTTCGCGAGGTTCGCGAGCATCAGCTTCTCGTGCGCGGCACTGCCGCCCAGACGGGCACCCTTGGTGGGCTTCGGCATGGTGTTTCTCCTAGGTGTCTGCCCCGGCCGTATCAGGTACCGGGGTCAGTATCCGAGCAGGCGGTCGCCCGTCGGAGATCCGGGAGCAGTCCCGAAGGGACGCTCCCGGAAGAGGCGCGGGGAACTGCGCGACAAGCCGCAGCGCACCCGCGCCCGAGTACGGACCGGATGGCCCGAGCTCTCAGTACTGCTCGGTCTCCACGAAGCCGGCGTCCGCGTCGTCGTCCGCACCGAAGGCGTCGGCGGCGGCGGTCGGGTCGAATCCGGGAGGCGAGTCCTTCAGCGCCAGGCCCATGCCCGCGAGCTTGGCCTTGACCTCGTCGATCGACTTCGCACCGAAGTTGCGGATGTCGAGCAGGTCGGCCTCGGACCGCGCCACGAGCTCACCCACGGAGTGGATGCCCTCACGCTTGAGGCAGTTGTACGACCGAACGGTGAGCTCCAGCTCCTCGATCGGCAGCGCCAGGTCCGCGGCCAGGGCGGCGTCCGTCGGGGACGGGCCCATGTCGATGCCCTCGGCGTCGATGTTCAGCTCGCGGGCGAGACCGAACAGCTCGACCAGGGTCTTGCCGGCGGAGGCCATGGCGTCACGCGGACGCATCGCCTGCTTGGTCTCGACGTCGACGATCAGCTTGTCGAAGTCGGTCCGCTGCTCGACACGCGTGGCCTCGACCTTGTACGTGACCTTGAGCACGGGGCTGTAGATGGAGTCGACCGGGATACGGCCGATCTCCTGGCCCACCTGCTTGTTCTGCACGGCGGAGACGTAACCGCGGCCGCGCTCGACCGTCAGCTCCATCTCCAGCTTGCCCTTGCCGTTGAGCGTGGCGAGGACGAGGTCGGGGTTGTGCACCTCGACACCGGCCGGGGGCGCGATGTCGGCGGCGGTGACCAGACCCGGGCCCTGCTTGCGCAGGTACATCACGACCGGCTCGTCGTGCTCCGAGGAGACGACCAGCTGCTTGATGTTGAGGATCAGGTCGGTGACGTCCTCCTTGACACCCGGCACGGTGGTGAACTCGTGCAGGACGCCGTCGATGCGGATGGACGTGACCGCCGCACCCGGGATCGAGGACAGCAGGGTCCGGCGCAGGGAGTTGCCGAGGGTGTAACCGAAGCCCGGCTCCAGCGGCTCGATCACGAACCGGGAGCGGAATTCGTCGACGACCTCTTCGGTCAACGAGGGACGCTGAGCGATCAGCATGTGTGGATCAGATCCTTCAGTCGTGGGCGCCCGCTATTTGACGCCCGACTTGAGCCGCCCCCGACAAAAAGAGGCGGGTACTGCAAGGGTACGGGCGATACGGCCCTATACGGAGCCGTACCGCCCGGCTGTTACATGCGGGGGGCAACCCCCACACCCCCGGCCGGAAGGACCGGAGGCACAGCAAGCCCTGGAAACGCCGGCGTCAGACGCGGCGGCGCTTCGGCGGACGGCAGCCGTTGTGCGGGGTCGGGGTGACGTCCTGGATGGAGCCGACCTCGAGGCCCGTGGCCTGCAGGGAGCGGATCGCGGTCTCACGACCGGAGCCCGGGCCCTTGACGAACACGTCGACCTTGCGCATGCCGTGCTCCTGGGCGCGGCGGGCGGCCGACTCGGCGGCCATCTGCGCGGCGAACGGCGTGGACTTCCGGGAGCCCTTGAAGCCGACGTGGCCGGCGGAGGCCCAGGAGATCACGTTGCCGGACGGGTCCGTGATCGAGACGATCGTGTTGTTGAACGTGCTCTTGATGTGCGCGTGGCCGTGAGCGACGTTCTTCTTTTCCTTGCGGCGCACCTTCTTGGCAGCGCCCTGACGACCCTTGGGGGGCATCTTTTACTCCTACGGGAGGTGGTCGGTCCTACAGCGAAGACCGCTGGACGGCGAGTCCGCTGCGGACTACTTCTTGCCCGGCTTCTTCTTGCCGGCGATGGCGCGACGCGGACCCTTGCGGGTACGGGCGTTCGTGCTGGTGCGCTGACCGCGGACGGGCAGGCCGCGGCGGTGACGCAGACCCTGGTAGGTACCGATCTCGACCTTGCGGCGGATGTCGGCCTGGATCTCGCGACGGAGGTCACCCTCGGTCTTGATGTTGTTGTCGACGTACTCGCGGATCGCGACGAGCTGCTCCTCGGAGAGGTCGCGAACGCGGGTGTTCGGGTCGACGCCGGTGGCGGCCAGCGTCTGCTGCGAGAGGGTCCGGCCGATGCCGAACACATAGGTGAGGGCGATCTCCACGCGCTTTTCGCGCGGGATGTCAACACCGGAAACGCGTGCCATTCAATGGCTCCAGTTACTTGACGGAGGTCTTCCACAGAACCGACTCCCAGCCGCCGTACCAGGTACGAACTGGGTCCCCGGCCTCCGACCGGGGGTGTCAGACGGATCACTGTCCGGCTGGGTCCTGCGTATGAACTGTTCAGCTTGCGTCGCGCGAGTCTCTGCGAGAGGGCAGAGGGATCGGTCGTGCGTCAGCCCTGGCGCTGCTTGTGGCGCGGGTTGTCGCAGATGACCATGACCCGACCGTGACGGCGGATCACCCTGCACTTGTCGCAGATCTTCTTGACGCTCGGCTTGACCTTCATGGGATTGAGGTTCTCCGGGTCAGTGCCGGCGACCCCAGTCACCGCACGCGGTACCTGGGGTGCAGACAAGATCTACTTGTAGCGGTAGACGATCCGGCCACGCGTCAGGTCGTACGGAGACAGCTCCACCACGACCCGGTCGTCAGGGAGGATGCGGATGTAGTGCATACGCATCTTGCCGCTGATGTGTGCCAGGACCTGGTGGCCGTTCTGGAGCTCGACCTTGAACATGGCGTTCGGAAGAGACTCGACGACAGTGCCCTCGATCTCGATGGCACCTTGCTTCTTGGCCACGCTTCGCCCTTCGAATCGACTACCTTGATCGACTCTGTGCGGGTGCATGCAGGCATGCGGGTACACAAGAGCCGACGAGTCAGTCTACGTCAGGGCCCTCGGAAACACGAATCGAGAGAGTCTGCCCCGGCAGAAAGAGCTTTAAGCGCCCCGTGAGGGGCGCGGGGAACTGCGCGACGAGCCCTCACACACCCGCAGCCGCCCCCGGGCAGGACCACCCGCCCTCCCCCGATGGCACTCAGCCCAGCGGATCCGGCGCGGCCACGACACCCAGCTCCGCGAGCTTCGCCTTGCCCCCGTCGGGAGACGTCAGCACCAGCGGCCCCTGCTCCGTCAGCGCGACGGAGTGCTCCCAGTGCGACGACCACGTACCGTCCGTGGTGACGACCGTCCAGTCGTCCTCCAGGACCTCCGTCTTCGGCGTCCCCAGCGACACCATCGGCTCGATCGCCAGGCAGAAGCCGGGCACCAGCTTGGGGCCCTTGCCGCGCCGCCGGTCGACGTAGTTCAGCAGGTGCGGGTCCATGTGCATCTCGGTGCCGATGCCGTGGCCGCCGTAGTCCTCGATGATCCCGTACTTGCCGCCGCCCGGCTTGGGCTGGCGGCGGATGTACGTCTCGATCGCCCGGGAGACGTCGACCAGGCGGTTGCCCTGCTTCATGGCCGCGATGCCGGCCCACATCGACTCCTCGGTCACCCGGGAGAGCTCGACCAGCTCCGGGGCGTGACCGGAGCCCACGAAGGCCGTGTAGGCGGCGTCGCCGTGCCAGCCGTCGATGATGGCGCCGCAGTCGATGGAGATGACGTCCCCGTCCTTGAGGACGACGTCGTCGGAGGGGATGCCGTGGACGACGACCTCGTTGACCGAGGTGCAGATCGTCGCCGGGAAGCCGCCGTAGCCGAGGAAGTTCGGCTTGGCGTTGTGCTCGGCGAGGACCTTGCGGGCGACCTGGTCCAGATCCTTCGTCGTGGCCCCGGGCACGGCGGCCTCACGGGTCGCCGCGTGGATGGCGGCGACGACCAGCCCCGCCTCACGCATCTTCGCGATCTGCTCGGGGCTCTTGATCTGCACCATGGGGGCTACGGCCTTTCTGGACCTTCGGGGACTGCGGACCCCATCAACGATACGGGGCCGCACGCCCCGCCCGGTCTCACACAGCAGCCGCGGCCCCCGAGGGGAGCCGCGGCCGTAGCTGCGTGCAGACCGACTACTTGTCGTCCTCGCCACGCTTGAGCGCCTCCATGGCGCGCGTCGTGACGTCCTCCACCTTGCCGAGCGCGGAGATCGTGACCACCAGGCCCTGGGCCTTGTAGTAGTCGATGATCGGCTCGGTCTGGGTGTGGTAGACCTCCAGCCGCTTGCGGACGGTCTCCTCGGAGTCGTCGTCCCGCTGGTAGAGCTCGCCGCCGCAGACGTCGCAGACGCCCTCCTTGGCCGGCGGCTTGTACGTCACGTGGAAGACGTGCGCCGACTCGTTGCGGCAGACGCGGCGGCCGGCGATCCGCTTGACGACCTCGTCCTCGGGGACCTCCAGGTCCAGCACCGCGTCGAGCTGCATGCCCTCGGCCTCGAGGAGCTCGTCCAGCGCCTCGGCCTGCGACACGTTGCGCGGGAAGCCGTCCAGCAGGAAACCGTGCTCGGCGTCCGGCTGCTCCATGCGGTCCTTCGCCATCGCGATGGTGACCTCGTCGGGCACGAGATTGCCCGCGTCCATGTAGGACTTCGCCAGTTTGCCGAGTTCCGTCTGCTGGCTGATGTTGGCCCGGAACAGGTCGCCCGTGGAGATGTGCGGGATCGACAGGTTCTTGGCCAGGAACGCGGCCTGCGTTCCCTTACCGGCACCCGGCGGCCCGACGAGGACGATTCGCATCAGCGGAGGAACCCTTCGTAATTGCGCTGCTGAAGCTGGCTCTCAATCTGCTTCACGGTCTCGAGACCGACACCCACGATGATCAGGATGCTGGTCCCGCCGAACGGGAAGTTCTGGTTTGCCCCGAAACCAGCCAACGCCATCGTCGGCACGAGAGCGATCAGCCCCAAGTACAGCGAACCCGGCCAGGTGATCCGGTTGAGCACGTACGACAGGTACTCAGCGGTCGGTCGGCCAGCCCGGATGCCCGGGATGAAGCCACCATACTTCTTCATGTTGTCGGCGACTTCCTCGGGGTTGAAGGAGATCGCCACGTAGAAGAAGGCGAAGAAAATGATCAGAAGGAAGTAGAGGACGATGTGCGCCGGGGCATCCGGAAGCGCGAGATTCTTCTCGATCCAGACCTTCCAGCCGGAGTTCCCACCGGCGAACTGCGCGATCAGCGCCGGGATGTAGAGCAGCGACGAGGCAAAGATCACAGGGATGATGCCGGCCTGGTTGACCTTCAGCGGAATGTACGTCGACGTACCGCCGTAGGACCGGCGGCCGATCATGCGCTTCGCGTACTGGACCGGAATGCGGCGCTGGGCCTGCTCGACGAAGACCACCAGGCCGATCACGACGAGACCGACCGCGATGACGGTGCCGAACTCGATCCAGCCGCCGGCCAGCGAGCCCTGCTCCTTGATGGCCCACAGCGCGGACGGGAAGGTGGCGGCGATCGAGATGAACATCAGGATGGACATGCCGTTGCCGATGCCGCGGTCGGTGATGAGCTCACCGAGCCACATCACGGTCGCCGTACCGGCGGTCATGGTGATGACCATGGTGACGGTGACGAAGATCGACTGGTCGGGGACGATCTGGCTCGCCACCGGGCAGCCCTGGAACAGGGCGCCGCTGCGGGCGGTGGCGACGAGGCCGGTGCCCTGGAGGATGGCGAGGGCGATCGTCAGGTAACGGGTGTACTGCGTGATCTTCGCCGTACCGGCCTGACCCTCCTTCTTGAGGGCTTCCAGGCGTGGGATCACCACGGTCAGCAGCTGCAGAATGATGCTCGCCGTGATGTACGGCATGATGCCCAGCGCGAAGATCGTGATCTGGAGCAGGGCGCCACCGCTGAACATGTTCACCAGACCGAACAGGCCCTGGTTGGCCTGTGCGCTGTCGATACACGTCTGGACGTTGCGGTAGTCGACACCGGGGATCGGGATGTGCGTACCCACCCGGTAGATCACGATGATGCCGAGCGTGAAGAGCAGCTTCTTGCGCAGGTCGGGCGTCTTGAACGCCCGGGCGAACGCGGTTAGCACGGTGCCTCCTGCGACCCCCGCGCAACTGCGTCAAGGGTGACGGTCTTGAGGTTCGACGAATAAGTAACGGTCAACTGCCGCTCAGAGTGCCGGAAGTGCAGCACCCTGTGTAAAGAGGGCAGTGCAAGCCACCTTACCGGCGAGACTGCCGCCCTAGGAACGACCAACCGGGGATACCCCATATGTGGGGTATCCCCGGTCGGGATCGCTCAGGTCATCGAGACGCCTGTGGTGTTCAGACGAGCTCGGTGACGGAACCGCCGGCGGCGGTGATCTTCTCCTTGGCGGAGCCGGAGACGGCGTCGACCGTCACCTGCAGCGCCACGGAGATCTCGCCCTGGCCGAGGACCTTGACGAGCGCGTTCTTGCGAACGGCACCCTTGGCCACCAGACCCTCGACGGTGACCTCGCCACCCTCGGGGTAGAGCGCGGCCAGCTTGTCGAGGTTCACGACCTGGTACTCGGTCTTGAACGGGTTCTTGAAGCCCTTCAGCTTCGGGAGACGCATGTGGAGGGGCATCTGGCCACCCTCGAAGCGCTCCGGAACCTGGTAGCGGGCCTTGGTGCCCTTGGTACCACGACCGGCCGTCTTACCCTTCGACGCCTCACCACGACCGACACGGGTCTTGGCGGTCTTGGCGCCCGGGGCGGGACGGAGGTTGTGGATCTTGAGCGGGTTCTGCTCCGCCATGATCAGTCGACCTCCTCGACCGTCACGAGGTGGCGGACGGTGTGCACCATGCCGCGGAACTCGGGGCGGTCCTCCTTGACGACCTGCGTGTTGATGCCCTTGAGACCAAGGGAGCGCAGGGTGTCACGGTGGTTCTGCTTGCTGCCGATGTAGGACTTGACCTGCGTGATCTTGAGCTGCGCCATGATCACACACCCGCCCCGGCACGCGCACGCAGGAGAGCCGCGGGGGCGACGTCCTCGAGGGGCAGACCGCGGCGGGCCGCGATCTCCTCGGGACGCTGCAGGCCCTTCAGGGCCGCCACGGTGGCGTGCACGATGTTGATGGCGTTGTCGGAGCCGAGCGACTTCGACAGCACGTCGTGGATACCGGCGCACTCGAGCACGGCACGCACCGGACCACCGGCGATCACACCGGTACCCGGGGACGCGGGCTTGAGCAGCACGACGCCGGCAGCCTTCTCACCCTGGATGGGGTGCGGGATGGTGCCCTGGATGCGGGGGACCTTGAAGAAGTGCTTCTTGGCCTCCTCAACGCCCTTGGCGATGGCGGCCGGCACCTCCTTGGCCTTGCCGTATCCGACACCCACGGTGCCGTCACCGTCGCCCACCACGACCAGCGCGGTGAAGCTGAAGCGACGACCACCCTTCACAACCTTGGCGACGCGGTTGATCGCGACGACGCGCTCAACGTACGCGGTCTTCTCGGCGGCAGCAGCGCCGCCGTCACGGCCCTTCCGGTCCCGCCGCTCGCCGCCACCGGCACCGCTTCCGCGGCGCTGGGGTCCAGCCATTGGATTACCTCTCTCTTTCCGCTAGCTACAAGCGGCTCAGAACTTGAGCCCGGCTTCGCGGGCGGCGTCCGCCAGGGCGGCGATGCGCCCGGCGTACTGGTTGCCACCACGGTCGAACACGACGGCCTCGACACCGGCGGCCTTGGCACGCTCGGCGACCAGGGCGCCGACCTGCTTCGCCTGCGCGGACTTGTCGCCCTCGCCACCGCGGATCGAGCTGTCCAGGGTGGACGCCGACGCCAGGGTGTGGCCCTTCAGGTCGTCGATCACCTGCGCCACGATGTGGCGGTTGGAGCGGGTCACGACCAGACGGGGACGCTCCGCCGTACCGTTGATCCGCTTGCGGATCCGGATGTGACGGCGCTTGATCGCGGCGCGCTTGTAGGCGTCGCCCTTGAGGATCTTCTGCCCGTATGCCATGGCTTACTTACCCGCCTTTCCGACCTTGCGGCGGATGACTTCGCCCTCGTACTTGACACCCTTGGCCTTGTACGGGTCGGGCTTGCGCAGCTTGCGGATGTTGGCCGCAACCTCGCCGACCTTCTGCTTGTCGATGCCCTCGACCGAGAAGCGCGTGGGGGCCTCCACCTTGAAGGTGATGCCCTCGGGCGCCTCGACCAGGATCGGGTGGCTGTAGCCGAGGGAGAACTCCAGGTTCGAGCCCTTGGCGACAACGCGGTAACCGACACCGCTGATTTCGAGCTTCTTCACGTAACCCTCGGTCACGCCGGTGATCATGTTCGCCACCAGCGTGCGGGACAGGCCGTGCAGGGCCTTGTTCTGACGCTCGTCGTTGGGGCGGGTGACGTTCAGCACGCCGTCCTCACCCTTGGCGATCTCGATCGGCGCCACGACGGTGTGGGTCAGCGTGCCCTTGGGGCCCTTGACCGAGACCGTCTGGCCGTCGATGGTGACGTCCACGCCGGCGGGAACCGCGATGGGGAGCTTGCCGATGCGCGACATAGCTGTTTCCTCCGTTCCCTTCCGTTACCAGACGTAGGCGAGAACTTCTCCGCCTACGCCCTTCTTGCCGGCCTGCTTGTCGGTGAGGAGCCCGTGCGACGTGGAGATGATCGCCACGCCGAGGCCGCCGAGCACCTTCGGCAGGTTGGTGGACTTCGCGTAAACCCGCAGACCGGGCTTGGAGATCCGCTTGATGCCCGCGATGGAGCGCTCACGGTTGGGGCCGAACTTCAGCTCCAGGACGAGGTTCTTGCCGACCTCGGCGTCCTCGACCTTCCAGCCCGTGATGAAGCCCTCCTGCTGGAGGATCTCCGCGATGTGCGACTTGATCTTGGAGTGCGGCATCGCCACGGTGTCGTGGTACGCCGAGTTCGCGTTCCGCAGACGCGTAAGCATGTCTGCGATCGGATCAGTCATGGTCATGAATTGGCCTTCGGCCTCTCTCGCCGGGGTTTCCTGGTGCGCCATCCCTCTCCCCGATCCGAGACGGGACGGGTGCGGCGCGGTGGACCTACGGCGTAGTAAGTCGTACGGGCGCGACAGGCGCCCAACCCCACAAGCCTAAGCCATGCGGGGCGGGCCCCTGTCCACCCAGATGCTTACCGAGAGTCTTCCGGGAATCCCTAAGTGGGGGATTACCAGGAGCTCTTGGTCACGCCCGGCAGCTCGCCACGGTGAGCCATCTCACGAAGGCACACGCGGCACAGGCCGAACTTGCGGTACACGGAGTGCGGGCGGCCGCAGCGCTGGCAGCGGGTGTAGCCACGCACACCGAACTTGGGCTTGCGAGCAGCCTTAGCGATCAGAGCCTTCTTCGCCATCTCGCTCACGCCTCCTTGAACGGGAAGCCGAGGTGACGAAGGAGCGCGCGGCCCTCAGCGTCGTTGGTCGCCGTGGTCACCACGGTGATGTCCATACCCCGGACGCGGTCGATCTTGTCCTGGTCGATCTCGTGGAACATGACCTGCTCCGTGAGACCGAAGGTGTAGTTGCCACGGCCGTCGAACTGCTTGGGGGACAGGCCGCGGAAGTCGCGGATGCGCGGCAGCGCGAGCGACAGGGTGCGGTCCAGGAACTCCCACATGCGGTCGCCACGGAGCGTGACGTGGGCACCGATCGGCTGACCCTCGCGCAGCTTGAACTGCGCGATGGACTTGCGGGCCTTGGTGACGGCCGGCTTCTGACCGGTGATCGTGGTGAGGTCGCGGATGGCGCCCTCGATCAGCTTCGAGTCACGGGCGGCGTCGCCGACACCCATGTTGACCACGATCTTGACGAGACCGGGGATCTGCATGACGTTCTCGTACTGGAACTCGTCACGCAGCTTGCCCGTGATCTCCTCACGGTACTTCTGCTTCAGACGCGGAGTGGTGGTGGTAGCCATCAGATGTCCTCACCCGTCCGCTTGGCAACGCGGATCTTGTTGCCCTCGTCGTCGAAGCGGTAACCGACGCGGGTCACGACCTTGTTGCCGTCCTTCTCCACGACCAGCTGGACGTTGGAGACGTGGATCGGCGCCTCGGTGGTGACGATGCCGCCGGCCTGCGAACCGCGAGCCGTCGGACCGGCCTTGGTGTGCTTCTTGACCCGGTTGACACCCTCGACCAGGACGCGGTCCTCGCGGGGGAAGGCCGCGATGACCTTGCCCTGCTTGCCCTTGTCCTTACCGGTGATGACCTGGACCAGGTCGCCCTTCTTGATCTTCATGCTCACAGCACCTCCGGCGCGAGGGAGATGATCTTCATGAACTTCTTCTCGCGCAGCTCACGGCCGACCGGGCCGAAGATACGGGTGCCACGAGGGTCGCCGTCGTTCTTCAGAATGACGGCGGCGTTCTCGTCGAAGCGGATGTACGAGCCGTCCGGACGGCGGCGCTCCTTGACGGTGCGAACGATGACCGCCTTGACGACGTCACCCTTCTTCACGTTGCCACCGGGGATCGCGTCCTTGACGGTGGCGACGATGACGTCACCGATACCCGCGTAGCGGCGACCGGAGCCACCGAGCACACGGATGCAGAGAATCTCCTTCGCACCCGTGTTGTCGGCGACACGCAGTCGCGACTCCTGCTGGATCACGTCTATCTCCTGGTTGTCTGCCGGTTCCCGGCAGGGGCTTCCCGTGAAGTCGGCCCCTGCCGAGCCTGGCGGAACGATGCCTAGGGGGTCCCCCTAGGAGGGATTACTTGGCCTTCTCGAGGATCTCGACGACGCGCCAGCGCTTGGTCGCGGACAGCGGCCGGGTCTCCATGAGGAGGACGCGGTCGCCGACACCCGCGGCGTTCTGCTCGTCGTGGGCCTTGAGCTTGTTCGTACGACGGATGACCTTGCCGTACAGCGCGTGCTTGACGCGGTCCTCGACGGCGACGACGACGGTCTTGTCCATCTTGTCGCTGACGACCAGACCCTCACGGGTCTTGCGGAAACCGCGGTCCGTCTTGGTCTCTTCAGTCACGTTGCTCTCGCTCATCAGGCGCTCTCCACCGTCTCGATGCCCAGCTCGCGCTCACGCATCAGGGTGTAGATCCGCGCGATGTCCTTGCGGACGGCCTTGAGCCGACCGTGGTTCTCGAGCTGGCCCGTCGCCGCCTGGAAGCGGAGGTTGAACAGCTCTTCCTTGGCCTCGCGGAGCTTGTTGAGAAGCTCCTCGTTGCCCAGCTCGCGCAGCTCCGACGCCTTGGTACCGGCCGACATCACGCTTCACCTGCCTCGCGCTTGACGATCTTGCACTTCATCGGCAGCTTGTGAGCCGCACGGGTCAGGGCCTCGCGCGCGATCTTCTCGTTGGGGTACGACAGCTCGAACATCACGCGTCCGGGCTTGACGTTGGCCACCCACCACTCCGGCGAACCCTTACCGGAACCCATGCGGGTCTCGGCCGGCTTCTTGGTGAGGGGGCGGTCCGGGTAGATGTTGATCCAGACCTTGCCACCACGCTTGATGTGACGCGTCATGGCGATACGAGCGGCCTCGATCTGGCGGTTCGTCACATAGGCCGGGGTCAGCGCCTGGATGCCGTACTCGCCGAACGCAACCTGCGTGCCACCCTTGGACATGCCGTTGCGCTTGGGGTGGTGCTGCTTGCGGTGCTTGACCCTACGGGGGATCAGCATGTCGGTCAGGCCTCCGTTCCGGTGCTCTCAGCCGGAGCGGCGGCGGGAGCCTCGGCCTTGGGGGCCTCGGCACCGGCAGCCTGCTGCGGCTTGCGACCGCGCCCGCCACGCTCGCCACCGCGGCCACCACGGGCCGGGCGGTCGGCGCCACCACGGGCCGGGCGGTTACCCGCACGGGCAGCGGCGTTCTCGGCGCGGACCTCGGCGATGTTCTTGACGTCGCCCTTGTAGATCCAGACCTTCACGCCGATGCGGCCGAAGGTCGTCTTGGCCTCGAAGAAGCCGTAGTCCACGTTCGCGCGGAGCGTGTGCAGGGGCACGCGGCCCTCGCGGTAGAACTCCGAGCGGGACATCTCGGCGCCGCCGAGGCGGCCACCGCACTGGATCTTGATGCCCTTGGCGCCGGCCTTCATCGCCGACTGCATGCTCTTGCGCATGGCACGGCGGAAGGAGACGCGGGACGAGAGCTGCTCGGCGACGGCCTGGGCCACGAGCTGAGCGTCCGTCTCGGGGTTCTTGACCTCGAGGATGTTCAGCTGGACCTGCTTGCCGGTGAGCTTCTCGAGGTCGCCGCGGATGCGGTCGGCCTCGGCGCCGCGGCGGCCGATGACGATGCCCGGACGAGCGGTGTGGATGTCCACACGCACGCGGTCACGGGTGCGCTCGATCTCGACCTTGGAGATGCCGGCGCGCTCCATGCCGGACGTCATCATCCGGCGGATGGCGACGTCTTCCTTGACGTAGTCCTTGTACAGCTTGTCGGCGTACCAACGCGACTTGAAGTCGGTCGTGACACCGAGCCGGAACCCGTGCGGGTTTACCTTCTGGCCCATTACCGGGTTCCTTCCTTGCTGCTGACGACCACGGTGATGTGGCTGGTCCGCTTGCGGATCCGGTAGGCACGGCCCTGGGCACGCGGCCGGAACCGCTTCAGGGTCGGGCCCTCGTCGACGTAGGCCTCGGAGATGTAGAGGCTGTCGACATCGGTGTGGTCGTAGTTGTGCGCGGCGTTGGCGATGGCGCTGTCCAGCACCTTGCCGACCGGCACGCTCGCGGCCTGCGGGGCGAAACGCAGGACCGCCTGAGCCTCCGTGGCGTTCAGGCCACGGATGAGGTCCACCACGCGGCGGGCCTTCATGGGCGTGACGCGGATGTACCGCGCCTGGGCCCTGGCTTCCATGGTTGTCCTTCCAGTGTCTGTCATGGTCGATTGCACCCCGCCGACTAGCGGCGCTTCGACTTCCGGTCGTCCTTGACGTGGCCCCGGAAGGTGCGGGTCGGCGAGAACTCGCCGAGCTTGTGGCCGACCATCGACTCGGTGACGAACACCGGAATGTGGGTCTTGCCGTTGTGCACCGCGAGCGTGTGGCCGAGCATGGCCGGCACGATCATCGAGCGACGGGACCAGGTCTTGATGACGTTCTTGGTGCCGGCTTCGTTCTGGGCGTCCACCTTCTTCATCAGGTGGTCGTCGACGAAGGGCCCCTTCTTCAAGCTACGAGGCATCTCAACCCGTCCTTAGCGCTTCTTGTTCGTCTTGCGGCGGCGGACGATGTACTTGTTCGACGCCTTCTTGGGCGAACGAGTACGGCCTTCCTTCTTGCCCCACGGGGACACAGGGTGACGACCACCGGAGGTCCGGCCCTCACCACCACCGTGCGGGTGGTCAACCGGGTTCATGACCACACCACGGACGGTCGGGCGAACGCCCAGCCACCGCTTACGGCCCGCCTTGCCCCAGTTGATGTTGCTCTGCTCGGCGTTGCCGACCTCGCCCACAGTGGCGCGGCAGCGGACGTCGACCAGGCGGATCTCACCGGACGGCATGCGCAGGTGGGCCATGGAGCCCTCCTTCGCGAGCAGCTGCACCGAGGCGCCGGCGGAGCGGGCGAACTTCGCGCCGCCACCCGGACGCAGCTCGATGGCGTGCAGCGTGGTACCGACCGGGATGTTGCGCAGGGCGAGGTTGTTGCCCGGCTTGATGTCGGCCCCGGGACCGTTCTCGACGCGGTCGCCCTGGTTCAGGCCACGCGGCGCGAGGATGTAGCGCTTCTCGCCGTCCGCGTAGTGCAGGAGCGCGATGCGCGCGGTGCGGTTGGGGTCGTACTCGATGTGCGCGACCTTCGCCGGCACGCCGTCCTTGTCGTGACGACGGAAGTCGATCACGCGGTAGGCGCGCTTGTGGCCACCGCCCTGGTGGCGGACGGTCACACGACCGGAGTTGTTACGGCCACCCTTGCTGTGCAGGGGGCGGACCAACGACTTCTCCGGCGTGGACCGCGTGACCTCGACGAAGTCGGCGACGCTCGAGCCACGGCGGCCCGGCGTAGTCGGCTTGTACTTGCGGATTCCCATTTCTCAGTCCTCGTCCGATATCGGACGATCCGACCCGCTTACGCGGTCGGACCGCCGAAGATGTCGATACGGTCGCCCTCGGCGAGGGTCACGATCGCGCGCTTGGTGGACGCGCGCTGGCCGAAGCCCGTGCGGGTCCGCTTGCGCTTGCCCTGGCGGTTGATCGTGTTGACCCCGGTGACCTTGACCGAGAAGACCGCCTGGACGGCCTGCTTGATCTGGGTCTTGTTGGCGCTCGGGTCCACGATGAACGTGTACTTGCCCTCGTCGAGGAGCGCGTAGCTCTTCTCGGAGACGACCGGCTTGAGCAGCACGTCACGGTGGTCCGTGAAGGACTTGCTCAGCGGGGTCTCGACGGTGTTCTTGCCCTCGGCGGCGTGGCGGCGCGCCTTGGCGACGCGAGCGGCCTTGGCCTTCTTCGCCGCCTTGGAGGCGATTGCGGGGTGACGGATAGCCATCAGACCTCGCTCCCTTCGGTGTCATTGGCCTTCGGGCCGGACACGAAGGACTCGAAGGCGGCCTTGGTGAAGACCACGTCGTCCGAGACGAGAACGTCGTACGTGTTCAGCTGGCCCGGCTCCAGGATGTGGACCTGGGGCAGGTTGCGGGCGGACAGCCACGCGGCCTCGTCGGCGCGGTCGACGACCAGGAGCAGGTTCTTGCGCTCCGAGATCTTGCCGAACAGCGTCCGGGCGGCCTTCGTCGAGGGGCTGTCACCCTCGACCACGCCGGAGACGACGTGGATGCGGTTGTGGCGGGCCCGGTCGGTGAGGGCGTGACGCAGGGCGGCAGCCTTCATCTTCTTCGGGGTCCGCTGCGAGTAGTCACGCGGCACGGGACCGTGCACGACGCCACCACCGGCGAACTGCGGCGCGCGGGTCGAACCCTGACGGGCGCGACCGGTGCCCTTCTGGCGGTACGGCTTCTTGCCACCGCCGCGGACTTCGCCACGGGTCTTGGTCTTGTGCGTGCCCTGACGGGCCGCGGCCAGCTGCGCGACGACGACCTGGTGGATCAGCGGGATGCTGACCTTCTCGACGTCGAAGATCTCCGCGGGGAGCTCGACGGAACCGGCCTTGTCGCCCGCCGGCGAAAGGATGTCAACAGTGCTCATTACCTCAGGCCCCCTTGGCCGCGGTGCGGACCAGGACGAGGCCGCCGTTCGGACCGGGAACCGCGCCCTTGATGAGCAGCAGACCCTTCTCCGCGTCAACGGCGTGGACGGTCAGGTTCTGGGTGGTGACCCGCTCGTTGCCCATGCGACCCGCCATGCGGAGGCCCTTGAACACACGGCCCGGGGTGGCGCAGCCACCGATGGAACCGGGAGAGCGGTGCTTGCGCTGGGTGCCGTGTCCGGCGCCGAGGCCACGGAAGTTGTGGCGCTTCATGACACCGGCGAAGCCCTTGCCCTTGCTCTTGCCGGTCACGTCGACCTTCACGCCGGCCTCGAACACCTCAGCGGTGATCTCCTGGCCCAGCGTGTACTCGGAGGCGTCCGCGGTGCGGATCTCGACGAGGTGGCGACGGGGGGTGACGTCGGCCTTGGCGAAGTGGCCCTTGAGGGGCTTGTTCACCTTGCGCGGGTCGATCTCGCCGAAGGCGATCTGGACGGACTCGTAGCCGTCGACATCGTTCGTGCGGACCTGGGTGACGACGTTGGGCCCGGCCTTGACGACGGTGACGGGGACCACGCGGTTGTTCGCGTCCCACACCTGCGTCATACCGAGCTTCTCGCCCAGGATGCCCTTGATCTGCTTAGCCATCTCTCAGATCACCGGCCTCAGAGCTTGATCTCGATGTCGACACCGGCCGGGAGGTCGAGTCGCATCAGAGAGTCAACGGTCTTGGGGGTCGGGTCGAGGATGTCGATCAGGCGCTTGTGCGTGCGCATCTCGAAGTGCTCGCGCGAGTCCTTGTACTTGTGCGGCGACTTGATGACGCAGTACACGTTCTTCTCAGTGGGCAGCGGCACCGGGCCCGCGACCGACGCACCAGTACGCGTCACCGTCTCGACGATCTTCTTCGCCGAGCTGTCGATGACCTCGTGGTCGTAGGCCTTGAGCCGGATGCGGATCTTCTGTCCCGCCATGGCTACTCAGTAGTCCTGTCTCTTCTCACGCTCTGGAACCCGGCGGATTCCTTCTGCTGCCTTCGCTCCTCCGACCCACGCGGTCGGGCGTGTCGCGCTCCCGCTGACACAGATGTCCCTTGTCCGAACATCCCTGCGGGATTGCACACGGCCCTTCCGGTACCGCGAGCCGGGGGCAAAGGCCCACCGGGTGCCTGGCCGGTGCCGCGCATACACTTCCCGGAAGATTCCCGTACGTCCGCCCCAGCGCTGCCGTGGTGGCAGTTAGGGCGACGAGTACTGTGGGACTCGCTTCCGGTCCCCCCGGCGGGAGGCGCGCAGCATCAACACTCGACCGAGCAACTCGGACAGTCTGCCATATGGGGCAGTGGGGATGCCAATCGAGCCGGAGAGAGTACCCCGGGGGTGATGTTGGTCAAACACAAGACCGGGCGGCCCTGCCTCCCGTCCGGGCCTCACAGGTGGAGGATCCGCTCCAGCGTTGCGCCGCAGGCCCAATGGCGGCCTTCCCCGGTCGGGCGCGTCGGACGCGGGTCGCAGCGGCGGTGGATTTCGGCAACCTACGAGTCGGCTGCCGAGGGGTCGAAGGATGCCACGAAGTCACGCACGACATCCCTGGAGAACGGGTCGGTGTCTGGATCTTCCGGGGTCACGACGCTGACCGCGTAGTACTGGGACAGCAGGAGTCGGGTCCCTTCGGCCGCCGCTTCCTGTTCCGGGGAGCGGACGTGCACGCCGGAGACCGTGGTCGCGTGCAGCGGTTGCCCGTGATGGCGATAGAAGACGGCATACGGTCCTTGCCTCGCGGCGTCGAGGGCGTAGCCGTTCGCCTCCCAGAACTCCTCCATTTCCCTACCGGAAGAAAAGGTGACGATGCCCGGGAAGTCATCGTCGGCCGACTCCGGCAGGCGCCAGTCCGCTGCGGCGCCGTCCGTCAGCGGTTCGCCGTACACGAAGAGCCCCGGCCACCGCTGCTGACCGAGTCGGACGAAGCGGCGCATGGCCTCGGGGAACGACGCGTCGGCGATGAAGTCGGTCGAGTGACCGGTGAGATCCATGAGAATTCCTCAAATGTGCTGTGGGGTGTCGCAGCGGACGCGTCCTTCAGGCTTTCCACTTCGATGTCGGGCCGTGATACCTGATCGCGTCACGGGGGATGGCCACGTCGTTGTTGGAGAACCAGATGTGGTCCCGTCCACCCCTGAGTCGTCCTGAGAAGAGCTTCTTTTCCACCTCGAACTCGATCATGTATTCACTCTTCTCCTTGGTCAGACCGAGGTAGGACTTGAAGCCACCGGGCCTCTTGGCTACGTCGGCCGGACTCATGGGCGTGACGTATACGGCAGCCGCGTTCTTGCTCTTGGTGTTCGTAGGAACCTTGAGAGTGATGCCGTCCTTGCCACCGCCACCCATGATCTTGTTGTAGCCGTTCTTGTCGGTGTAGTGCCGGATGACCGCCTTGCACGAAGGCGCAAGGCCCAGCGGGTCGACCCAGACGAGCGGGTTGATCACATATGCGTGGTGGTGCGGTGCCGGTTCCAGCCCGAGTGGGTCGGGGCTGTGATAGCGCGCCGTGGCGGGGTCGTAGTAACGATGATGGTTGTAGTGCAGCCCTGACTCGGCGTCGAAGTACTGGCCCGGAAAGCGCAGCGGGCACTCAACGGGGTCAGCGGGCGGGTCACGGAGCGGCAGACCCCATAGGGTGCCGCGCGAACGCCAGACCGTGCGCCCCACCTCATCGACGAGTTCCGTGGGCGTGCCCACGAGGTCGGTGACGATGGAGTAGAACCGCTCGTCCACCCACGCATCGCCGGCCGGCCGCTCCTCCAAGCGGGTGCGCTGGACGAGAGGACGGTCGCCACCGGGTTCCCAGTCCCAGGTGGTGACGCGATGCCGACTGGTTTCTGCCGAGTCGGAGCGGCATGCTTCCGCCAGCCGAGTGCCGTCCCACGCGAAATCGGTGCGCTCGACCACCACTTCGCCATCCGGAGCGAGGAGTTCCTTGGCGATGCGTCTGCCCAGCGGGTCATAGCGGTAGCGCCAGTGACGCCCGTCCGGCGTGGTGACCGCTCGCAGGCGGTCTTCCGCATCCCAGCTGAAGAGCCAGGTACGGGACCCTCCGGACAGCAGTGCACGGGTGTGACGGACCACGCGGCCCTGTGCGTCGTGTTCGTACCGCGACCGTCCGGCGGTCTGCACCAGCGTGCCGCTGTAGGTCATGCGCCCCTGAACCCTGCTGTCGGAGTCATGGGCCTCGGCGAGGCTTCCGGCACGGACTTCGGAATGGATCAGGTTGCCCAGCGCGTCGTAGGCATACGTCTCGCGCCGGTCGGTGGCGGTGACCGCCGTGACCCGTCCGGTCTGGTCGAGCTCATAGGCCACGGGGCCCGTGGCGGAGTCGGTGACAGTGCCGGGCAGGCCATCGGACCGGTAGGCGTATCGCCGGTCGAGGCCACCGGCCGGCGTTCCCGATGTCCGTACGGCCTGGGACAGCAACCGGTGGCCGACGGTCCACTCCTGGAGCAGGGACGCTCCCGTCGGCATGGAACGCAGGACCTCACGACCCGCCGCATCGTAGGCGAACGCAACCTTGTGAGACGAGCCACGCAGTTCGACCGGCCGGTGATCGGCGTCGTACTGCCACGCGCTGAGCGCGCCCGCGGGGGTTCGCCGTTGCAGCCGCCGGCCCAAGGCGTCATATGTGTTCGCCAGGACTCGGCCGTTGCAGCTTTCTGTCAGCACCCGGCCGAGCGCGTCATACGTGAAGCGGAGATCGGCATCCTGATTGACCGCCCTGACCAGGCCACCGGCCTGGTCGTACTCGAAGGTGCTGATGCAACCGTCCGAGTCCCACTGCTGGATCACCCGGTCCAGGAGGTCATGGCTGTAGCGAACGCTTTGTCCCGCGCCGTTGGTGCGCTCAGTGATCCGGTGCGCCGCGTCGTAGCGGTAGGTGACGGTCCGGCCGTTGAAGTCCGTCTCCTGGACGACGTTACCCCGGGGGTCATATGTGTACGTCCACACCTGCCCCAGGGCGTTGCGGACACACACGGGACGGAGTTCGGTGTCGTAGCTGATCTCTGTCCGGGTTCCATCAGGAGCGATCCGGGCCGCGACCCTGTCGAAGGGGGCGGGCTCGAACCGTGTGAGGCGGCCACCCGTGTCGGTGTGGGTGAGTGGACTGCCCTCGGCGTCGTAGGTCCAGCTCTCCATGGCGCCGTCGGGGTACACGCGTCGCGCCGGACGCCCCTCGGTTGTCCAGTCGACCGTGGTCACCGCGCCATCGGGCTCGACGACCTCCCGGACTCGTCCGAACGCGTCGTAGGCGAAGTGCGTGGTCGCACCCAGCGCGGAGAACACCGCCGTCGGAAGCCCCGCCTTGTTGCTGTGGACCCGGCTCTCGTTGCCCAACGAGTCGGTGACCGAGGCGACCGCGCCGTGCTCGTCGTAGCCATAGACGGTGGTCGCACCAGCGGGATCAGTGATCGCGACTGCGTTCCCACGCTCGTCATAGACGTACCGCCACTGTGCGCCGTCCTGCTCCGTGGTGGAGACCAGAGCACCGTCGGTGTCGTACGCGTACGCGGCGGAGCTTCCGTCGGGATGGACGACCCGGAGGGTGTTGCCGGCGTCGTCGTACTCGTAGGAGGTGGTTCGGCCCAGTGGATCGGTGAGGGAGAGGAGGTTGTCGTAGCGGTCCCAGATGCGGGTCGTGGTGTGACCGAGAGGATCGGTCTCGGTCACGAGCTGGTAGGCGTCGTTGAATTGGTACGTGGTGCTGTGCCCGAGGGAGTTCGTTGCTACGGAGGTGCGGTTCTCCGTGTCATAGGCGTAGGTGTAGTCGAGGATGCCCTCAGTGCCTCGGGTACGAGTACAGCGGCCCTCCGGGTCGTACCTGTAGCGGTACCAGGTCCCGCTGCGGTCCTCCCAGCCAGTAATACGGCGCTGTTCGTCGTAGGAGAGCTTCAGCGGCAGACCGGAGGAGTTGTAGATCTCCGTGAGGTTCCCAAAGGCGTCGTACCCGTAGCGCTGGAGGACCGGTCGCTCGGCGTCACTCAGCAGGACGAAGGCTGTGATCCGGCCATGGTCGGTGGTCACGCCGAGGCGGTAGCCGCCGGTGTGGGTGATCTGCTGCGGTTCTCCGTCGGGCCCGTACCGCACCTGCATCGCGTTGCCGTTGCGGTCCTTGACCATGGTCAATGGGAGTTCGGCGACCGGCTGGCCCGGTAGGGGCCCGAAGTGGAGAGTCAGCCCCGAGTCCGGCAGCCGCACGAACATGGCGCCGCCATCCAAGCCGTCCCACTCCAAGGGCCAGCGTGGGCCCTCGACCGGCTGCACAGAGACGCCGGGCTCCGGGACGGGGTAGGTGAGGACCATGCCGTCGGCCGTGGTGAAGCGGACTCCGTCCGGTTCGAGTATCAGTCTTTGGTCCAGAGTGGATGCCCAAGCGGGACCGAACCAGCGGCCGGTACACAGACCGGTGCGGTGGTGACGCTCAAGTTCCAGAGGGAGTACGCCGTCCAGCGTGACGTCTGTTTCGGACATGACCATCTGGCCGGTGGCCATGTCGACCGGGTCACCACATGTGACGAGTTTCTTCATCTGGCGGCTGAGGGCTCGGGTGCCCTTGCCAAGCCCCTTGACCCCCAGTGCCATGCCTTTGAGCCCGGTCTTCCCGAAAGCCTTCAGGCCCTTGGCCATGCCGCCCAGGGTCGTCAGGCCCTTCATGCCCGGGATGCAGTCCAGCGCCGCCAACCCCACGTCCCATAGGGACGCTTGGCCCTTTGAGTATTTGTAGAGCGTGTCCGCGAGCACGACAGCGGCCGCTATCAGCACGATCGCGCCCAGAATCGGCCCACCGATGATCATCGCGACGATCCCGACGACCGCCACGACGACCTTGCACACCGCGACGATGGTGTCCCAGTTGTCCGTGAACCAGTCGCCGACCTCCTCCCACCACGACCGGTTCTGAATACCCGCGTCCGAGGCCTCGTCGATCTTCGACTTGGCCTCCCGCGCGGCCTCCTCACGCATCTTGCGCGCGTCCTCGGCCATCTTCTTCGCCGCGGCGAGCGCGTCCTGCGCGTCGGAGACGTCCGACTGGGCCTTGGTCTGGGCGGACTTCGCGTGCTGCACATCCCGCGTCGCCGCACGGACCTTGGCCTCGTCCGGCTTGTCCGCATCCGACTTGCTGCCCGTCGGATCGTCCTTGTACTTGTCCGCCTCCTTGCCGGCCCGCGTCACCCACGAGTCGGCGGAGGCGAGGCGGGACTGGGCGGAGGAGAGGCTGTCGCGGGCCTCGCGCCCTTTGCGCAGGGCCTTGTCCGCCAGGGACTGCGCACGCTCCAGCTTCGGCCAGAAGTCCGCCAGCGCGTCCCCGCACATCTCATAGGACTTCTTCAGCTTCTTGAGGTTCTTCGGGACATCCCCGAAGTCCTCCTTGAAGACGTCCGCCGACTTGCCCGCCCACTCCAGCAGCGTCCCCTCGCCCGCCATGCCCTTGACCAGACGCAACGCATCCGAGACATCGTCGGCGAAGTCGTGCAGCGTCTTGGCCAGCGTGCGCACCCGCTGCGGATCACCAGGCGTCGGATCCTTGTCCAAGTCCAGGACATGCCAATCCGTCGGCCTGTGCCCCGCCATACCGCAACCCCCGTCACGTACGCACCTACATCAACAGCCGTATGCACACGTGAACTTACAAGGCGGAGTGGTTCGGCGAGAAGGCAGGGCCGCAGCCTTCAGTAGGAAGCCGTCGGCCGGATCCTGCTCGTGAGCCTCCGGAGAGCTTCGTCGGGCGTGGGGGCCAGTAGCCAGACGCTGTCCATGCCGGCATAGACCGAGCCGTCCTCGGCCATGGCCAGATACTGGTTCCCGCGGTCGCGCGTGCCGATCGGGTACAGGGCGACGCCCGCCTGCTCGGAGAGGTCGTCGATGATCTCCGCGTCCCAGAACGCCGCCAGCGGATCCAGCGAGAACTCCATCCACGGCATCGAGTCCCACGGATCCCGGTGGGATACGCCCATGGCGCCGAACTCGGACAGGAAGCACCGTGCCGCGTCGTGGACCTCGGATGCGCCGGCCTGCTGGAGGATGCCTTCCCACGTCTCCGTGGGGATCGACCGGCCGGGGAACCAGCCGCCGGCCCGCAGCACCCGGTCCGTCTCCTCGGGCCAGCGCGACCCGGCATCCGGACCGGTCTCCACCGAGTGCAGTCGTCTCCAGAAAGGGCTCTCGGCCGTCGCAACGCCGAGCGTCCAGAGGGCGGACCGGGCGCCCTGCGCCTCGACCAGGCGGGACAGCGCCCGGCCGGTGGTCGGGGCGAGCAGTTCCACACGGTCCCTCACGAGGTGAAGGGCGCCGTCCTCGGCGATGCCCAGGAAACTGGCACCCTCGTCCGCCGTACCCACAGGGTAGAGGAGCGCTCCGGCCTCCCCGCTGGCCCTCACGAACCGCTCGTCCTGCCATTGCGCGCGCAAGGGATCGAAGCGGACGGCGGACGACGTGCTGATCGAATCCGCGGGCCAGCCGTAGGTCACCAGCCCGCCGAAGGCGGAGAGGAACCGGCGTGCCGCGTCGTGGGCCACGAAGTCCCCACGCTCGTTCAGGACCGCCTCCCAAGTGACCGTCGGCACCGAGCGCCCGGGGTGCCAGCCCGCACGGCGCAGTACGGCTTCCGTCTGCGGGGGCCAGTCCCGCGTGTCACCGTCGCTCACACCCCACCGTCGCTCACCAGAACGCCCTCGAACGCCAGTGCAGCGTCGGGAAACCGATCAGCTCGTGAACCGGAACGTCGACGTGATCGCGTCGAAGATGTCGAAGAACGAGTCCGCGAGGTCGAGCACCTGGCTGCTGCCCGCGACCAGGGCGACCTTGCCCTCCTGGCCCGGCACCGGGATGTACGTCTGCATCAGCACGGCCCGGACGGTGCGGTTGAGCTCATCGCCCGGTACGGCGATGTCCTCGATGCCGTACGTACGCGCCGCCGGGCCGACGCCCGGGATGTCGACCGTCGTCACCTTGCGCCAGGAGTCGCCCTCCCGCTTGGCCTCCTTCACCGCGAGCTGGCTCGCGATGGCCGCCGGGTCGTTGGACAGCGGCTCACCGCGCTCGTTGCGGCCTCCGACCAGGGAGACGGTCACGGACCCCGTGATCGGCGTGTCGCCGCCGAAGTTCTCCGCCATGCAACCGCAGTACAGCGCGCCCGACTTCCACGCGTCCGCCGCGGCCTTGCGGAGGAAGTCGACGTACGTGTCCCGGTACTGCTCCAGCTCCGGGCGCTGCCGTACCCGCTCGGTCACCATGCGCCGGATCGAGTCGTCCCGCGACTCCGGCCGGACGTCGAACTCCCACCACGACTCCGGCACCTTGATCCGGAAACCGCCCCGCTCGACGGTCAGGGTCTCCACGTAGCGGGCCATGACGCCGGCCTCCCCGTTCTCTCGATCACTCGTGCGCCTATCGTCCCATCGCACGAGGGCGGGACACGACAAGTGCAGCGGCGTGAGACGGATACGGCGGACCTCAACCCTGCGCCTGCACCTGGCCGCAGCCGGTGACGACCGACGCTCCCTAACGCCGCCTTAAGCACGCTTTAAGCGATCCGGAGGTCACCCGGCCTGCTCCAACTCCCCCCAGTTCAGGCGGCCTTGACGGACCAATCGGGCAGTTGGTTGCATGCTGAACCGTCCGTAGCATCCCTCCACGGTCGACAGCGTCGGCCGCTCCCCCCATCCCCCACAGACAAGGTGAGTTCAGCCATGGCCGCTCATCGCACACGCCGTCGAACGCTCGGCGGGCTCGTCCCGCTGGTCTGCGCCTCCGTCGCCGCCGCGTTCACCCTGACCGCCCTCGGCCCGTCCGCCGCACAGGCCGATGCCGCCGCACAGGCGGGGACCACTACCACCTCCGCAGCCGCCGCCCTGACCTGGTCCGACGAGTTCAACGGCGCCGCCGGCAGCGCACCGGACCCGGCCAAGTGGACCGTGGAGACCGGCGGTTCCGGCAACGGAAACAACGAGCTGCAGTACTACACGAACGCCAGAGACAACGTTGCCCTCGACGGCAACGGCAACCTGGTCATCACCGCCCGCAAGAACTCCGACCCCGGACTCCAATGCTGGTACGGCACCTGCCAGTACACCTCCGCCCGGCTCAACACCGCCAAGACCTTCACGCAGGCCTACGGCCACTTCGAGGCCCGGATCAAGGTGCCGCGCGGCCAGGGCATGTGGCCCGCGTTCTGGATGCTCGGCAACGACCTGGGCAGCGTCGGATGGCCCAACAGCGGCGAGATCGACATCATGGAGAACGTCGGCCACGAGCCCGGCACCGTCCACGGCACCCTGCACGGCCCCGGTTACTCCGGCAGCGGCGGCATCGGCGCCGCGTACACGCTCCCCGGCGGCCGGGCCTTCGCCGACGACTTCCACGTCTTCGCCGTCGACTGGACGCCGGGGAAGATCATGTGGTCCGTCGACGGGCAGACCTACCAGACACGCACCCCGGCCGACCTCGGCGGTAAGAAGTGGGTCTACGACCACCCCTTCTTCCTGATCCTCAACCTCGCCGTCGGCGGCAACTGGCCCGGCAGCCCGGACGGGAACACCCAGTTCCCGCAGACGATGACCGTCGACTACGTCCGCGTCTCCACGTCCGACGGCTCGGACGGCGGCACCGGCACCACCGGCTCCGTCAAGGGCATCGGCGGCATGTGCGCCGACGTCGCCGGCGCCTCGACGGCCGACGGCACGCCCATCCAGCTCCACCACTGCACCGGTGTCGACGCCCAGAAGTGGACCCTCGGCAGCGACGGCACCGTGCGCGCCCTCGGCAAGTGCCTCGACGTGCGCGGCGGGTCCACCGCCGACGGAGCCGCGGTCCAGCTCTACACCTGCAACGGCACCAAGGCCCAGCAGTGGGTCCACACCGCGGCGCGCGACCTGGTCAACGTCGGCGCGGACAAGTGCCTGGACGCCAAGGGCAACTCCTCGGCCGACGGCACCCCGCTGCAGATCTGGACGTGCACCGGCGCCGCCAACCAGAAGTGGACGGTCGGCTGACCTCCTGCCGCCCCACAGCACCAACCCCCACGCCCCACAGCACCCCCCACGCAGACGCCCCCGGCTCCTCCACGAGCCGGGGGCGTCGCCCTCCCCCACGGCACGGCAAAGGGGCCCGCACGACCGAAGTCGTACGGGCCCCTCCGAGCCACTCAGGTCAGTAGACCCTCAAGCCAGTCCGAGGACTCACTTGTTGATCTTGGTGACCTGGCCGGCGCCCACGGTCCGGCCACCCTCACGGATGGCGAACTTCAGGCCCTCCTCCATGGCGACGGGCTGGATGAGCTCCACCTTCATCTCGGTGTTGTCACCCGGCATGACCATCTCGGTGCCCTCGGGGAGGGTCACCACGCCGGTCACGTCCGTCGTACGGAAGTAGAACTGCGGGCGGTAGTTGTTGAAGAACGGCGTGTGGCGGCCACCCTCGTCCTTGGACAGGATGTAGGCCTGCGCCTCGAACTCGGTGTGCGGGGTGACCGAGCCCGGCTTGATGATGACCTGGCCGCGCTCGACGTCCTCGCGCTTGATGCCACGGAGGAGCAGACCGACGTTCTCACCGGCCTGGCCCTCGTCGAGCAGCTTGCGGAACATCTCGATGCCGGTGACCGTGGTGGTGGTCTTCTCCGGCTTGATGCCCACGATGTCGACGGTCTCGTTGACCTTGAGGACACCACGCTCGATACGACCGGTGACGACGGTGCCACGACCGGTGATCGTGAAGACGTCCTCGATCGGCATCAGGAACGGCTTGTCGACGTCACGCTCGGGCTGCGGGATGTTCTCGTCCACGGCCTTCATCAGCTCGAGGACGGAGTTGCCCCACTCCTTGTCGCCCTCGAGGGCCTTGAGCGCGGAGACCTTGACGACCGGCAGGTCGTCGCCCGGGAACTCGTACTCGGAGAGCAGCTCACGGACCTCGAGCTCGACGAGCTCCAGGATCTCCTCGTCGTCCACCATGTCGGCCTTGTTCAGGGCGACGACGATGTACGGAACGCCGACCTGGCGGGCCAGGAGCACGTGCTCCTTGGTCTGCGGCATCGGGCCGTCGGTGGCGGCGACCACGAGGATGGCGCCGTCCATCTGCGCCGCACCCGTGATCATGTTCTTGATGTAGTCCGCGTGACCGGGGCAGTCGACGTGGGCGTAGTGCCGCGTCTCGGTCTGGTACTCGACGTGCGCGATCGAGATGGTGATACCGCGCTGGCGCTCCTCGGGAGCCTTGTCGATCTGGTCGAAGGCCGAGGCCTCGTTCAGGTCCGGGTACGCGTCGTGCAGCACCTTGGTAATGGCGGCCGTGAGGGTCGTCTTACCGTGGTCGATGTGACCGATGGTGCCGATGTTGACGTGCGGCTTAGTCCGCTCGAACTTCGCCTTCGCCACTGGGGTCCTCCTGGGAGTGGTTCTGGTACGCCTTACTTCATCGGCGCCAGGTGATCTTTGCTGGAAAGCCCGGGCCCCGGGGCATTCACCACGATTTGCGGTGGAATGCCCCTCAAGGCTCCGGAGTCAAGCCTACGGCGTGCAGACGCGCTGCGTTACTCGCCCTTGGCCTTCGCGATGATCTCCTCGGCGACGTTCCGCGGAACCTCGGCGTAGGAGTCGAACTGCATGGAGTAGCTCGCACGGCCGGACGTCTTGCTGCGCAGGTCGCCGACGTAGCCGAACATCTCCGAGAGGGGCACGAGGCCCTTCACGACGCGGGCACCGGCCCGCTCCTCCATGGCCTGGATCTGACCACGGCGGGAGTTGATGTCACCGATGACCTCGCCCATGTAGTCCTCGGGCGTGGTGACCTCGACGGCCATCATCGGCTCGAGCAGCACGGGGCTGGCCTTGCGCGCGGCCTCCTTGAAGGCCTGCGAACCGGCGATCTTGAACGCGAGCTCGGAGGAGTCCACCTCGTGGTAGGCACCGTCGAGCAGCGTCACGCGGACACCGGTCATCTCGTAGCCGGCGAGGATGCCGAACTGCATGGCCTCCTGCGCACCGGCGTCCACCGAAGGGATGTACTCCTTCGGCACACGGCCACCGGTCACCTTGTTGATGAACTCGTACGAGGCGTCGCCGCCCTCGATCGGCTCGATCGCGATGATGACGCGCGCGAACTGGCCGGTACCACCCGTCTGCTTCTTGTGGGTGAACTCGACCTTCTCGACGGCCTTGCGGATCGTCTCACGGTAGGCGACCTGCGGCTTGCCGACGTTGGCCTCGACCTTGAACTCACGGCGCATACGGTCGACCAGCACCTCGAGGTGCAGCTCGCCCATACCGCCGATGATGGTCTGGCCGGTCTCCTCGTCGGAGTGCACCTGGAAGGAGGGGTCCTCCTCGGCCAGGCGCTGGATCGCGACGCCGAGCTTCTCCTGGTCGCCCTTCGACTTGGGCTCGATGGCGACCTGGATGACCGGCGCCGGGAAGTCCATGGACTCCAGGATGACCGGGTTCTTGTCGTCGGACAGCGTCTCACCCGTGGTGGTCTGCTTCAGACCCATCACGGCGACGATGTCGCCGGCGCCCACCGAGTCGATCTCCTCACGCTTGTTCGCGTGCATGCGGTAGATCTTGCCGATGCGCTCCTTCTTGCCCTTCACGGAGTTCAGCACCGAGGTGCCGGACTCCAGGCGGCCCGAGTAGACCCGGACGAAGGTGAGCTTGCCGAGGTGCGGGTCGCTCATGATCTTGAACGCGAGCGCGGCGAGGGGCTCCTCTTCCGACGGCTTGCGCGAGATGACCTGCTCCGGGTCCTTGACGTCGTGGCCCTCGATGGCCTCGACGTCGAGCGGGGTGGGCAGGTAGCGCACGACCGCGTCGAGCAGGGGCTGAACGCCCTTGTTCTTGAACGCGGTGCCGCAGAACACGGGGGTGACGGTGGTGCCGCCGCCCTTGCCGGACGCGATGGTGATACGGCGGATCGCGGCGTAGAGCTGCTCCACGGTGGGCTCGGTGCCCTCCAGGTACAGCTCCATCAGCTCTTCGTCGTTCTCGGCGACGGCCTCGAGCAGCTTGCCGCGGTACTCCTCGGCAGCCTCGGCGTGGGTGTCCGGGATGTCGACGGTGTCGTACATCTCGCCCTTGGTCGCCTCGGCCGACCAGACCAGGGCCTTCATCGTCACGAGGTCGATGACGCCCTTGAAGTCCGCCTCCGCACCGATCGGCAGCTGCATGACCAGCGGCTGCGCGCCCAGGCGGTCCGAGATCATGTCCACGCAGCGGTGGAACTCGGCGCCGGTACGGTCCAGCTTGTTGACGAAGCAGATACGCGGCACGCCGTAACGGTCGGCCTGACGCCACACCGTCTCGGACTGCGGCTCGACACCGGCGACACCGTCGAACACCGTCACGGCACCGTCGAGCACACGCAGGGAGCGCTCCACCTCGACGGTGAAGTCGACGTGCCCCGGGGTGTCGATGATGTTGATGGTGTAGTCGTTGTCCTCGAGCGGCCAGTGACAGGTGGTCGCAGCAGACGTGATCGTGATGCCACGCTCCTGCTCCTGCTCCATCCAGTCCATGGTGGCGGCGCCGTCGTGGACCTCACCGATCTTGTACGACACACCGGTGTAGAACAGGATCCGCTCGGTGGTGGTCGTCTTGCCCGCGTCGATGTGGGCCATGATCCCGATGTTGCGGACCTTGGCCAGGTCAAGTGAAGTGGTAGCCATAAGGCTTCAGTCTTCTCTCGGTCTCGATGTGGGTAGCGACTACCAGCGGTAGTGCGCGAAGGCCTTGTTGGACTCGGCCATCTTGTGCGTGTCCTCGCGCTTCTTCACAGCGGCACCCAGGCCGTTGCTGGCGTCGAGGAGCTCGTTGAGCAGACGCTCGGTCATGGTCTTCTCGCGACGGGCGCGGGAGTAACCGACGAGCCAGCGCAGCGCCAGGGTGTTGGCACGGCCGGGCTTGACCTCGACCGGGACCTGGTAGGTGGCACCACCGACACGGCGGGACTTGACCTCGAGGGTCGGCTTGATGTTCTCGAGAGCGCGCTTCAGCGTGATGACCGGGTCGTTGCCGGTCTTCTCGCGCAGGCCCTCCATGGCGCCGTAGACGATGCGCTCGGCGGTGGAGCGCTTGCCGTTCAGCAGCACCTTGTTGATCAGGGAGGTCACCAGAGGAGAGCCGTAGACCGGGTCGATGATGACCGGGCGCTTCGGGGCGGGGCCCTTACGAGGCATTCTTACTTCTCCTTCTTGGCGCCGTAGCGGCTGCGGGCCTGCTTGCGGTTCTTGACACCCTGGGTGTCGAGCGAGCCGCGGATGATCTTGTAACGAACACCCGGCAGGTCCTTCACACGGCCGCCGCGCACGAGCACGATGGAGTGCTCCTGCAGGTTGTGTCCCTCACCCGGAATGTAAGCCGTGACCTCGATGCCGCTGGTCAGACGCACACGCGCGACCTTACGGAGGGCCGAGTTCGGCTTCTTCGGAGTGGTCGTGAACACACGCGTGCAGACGCCACGGCGCTGAGGGGAACCCTCGAGTGCGGGCGTCTTGTTCTTCTCGACCTTGTCCTGCCGGCCCTTGCGGACCAGCTGCTGGATCGTAGGCACTACTTCTCCGGTTTCTGTGTGCCGATTGGTGAAGCTAACCTGGAACGTCGCCGACCCACGCGGTCGGGTGTGTCGAATCCCGCGGACTCCCGCCGCGAGGCAGAATTAAGCGCGGATTACGGTGGCCGGTGTCAGCTCGCTGTGCGGTTGATGGCACGCACGAGAGCCAGGGCACACCCCAGGCACAAGGTCTGAGCGTACCTATCGCATTCGCTGCGGTCAAAACAAATGGGCGCCGCCCGCATCGCCATGCGGGACATGTCAAGACCCTCGGCCGTTCTCGATCTTCAATTCAGCGGCAGCTGTCCGATTTGCCTACCTTACGTGCACCGCCGGCCCGATGTCAGCCGGCCGCGAGGGACACCAGGGTCAGCAGCACCACGACGAGTGCCCACCCTGCCGTGGACAGCCACCCGAGCACGAGCCCGGTCAGCGCGAGCCCCTCCCCCAGCTCCCCGCGGCTGCGGATCTCGGCCCGGGCCACGTGCCCCAGCACCACGGCCGGGATCCCGGTCAGCCCCATCGTCGGCACACACAGCAGCCCGCACACCCCGGCGGCGACGGCCTTCGCGTTCGTCCGGGGCCGGGGCACCGGCAGGAACGCCGGCGGCACGTGCGCGACCGGCAGGGCCTGCGGCAGCGGCCCCTGCGGCAGGTCCGCGACGAGCAGCGCCAGCTCCCCCACGGTCCGCGCCGCGTACGCCCGCGCCACCCGCTTCTCGAACTCCTCCCGCTCCATGCGCCCCTCGCCGTACCCCGCTCTGAGCACGTCCACGGCCCGCTCCCGGTCGGCGTGCGACGCCAGCATCGACGGGCCGTTGTAGCCCTGCCACGGCTGCCAGGACGGATAGGGCGGCTGCGACACGGAGCACCTCCCCGTTGACCGGAGTCCTTCCATGATGCGCCGAAGTGACGGTTCCGGCATCGGTGCGTTCGCCCACGGGCGGCGCGTGCCGGCCGGGCGCGGGGCCGGTGATACCGCTCACGGCCCTCTGACAGGGCCGCCAGGGGCCTGCGCGGTCCCGGGAGACCGGCAGGCGGCGCGAGGAGGCACAGGGGCGCACCCGGGGGCGTACGCAGGATCGGGGCGCGCACGCCGAAGGGCGGCCACCCCGCAGGGTGACCGCCCTTCGTCAAGCGACCCGCTTACTGGTTGTACGGACCGTAGTCGTAGTCCTCCAGCGGAACGGCCTGGCCGGAGCCCGTGCCGAACGGCGAGTAGTCGATGTCGTCGTAGCCGACGGCCGAGTACATCGCGGCCTTGGCCTCCTCGGTCGGCTCGACCCGGATGTTGCGGTAGCGGGACAGACCCGTACCGGCCGGGATGAGCTTACCGATGATGACGTTCTCCTTGAGGCCGATCAGGGAGTCGGACTTGGCGTTGATCGCCGCGTCCGTGAGGACCCTGGTCGTCTCCTGGAAGGACGCCGCCGACAGCCAGGACTCCGTGGCCAGCGAGGCCTTGGTGATACCCATGAGCTGCGGACGACCGGAGGCCGGGTGACCGCCCTCCTGGACCACACGACGGTTCTCGTGCTCGAACTTCGAGCGCTCGACCAGCTCGCCGGGCAGCAGCTCGGCGTCGCCGGACTCGATGATCGTCACGCGGCGCAGCATCTGCCGGATGATGATCTCGATGTGCTTGTCGTGGATCGACACACCCTGCGAGTTGTAGACCTTCTGGACCTCGCCGACCAGGTGGACCTGGACGGCGCGCTGGCCCAGGATGCGCAGCACGTCGTGCGGGTTGGTGGCACCCACGGTGAGCTTCTGGCCCACCTCGACGTGCTCGCCCTCGCTGACCAGGAGACGGGCGCGCTTCGAGATCGGGTACGCCGTCTCGTCGCTGCCGTCGTCCGGGGTGACGACGATCTTCTTGGTCTTCTCGGTCTCCTCGATCCGGACGCGGCCGGAGGCCTCGGAGATCGGGGCGACACCCTTCGGGGTACGGGCCTCGAAGAGCTCGACGACACGCGGCAGACCCTGGGTGATGTCGTCACCGGCCACACCACCGGTGTGGAAGGTACGCATCGTCAGCTGGGTGCCGGGCTCACCGATGGACTGGGCGGCGATGATGCCGACCGCCTCACCGATGTCGACCAGCTTGCCGGTGGCGAGCGAACGGCCGTAGCACATCGCGCAGGTGCCGACGGCGGACTCGCAGGTCAGGACCGAGCGGGTCTTGACCTCCTCGACGCCGCGGGAGACGAGCTCCTCGATGAGGACGTCGCCCAGGTCGGTACCGGCCGGGGCCAGCACCTGACCGTCGACCACGATGTCCTCGGCGAGGCAGCGCGCGTACACGGACGTCTCGACGTCCTCCGCCTTGAGCAGCGTGCCCTCGGCGTTCCGGTCGGCGATCTTCAGACGCAGACCGCGCTCGGTGCCGCAGTCCTCCTCGCGGATGATGACGTCCTGGGAGACGTCGACCAGACGACGCGTGAGGTAACCCGAGTCGGCGGTACGCAGAGCGGTGTCCGCCAGACCCTTACGGGCACCGTGCGTGGAGATGAAGTACTCCAGCACGGACAGGCCCTCACGGAACGACGCCTTGATCGGACGCGGGATCGTCTCGTTCTTCGCGTTCGACACCAGACCACGCATACCGGCGATCTGACGCATCTGCATCATGTTGCCTCGTGCACCCGAGTTCACCATCATGAAGATCGGGTTGGTCTTCGGGAAGTTGTCGTTCATCGCCTCGGCGACCTCGTTGGTCGCCTTGGTCCAGATCGCGATGAGCTCCTGCGTGCGCTCGTCCTTGGTGATCAGACCGCGCTCGTACTGCTTCTGGACCTTCTCGTCCTGCGCCTCGTAGCCGCGGACGATCTCCTTCTTCGCCTCGGGGACGACGACGTCGGAGATCGCGACGGTGACGCCGGAGCGGGTGGCCCAGTAGAAGCCGGCCGCCTTCAGGTTGTCGAGCGTCGCCGCCACGATGACCTTCGGGTAGCGCTCGGCGAGGTCGTTGACGATCTCGGAGAGCTGCTTCTTGCCGACCTCGTAGTCGACGAACGGGTAGTCCTCGGGCAGCAGCTCGTTGAAGAGCGCGCGGCCCAGCGTGGTGTTCAGCCGGAAGCTGTCACCCTGCTGCCACTCGGGCTCACCCTCCTCGCGCGCCGGCGGGGTCCAGCCGCGCGGCGGGATGGTGCCGACCGGGAAGCGGACGTCGATCCTCGACTGGAGCGACAGCTCGCCCGCGTCGAAGGCCATGATCGCCTCGGCGACCGAGGCGAAGGAACGGCCCTCGCCCTTGAGGTCGCGCATCTCGCCGTCGGTGGTGAGGAAGAACAGACCGAGGACCATGTCCTGGGTCGGCATCGTCACCGGGCGGCCGTCGGCCGGCTTGAGGATGTTGTTCGAGGACAGCATCAGGATGCGGGCCTCGGCCTGCGCCTCCGCGGACAGCGGCAGGTGCACGGCCATCTGGTCACCGTCGAAGTCCGCGTTGAACGCGGTGCAGACGAGCGGGTGGATCTGGATGGCCTTGCCCTCGACCAGCTGCGGCTCGAAGGCCTGGATGCCGAGGCGGTGCAGCGTGGGCGCACGGTTCAGCAGAACCGGGTGCTCCGCGATGACCTCTTCCAGCACGTCGTACACGACCGTGCGGCCGCGCTCGACCATGCGCTTGGCCGACTTGATGTTCTGCGCGTGGTTCAGGTCGACCAGGCGCTTCATCACGAACGGCTTGAACAGCTCCAGCGCCATCGCCTTCGGCAGACCGCACTGGTGCAGCTTCAGCTGCGGACCGACGACGATCACGGAACGCGCGGAGTAGTCCACGCGCTTGCCGAGCAGGTTCTGACGGAAGCGGCCCTGCTTGCCCTTCAGCATGTCGCTGAGGGACTTCAGCGGGCGGTTGCCGGGACCGGTGACCGGGCGGCCACGACGGCCGTTGTCGAACAGCGCGTCCACGGCCTCCTGGAGCATGCGCTTCTCGTTGTTCACGATGATCTCGGGCGCACCGAGGTCGAGAAGGCGCTTCAGGCGGTTGTTCCGGTTGATCACACGGCGGTACAGGTCGTTCAGGTCGGAGGTCGCGAAGCGGCCACCGTCCAGCTGCACCATCGGGCGGAGGTCCGGCGGGATGACCGGCACGCAGTCGAGCACCATGCCCTTGGGGCTGTTGCTGGTCTGCAGGAACGCGGAGACGACCTTCAGGCGCTTGAGCGCACGGGTCTTCTTCTGGCCCTTGCCGGTACGGATGATCTCGCGGAGGCGCTCGGCCTCCTCGTCGAGGTCGAAGGACTCCAGGCGCTTCTGCAGCGCCGCGGCACCCATCGAGCCGTCGAAGTAGGTGCCGAAGCGGTCGCGCAGCTCTCGGTAGAGCAGCTCGTCGCCCTCGAGGTCCTGGACCTTGAGGTTCTTGAACCGGTTCCACACCTCGTCGAGGCGGTCGATCTCGCGCTGCGCACGGTCGCGCAGCTGCTTCATCTCACGCTCGGCACCCTCGCGCACCTTGCGGCGCACGTCCGCCTTGGCGCCCTCGGCCTCCAGCTCGGCCAGGTCGGTCTCGAGCTTCTTGGCGCGGGCCTCCAGGTCGGCGTCGCGGCGCTGCTCGATCTGCTGGCGCTCGACGGAGACGTGGGCCTCCAGCGAGGGCAGGTCGCGCGTACGGCGCTCCTCGTCGACGTACGTGATCATGTACGCCGCGAAGTAGATGACCTTCTCGAGGTCCTTGGGAGCCAGGTCGAGCAGGTAGCCCAGCCGGCTCGGGACACCCTTGAAGTACCAGATGTGCGTGACGGGCGCGGCGAGCTCGATGTGGCCCATCCGCTCACGGCGCACCTTGGCGCGCGTGACCTCGACGCCACAGCGCTCACAGATGATGCCCTTGAAACGGACGCGCTTGTACTTGCCGCAGTAGCACTCCCAGTCCCGGGTCGGACCGAAGATCTTCTCGCAGAAGAGTCCGTCCTTTTCGGGCTTGAGGGTGCGGTAGTTGATGGTCTCGGGCTTCTTGACCTCGCCGTGGCTCCACTGACGGATGTCGTCAGCGGTGGCCAGACCGATCCGGAGCTCGTCGAAGAAGTTGACGTCGAGCACTATGCGTCAATCCCTCTCAGGGTTGTAAGTCATGGGGTCTGATACGGGGGTCCTGGGGCCGGAGGCCTTCATCGCGAAGGCCTCCGGACTCCCGTCAGACCTCTTCGACGCTGCTCGGCTCGCGCCGGGACAGGTCGATGCCAAGCTCCTCCGCAGCGCGGAAGACGTCCTCGTCGGTGTCGCGCATCTCGATGGACATGCCGTCCGAGGACAGCACCTCCACGTTGAGGCACAGGGACTGCATCTCCTTGATGAGCACCTTGAAGGACTCGGGGATGCCGGGCTCGGGGATGTTCTCGCCCTTGACGATGGCCTCGTAGACCTTCACGCGGCCGGTGACGTCGTCGGACTTGATGGTCAGCAGCTCCTGGAGCGCGTAGGCGGCGCCGTACGCCTCGAGCGCCCACACCTCCATCTCGCCGAAGCGCTGGCCACCGAACTGGGCCTTACCACCCAGCGGCTGCTGGGTGATCATGGAGTACGGACCGGTCGAGCGGGCGTGCAGCTTGTCGTCGACCAGGTGGTGCAGCTTGAGGATGTACATGTACCCGACGGAGATCGGGTCCGGGAACGGCTCACCGGAGCGGCCGTCGAACAGCCGGGCCTTGCCGGACGGGAGCACCATGCGCTCGCCGTCGCGGTTCGGGATGGTGTGGTTCAGCAGACCGGCCAGCTCGTCCTCGCGGGCACCGTCGAAGACCGGCGTCGCGACGTTGGTCCGCGGCGGGACCTGGTCGGCGTCGATGGCCTGCAGGCGCTGCGCCCACTCGTCGGCGAGACCGGAGACGTCCCAGCCCTGGCTGGCGAGCCAGCCGAGGTGGATCTCCAGCACCTGTCCCGGGTTCATTCGGGACGGGACACCGAGCGGGTTGAGGATGATGTCGACCGGCGTGCCGTCCTCGAGGAACGGCATGTCCTCGATCGGCAGGATCTTGGAGATGACGCCCTTGTTGCCGTGACGGCCGGCGAGCTTGTCACCGTCGGTGATCTTGCGCTTCTGCGCGACGTAGACGCGCACCAGCTGGTTCACACCGGGGGGAAGCTCGTCGCCCTCCTCGCGGTCGAAGACGCGGACGCCGATGACCTTGCCGGTCTCGCCGTGCGGCACCTTCAGCGAGGTGTCACGGACCTCACGGGCCTTCTCGCCGAAGATCGCGCGCAGCAGGCGCTCCTCGGGCGTCAGCTCGGTCTCGCCCTTGGGCGTGACCTTGCCGACGAGGATGTCGCCGGCGATGACCTCGGCGCCGATGCGGATGATGCCGCGCTCGTCGAGGTCGGCGAGGACCTCCTCGGAGACGTTCGGGATGTCCCGGGTGATCTCCTCGGGGCCGAGCTTGGTGTCACGGGCGTCGACCTCGTGCTCCTCGATGTGGATCGAGGAGAGGACGTCGTCCTGCACGAGGCGCTGCGACAGGATGATCGCGTCCTCGTAGTTGTGACCCTCCCACGGCATGAACGCCACGAGCAGGTTCTTGCCCAGCGCCATCTCGCCGTTCTGGGTGGCCGGACCGTCGGCCAGGACCTGGCCCTCGATGATCCGGTCGCCCTCGTTGACGATGACCTTCTGGTTGACCGAGGTGCCCTGGTTGGAGCGGGCGAACTTGGCCAGGCGGTACGTGATGTACGTGCCGTCGTCGTTGGCCGTGGTGATGTAGTCCGCGGAGACCTCCTGGACCACACCGGGCTTCTCGGCCTTGACCACGTCGCCGGCGTCGACCGCGGAGCGGTACTCCATGCCGGTGCCGACGAGCGGTGCCTCGGACTTAATCAGCGGCACGGCCTGACGCATCATGTTCGCGCCCATGAGGGCACGGTTGGCGTCGTCGTGCTCGAGGAAGGGGATCATGGCGGTCGCGACCGACACCATCTGGCGCGGCGAGACGTCCATGTAGTCGACGTCCTCGCCGGTGACGTAGTCGACCTCGCCGCCCTTACGGCGGACGAGCACCCGGGCCTCGGCGAAGCGGAGGTCGTCCGTCAGCTGCGCGTTGGCCTGCGCGATGACGAAGCGGTCCTCCTCGTCGGCGGTCAGGTAGTCGACCTCGTCGGTGACCTGGCCCTCGAACACCTTGCGGTAGGGGGTCTCGACGAAACCGAACGCGTTGACCCGGCCGTAGGAGGCGAGCGAGCCGATCAGACCGATGTTCGGGCCTTCGGGCGTCTCGATCGGGCACATGCGGCCGTAGTGCGAGGGGTGCACGTCACGGACCTCGAAGCCGGCCCGCTCACGGGACAGACCACCCGGGCCGAGCGCGGAGAGACGCCGCTTGTGCGTCAGACCCGACAGCGGGTTGTTCTGGTCCATGAACTGGGACAGCTGGCTGGTGCCGAAGAACTCCTTGATGGAGGCGACGACCGGCCGGATGTTGATCAGGGTCTGCGGCGTGATCGCCTCGACGTCCTGGGTCGTCATCCGCTCCCGGACCACACGCTCCATACGCGCCAGACCCGTGCGGACCTGGTTCTGGATGAGCTCGCCGACGCTGCGCAGGCGGCGGTTGCCGAAGTGGTCGATGTCGTCGGTCTCGACGACCACGGAGGTGCCGTTGTCACCGACCGTCTCGGTCTCGCCGGCGTGCAGCTTCACCAGGTACTTGATCGTCGCGATGATGTCCTCGACGGTCAGGATCCCGGCGTCCAGCGGGGTGTCCGTGCCCAGCTTCTTGTTGACCTTGTAACGGCCGACCTTGGCCAGGTCGTAGCGCTTGGGGTTGAAGTAGAGGTTCTCCAGCAGCGTCTGCGCGGCCTCACGCGTGGGGGGCTCGCCCGGACGCAGCTTGCGGTAGATGTCGAGCAGCGCGTCGTCCTGGCCCTGGGTGTGGTCCTTCTCCAGGGTGGCGCGCATGGACTCGTACTCGCCGAACTCCTCCAGGATCTGCTCGGTGGTCCAGCCGAGCGCCTTGAGCAGGACGGTGACGGACTGCTTGCGCTTGCGGTCGATGCGCACACCGACCATGTCGCGCTTGTCGATCTCCATCTCCAGCCAGGCACCCCGGGACGGGATGATCTTGGCGGAGAAGATGTCCTTGTCGGACGTCTTGTCGATGGAGGAGTCGAAGTAGACACCGGGCGAACGGACGAGCTGCGACACCACGACACGCTCGGTGCCGTTGATGACGAAGGTGCCCTTGTTCGTCATGAGCGGGAAGTCGCCCATGAAGACCGTCTGGGACTTGATCTCGCCGGTCTCGTTGTTGGTGAACTCGGCGGTGACGAAGAGCGGGGCCGCGTACGTGAAGTCGCGCTCCTTGCACTCGTCGATCGAGTTCTTCGGCGGCTCGAAGCGGTGGTCGCGGAAGGTCAGCGACATCGACCCGCTGAAGTCCTCGATCGGGGAGATCTCCTCGAAGATCTCCTCGAGCCCGGACTTGGTGGGGACGTCCTGACCGTTCTCGAGAGCCTCCTCGACCCGACTCTGCCAGGCGGTGTTGCCGAGCAGCCAGTCGAAGCTCTCGGTCTGCAGCGCGAGCAGGTTCGGAACCTCAAGAGGCTCCTTGATCTTTGCAAAAGAGATGCGCAGCGGGGCAGTGCTGGCGGCGTTGTTCGTATTCGCGGTCGAGGCGTTGCGCGAGGCGGCCAAGAGGGGGTCCTTCCGAGGGCTCGGACTCACTACGCGCGTACCGGCCCCTCTCCCGTACACGGAGACAAGCTGAGCCGACAGAGCCGAAAGGCCAGGTCAACCATGTCTTGTCGTCGATGCTCGGGCGAGGGCAGACCCCTGGTGACGGGCAGGGGACAGCTAACAGGCAGCGCAAAGGGTCAGTGTAGCCACTTGGCCCACTGATGTCCAGTGCGGGTTGTCAAACCCGTGTTCACCCTCGTTGTTCCACTCCTGCGACAAGGCGCTGCCCTCAACGCACGTTGATACTGCCCTCTTCGTCGCCGATCCATGCCTCGGATTGGATCCTTGTGACGACGCGTCCTGAGAATTGCGCGCTGCGTGCGGTTCGTCAAGGCCCCCCTGCCCGATCCGGGGCCGCCCCGGAGACACGACGAAGATCACCATACCCCCCGCCACAGAGGGTTCAAGGCAACCGTGGCCGGACCCCCGGAACGCCGAAGAGCGACCACCCGGATGGATGATCGCTCTTCCGCGCTTACGCGTTACACGTCCAGGGGGACGTGTCGGGGATCCTGGCGGATCCGGAAGGTCTTACTTGACCTCGACGGAGGCGCCGGCGCCCTTGAGGGACTCGGCGGCCTTCTCGGCGGCGTCCTTGGCGACCTTCTCGAGAACGGGCTTCGGGGCGCCGTCCACGAGGTCCTTGGCCTCCTTCAGGCCCAGGGAGGTCAGCTCACGCACGACCTTGATGACCTGGATCTTCTTGTCGCCGGCACCGGTGAGGATGACGTCGAACTCGTCCTTCTCCTCCTCGGCCGGGGCAGCCGGGCCACCCTGGGCCGGGCCCGCGACGGCGACCGCGGCGGCGGCGGCGGTGACGTCGAACTTCTCCTCGAACGCCTTCACGAACTCGGAGAGCTCGATGAGGGTCATCTCCTCGAACTGCGCGAGCAGGTCTTCCTGGCTGAGCTTCGCCATGATTGGCGGTCCTTCCACTAAATCGGCAGGTGCCGGATGTACATGTGAGGCGGGCGTACTACTGGCCCGCTACGGTCGCCGCGTTCAGGCAGCGGCGGCCGGGATGCGAGCCGAGTTACTCGGCACCGCCCTGCTCGTCCTGCTTGGCACGGAGCGCGTCCACGGTGCGGACGAGCTTCGACGGCAGCGCCTGGAAGACAGAGGCAGCCTGCGACTGCTTGCCCTTCATGGCACCGGCCAGCTTGGAGAGCAGAACCTCGCGGGACTCGAGGTCCGCAAGCTTCTTGATCTCGTCTGCGGACAACGCCTTGCCGTCAAGGACGCCGCCCTTGATGACCAGGTTGGGGTTGTCCTTGGCGAAGTCACGGAGACCCTTCGCCGCCTCGACCGGGTCACCGGTCACGAAGGCGACGGCCGACGAACCCGTGAAGAGGTCGTCGATCGTGGTGATCCCGGCCTCGTTGGCCGCAATCTTGGTCAGCGTGTTCTTCGCCACACGGTAATGAGCGTTCTCACCGAGTGAACGGCGCAGCTGCTGGAGCTGAGCCACGGTGAGACCGGTGTACGCGGTGACGACGGCGCCGTTGGAGTCGCGGAACTTGTCCCGCATCTCCTCGACGGCATCGACCTTGTCAGGCCTCGCCATGAGCCTCGGCCTCCTTCCGGGTGATTCGGACCGCGCGGACCCGAAGGAGGACTGGGGAAAACGAAACGCCCCGGCGCAGGCGCACGGGGCGTAGCTCGACCGGTCGGTCCGCACGCACACGGCGGCGAACTGCTCCGGGAACTCATCCAATGTCACCTGCGCGGGCCGTCCGTCGTTCAGCGGATCCTTCGGCCACCGCGCCCTCTTCCCGAGCACGCGGTAACGACCAGCGGTCTTTGGCTTCTGTAGGAGAGTACGGGAACGAATCGCCGTCAGGCAAATCCGCCCGAACGACGGATCAGCTCGCGTCGAGGTCCTTGAACAGGTCGGCGAGATCGGCGACGTCCTCGGCGGGCGGGGCCTTGATCTCCACCGGCTTGTTGTAGTCGACGAAGGTGATCGTCATGTCGAGCGGACCCTTGTCGCTGGCGCCCTTCATGCGGAACTGCTTGGTGCGGTCGTCGCCGTCGATCCAGGTGTCCATCGAGAGCTTCTCGATGCCCATCTTCTCGTACTGCTGGATGCTCTTCTCGCGCCGCTCGCGGGTCTCCGCGTCCTCCTTCTTGAGGAGGGCGCGCAGGTCGGCGAGGGTGACCGTGCCCGAGTAGTGGGTGGTCTCGACGCCGTCGACCTCCTCGGTGCCGACCTTTTTCACGTCCTTGGCGCCGGTGAGGAAGGTGGACTCCGCGGCCGGGTTCTGCTCGGCCTGGCTCGTGGACCCCATCTGGTCCAGTTCCTTGCCGGCGTCGGAACCGGACAGGTCGAACTTCATCCAGGTCTTGCCGTCCATCTCCTTGGCCATCTCGGCTCCCCCACCGATGTACATGGCCTTGTCGACGAGACGGATCTCGGTTTCGCCGGCGGTGGCCGCCTGGCCGGCCGCCGAGATTTTCATGCTCATGGCGATCGTGGGCTTCAGGCGCATGGACGCCTCGCCCTCGACCTTGCCGGACTCCGGCGCCGTACCGCTCATGCGGTAGCTGAGCGACGTGATGTCCTCGGTGTTCTTCGCGGCCTTGGCGACCGCGGCCGCCGGCGTCATCTCCGGCGACTGCTCGGTTCCGCAGCCGACCGCGCCGGCGGCGAGCAGCAGGGCACCGAGACCGGCGGCAGGTATGGACTTGTTCATTGATTCCCCCCAAGGAATGCATGCTTGCTGCACAGCAAGGCCGCGAGCCTATCCCAGGCGGGGAGAAGTGATCTATCGGGATTCCGGGGGCCTCAGGGCGTGCCGGACCCCTGCCGCACGAGGTCCTCGAAGTCCCCGGTGTCGGCCTCGGGGGGCCGCTCGGCGCGTACCCGTACGCCGTAGTCCGCGTAGTGCGCGATCTGGGTCATCGGGCCGCCGGCCATGCGTGCCTTCTCCACCTTCTTGACCAGGAGGTTCCGCTCGTCCAGCCAGATGTCCACGGTCTCGCTGGTGACTCCGGCCTCGGTGAGCCGCTTCCTCAGGGCGGCGTCGGTGACGTCCGCCGTGGCCACGGTGCCGGACCAGTGCGTGACCCGCCGTCCGCGCACGGTCTCGCGTCCGACCTCGCGGACGTCCCCGGAGGACAGCAGGAGCTTGACGGACTGGTTCGGCGTGGTGGAGCGCATCTGGTCGCCCAGGTGGGCCCCGGAGCCGCCCGCGAGGGCTTCGAGGTCGTCGTAGTCGTACCGGATCCACCGCTTGCCGCCGGCCTTGTCGGCGAACTTCTCGCCCATGCGCGCGTAGTAGGCGTCGGGCAGGTAGCGGGCCTCCATGGAGGTGGTGCCGAGCCGGCGCATGGTGTCGGCGATCGTGCCGCCGGTGTAGGTGAGGGTGAGGGTGCCGGTGATCCCGCCGTCCCAGCCGAGGGCACCGCGGGCGGTCATCGACATCAGCGAGCCCATGGTGGTCGTGGACGCGACGCGGGCGGACCCGGCCCGCTCCGTGGCGCGTTCGGCGGAGCGCAGGGCCGCCAGGGAGCTGCCGCGGACGCCGCGGCCGTCGGGGCCGGGCCGCTCGGAGCGGTCCGGGGCGGTGCAGGCGGCCACCCCCGTCACCGCGGTCGCCACCGCGAGCGCCAGCAGCGCCCGGCGGCGCACCGTCGTGCCCTGCATACGTCCCCCGTTCCCTTCGTCTTCCCGCACGTTAACCCAGGTCGCGCGGGTCCGTACCGGAAAAGGGAACGGGCCCCGCACCTGTAAGAGGTGCGGGGCCCGTGACCGGTTGGGTGAGCCGTCAGGCTCAGACCGCGGCCGGGTCCTCCTCGACGAGGAGGTTGCGGGTGCGGTTCGGGTCGACCGGAATGCCGGGGCCCATCGTGGTGGTGATGGCGGCCTTCTTGATGTACCGGCCCTTGGCGGCGGACGGCTTCAGACGGAGGATCTCCTCCAGCGCCGCGCCGTAGTTCTCCACCAGCTTGGTGTCGTCGAAGGACGACTTGCCGATGATGAAGTGCAGGTTCGCGTGCTTGTCGACACGGAACTCGATCTTGCCGCCCTTGATCTCGGTGACGGCCTTGGCGACGTCGGGGGTGACGGTGCCGGTCTTCGGGTTCGGCATCAGACCACGCGGACCGAGCACGCGGCCGAGGCGGCCGACCTTGCCCATGAGGTCCGGGGTGGCGACGACGGCGTCGAAGTCCAGACGGCCCTTCGACACCTCGTCGATCAGCTCGTCGGCGCCGACGATGTCGGCGCCCGCGGCACGCGCGGCCTCGGCACGGTCACCGGTCGCGAAGACCAGGACCCGGGCGGTCTTGCCGGTGCCGTGCGGGAGGTTCACGGTGCCACGGACCATCTGGTCGGCCTTGCGCGGGTCGACACCCAGGCGGAAGGCGACCTCGACGGTGCCGTCGAACTTGGTCGTGGAGGTCTCCTTGGCGAGACGGACGGCCTCGAGCGGGGCGTAGAGCTTCTCCCGGTCGATCTTGGCGTCCGCAGCGCGAAGGGACTTGCTGCGCTTGCTCACTACTGCTCCTGTGGATGCTGAGGAGTCGTGGTCCGGGCCGAGCAGGCCCTGCCACTTCTGCTGATGGAGGTTGGGGCTCAGCCCTCGACCGTGACGCCCATGGAACGGGCGGTGCCGGCGATGATCTTCTCGGCGGCGTCCAGGTCGTTGGCGTTGAGGTCGGGCATCTTCGTGGTGGCGATCTCGCGGACCTGGTCACGCGTGATCTTCGCGACCTTGGTCTTGTGCGGCTCGCCGGAGCCCTTCTCGATGCCCGCGGCCTTCAGGATCATCTTGGCGGCCGGCGGGGTCTTGGTGATGAAGGTGAAGGAGCGGTCCTCGTAGACCGTGATCTCCACCGGGATGACCCAGCCACGCTGCGACTCGGTCGCGGCGTTGTAGGCCTTGCAGAACTCCATGATGTTGACGCCGTGCTGACCCAGCGCGGGGCCGACCGGCGGGGCCGGGTTGGCGGCACCGGCCTGGATCTGGAGCTTGATGAGCCCCGTGACCTTCTTCTTCTTGGGAGGCATAGCTCTCCGGGTCCTTTCGGTTCGGGTCCTGCCCGCGCCCGGGGACCACCCGGATGCAGGCATACCGCACAACGATAACGGGTATGGATGTGCGGCCAAAAACCGCGCAGGTCAGGCAAGCGCCGGAGCGTTCGCCTGACCTGCGCGGAAGTGTGGGTCCGGAAGAAACTAGTTCTTCTGGATCTGGTCGAAGGAGAGCTCGACCGGCGTCTCGCGGCCGAAGATCTCCACGAGGCCCTTGACCTTCTTCGAGTCGGGGTTGATCTCGTTGATGGTCGCCTGCAGCGTGGCGAACGGGCCGTCGGTGACGGTGACCGAGTCGCCCACCTCGAAGTCCAGCACCTGGACCTCGACCTTGCGCTGCGGAGCCGGCTTGCCCTCGGCCTCGGCGGCCTCGCGGGCGGCCTTCTCCTCGGCCTCCGGGGCGAGCATCTTGACGATCTCGTCCAGGGTCAGCGGGTACGGGTCGTAGGCGTTGCCCACGAAGCCGGTGACGCCGGGCGTGTTGCGGACGACACCCCAGGACTCGTTCGTCAGGTCCATGCGGACCAGGACGTAGCCCGGGAGCTTGTTCTGCTTGATCGTCTTGCGGTCGCCGTTCTTGATCTGGACGACCTCTTCCTGCGGCACCTCGGCCTGGAAGATGTAGTCCTCGACGTTCAGCGAGACGGCGCGCTGCTCCAGGTTGGTCTTCACGCGGTTCTCGTAGCCGGCGTAGGTGTGGATGACGTACCACTCGCCGGGCAGGACGCGCAGTTCCTCGCGGAGCTTCTCGATCGGGTCGCGGTCGTCCTCGGGCTCTTCCTCGGACTCGTCCGCGGCCTCTTCGCCGGCCTCGGTCTCCGCCTCGGCGGCGTCGTCCGCGACGGCGTCGGCAGCCTCGACCTCGGCGGAGGTCTCGGTGTCCTCGCTGTCCGCGCCCTCGACGGTGTCGAGCTCGTCCTCGACGGACTCGACCGGCTCGATGGCGTCGTTCACGTTCGGGTCAGACACGGTGGCTGCTTCTTCCTGGATACATAGGGGTGGAACATGCGAAAGGAGCGCCGGGTACCTCGGCGCTCTTCGCTGGCTGCTCAGCCGAACACGTACTTGGCGGCGTTGCTGAGCCCATAGTCAATCACGGTGACCAGGCCGATCATGATGACGACGAAGATGATCACCACGGTCGTGTACGTCGTCAGCTGGTTGCGGGTCGGCCAGACGACCTTGCGCAGCTCCGCGACGATCTGGCGGTAGAAGAGGGCAAGGCGCTTCAGCGGGCCCTTCTTGCCGCGCTTGCCGCCCTTGCGGGTCTTCTTGGACTCCGGCGCCTCGTCCTGGGCATCAGGCATGTCGATGGAGCCCACGGCGTCCGTCACTCGTCCTCACCTGATTCCGGGTCGTGGCCGTGCCGCGCCCGGTCTGAGCCGCACGGCGGTGCATTGCTGTACGTACATGCGCACACATCCTGGCGAAGGTGTGTGTAGCAGGGCCGGAGGGACTTGAACCCCCAACCGCTGGTTTTGGAGACCAGTGCTCTACCAATTGAGCTACGACCCTTTGTGTGCTCCCCAACGTACCGCATCCGTCCGGATGCTTGGTGTGCACCGAACGGGCGCGGCCTGTTGAAGGCCAACGAGGTGTGAGTGTACGTGGTCCGCGGCCGGTCGTCGAACAGATAGGGCCGCGGGGCGGGCACGTTGGCGGAAGATCGACCCGGTCGCGGGGGTGATCCGGACTGTTGTTCCAGGGTTTGCCCGGCGTTGTTCAGTCTGTGAAACCCCCGTGCCGCGCAGGTTTCCGGTCTGAAACGATGGGGCCCATGAGCGCTGCAACCCCTCCCACCGAGCGCCGGGTCTCCGCCCGAGTCGGCGCGATCTCCGAGTCCGCCACCCTCGCCGTGGACGCCAAGGCCAAGGCCCTCAAGGCCGCCGGGCGGCCGGTGATCGGCTTCGGCGCCGGTGAGCCCGACTTCCCGACCCCGGACTACATCGTCCAGGCCGCGATCGAGGCCTGCAAGAACCCGAAGTACCACCGCTACACGCCGGCCGGCGGCCTGCCCGAGCTGAAGGCCGCCATCGCCGCGAAGACACTGCGGGACTCCGGCTACGAGCCCGACGTGTCGCAGATCCTCGTCACCAACGGCGGAAAGCAGGCCATCTACGAGGCGTTTGCCGCGATCCTCGACCCGGGCGACGAGGTCATCGTGCCCGCGCCGTACTGGACGACGTACCCGGAGTCGATCCGGCTCGCCGGGGGTGTCCCCGTGGAGGTCGTCGCCGACGAGACGACCGGCTACCGGGTGACCGTCGAGCAGCTGGAGGCGGCCCGGACGGAGAAGACGAAGGTCGTCCTGTTCGTCTCCCCGTCCAATCCGACCGGCGCGGTCTACAGCGAGCAGGAGACCGAGGCCATCGGCCGCTGGGCCGTGGAGCACGGCCTGTGGGTGATGACCGACGAGATCTACGAGCACCTGGTCTACGGCGGCGCCTCCGCGGTGTCGCTGCCGGCTGTGCTGCCCGAGCTGCGCGACAAGTGCGTCGTGGTCAACGGTGTCGCGAAGACGTACGCGATGACCGGCTGGCGCGTGGGGTGGATCATCGGCCCGAAGGACGTCGTCAAGGCCGCGACGAACCTGCAGTCGCACGCCACGTCCAACGTCTCCAACGTCGCCCAGGCCGCGGCGCTGGCCGCCGTCTCCGGTGACCTGGACGCCGTCGCGGCGATGCGCGAGGCGTTCGACCGGCGCCGCAAGACGATCGTGCGGATGCTCAACGAGATCGACGGCGTGGTGTGCCCGGAGCCGGAGGGCGCGTTCTACGCCTACCCGTCGGTGAAGGCGCTGGTCGGCAAGGAGATCCGGGGCAAGCGCCCCAAGGACACGGTGGAGCTCGCCGCGCTGATCCTGGAGGAGGCCGAGGTCGCGGTCGTCCCCGGTGAGGCGTTCGGCACGCCGGGGTATCTGCGGCTGTCGTACGCGCTGGGTGACGAGGATCTCGTCGAGGGCGTGAGCCGCATCCAGAAGCTGCTGGCGGAGGCCAGGGACTGACCCGCACCTCACGTGAGGTGGCGGCGGGCCGTTCCCCTTTGGGGGAGCGGCCCGCTTCCGTCGTGTGCTCGTGCGAGCAAGACCACGTTCGGGGAAACGGCTTCCGGGGTGGCTGAGGCGTACGGCAAGATCCTGGGATGGAGCGTGTACGTGATGTCTCTGAGTTGCCGAAAGCCCATCTGCACCTGCACTTCACCGGGTCCATGCGGCCCTCGACCGTGCTGGAACTGGCCGACAAGCACGGGGTACGGCTGCCCGACGCGCTGACCGAGGCGCTGGTCGGCGGGGAGCCGCCGAGACTGCGGGCGACGGACGAGCGGGGCTGGTTCCGCTTCCAGCGGCTGTACGACGCGGCGCGCTCGTGCCTGCGGGAGCCGGAGGACATCCAGCGGCTGGTGCGGGAGGCCGCGGAGGAGGACCTGAGGGACGGGTCGGGGTGGCTGGAGATCCAGGTCGACCCGACCTCGTACGCGCCGCGGCTGGGCGGGCTGATCCCGGCGCTGGAGATCATCCTGGACGCGGTGGAGACGACGTCGCGGGAGACCGGGCTCGGGATGCGGGTGCTGGTGGCGGCGAACCGGATGAAGCACCCCCTGGACGCGCGGACGCTGGCACGGCTGGCGGTGCGGTACGCGGACCGGGGCGTGGTCGGGTTCGGGCTGTCCAACGACGAGCGGCGCGGCATGGCCCGGGACTTCGACCGGGCGTTCGCGATCGCGCGGGAGGCCGGGCTGCTGTCGGCGCCGCACGGGGGTGAGCTGACGGGGCCGGCGTCGGTGCGGGACTGCCTGGACGACCTGGGGGCGCACCGGCTGGGGCACGGGGTGCGCGCGGCGGAGGACCCGCGGCTGCTGAAGCGGCTGGCCGACCGGCAGGTGACCTGCGAGGTGTGCCCGGCGTCGAACGTGGCGCTGGGGGTGTACGAGAAGCCGGAGGACGTGCCGCTGCGGACGCTGTTCGAGGCGGGGGTCCCCCTGGCGCTGGGCGCGGACGACCCGTTGCTGTTCGGGTCCCGGCTGGCGGCGCAGTACGAGATCGCGCGGCAGCATCACGCGTTCACGGACGCGGAGCTTGCGGAGGTGGCCCGGCAGTCGGTGCGGGGGTCGGCGGCGCCGGAGGGCGTGAAGGCGAAGCTGCTGGACGGGATCGACGACTGGTTGCGGTCGTAGGGGTGGCGGGGTGGGCGGGGTGGGTGCCTGCGGGTTGCGCCTTCCGGCAGTGGGTGGGGCGGGGCCGCGCCGGGGGGTGTCCGTCCTCGGATCGGCGCGATGGAGTTGCGTGCCGGCTGACTGTTCTTTGACGCGCCGACCGCTGCGGGCGGACACCCCCCGGCACGTCCCCTTCCGTGCGTGCGCGGGTGCGGGTCCCCGCCCAGCTGCGGGCAGTGGTGCCGCTGGGGCGGCACGGGTGGGCGCAGCGGTACCCCGTTCCGCCGGGTTGTGCAACGCCCTGGCGTGGCGACGACGCCGAGCGCCTACAGGCTGACCCCCACCGTCACCGGCTCGTTCACCAGCGTGATGCCGAACGCCTCGTGGACCCCGGCGACGACCTCGCGGGCCAGGGCGAGGAGGTCCTCCGTCGTCGCGCTGCCGCGGTTCGTCAGCGCCAGGGTGTGCTTGGTGGAGATCCGGGCGGGGCCGTCGCCGTAGCCCTTGGTGAAGCCCGCCTTGTCGATCAGCCAGGCCGCCGAGGTCTTGGTGCGGCCCTCGCCGGCCGGGTACGCGGGGGGCTCGACGCCCTCGCCGAGCCGCTCCCGCACGCGCGCGCGGAACGTCGCGAAGTCCGCGTCCGTGAGGATCGGGTTGGTGAAGAAGGAGCCGGCCGACCAGGTGTCGTGGTCCTCGGGGTCCAGGACCATGCCCTTGCCGGCGCGCAGCTTGAGCACCGTCTCGCGGGCCTGCGCGAGGGGGACCCGGTCGCCCGCCTCGACCCCGAGGGCGCGGGCCGTCTCGGCGTAGCGCAGCGGCGCGGAGAGGCCGTCGGCGTCCTCTAGGGCGAAGCGGACGCGCAGGACGACGTAGCGCTCCGGGTCGGACTTGAAGCGGCTGTGGCGGTAGGAGAAGGCGCAGTCCTCGTTGGACAGCGTGACCGTCTCGCCGGTCCGCCGGTCGTAGGCGACGACCTCCGTGATCGTCGAGGAGACCTCCTGGCCGTACGCCCCGACGTTCTGGATGGGGGTGGCGCCCGCCGAGCCGGGGATGCCGGCCAGGCACTCGATGCCCGCCAGGCCCGCCTCGACCGTGCGGGCCACGGCGTCGGTCCAGACCTCGCCCGCGGCCAGCTCCAGCCGCGTGCCGTCGAGGGTGAAGCCGCGTGTGGCGATGACCAGGGCGGTGCCCTCGAAGCCCTTGTCGCCGATGACGAGGTTCGAACCGCCGCCGATGAGCAGCAGCGGCGTGCCCGTCCCGTCGGCTTCGCGGACGACGGCGATGACCTCGTCGTCCGTCGTCGCGGTGACCAGCCGGGTCGCGGGGCCGCCCAGCCGGAACGTGGTCAGCGGGGCGAGGGGGGCGTCGTGGAGTTCCTGCACGGGCTCAAGAGTACGAGACGGTACTGACGGCCCTCCGCACGCGTGTGTGCGGCCCCCGTCGAGGAGACGCGGGCCGCACGCGCGCGTGGTGGCGGTCAGGGCAGGCGGCGGAGCGCCTCGGGCCAGGACAGCGGGAGGTCCTCGCTGCTCACCTGCCAGGTGGTGAAGGCGGAGTCCTTCATCAGCGGGGCGAGGCCGCTCGCGGCGGGCCCGTGGGCGCCGGCGCGGACGAAGGACCGCAGCGCGTCCTTCGACTCCCACGCCGACAGGGTCCAGAAGGTCCGCCGCAGAGGCTTCGCCCTCAGGGTCGCCCCGTAGACGCCGGGGCTGCGGCGCACCTGCCGCCAGACGGCCGGGGTCCCGGCGAGGAACTTCAGCGCTCCCCACAGGGTGCGGGTCTCGAAGCGGGAGGCGAAGACGTGCACCTCGGTGTCGCGGGGCGGGGTGTTCGGGACGGTCCAGGGAAGGGTCGGCACGGCTGCTCCTCCTCGTCGTGGTCCTTCGGGATCAGTGGGAGGCCGTCTCGGGCACGAGCGCCGGTTCGGCCGGTGCCGCCTGCTGCCCGGTGCGGCGGCGGGACGGGACGGCCAGGGCCGCGACGCCCGCCAGGGCGACCACCGCGGAGCCCACGACCAGGGCGGGCCGCATGCCGTCGACGAAGGTCTGGCCGGTCTCGTAGCCGCCCTGGGCGGAGAAGATCGAGGCCATGACGGCGATGCCGAGCGCTCCGCCGACCTCGCGCAGCGCGTTGTTCGCGCCGGAGGCGATGCCCTGCTCCTGGGTGCGGACGCTGGACATCACCAGGTGGGAGGCGGGGGCGAAGAACAGGGCCATGCCGATGCCGCTGATGATCAGGGCGGGCAGCTGGGCGCCGTAGGAGGCGTCCGCGGTGGCCACGACGGACATGTAGGCCAGGCCCAGGGCCTGCAGGAACAGGCCGGTGGCGACGACCGGGCGGCCGCCGATGCGGTCGGCCAGGATGCCGGCGATCGGCGCGACCAGCATCGGCATGCCGGTCCAGGGCAGCATCCGCAGGCCCGCCTCGGTGGGCGAGTAGCCGAGGACGCCCTGCATGTACTGGCTGAGCAGGAAGATCGAGCCGAACATGCCCAGGAACATCAGCAGGCTCGCCGCGTTGATGCCGGAGAACGCCCGGGAGCGGAACAGCCGCATCGGGAGCATGGGGTTCCTGGCCCGGGCGCTGTAGAGGACGAAGGCGACGAGCAGCGCGGAGCCGGTGAACAGGCCCAGCAGGACCGTGGTGCCGGTCCAGCCGTCGACGGGACCGCGGACCAGGCCGTAGACGATGCCGAAGAGGCCGCCGCTGGCGAGCAGGGTGCCGGGGAGGTCGAGCGGTGCCCCGGTGCCGCGGGACTCGGCGAGACGCAGTCGGGCCAGGGGCAGCAGGGCCAGGCCGAGCGGGACGTTCAGCCAGAAGATCCACTGCCAGGAGATGTGTTCGGTGAGGGTCCCGCCGACCAGCGGTCCGGAGGCGACGGCGAGCCCGTTGACGGCTCCCCAGATGCCGTACGCCATCCCGCGCTTGGCGGCGGGCACGGCCGCGGTCAGCAGCGTGAGCGTCAGCGGCATCATCACCGCCGCGCCGGCGCCCTGGACGGCACGGGCGGCGATCAGGGAGTCGATGCCGGGTGCCAGGGCCGCCGCGGCGGAGGCGGCGGTGAAGACGGTGAGCCCGGCGATGAAGAGCCGGCGGCGCCCGAAGCGGTCGCCGAGGGCCGCGCCGAACATCAGCAGGACGGCGAAGGTGAGCGTGTAGGCGCTCACGGTCCATTCCAGGTCGTGCAGCGCCCCGCCCAGGTCCTCACGGATGGACGGCAGGGCGGTCGTGACGACGAGATTGTCCAGGGCCGCCATGAATCCGGCGACGCTGGTGATGACGAGGGCCCAGGCGGCTCCCCCGCGTCGTGCTGTCTGCTGTGACATCGCTCCCCCATGGAGTCGTCTGCGAGTCTCTGCTCTCTGCGGTGATCGATTAGTTATTGATTACTAACTTCTGCGGCCAGAGAAAGGCACAGCCACGGTGTCTCGTTCTGTCAGTCCTGCGACCGGCCCCGCGCACGCACCGAGGGGTACATCCCCTCCCACACGCGGTGCTCGGGCGGGAAGCCCATGGCGACCAGGCAGTTGATGAGCATGCCGTACGCCATGAACATGGTCGTCTCTCCCGGGTCGGCGCCGAGCGGCACGTGGACGGTGTCCCACAGCCGCATCCAGCCCTTGCGCACCGACTCGCCGAACTCGTGGTCACCCTCTTCCTCGGCGGCCTTCACGGCGACGTACATCTGCATCTGCATCAGCAGCCGCTCGGGCCGCTCCTCGATGACCTTGGTGTACGCATGCCCCATGGCGTGCAGGGCCTCTTCGCCGTGGAGCCCCCGGGACGCCTCCTCGAAGGTGCGGACGGTGTCCTCCACACAGCGTTCGGCCGCCGCCAGGAAGATCGCCTTCTTGCCCGGGAAGAGCCGGAAGAGGTACGGCTGCGAGACCCCGACGCGCCGGGCGATCGCCTCGGTCGACGTGCCGTGGTAGCCACCGCGGGCGAACTCGGTCGTCGCCGCCCGGATGACGCTCTCGCGCCTCTCCTCCGCACTCATCCTGACCATGCAACGTAAGTTAGTACTCAATCACTAACTACGTCAAGCGCGGGAGAACGCCCATCGATACACGGCCCATCGATACGCCGCCCACCGATGCGTAAGGGGCGCCCCGCAGTGGAGGGCACCCCTTACCCGGTCCGTCCGCGGCTCAGGCCAGCCGTACGACCGCACGCGACATGCCGAGCACCTTCTGCCCGGCACTGGTGGCCGTCAGGTCCACGCGGACCGTGTTGTCGTCGAGCTTGGCGGCGACCTTGCCGGCGACCTCGATCACGGCGCCCCGGTCGTCGTTCGGGACGACGACCGGCTTGGTGAAGCGGACGCCGTACTCGACGACCGCGCCCGGGTCGCCGGTCCAGTCCGTCACCACGCGGATCGCCTCGGCCATGGTGAACATGCCGTGCGCGATGACGTCCGGCAGGCCGACCTCCTTGGCGAACTTCTCATTCCAGTGGATCGGGTTGAAGTCGCCGGAGGCACCCGCGTACTGGACGAGGGTGGCCCGGGTCACGGGGAAGGTCTGCGCGGGCAGTTCGGTGCCGACCTCGACGTCGGAGTAGGAGATCTTCGCCGTCATGGGAACGCTCACGCCTCCTCGGCCGCGCGGGCCACGAGCTTGGTCCAGGCGGTCACGACGTGCTCGCCGGCCTCGTCGTGGACCTCGCCGCGGATGTCCAGGATGTCGTTGCCCGCGAGGGACTTGATCGACTCGATCGTCGAGGTGACCGAGAGCCGGTCGCCGGCGCGGACCGGGCGGCGGTAGGCGAACTTCTGGTCGCCGTGCACCACGCGGCTGTAGTCCAGGCCCAGCTGGGGGTCCTGGACGGCCTGCGCCGCGGCCTTGAAGGTGATCGCGAAGACGAAGGTCGGCGGGGCGATCACGTCCGGGTGGCCGAGCGCCTTGGCTGCCTCCGCGTCCGTGTACGCAGGGTTGGCGTCCCCGACCGCCTCGGCGAACTCACGGATCTTCTCCCGGCCCACCTCGTAGGGCTCGGTGGGCGGGTACGTCCGCCCCACGAAGGACTGGTCGAGCGCCATGGCCCGGCACCTCCTGATTGCACTACTGAACGGTACGGCTCACTCAACGACGCGAGGCCGCCCCCGATTGTCTCGGGAACGGCCTCGTGTACGAGCCTGATTTATCGCGTTTCGCGGTGCGCGGTGTGCGCGTTGCAACGCGGGCAGTGCTTCTTCATCTCCAGACGATCCGGGTTGTTACGCCGGTTCTTCTTGGTGATGTAGTTCCGCTCCTTGCACTCCACGCAGGCCAGCGTGATCTTCGGGCGGACGTCGGTGGCAGCCACGTGAGTGCTCCTAAGACGAACGGATGGACTGTTTAACGCAAGAAGAGTAGCCGATCGAAGGACCGACCCCGCAATCGGCTACTGAGAGTAGCGGTGACCGGACTTGAACCGGTGACACAGCGATTATGAGCCGCTTGCTCTACCGACTGAGCTACACCGCTTTGATGTGGCCCGGCCCCGTCTCGCGACGGAACCGATCACACCAGAGCCCCAAAACGGAATCGAACCGTTGACCTTCTCCTTACCATGGAGACGCTCTGCCGACTGAGCTATTGGGGCGAGCGATGAAGACATTACACGCTCGCCCGCCGTTCGCCCAAATCCGTTTCGAGGCGTCCGCGCCGGGCCCTCCGGCGGCCCTCCCGGGAGCCTCGTCCGTGCCGCGCGTTCCAGCGGGGAGGACGGCTCAGGGACCACACCGGACCGCACTGGACCACACCGGTACGACTATTGCGCTCCTCCCCGACACCGGCGTACGGCCGCCCTAGGCTCGTCTCACTCTGCGTGATCATGCGTCCTCCCGTGCGCAGCCCGAGCCCCTGGAGCGCGATGCCCGACAGCCAGCCGCACCCACCACCCTCCTCGTCGTCCTCGCCGGGTCCGGCCGACCCGTCCTCGCTGCTGTTGTGCGGGGCGCGGCTCACCGACGGCAGGACCGTGGACGTACGGCTGGGCGGCGGGCGCATCGAGGCGGTCGGGACGGCCGGCAGCCTGGGCGGCACGCGCGCGTGCGGGGCGCGGGTGAACCTCACCGGCTATCTGCTCCTGCCGGCCCCGGCCGAGCCGCACGCCCACGCCGACACGGCTCTGTCCGCCGACACGGAGGGCCCGGTCTCGTACGAGCCGCAGGACGTCCAGCGCCGGGCGACCGAGGCCGCGCTGCTCCAGCTCGGGCACGGGGCGACGGCACTGCGCGCGCACGTGCGCGTGGGGGACGTGCAGGGGCTGGGCGCGCTGACTGCCGTGCTGCAGGCCCGGCGGGCGCTGCGCGGACTGGCCGAGCTGACGACGGTGGCGATGCCCCGGGTGCTGACCGGGGTGGCCGGGGCGGACGGGCTGGCGATGCTGCGGGACGCGGTGAAGATGGGCGCCTCGGTGGTGGGGGGCCGGCCCGACCTGGATCCGGATCCCGCCGGGTACGTGGAGGCGGTGCTGGAGGTGGCCTCCGAGCACGGCTGCCCCGTCGACCTGCACACCGACGCCGGGGATCCCGCGCGGCTGGCCCGGCTGGCGGCGATGGCGGGCGGGCTGCGTCCCGGGGTGACCCTCAGCCCGTGCGGGGACCTCGGGCGGCTGCCGTCCGAGGTGGCCTCGCGGACCGCCGACCAGCTCGCGGCGGCCGGGGTGGCGGTGGTCTGCCTGCCGCAGGGCGGCTGCGGCGGCGTCGACCGGCGGGGCGCGGCTCCGGTGCGGCTGCTGCGCGCGGCCGGGGTCCGGGTGGCCGCCGGGAGCGGGGCGCTGCGGGACGTGTCCAACCCGGTGGGGCGCGGCGACCCGCTGGAGGCGGCCTTCCTGCTGGCCTCGCGCTACGGGATGTCGCCCGAGGAGGCGTACGACACGGTGAGTTCCTCGGCGCGGGCGGTGCTGGGGCTGCCCGAGGTGCGGGTGGAGGCGGGCTTCCCGGCCGAGCTGCTCGCGGTGCGCGGGAACCGGCTGGCGGGGGCGCTGTCACTGGCGTACAGCCGCGTGGTCGTGCACCGGGGGCGCGTGGTGGCGCGGACCAGCGCGGTGCGGGAGTACTGCAGTTCGGCGGCGTCGGTGGAACTGGGGCTGCCGCGGCAGGGGCGGGGGTAGGGGCGGGGTCGGGGGTGGGGTGGGGTCGGGGGTGGGGTGGGTGGACGCCCTCGGTGTTCATGTGTTCAGGCGTTCACGCATGTGGGGTGCCGAGGGCTTGGCCGGAGTCGTGCGGCGGACGGGGCCGTGCGGGCGTACGGTCGAAGGCATGCGCATTGTCATCGCTGGTGGTCATGGTCAGATCGCGTTGCGGCTGGAGCGGCTGCTCGCCGCGCGCGGGGACGAGGTGGCGGGCATCATCCGCAAGGCCGAGCAGGCCGACGATCTGCGGCAGGCCGGTGCCGAACCGATCGTGCTCGACCTGGAGTCGGCGTCCGTGGACGAGGTCGCGGCGCGGTTGCGGGGCGCCGACGCGGCGGTGTTCGCGGCGGGCGCCGGACCCGGCTCGGGGGCGGCCCGCAAGGACACGGTGGACAAGGCCGCGGCGATCCTCTTCGCGGACGCGGCGGTGCGGGCGGGCGTACGGCGGTACGTGATCGTGTCGTCCATGGGTGCCGACCCGCAGCACCAGGGCGACGGGATCTTCGACGTGTACCTGCGCGCGAAGGGCGAGGCGGACGCGTACGTGCGCGGTCTGGACGCGCTGGACTGGACGATTCTGCGCCCCGGTCAGCTCACCGACGACGCCGGCACCGGCCTCGTCCGCCTGGAGGCCCACACGGGCCGCGGGCCGATCCCGCGTGACGACGTGGCCGCCGTGCTGGCGGAGCTGGTGGACACCCCGGCGACGGCCGGGCTCACGCTGGAGCTGATCAGCGGGTCGGCGCCGGTGTCGGTCGCTGTGAAGTCGGTGGCGGGGAACTAGGGCGGGCACCCCGGGACCGGGCGGGTGCCCCGGGACCGGGCGGGTGCCCCGGTGGACCTCGGCCTTCGCCGGTACGGGCTCAGAACAAGGGGAGTTGACCCGGGAACTCCGGAACCGTGTAGCCGTCCAGGGACGGCTGCTCGGGGCCGGGGTGGGCGCGGCGCCGGGAGCCAGGGCAGGAGGTGAGTTCTCCGTGCTCGCGGGCGCCGGGCGGGTCGTGGCGCGCGTACCGCCCGGCGACGACGGCGATCTCGCGGCGGCACTCGGGGCAGATTCTGCGGCGGGAGGACATGGGGCCAGTGTGCCGCGCGCACACCCATTCCCTCACGGCGGAGGCTGCTGCCGCTCAGCGCGCCGACGAGGGCCGACGGCCTCGGGGCGGTGGTGGCGGAGCCGGTGGCGGCTGAGTCGTCGGTGAGGGCTGAGGTGGCTGTCGTCGGACCGGTTCTCGACGGGGCGACTGTCCAGGGGGCTGCCGACGAGCGGTCGCAGGGGTCGGGATTCCCGCCGGGGCCGTGTTCGCGCGGGCGATCGGTCGGCGGTCGCGGGCCGCGGTGACGTTGATCCCGCTCGGCGGGAAGCAGTTCGGGCGGTCGGTCTCGCGGAGCGACGGGTCGTACGGCGTGGACGCGCCGGGCGCGGGCTCGTACGTCCTCATCGCCTCCTCGGAGGGCTGCCGGCCGCAGGCCTCGACAGTCGTCGTGGAGGGGGAGCCGGTGGCGTACGACGTGCTGCTGCCGAGCGGTACCAGCGGCCTCGCCGGTGTGGTGCGGTCCGCGGACGGCGGGGAGGCCGGTCGCCGAGGCCGTGGTCATCGTGACCGACGTGCACGGGCAGGGGAGGTGCGGGCACCGAACGCGCCGATGCGCTGGGTGAGTTCACCGTCACCGTCCTGGTGCCAGGGCCGGTGCCCGTCGCGGTCAACTCCCAAAAGCACCGGCCGCTGGCCCAGGTCGTCTAAAGCGTGTTGCAGAAGGCGGCGGGGAGGGCATTTCCCCTGTATGCGTGGGGTGTTGAGGGCTGAGCCGTTGTGGGTGGAGACGTTCACGGGACTGCGGATGAAGCAGTTCGAGCGGCTGCTGAAGGTGGTTCGTGAACGGGGCGGGAACGGGCCCGGTGGCGGCCGTCCGTGGTGCCTGCCGCTGGCCGACCGCGTGCTGCTGGTCGCCGTGTACTACCGCACGAACCTCACCATGCGCCAGCTCGCCCCGCTGTTCGGATGCTCGCCTGCGACGGTGTGCCGGGTCATCCAGCGACTGCGGCCGCTGCTGGCCATCGAGCCGGCAGCGGCACCGCCAGACGCGGCAGACCGGCTGTGGATCGTGGACGGCACCCTCATCCCGGTCCGTGACCGGACGACCGGGGCGTCTTCGCGCAACTACCGGTTCTCGGCGAACGTGCAGGTCATCATTGATGCCGACACCAAGCTGGTCATCGCCGCGGCCCGCCCGGTGCCCGGCAACACCGCTGACGCGAAGGCCTGGCGCGACTCCGGCCTGGCCCGGCACTGCGAAGGCGTGACCGTCCTGGGCGACGGCGCGTACATCAACACCGGGCTCGTCGTCCCGCACCGCAAACGCCCCGGACGGGCCCTGCTGTCCGGCGAAGAGGAGGACAACGCCGAGCACCGCACAGTCCGAGCCCGCGTTGAGCACGCCTTCGCCCGCATGAAGCACTACAAGATCCTCCGCGACTGCCGCCAGCGCGGCAACGGCCTCCACCACGCAGTGCAAGCCGTAGCCCACATGCACAACCTCGCACTCGCAGCGTGATCAGACCGCTCCCAGAGCAGCCCTGACCTGCCCGGACACGACCTTCTGCAACACGCTTTAGAAACTGTCTCTTTGAACTGCCCGTGAGATCGTCGTGCTCGTGATCGAGTCCTGGGTGATCAATGACGACAGTCCTGTGGGTGTCTCGTCCGAGACGGTGCTGGGGGCACTTCGGTCGAGGATCGACAGCGGGCAGCGTGAGACATGGCTGACCAGTTCGTCTGGACGATCGCTGGCCTTCGTGACGAATACCGAGCGCGCGATGGTGGTGCTGCTTGAAGAGGAAGGCGATCCCGGTGAGCATGCCGTGGACCCCGGAGCTCAGGGCTCGAGCGACGGGTTCGTCCTCTCCAACGGGCAGGACGACGAGTACTCAAATGAGGACACCGTCCCCATCCACGAGGCGTTCAGGCTCGTGAAGCAGATCGTGAAGACGGGGTCCTGGCCGAAGGACGCACGTTGGGTGGTCGATCGCTGAGCGGTCTGTCGCCGGGCCCAGATCAAGATGGCGGCGAGGTGGAGTGCGGCCTGGTAGGCGATGGCGAGCTTGTCCGTTCGCATGGCTAGGCCGCGCCACTGTTTGAGCCGGTTGATGCATCGTTCGACTGCGTTGCGTTGCCGATAAGCCTCGGCGTCGAAAGCCGGTGGGCGACCGCCGGCGCGGCCTCGCCTCAAACGGTGGCCGATCTGGTCGGACGGCTGGGGGATGACAGCGCGGATGCCGCGTCGCCGCAGGTGATTCCGGATTGCGCGGGATGAGTACGCGCGGTTCGCCAGAACGGCATCGGGTCGGGTTCTCGGTCGTCCGCGTCCACTTCGCGGAACACGGATGCCTGCCATGGCGGTATCGAAGGCCGGGGCGTCGCCCGCCTGGCCTGCGGTGACGCGGAGGGCCAAGGGCCGTGCACGGTTGTCGCTGGCGAGGTGGACTTTCGTGCTCAGGCCGCCGCGGGAGCGTCCGAGTGCGTGGTCGTCGGGTTCGTCCCGGCCTGGAGCCCCTTTTTCCTGGCTCCGGCGGCATGCTGGTGGGCGCGGCAGACGGTGGAGTTTACCGAGACGGTCCAGTCGATGTCGGCGTCAGCATCAGCCGCTGCCAGAACTGCGGCGAGTATGTGTTCCCAGGTGCCGTCCACGGCCCACCTGATCAAACGTTGTGAGCGGTCTGGAACGAGCCGAGCTCGTCGGGCGGGTCGCGCCAGGGAGAGCAGGTGCGGTACTTCCATGCGATGGCATCCAGGGTTCGGCGGTGGTCGGCCCACCGCCGGCCGCGGACCGGATCGGCCTGCATCAGCGGCTCGATCCGGTCCCACATCGCATCAGTGATCACTAACCGGACAGACACATCCGATCAACTGACCAACCGACAAAGAGACACGCTCTAGTTGTGCTGTTCGGCGCGGCCGGGACGACCCGGGTCGAACTGGAACTGCGGCCCGGCGCGCAGGTGCGGGGCACGGTGCTCGGCGGCGGCGCCCCGCTGAGCGACGCGCGGGTGACGCTGGTGGACGCGGCGGGGACCGTGCTCGCCACGAACCGGACGCCCCGACGGGACGTACGCCTTCTGCGACCTGGACACCAGCGCGTACACGGTCGTCGCGACCGGCTACCCGACCGCGGACGGCGTCGGTGACCGTGTCGGGCCGCGGGCACGGGCGTGGACGAGCACGACATCGAACTCGCCCACGCCGACGACTGAGCGAACAAGCGAATAGGCGAATAGGCGAATAAGCGAATAAGCGACCGGAGCGCGGTGCTCAGCCGGCTGCCGGGCCGAACCACCGCGGCAGCCGGCCGAGCAGTTCCTGCTGGTCCTCGCCGGCCCACACCACATGGCCGTCCGGCCGCAACAGCACCGCGGGGAGGTCCAGTTCCTCGCTGACGTCGACGCCGTGGTCGACGCGGTCCTCCCAGCCGGCCACCGAGAGCCGCCCGGTCTGGTCGAGGAGCAGCCCTCGGCCGCCGCGCATCAGCTCGTAGAGACGGGCGCGCTTGAGCGGTACGTCCCGCAGCCGCCGGCCGAGCAGTTCGTGGCCCTCGCCGCAGTCGTAGCGGACGGAGATCGCGGTGATCTTCTCGATGAGGTAGCGGTTCACCTCCTCGAAGTCCATCAGCTCCTCGACCAGCCGGCGCACGGACTGCGGCCCCGGCTCGGGGGACAGCAACTGCATCTGCGCCCGGGTGTTGTCCAGCACGGCGGCGGCCACCGGGTGCCGTTCGCTGTGGTAGGTGTCCAGCAGGCCTTCCGGCGCCCAACCGCCCAGTTCCGCAGCCAGTTTCCAGCCGAGGTTGAAGGCGTCCTGGATGCCGAGGTTGAGCCCTTGCCCCCCGGTCGGCGGGTGGATGTGCGCCGCGTCGCCCGCCAGGAGCACCCGGCCGACCCGGTAGCGCTCGGCCAGCCGGGTGGCGTCGCCGAAACGGGACAGCCAGCGCGGCGAGTGCACCCCGAAGTCGGTGCCGGCGAACGCCCGCAGCTGCTTCTTGAACTCCTCGAAGGCCGGCGCGACCGTACGGTCCTCGGCCACCCCCTCGGCGGGCACGATGACCCGGTACACCCCGTCCCCCAGCGGCATGGTGCCGAACCGGAAGTGCGTCTTGCGGACTTCGGCCACGACCGCCGCCAACTCCTCAGGCGACGCGGTCAGCTCCATCTCGCCCAGCAGCGTCTCGGTCCTGCTGGGCTCCCCCGGGAAGCCGACGCCGAGCAGCTTGCGCACGGTGCTGCGGCCGCCGTCGCAGCCGACGAGGTAGCGCGAACGCAGCCGGGTGCCGTCGGCCAGCTCGGCGGTCACCCCCTCCTCGTGCTGGCTCAGTCCGACCAGCTCGGTGCCGCGCCGCAGCTCTGCGCCGGCTGCCACGGCGTGCTCGGTCAGCAGCCGCTCGGTGACGGCCTGCGGAATGCCGAGGACGTACCCGTGCGCGGTGTCCATCCGGCCGGGCCACGGCTTGAGGATGCCGGCGAAGAACCCGCCGGTCTCGTACTTCGTCCCCAGCGGGAGGAACCGTTCGAGCAGACCGCGCTGGTCCAGCACCTCGATGCTGCGCACGTGCAGGCCGAGCGCGCGGGACTGCCCGGTCGGCTCCGCCAGCTTCTCCAGCACGACCACGTGCGCCCCGCGCAACCGGAGCTCGGCGGCCAGCATCATCCCGGTCGGGCCACCACCGGCAATGATCACATCGATCAAGACAACCCCCATTTTTCGCCCGCTTTTCCTTCAGGCCGAGGATTCTGCGGCACTGAGGGGGGCTTGCCGCAAGGCCCCCCGTGCGCTATAAGTTGAGAGTGGCAAGGAGCGCATGTCTCCTTGCTTTTTCTTTTTCCGGCTGCGTGTGTGTCTTTTCCGCGGTCATTACTGCGTCTGTGACCTCAGCGGCCGGTGGCCAGGTCGAGCGTCCACCAGAGGCCTCCGTGTCCCCTCGCGACGCCGACCCCCGCGTGGGTGTAGCGGCAGGTGAGGATGAGCACCCGGTGCGAGGCGCTGTGCATCCACGTGCGGACGGCGGCCTGCGGTGTCCGCACACCTGCGGCGATGTTCTCGGCGACGTGGCGTGGGTGGTAGCCGGCCGCGCGCATCCGGGAGGCGGGGCTGCTGCCGTTCGTCCCGGTGTGGCCGAGGTGCCGGCTGCGGGCCATGTCGGCACTGTGTGCCCAGGCGGCCCGATTGAGGGAGGCCCGCAACCGCAAGGGGCGGCAACCGGCCCGCGCGCGATGGCGGTTGACGGCCGCGACGACCTCGCCCGCCGCGTCCGCCGCACGCACCGCGCCGGCCGCTCGTACCGCTGCCGCCATGCCTTCGCGGGACGGACGGTGGTGGGTGCGCGTGGCGCTGTCCCCGGGCACGGACGCATGGGTTCGAGCGGGTGCGTGCGCGGGCCAGGAGGGCAGTTGGGCGTACGACAGCGACATCGGTGACATCGGTACGGGCGATGCGGCCCAGGCGAGAAGAGTGCCCGCCACGGCTAGCACGGCCCTGTGCATCCCGATCACCTTTCCCTCCGCTTTTCTTCGCGCGCCGCGAATTCAAGGGGGACACCGCATCGACAGAAACACCGCAGCGATCTTTATTTCCGCTGTTCTGTTCAGCCGTTCGTTCGGGGGAAACAGAGAGAAGCGCGTGAGTGGACGTCGCTGCGAGCCGAGGGCGGGGCGAGGAGGGCGAGAGCGGGGGCGAGGGGGCGTCGGCTCCATGTGGTGGTGGGTGAGACGCGTCACGCCGGTGGGGAGTGAGCGCGAGAGGGCGCGATAGGGACAACGAAAGACCCCCTCCCGTCTGCGCAGAGGCAGATGGAAGGGGGTCTTCCCCAGTGTGGCGGCGCCAGGATTCGAACCTGGGAAGGCTGAGCCGGCAGATTTACAGTCTGCTCCCTTTGGCCGCTCGGGCACACCGCCGGGGTGGCTGCTCGTCGCACCGCTTTTCGGCGGTGCTCCGTGGCAACGACGTAAACGATACCTGATGCGGAGGGGTGCTTCGCCACCCGATTGATCGGCGCCCCGAGGGCGGGGGGTGGCTAGGCTTGTCCGGATGCGACGAGGGGCCTGAACGGGCCCGCCGGCCGCCCCGTACGCCGGTACGCACGATACGCACCCCGATACAAGGAGCCACAGGACATGGCCGACTCCAGTTTCGACATCGTCTCGAAGGTCGAGCGGCAGGAGGTCGACAACGCACTGAACCAGGCCGCCAAGGAGATCTCGCAGCGCTACGACTTCAAGGGCGTGGGCGCCTCGATCGCATGGTCCGGCGAGAAGATCCTCATGGAGGCGAACTCCGAGGACCGGGTGAAGGCCATCCTCGACGTCTTCCAGTCCAAGCTGATCAAGCGCGGCATCTCGCTGAAGGCGCTGGACGCCGGTGAGCCCCAGCTCTCCGGCAAGGAGTACAAGATCTTCGCGTCCATCAAGGAGGGCATCTCCCAGGAGAACGCGAAGAAGGTGGCGAAGACCATCCGCGACGAGGGCCCCAAGGGCGTGAAGGCGCAGGTGCAGGGCGAGGAACTGCGGGTCAGCTCCAAGAGCCGTGACGATCTGCAGGCCGTCATCACCCTGCTGAAGGGCAAGGACTTCGACTTCGCCATGCAGTTCGTGAACTACCGGTAGACAGGCAGGACCGGAAGGGCCGGTAGGACCGGCAGCACCGGTTCAGCCCCCGGGCTCCATGGACTGCGCGGCTACGAGAAGGGTGGGCACCCGCTGGGGTGTCCGCCCTTCTCTCCTGTCGGCAGCGGCGGGGCGCAGTCAGTCACGCGAGTTGCCGAAGAGCAGGCGGTAGACGATCAGGAGGACGAGGGAGCCGCCGATCGCCGCCGCCCAGGTCGCGCCGTCGTAGAAGTCCTTGCTGATCGGATGGTCCATCCAGCGGGCCGATATCCAGCCGCCGATGAACGCCCCCGCGACGCCGATCAGGGTCGTGCCGATGAGGCCGCCCGGGTCGCGTCCCGGCAACAGGAACTTCGCGATGGCCCCGGCCAACAGCCCCAGGATGATCCAGCTGATGATGGTCATGCCGTGAACCTGCCCTTCCACGCTGTGCCCGCACTCTTCCGGGGCCTGTGATCTTGCTCCCGGCCGGCCGTGGCCGTGGGTGGTGCGTCGTGTCTTTCCGCGTACGCCGTCCTCGCCGCGCGCGTTCACACCGTCTTGCCGGGGAGGACGTCCGCGCCTCACCCACCGGTTGCGCTGATCAGTAGGGTGCGTCGCATGACAGCCCACGGTTCCGGACTGCGCCGCACCCTCGGTGTCGGTGACGCCGTCGTCATCGGACTCGGCTCGATGGTGGGAGCCGGGATCTTCGCCGCCCTCGCACCGGCGGCGCAGGCGGCGGGGTCCGGTCTGCTCCTCGGGCTCGCCGTCGCGGCCGTGGTCGCGTACTGCAACGCCACGTCCTCGGCTCGCCTCGCCGCCCTCTACCCCGCCTCGGGCGGCACGTACGTGTACGGGCGTGAGCGGCTCGGGGAGTTCTGGGGGTATCTCGCGGGCTGGTCGTTCGTGGTCGGGAAGACGGCCTCCTGTGCGGCGATGGCGCTCACCGTGGGCACGTACGTCTGGCCGGAGCAGGCGCACGCGGTGGCGGTCGCGGCCGTGGTGGCGCTGACCGCGGTGAACTACGGCGGGATTCAGAAGTCGGCGTGGCTGACGCGGGTGATCGTGGCGGTGGTCCTGGCGGTCCTCTCTTCCGTGGTGGTCGGCTGTCTCGTGTCGGGCGAAGCCGATGCCGGGCGGCTGGACATCGGGGCGTCGGGCGGTGCGGGCGGGGTGCTGCAGGCGGCCGGTCTGCTGTTCTTCGCGTTCGCCGGGTACGCGCGGATCGCGACGCTCGGCGAGGAGGTGAGGGATCCGGCGCGCACCATCCCGCGCGCGATCCCGCTGGCGCTGGGCATCACGCTGGTGGTGTACGCCTGTGTGGCGCTGGCTGTCCTTTCGGTGCTGGGCCCGGACGCACTGGGCGATGCGGCCGCGCCGCTGGCCGAGGCGGTACGGGCGGCCGGGTTGCCCTGGCTCGTGCCGGTGGTGCGGGTGGGTGCGGCCGTGGCCGCGCTGGGGTCGCTGCTCGCCCTGATCCTGGGCGTCTCGCGGACGACGCTGGCCATGGCCCGGGACCGCCATCTGCCGGGTGCGCTGGCGGCTGTGCACCCGCGGTTCCAGGTGCCGCACCGGGCGGAGCTGGCCGTGGGTGCGGTGGTCGCCGTCCTGGCCGCCACGGTGGACGTCCGGGGCGCGATCGGGTTCTCCTCCTTCGGGGTGCTGGCGTACTACGCGGTGGCCAATGCCTCGGCCTGGACGCTGGATTCGGCGCCCACGGCACGCGTGGTGCCGGTGGTGGGGCTGGCCGGGTGCCTCGTGCTGGCGTTCTCGCTGCCGGGGGTGTCGGTGGTCGTGGGCGCGGGCGGGCTGGTCGTGGGCGTGGCCGCGTACGGGGTGCGGCGATGGTGGGCGCGGCGGTAGGCGGGGGTGGCCGTCAGCGGGTGCGGAGGTGAGCGGCGGTGGCCGTCAGTGGATGTGACCGTGGGCGGCGGTGGCCGTCAGTGGATGCGGCCTTGGCGGCGGTGGCCGTAGGCGGCTGCTGCGGTGGCGGACGGGTGTGAGGCCGGCAGGCGGGCGAGGGCGCGGCGTGGCTGTCGTTGGTGGGTGTGCGCCGACCGGGCCGGGCCCCTCGGTTGCTCCGCCCGACGGGCGGGATCCGGTCGGCCACTTCCGTCAGGGTGCTCACGCCGTGCCGGCCTGCACGGGTGGGAAGTCCGGCGGCCGTGAAGGGCGTTGTGGAGGCTGGGACGGACGGTCGTTGTGGAGGCTGGTCGGTACTCGGGGCGTCATCTGCTCGTTCGCGGTCATGCGTTCATGATGCGTGCCGCCGCCGAGCGCCGTGCGAGCCTGTGGACAACCCCCGGCCTGTGGAAAACGGGACGGTCCCGCCCCGCGGTTCAGCGCACCGCGAACGGCTCGCTGGTGCGCACGATGTCGCGGCCCAGCGGGAAGAGCGAGATCGGGATGAGTTTGAAGTTGGCGATGCCGAGCGGGATCCCGATGATCGTGATGCACAGGGCCAGGCCGGTGGCGATGTGGCCGAGAGCCAGCCACCAGCCCGCCAGCACCAGCCACAGCACGTTGCCGACGCAGGACGGCGCACCCGCGTCACGGCGCTCGACCGTCGTGTATCCGAAGGGCCACAGGGCGTAGACCCCGATGCGGAAGGCCGCGATGCCGAACGGGATGCCGATGATGGTGATGCACAGGAGCAGACCCGCCGCCATGTAGGCGAGGAACAGCCAGAAGCCGCTCAGGACGAGCCATATGACGTTCAGTACGGTCCTCACTGGTTCCCACCTGCCATTTTCTCGAGCCGGGCGATGCGATCCGCCATCGGCGGGTGTGTGGAGAACATCTTCGATAGGCCCTGGCCGGGGCGGAACGGGTTCGCGATCATCATGTGACTGGCGGTCTCGAGACGCGGCTCCGGCGGCAGCGGGAGCTGCTTCGTGCCGAGTTCGAGCTTGCGCAGGGCGCTGGCCAGGGCGAGGGGGTCGCCGGTGAGCTGGGCGCCGGAGGCGTCCGCCTGGTACTCCCGGGAGCGGCTGACGGCCAGTTGGATGAGCGCGGCGGCGAGCGGGCCCAGGATCATGATCAGCAGCATGCCGAGCAGGCCGGGGCCGTCGTCGTCGTCGGAGCGTCCGATCGGGATCAGCCAGGCGAAGTTGACCAGGAACATGATCACGGAGGCGAGGGCGCCGGCGACGGACGAGATGAGGATGTCGCGGTTGTAGACGTGGCTGAGCTCGTGGCCGATGACACCGCGCAGCTCACGCTCGTCCAGGATGCGGAGGATGCCTTCGGTGCAGCACACGGCGGCGTTGCGCGGGTTGCGGCCCGTGGCGAAGGCGTTGGGGGCCTCCGTGGGGGAGATGTACAGGCGCGGCATGGGCTGGCGGGCCTGGGTGGAGAGCTCGCGGACCATGCGGTACAGCTGGGGGGCCTCGAACTCGCTCACCGGGCGGGCGCGCATCGCGCGGAGGGCCAGCTTGTCGCTGTTCCAGTACGCGTAGGCGTTGGTCGCCAGCGCGACCAGGACGGCGATCACGAGCCCCGTGCGGCCGAAGAAGCTGCCGATGAGGATGATGATGGCGGACAGTCCCCCGAGGAGGATCGCTGTCCTGAGCCCGTTGTGCCGGCGGTGCACGGTGCGCCCTCCAAGTGGTGCGGCAGGGGGACCCTTGCTTGCGGTTTCTGCGGTGCCACTGGTGCCGCTGTCCTACATCCAGTGGACCCTCCCGTACTGGTCAACGCCAGGCGGGAGGCACTAGTTCCCTTGTGCGTACCGGGCCGGCCGTGGACCGTACGGGTGACGGCGTCCGGACGCGCCACGCACGCGTGCGGGGCCGAGTGCCCCACGCGCGCGTGGTGAAAGCGAGATCCGCGCGACGGTCCGGGTGTGGCGGTCCGGGCGCACGGGTGTGAGTCCGGGCGGGACGGGCCGCCTCAGAAGAGCCCGGTGTCGGTGAAGCGCAGGACCAGCTGGGGCGCGCCGGACAGGGCGATGCCCAGGACGCCGGTCAGGGCGATCGCCGCGGTGAGCGGGGCGGGGACGCGGTGCTTCGCGGTATCACCCTCGGGGGCGCGGAACAGCAGGGCCGTCCACTGGAGGTAGTAGAAGAGCGCGATGACGACGTTGACGGCCATGACCACGGCCAGCCAGCCGAGGCCGGCGTCGACCGCCGCCGAGAAGACCGTGACCTTGGCGAAGAGGCCGATGATGCCCGGCGGCAGCCCGGCGAGGCAGAGCAGGAAGAACGCCAGGAGCAGCGCGGACAGAGGGCTGGAGGCGTACAGGCCGCGGTAGTCGGCGACGCGGTTGAGCGGCTTCGTGCGGGCGACGAGTGCGGCCACGGCGAAGGCGCCCAGGTTCACGGCGCCGTACATCAGGGCGTAGGCGACGGTGGAGCCGATCGACTTCTCGGCGTCACCGGAGTACGCGGCGGCCGCGATCGGCACCAGGAGGTAGCCGGCCTGGCCGACGGAGGACCAGGCGAGCAGGCGTACGGCGCTGTACGCGCGCGTGGCCTGCTGCCTGAGGGCCCCGACGTTGCCGACGGTCATGGTCAGCGCGGCCAGGGCTGCCAGGGCGGGGCCCCAGACGTCCGCGTAGGACGGGAGGGCGACGACCGTGACGAGGATCAGGCCGGTGAAGCCGACCGCCTTGCCGATGACCGACAGATAGGCGGCGATCGGCAGGGGCGCTCCCACGTACGTGTCGGGCACCCAGAAGTGGAAGGGCACGGCCGCCGTCTTGAAGGCGAAGCCGATCAGGGTGAGGACGACACCGGTCTGGGTGAGCGTCTGGAGCTGCCCGTCGACGCCCTGGATGCGGTCCGCGATGAGGGTGAGGTGCAGGGTGCCGGTGGCGGCGTACAGGAAGCTGACGCCCATCAGGCTGACCGCGGTCGCGGTGACCGAGGACAGGAAGAACTTCAGGGCCGCTTCCGAGGACCTGCGGTCGCCGTACCTCAGGCCGACCAGCGCGAACGCCGGCAGGGAGGCGACCTCCAGGGCGACGATCAGGGTGGCGAGGTCGCGGGAGGCGGGCAGCAGGGCCGCGCCGGCCGCGGAGGACAGCAGCAGGAACCAGTACTCCCCCTCGGGCAGCTCCTTGCGGGCGTCCTTCAGGGCGGTGACCGACAGGAGGGCCGACAGGAGGGCTCCGCCGAGCACCAGGAACTGGATGACCAGGGTGAAGCGGTCGGCGGTGTAGCTGCAGACGGCGGCGTCGCCGGTGAGGCAGAAGGTGCTGCGGGCGCCGTCCAGGAGGGGCAGCAGCAGCGCCGTGGCGGCGGCGAGGCCCGCCACCGACGTCCAGCCGAGCAGTGCCTTGCGGTGCTCGGGCACGAACAGGTCGGCGACCAGGACGACGAGGGCGACGACCGCCGCGAGGGTGGGCGGGGCGATCGCGAGCCAGTCGACGGACTGGACGAGCGAGGCGGCCAGGGCCGGGGCCGGGGAGCTCATCGGGTGCCTCCTGAGAGGAGCTGCTGGACGGCCGGGTCGCTCAGGCCGAGCAGGGCCTTGGGCCAGAGACCCGCGACGACGGTGAGGGCGACGAGCGGGGCCCAGGCCGCGAGCTCGTACGAGCGGACGTCGGGGAAGGCCGGCGCGCTCCGGGGCTGGGCGCCCATGCAGACCCGGCGGACCACGATCAGCACGTAGGCGGCCGTCAGCAACGTCCCGAAGGCGCCGATCGCCATGAAGGTGAGGAAGGCGGGGCGGCTGAGGCCCTCGGCGGGCCGGAAGGCGCCGAACAGGGCGAGCATCTCGCCCCAGAACCCGGCCAGGCCCGGCAGGCCGAGCGAGGCGACCGCGCCGAACGCGAGCAGGCCGCCGAGGCGGGGGGCCTTGCCGTACAGGGCGGCGCCGGTCTCCTCGGCGAGGGTGTCGAGGTCGGTGGTGCCGGTGCGGTCCTTCAGGGCGCCGACCAGGAAGAACAGCAGGCCGGTGATGAGGCCGTGGGCGATGTTGGCGAACAGGGCGCCGTTCACGCCGGTCGGGGTCATGGTGGCGATGCCGAGCAGCACGAAGCCCATGTGGCCGACGGAGGAGTACGCGATCAGGCGCTTGAGGTCGCCCTTCGCCCCCTGCTTGGCGAGGGCGAGGCACGCCAGGGACCCGTAGATGATGCCGACGACGGCCAGGGCGGCGAGGTAGGGGGCGAAGGTCTGGAAGCCGTCCGGGGCGATGGGCAGCAGGATCCGGACGAATCCGTACGTACCCATCTTCAGCAGGACGCCGGCCAGCAGGACCGAGCCGACGGTCGGGGCCGCGGTGTGGGCGTCGGGGAGCCAGCTGTGCAGCGGCCACATCGGGGTCTTGACCGCGAGCCCGATCCCGATCGCCAGAACGGCGATGACCTGCACGGACGCCGTCAGCGACCGGCCGTTGTCAGTGGCGAGTGCCACCATGTCGAACGTGCCCGCCTTGATTCCGATCAGGAGCAGGCCGAGCAGCATGACCACAGAGCCGAGCAGCGTGTAGAGGATGAACCGCCAGGCGGCCTGGCTCCGGCCCTCGCCGCCCCAGCGGGCGATGAGGAAGTACATCGGGATGAGGACCATCTCGAAGGCGAGGAAGAACAGCAGCAGGTCGAGGACGGCGAAGGTCGCGAGTGTGCCGGACTCGAGGACGAGCAGCAGGGCCACGAAGGCCTTCGGGGACGGCCCCGCGGGCATCTTGAAGTACGAGTAGAGCGCGCAGAGGAAGGTCAGCAGCGCGGTCAGGACCAGAAGGGGGAGGGAGATGCCGTCGATGCCGAGGTGGATGCGCACGTCGAGTGCCGGGATCCAGCTGATGTCGGTGCTGGCCTGCATCTTCGACGGCTGGTCGTGGTCGAAGCCGAGCACCAGGGCGATCGCCGCGACGAGGATCGCGCCGGTGACGGTGACGCCGTGCCGCAGCACGGCCTGCTCGGGGGACTTCCCCTTCAGCCCCGGCGGGGCCGGCAGGAGAGCCGCCGCGGCGCCGAGGAGCGGGCCGACGACGATGAACGCCAGAAGGAACTGCATCACGGACTCGCTGATATCGATCACGCCTGCTCACGCTCCCGTGGCGACGAGGACGGCGGCGACCGCGAGGACGACGGTGCCGGCGAGCAGCGCGCTCACATAGGTCTGGACGTTGCCGGTCTGGGCGCGCCGCACGGCGGTGCCCAGCCAGCCCGGCAGCGCACCCGCACCGCGTACGTAGGTCTCGACGACCTCGCGGTCGAGGAACCGGACGAGGCTCGCAGCGGCCTGGACCGGGCGGACGAAGAGGGCCGAGTACACGGCGTCCAGGTGGAAGCCGGCGGCCGCGGGCCGGTGCAGGGGGCCGAGCAGGAGCCGTCCCGGGTCGGCGGGGTCGGGTGCGTAGGCGATGTCGCCGTAGGCCGGCTTGTGGGTGGCGATGGCTTCCGCCTCGACCAGGGCGGCGTCGCCCTCCGGGTGGGCCGCGACGGCGCCCAGGGGGGCGCCCGCGGCGAGCGCGGTGGTGTGCCGCCAGGCGCCGTACATGACGATGCCGCCGACCAGGGCCACGCCCGTGCCCAGCACGGAGGTGGTCAGGGTCGGGCCGAGGTCGCGTCCGTCGAACCAGTCGGGCAGCGCACGGAACGCGAAGCCGCCCAGAGCCAGGGAGGGGACCGCCAGGACCCAGAGCACGACGGTCATGGTCAGCGGCTGCCTGCCGTGGTCGGGGGCTTCGGCGCCCCGGCCCCGGAAGGCCAGCAGCCACAGGCGCATCGCGTAGGCGGCGGTGAGCAGGGCCGTGACGAGACCGGCGGCGAGGACGATCCAGGCCGCGGCGGCGGGAGCGTGCTCGGTGTGTCCGCCGACCACGTGTTCGGCGGCGCCGAGGACGGCCTCCTTGGAGAAGAAGCCGCTGAACGGCGGGATCGCGGCGAGTGCGAGCAGCGCCACGGTCATCGTCCAGTAGGCGTCCGGAACGCGGTCGCGGAGCTTGCCCATGCGGGACATGGCGGCAAGTGAGTTGGTGCCGGCGGCGTGGATGATCACGCCCGCCGCCAGGAACAGCAGCGCCTTGAAGGCGCCGTGGGACAGGAGGTGGAAGACGGCGGCACCGCGGTCGCCGACGGCGAGGGCTCCGGTCATGTAGCCGAGCTGGCCGATCGTCGAGTAGGCGAGGACGCGCTTGATGTCGTCCTGGGCGAGCGCGGCGAGGGCCGAGCCGGCCATGGTGACGGCGGCCATGACGGCGAGGACGACCATCGCGGCCTGGGAGGCCTCGAAGAGCGGGAGGAGACGGGCGATGAAGTAGACACCGGCGGCGACCATCGTCGCGGCGTGGATCAGCGCGGAGACGGGGGTCGGGCCCGCCATCGCGTCGGGAAGCCAGGTGTGCAGCGGGAACTGCGCCGACTTGCCTGCCACGCCCGCGAGGAGCAGCAGCGCGATCAGCGTCGGGTGGTCGAGCGAGCCGTTCGCGACGGCGCCCAGGACCCGGGTGATGCGGAACGACCCGGCGTCGGTGGCCAGGGCGAACAGGCCGATCAGGAAGGGGACGTCGCCGAGTTTGGTGACCAGGAAGGCCTTGAGGGAGGCGGCGCGGGCCTCCGGGGTCTCCCAGTAGTGGCCGACCAGGAAGTAGGAGCAGATGCCCATGACTTCCCAGCCGACCAGCAGCACGATCAGGTCGCCGGAGTAGACGACCAGGAGCATCGCGGAGGTGAACAGCGAGACGAGGGCGGCGTAGGAGGGGTAGCGCGGGTCGTCGCGCAGGTAGCCCGTCGAGTAGATCTGCACACAGGAGGCGACCAGGCCGACCAGGACGGCGACGAGGGCGGCGAAGCCGTCGATGTGCAGGGCGAGTTCGATCGGGACCGAGCCCGTGGGGGTGAGTTCGGTGGCCGCGTCGACGGCCGCGTCCCCGCCCTGGCGTGCGGCGACCAGCGCGGCGAGCACCAGGGAGGCGAGCGTCGGCAGGACGGCGAGCGGGCGGACGAAGCCGGGTGCCGTGCGGCCCAGGAGCAGGCCGGCAGCGGCACCGAGGAACGGAAGGAGGGGGACGAGGACGGCGAGGGTGGTCGTGGTCACGCGGTGGCCTCAGCCTTCTGGGCCTCGCCGGACTGCTCGGCCGTGCGGGCGTCGCTGCCCGGGCGGTCGCTGCCGGGGCCGTCGGGGTCGTGCCGTTCGGCGGTGTCGCGGAGCTTGTCGATGTCCGCGGTGCCGCGGTTGCGGTGGACGGCGAGGACGATCGCCAGCCCGATGCCGATCTCGGCGGCGGCGATGGCGATGGTGAACAGGGTCAGGGCCTGGCCGGAGTGCAGGGTCTCCTCGGCGGCCCTGCTGAGCCAGACGTCGAAGGCGACCAGGTTGAGGTTGACGGCGTTGAGCATCAGCTCGACCGACATCAGCACCAGGATCGCGTTGCGCCGGGCGAGGACGCCGTACAGGCCCGTGCAGAACAGGAGGGCGGAGAGCACGGCGGGATAGGCGAGGTGCATCAGCGGGCCCCTTCCGTGTCGTCGCGCCGGGTGGTGGCCTCGGCGGTCGGCGAGGCGGCCTCGGGCTTCGCCTTGCGGGACAGGACGATCGCGCCGACCAGGGCCGCGAGGAGGAGGACGGAGAGGGCCTCGAAGGGGAGGACCCAGTTCTGGAAGAGGCTGGCGCCGGTGGCCTCGGTGGAGCCGGCGGCGGGGCCGTCCAGGTCGATCCAGGTCGTGCGGAAGGCGTCGACGACGACCCAGACCAGGGCGGCGGCCGCGGCGACGGCCACGGTGAGGGCGGCCCACCGGTTGCCGGAGTCGGCGTCCGGGGAACGGCCGATGGGGGCCCTGGTGAGCATCAGGCCGAACAGGAGGAGGACGACGACGGAACCGACGTAGATGAGGACCTGCACCCAGGCGATGAACTCGGCGGTGAGCAGGAGGTACTCGACGGCCAGACCGCCGAGGGCGACCACCAGCCACAGGGCGGCGTGCACCAGTTGGCGGGTGGTGACGGTGACGATCGCGGCGCCGAAGGTGACCAGGCCGACGAGGAGGAAGGCGATCTCGACGCCGGTCGGGGAGAGGAAGCCGTGGGTCTCGGCGGCGGCCCTGGCCGGGCCGGACGCGAGGAGGCCGGTGGTGGCGGAGAGGGTCATGCCCGGCCCTCCTGCCCGGTCTCCGGCTGATCGGTCTCCGGCTGATCGGTCTCCGGCTGGTCGGTCTGCTGCGGGGAGTCACCCTGCGGGCGGGTGGGCTGCTCGGCCGCCCGGGCCTGCTCGTCGGCGTGCGACTCGGTGGGGTGCGGTTCGGTGGCGTGCGGCTCGGTGGCCGGCGCGGCTTGCTGGGCGGGCGGATCCTGGGGCGCCTGCTGGGCGGCGAGCTTGTCGGCGGTCTTGCGGGCGGCGGCGAGTTCCTTGGGTTCCTCCGCGCCGGGGTCGAGGGCCGGCGGGGCGGGGACGGTCCACATCCACTCGCGGAGCTTGTCGCGCTCGTGGGTCAGGTCGCGGATGTCGGTCTCGGCGTACTCGAACTCCGGGGACCAGAACAGGGCGTCGAAAGGACAGACCTCGATGCAGATACCGCAGTACATGCACAGGGAGAAGTCGATGGCGAAGCGGTCGAGGACGTTGCGGCTGCGTTCGCGGCCGCCGGGGGTCGCCGCCGGGACCGTCTCCTTGTGGGAGTCGATGTAGATGCACCAGTCGGGGCACTCACGGGCGCACAGCATGCAGACCGTGCAGTTCTCCTCGAACAGGCCGATCACACCGCGGGTGCGGGGCGGGAGGTCGGGCTGGGCGTCCGGGTACTGCGCGGTGACGGACTTCTTCGTCATCGTGCGGAGGGTGACGGCCAGGCCCTTGGCCAGGCCACTTCCTGGAATCGGGGCCATGGTTACTGGATCACCACCTTGACGACGCCGGTGAGGGCGATCTGGGCGAGGGCGAGGGGCACGAGGAGCGTCCAGGCGAGCTTCTGGAGCTGGTCCTCGCGCAGGCGGGGGTAGGTGACGCGGAGCCAGATCACGATGAAGGCGAGGACGGCGGTCTTCAGCAGGGTCCACACCCAGCCGAGGCCGTCGGCGCCCCAGGGGCCGTGCCAGCCGCCCAGGAACAGGACGGTGGTCAGGCCGCACAGGACGACGATCCCGGCGTACTCGGCGAGGAGGAAGAGAGCGAAGCGCAGACCGGTGTACTCGGTGTACGCGCCGAAGATGATCTCCGAGTCGGCGACGGGCATGTCGAAGGGCGGACGCTGGAGTTCGGCGAGCCCGGCGACGAAGAAGACGATCGCGCCGACGATCTGCCAGGGCAGCCACCACCACTCGAAGGCGTCGAGGATGCCGGGGAGGGAGACGGTGCCGGCCGCCATCGCCACCGAGGCGGCGGTCAGCAGCATCGGCAGTTCGTAGGCGAGGAGCTGGGCGGCGGTGCGCAGGCCGCCGAGGAGGGAGAACTTGTTCGCGGACGCCCAGCCGGCCATCAGCGAGCCCAGGACGCCGACGCCCATGACGGCCAGGACGAAGAAGACGCCCGCGTCGATGACCTGGCCGACGGCTCCCTCGCCCGGGCCGATCGGGATGGCGAGCAGGACGAGGAGGTAGGGCAGGAGGGCGACGGCGGGGGCCAGCTGGAAGATGCGGCGGTCGGCGCCCGCGGGGACGACGTCCTCCTTCTGCGCGAACTTCACGCCGTCGGCGATCAGCTGGGCCCAGCCGTGGAAGCCGCCGGCGTACATGGGGCCGAGGCGGCCCTGCATGTGGGCCATCACCTTGTGTTCGGTCTGGCCGATGACCAGGGGGAAGGTGAGGAAGACGACGAAGACGATCAGGAGTCGCAGGGTGACGTCGAGCGCGTCGTTCACTGCGGGCCTCCTGCCGGGTCCTCGGGGTCTTCGGGGTCTGCCTGGTCTCTGGGTGCTGGCGGGGCGGTGGGGGCTTGCTCCTCGGAGCTGTCTGCCGGCTCCGTGGGCTTCCTGGGCTTCGTGGCCTTCGTGGGTCCCGTGCCCTCCGAAGGCTCCTTGGCCGCTCCGGGCTCCGCGTCCTCCCGGGAATCCGCGGCTTCTGCGGCCTGTGCGGCCTCTGCGGCTTCCGCGCGCTCCGCGCTGTCGTCGAACGCCGGGCGGGCGTGGTGCCAGGGGGCGTCCGAGCTGCGCGGCGTACGCGAGGGCCTGGCCGGCTCGTCGCCGGTTTCAGCGCCGGCCGCGTCGCCGCCGCTGCGGCTCTCACCGGGGCCGGTCGCCGCCCGCTGGCTGGTGCTGCCCTCCGATGCGCTGCGCGCCCGGCGAGGGCCGGCGGAGGTGTCCGACGGCCGGGTCCGCTGCGATGCCGAGCCCTCGCTCGCGCTCCGCGCGCGGCGCGGCCCCGCCGACGGGCTCGCGGTCCCGGCCTCATCCGCCTGGGATCCGGTATCGGCGGCAGGCGGTTGTGCCTCCGTGGCCGAGAGGGCTCCCTCTGCGGCCGAAGCCGAAGCCGAGGTGGAGGTCGGGCTCGGAGTCGAGTTCGTGGTCGTGGTCGGGCCCGTAGCCCTCGGCTCGACCGCTGCCCCCTCCGTCTCCGTCCCCGTCTCCGTGCCCCTCTCCGTCCTCGTTCCAGACGCTGCGGCCGCGGTCTGGCTGGCCGAGCCCTCCGATGCCGACCGGGTCCGCCGCACCGGACGTTCGCCGGAGGGGCGAGCCGCGCGGGCCGGGCGGTCGCCCGCCGCGCGGGCCGCGCCCCGGGCCGGGCGGGCGGGGGCCGGGGGGAGCTGGCCCTTGAGGGGGCCCCACTCGTTGGGGTCGGGGACGCCGGGCGGGAGCATCTGGCGGCGCTTGGGGCCACCGTGCTCCGACTCGCCCGGTTCCTTCGCGCCCGGCCAGGCCTTGGCGACGCGGGCGGCGAGGACGAAGTCCTTGCGCAGCGGGTGGCCTTCGAAGTTGTCGGGGAGGAGCAGGTGGTCCAGCCCCGGGTGGCCTTCGAAGATGATGCCGAACATCTCGTGGGTCTCGCGCTCGTGCCAGGCGGCACCGGCGTAGACGGCGACCGCCGAGGGCAGGGCGGCGGCCTCGTGCGGAACCGTCGTCCGCAGGAGGAGACGCCTCAGCGGGGACAGCGCCGCGACGTGTGCCGCGACGCGGAAGCCCGCGCCGGGTTCGTCGACCGCGCTCAGCCAGTCGAAGTAGGTGCAGCCCAGCCGGTCGCGGGCGGTCTCCAGGGCGGGGATCCAGCTCGCCGGGGGGACGTCGACGGTGAGGACCTCGTAGGACTCCTCGGCCGTGGCGTCCGGGCCGAAGAGTTCACCGGCGTCGGCGGGCAGCCAGCCGACCGCGTTCATCGTCCCTCCCCGGGGGCCGGTTCCGGGGCGGGTGGCCGCACCAGTCCGCTCTGCAGTGCCGCCGTCGAGGGACGGTCGGCGGTGCTGCCGTACCGCTCCCCCAGCGACTCGCGGGCGATCTTCTCCTGGAGCTTGAGGATGCCCTGGAGCAGCGCCTCGGGCCGGGGCGGGCAGCCGGGGACGTAGACGTCGACGGGGATGATCTGGTCGACGCCCTTGGTGACGGAGTACGAGTCCCAGTACGGGCCGCCGCAGTTGCTGCAGGCGCCGAAGGAGATGACGTACTTCGGCTCGGGCATCTGCTCGTAGAGCCGCTTGACCGCCGGGGCCATCTTGTCGGTGACCGTGCCGGACACGACCATGAGGTCGGCCTGGCGCGGGCCCGGCGCGAAGGGGATCACGCCGAGGCGGATGAAGTCGTGGCGGGCCATCGACGCGGCGATGAACTCGATCGCGCAGCAGGCGAGGCCGAAGTTGAAGACCCAGAGCGAGTAGCGGCGGCCCCAGTTGAGGATCACCTTCATCGGCTCGGGTGCGAGGCGCGCGAGGGCGCCCAGCCGCTTCGGCTCGGGAAGCAGCACGGGCTCGGGGCTGGAGGGGGTCACGTCCATGCCAGGACGCCCTTCTTGTATGCGTAGAGCAGGCCCACGGCCAGGAAGCCGAGGAAGATGAACATCTCGACCAGGGTCGTCGCGCCGTAGCCGGGGGCGGCGAAGACGGTCGCCCAGGGGAACAGGAAGATCGAGTCGACGGCGAAGATCACGTAGAGGAAGGCGTAGACGTAGTAGCGGACCTGGGTGTGGGCCCAGCCCTCGCCGACGGGGTCGACGCCGCACTCGTAGGTCAGGAGTTTCTCGGGGGTCGGGACCACGGGCCGCAGCAGGCGGCCGGCCCCGAAGGCGACGGCGACGAACAGCACGCCGACCACGGCGAGCAGTCCGACGACCGAATAGGACTGGAAGTAGTCCGCCGCGACGACGGTCGTGGTGACGACGGTCGGTTCCGGCACGTCCGTCCCTCGCTCCCTGAAACTCGGACTGGGTTCCCGCGACGATCCCGCGGCCCCCGGCCCGGAACGGCCGGGAACGGCCGGGAAGGCGGGTGCCGCTGTTCGACGATCTGTACGCACGGGAGTCTAGGCCCTGATAAAGGCAGGGTAAGCAGCCCGTCACGGGCTGGTGCGCGGGGGTGGGGTTTTCCTCAGTCGATCCTGCCGGCCCACCTCATGGCGCGGCCGCCCGGGGCCGGGCACGCTTACGCACATGACCGAACGCTTCCCGTCCCCCGGCGCGCAGGGGGCTTCGACGGCGGCCGGGCAGGACGGCCACCCGCCGCCGCCCCGTCTCGCCTACGACCGGCACACCTGGAAGGAGATCGCGCACCTCCTGGCGAACCTCCCGGTGGCGCTGCTCGGCTTCACCTATGTCGTGACGGTGCTGTTCACCGGCTTCGGGCTGACGATCACGGTGGTCGGGTTCCCGCTGCTGGCGGTGAGTCTCATGGGAGCGCGGCTGCTGGGCCGGATGGAGCGGGCGAGGGCCAGGGCGCTGCTCGGGGTGCGGGTGGACGAGCCGAGCCGGCTGCCGTTGCGCGGCGCGGGCGGCTTCCTGCCGCGGTTGTGGATGTCGCTGAAGGACCCGGTGGGCTGGCGTGCGGTGCTGTACGAGTCCATCCGGCTGCCGTGGGGTGTGCTCACCTTCACCGTCACGCTGACCTCGTTGTTCGTGCTGTGGCCGGTGCTGCCGTTCATCGCGCGGGGCCTGGCCAACGCCGACCGGGCGATGGTGCGCGGGCTGCTGTCGCCGTCCGACGAGCTGGAGCGGCGCATCGCCGAGCTGGAGTCGGACCGGGGGGTCGTGGTCGACACGGCCGCCGCGGACCTGCGGCGCATCGAGCGGGACCTGCACGACGGGGCGCAGGCGCGGCTGGTCAATCTGGCGATGGGGCTCGGCCTGGCCAAGGAGAAGGTGCTGGAGGACCCGGACGCGGCGGCGGCGATGGTCGAGGAGGCGCACGGCGAGGTGAAGCTGGCGCTGCAGGAGCTGCGGGACCTGGCCCGCGGCATCCACCCGGCGGTGCTGACCGATCGTGGTCTGGACGCGGCGCTGTCGTCGGTCGCCTCGCGCTGCACGGTCCCCGTGAAGGTGACGGTCGACCTGGTGGAGCGCCCGGCGCAGGCCATCGAGGGCATCGCCTACTTCACCGTCTCGGAGCTGCTGCAGAACGTGAGCAAGCACAGCGGGGCGCGGTCGGCCTCGGTGGACGTCTGGCGGACCGGGGACCGGCTGCTGATCCAGGTGGGGGACGACGGCCGCGGGGGCGCGCGGCTGGACGGCGGTACGGGGATGAAGGGCCTGGCCGACCGGCTGGACGCCGTCGACGGCCTGTTCGTCCTGGAGTCGCCCGAGGGCGGCCCGACGAAGGTCACGGCGGAGCTGCCGTGGCGCGACCGCACGGACGACTCCGCCCCGGACACCCCGCGCTAGGCGTACCGGCGAACCGGGGCGGCACGCGCCGCTCCGGGAGCCACTCCGGCAGCCGCACCGGGAGCCGCTCCGGCAGCCGGGCACGGCTTTCGCCCTGCCGGTCCGGCTCTCGCCCTGCCGGTCCGGCAGGGCGAACGCACCCGCCCCGCGCGTGCGTTCGCACCCGCCCCGCGCGCCCCGGGTGGGGAAAACCCCCCGTCCAAGACGCCGACGGACTCCATGGTCCGCCGACCTGCGGCGGAGCAGGGTGGAGGTACGGGGGAACAGCCGCAGGACGAGGAGAAGGACGACGCCGATGGCCACGGAGTACGGACAGGGGTACGGGCTCGACAGCGGGGCCGGGTACCCCGGGAGCACCGAACGGCGGCACCGGATGCCGGCCGCGCTGCGGGCGCCGGTCGAGGGCCGCACCTGGCGCGAGCTCGGCTACGTCCTGCTGAGCCTGCCGATCAGCATCCTGCTGTTCACCTACGCGGTCACCATGGTGTCGCTGGGGGCGGGCCTGCTGGTGACGTTCCTCGGCATACCGGTGCTGGCGGGGGCACTCGCCGGCTGCCGCGGCATCGGGGTGCTGGAGCGGGCGCGGGCCCGGGCGCTGCTCGACCTGGACGTGGCCGAGCCGGAGCCGCTGCGGGTGGGGAAGCAGGGGGCCATGGCGTGGATGGGCGCGGTCCTCAAGAGCGGCAGCTCGTGGCGGGCCCTGCTGTACGCGGTGCTGCACCTGCCCTGGGCGGTGTTCTCCTTCGCCGTCACCGTGACCGTGTGGACGCTGGGCTGGGGGCTGCTGACGTACCCGCTGTGGTTCTGGGTGTTCCCGATGTACGCCGGGCAGGACGGGATCCAGCTGTACGGCGACGAGACGCACCGGGTCTACCTGGACAACGCCTTCGAGATCACGGTGACGGCGCTGGTGGGGCTGCTGTTCACGATCGCCACGCCGTGGATCGTGCGGGCGCTGACGATGGTGGACCGGCTCATGGTGCACGGGCTGCTCGGGCCGTCACGGCTGGCCTCGCGGGTGGTGGAGCTGGAGTCGGACCGGGGTGTCGTGGTCGACACGGCGGCGGCCGACCTGCGGCGCATCGAGCGGGACCTGCACGACGGGGCGCAGGCGCGGCTGGTGGCGCTGGCGATGGATCTGGGTCTGGCGAAGGAGAAGCTCCAGGAGGACCCGGAGGCGGCCGCCCGGATGGTGGACGAGGCGCACGGCGAGGTGAAGACGGCGCTGCAGGAACTGCGTGACCTGGCCCGGGGCATCCACCCGGCGGTGCTGACGGACCGGGGGCTGGACGCGGCGCTGTCGGCGGTGGCGTCGCGCTGCACGGTGCCGGTGCGGGTCGAGGTGGACCTCGTGGAGCGGCCCGCGCCGGCGATCGAGGGCATCGCGTACTTCACGGTGTCGGAGCTGCTGCAGAACATCAGCAAGCACGCGCGGGCGACCTGGGCGGGTGTGGAGGTCTGGCGGACGGAGAACCGGCTGATGCTCCAGGTCGTGGACAACGGCGTGGGCGGGGCCGACACCGCCGAGGGCTCCGGTCTCGCCGGGCTGGCGGAGCGGCTCGACGCGGTGGACGGGATCCTGGTCGTGGACTCGCCGGTGGGCGGGCCGACCCGGGTGACGGCGGAGTTGCCGTGGCGGGACGAGCGCGTGCGGTGACCTGCGGGCGGGACCGGCACGACCGTTCCGTCCCGTGAGGCGGCAAGCGGGCCGGGGGCCAGCGGGCCAGCGGATCAGCGGGCCAGGGGACCGATTCCCTGGCCCGCGATCCTGCTCGCTCTGCCCGACCCTCGCCCCGGGCACGAACCCCTCCCCAGAGCCCGACCGACTCCCCGGATCCGACGCCCACCCCCGGACCACCCCCTCCCCCAGACCTGACGCCCACCCCCGCGTTTTGCGTCGCCGTCCCCATCCGCCCTCCGATACTGAAATGCTGGACCCGTCGCACGGGTGGGCGTGGAGCCGTTGTGGGCCGCGGACGGGCGGCGTCGGGCTGTGGGGGGCCGAACATCGTGGAGGACAGGGTGCGGGTGGTCATCGCCGAGGATTCCGTGCTGCTCAGGGAGGGCCTGACCCGGCTGCTGACCGACCGGGGGCACGACGTCGTCGCCGGCGTCGGGGACGGCGAGGCCCTGATCAAGACCATCACGGAGCTGGACGCGCAGGGCGAGCTGCCGGACGTGGTCGTGGCCGACGTGCGGATGCCGCCGACGCACACCGACGAGGGCGTGCGGGCGGCGGTGCAGCTGCGCAAGGCCCACCCGGGGCTCGGGGTGCTCGTGCTGTCGCAGTACGTGGAGGAGCGCTACGCCACGGAGCTGCTCGCGGGCTCCAGCCGGGGCGTCGGCTACCTGCTGAAGGACCGGGTGGCCGAGGTGCGGGAGTTCGTGGACGCGGTGGTGCGGGTGGCCGGGGGCGGTACGGCCCTGGACCCGGAGGTGGTGGCGCAGCTGCTGGGCCGCAGCCGCAAGCAGGACGTGCTCGCGGGGCTCACCCCGCGGGAGCGCGAGGTGCTGGGGCTGATGGCCGAGGGGCGGACGAACTCGGCGATCGCCCGGCAGCTGGTGGTCAGCGACGGGGCGGTCGAGAAGCACGTCAGCAACATCTTCCTGAAGCTGGGGCTGTCGCCGAGCGACGGGGATCACCGCAGGGTGCTGGCCGTGCTGACGTACCTCAATTCGTGACCGCGGGGGTGTCCCGCTTCCGTTCCCGGCCGGACCGGTACCTCCCAAAGGTGTGTCCAAGATGCGAATGACTCAGGGAAGGCGATCCTTACGGTCGTAGGGTTGATCCAGGGAGGCCTACGGGAAGGCCTGTCCGGGACAGCCGCCTCGAAGGAGGTCCAGTTCAGTGACCAGCCAGGTCAGTAGCCCAGCGGAGCAGGCCGACGGAGCAGTCGCAGGAGAGCAGCGCACAGCGGCGGGCGGGAAGGACGTCCGGCGCCTCGACCGGGTGATCATCAGGTTCGCGGGGGACTCGGGTGACGGCATGCAGCTCACCGGTGACCGTTTCACCTCGGAGACCGCGTCGTTCGGCAACGACCTGTCGACGCTGCCGAACTTCCCTGCCGAGATCCGGGCGCCCGCCGGGACCCTGCCGGGTGTGTCGTCCTTCCAGCTGCACTTCGCCGACCACGACATCCTCACGCCCGGTGACGCGCCGAACGTGCTGGTGGCGATGAACCCGGCCGCGCTGAAGGCGAACATCGGCGACCTCCCGCGCGGTGCGGAGGTGATCGTCAACACGGACGAGTTCACCAAGCGGGCCATGCAGAAGGTCGGCTACGAGACGTCCCCGCTGGAGGACGGGTCGCTGGACGGCTACCACGTGCACCCGGTGCCGCTGACCACGCTGACCGTGGAGGCGCTCAAGGAGTTCGACCTCACCCGGAAGGAGGCCGAGCGCAGCAAGAACATGTTCGCGCTGGGCCTGCTGAGCTGGATGTACCACCGGCCCACGGAGGGCACGGAGAAGTTCCTGAAGTCGAAGTTCGCCAGGAAGCCCGACATCGCGGCGGCCAACATCGCCGCGTTCCGGGCCGGCTGGAACTTCGGCGAGACGACCGAGGACTTCGCGGTCTCCTACGAGGTCGCCCCGGCGGCCACGGCGTTCCCACCGGGCGTCTACCGCAACATCTCCGGCAACCTGGCCCTGTCGTACGGGCTGGTCGCGGCGAGCCGGCAGGCGGATCTGCCGCTGTATCTGGGGTCCTACCCGATCACTCCGGCGTCGGACATCCTGCACGAGCTGAGCAAGCACAAGAACTTCGGTGTGCGGACCTTCCAGGCGGAGGACGAGATCGCCGGGATCGGGGCGGCGCTGGGCGCCGCGTTCGGCGGTTCGCTGGCCGTGACCACGACGAGCGGCCCGGGTGTGGCGCTGAAGTCCGAGACGATCGGCCTGGCGGTGTCTCTTGAGCTGCCGCTGCTGGTCGTGGACATCCAGCGCGGCGGCCCGTCCACCGGTCTGCCGACCAAGACCGAGCAGGCGGACCTGCTGCAGGCGATGTACGGCCGCAACGGCGAGGCGCCGGTGCCGGTGGTCGCGCCCCGCACTCCGGCGGACTGCTTCGACGCGGCGCTGGAGGCGGCGCGGATCGCGCTGACGTACCGCACGCCGGTGTTCCTGCTCTCCGACGGCTACCTCGCCAACGGCTCCGAGCCCTGGCGGATCCCGGAGCTGGACGAGCTGCCCGATCTGCGGGTGCAGTTCGCGCAGGGCCCGAACCACACGCTCGACGACGGTTCCGAGGTGTTCTGGCCGTACAAGCGGGACCCGCAGACGCTGGCCCGTCCGTGGGCGGTCCCGGGCACGCCGGGTCTGGAGCACCGGATCGGCGGCATCGAGAAGGAGGACGGCACGGGCAACATCTCCTACGCCCCGGCCAACCACGACTTCATGGTGCGCACCCGGCAGGCGAAGGTCGACGGCATCGAGGTGCCGGACGTCGAGGTGGACGACCCGGACAGTGCCCGGACGCTGGTCCTCGGCTGGGGTTCGACGTACGGGCCGATCACGGCGGCGGTGCGGCGGCTGCGCCGGGACGGGGAGTCCATCGCGCAGGCGCATCTGCGCCACCTCAATCCCTTCCCGCGGAATCTGGGCGCGGTGCTGGAGCGTTACGACAAGGTGGTGATCCCCGAGATGAACCTCGGGCAGCTCGCCACCCTGATCCGGGCGAAGTACCTGGTCGACGCCCACTCCTACAACCAGGTCAACGGCATGCCGTTCAAGGCGGAGCAGCTCGCCGCGGCGCTGAAGGAGGCCATCGATGGCTGAGACGTCCACGACCGGCACCCGCACCGTCGAGGCGCTGTCCCTGGTCCCCAAGGCCGAGGGCAGGCAGTCGATGAAGGACTTCAAGTCCGACCAGGAAGTGCGCTGGTGCCCCGGATGCGGCGACTACGCCATCCTCGCGGCGGTGCAGGGCTTCATGCCCGAGCTGGGGCTGGCGAAGGAGAACATCGTCTTCGTCTCGGGCATCGGCTGCTCCTCCCGCTTCCCGTACTACATGAACACCTACGGGATGCACTCCATCCACGGCCGCGCCCCCGCCATCGCCACCGGCCTGGCGTCCTCGCGCCGGGATCTGTCGGTGTGGGTCGTCACCGGTGACGGCGACGCGCTGTCCATCGGCGGCAACCACCTGATCCACGCGCTGCGCCGCAACGTGAACCTCAAGATCCTGCTGTTCAACAACCGGATCTACGGCCTGACCAAGGGCCAGTACTCCCCCACCTCCGAGGTCGGGAAGATCACCAAGTCGACGCCGATGGGCTCGCTGGACGCGCCGTTCAACCCGGTGTCGCTGGCGATCGGCGCCGAGGCGTCGTTCGTGGCGCGGACGGTGGACTCCGACCGCAAGCACCTGACGGAGGTGCTGCGCCAGGCCTCCGCCCACCAGGGCACGGCGCTGATCGAGATCTACCAGAACTGCAACATCTTCAACGACGGCGCCTTCGACGCCCTGAAGGACAAGCAGCAGGCCGAGGAGGCCGTGATCCGGCTGGAGCACGGCAAGCCGATCCGCTTCGGCGCCGACCAGGCCAAGGGCGTCGTACGGGACCCGCAGACCGGCGATCTGAAGGTGGTCGCGGTGACGCCGGAGAACGAGGGCCAGGTGCTCGTCCACGACGCGCACTCCCCGTCGCCGACCACGGCGTTCGCGCTGTCCCGGCTCGCCGACCCGGACACCCTGCACCACACCCCGATCGGGGTGCTGCGCTCGGTGGAGCGGCCGGTCTACGACACGCAGATGGCCGACCAGCTGGACCAGGCGATCGAGCAGCACGGCAAGGGCGACCTGGCGGCGCTGCTGGCGGGCGGCGACACCTGGACGGTCGTCGGCTGAGCCGCGCGGGGAACGACACCGGGGCCCGGGACCGCTAGGAGGCGGCCCGGGCCTCGTCGTACGCCCGGCGCGCCCGCTCCACGTCGTCCAGGCGCCGGCGCGTCCACCGGGCGAGGGAGCGGACCTGGACGGCGGCCTCGCGGCCCAGGTCGGTGAGGGAGTAGTCGACGCGCGGCGGGATGACGGGCTTGGCGTCGCGGTGGACCAGTCCGTCGCGCTCCAAGATCTGGAGCGTCTGGGCGAGCATCTTCTCGCTGACGCCGCGGCCCTCGTACCCGTCGATCGCCCGGCGCAGCTCGCTGAAGCGGTGGGGGCGGTCGAGGAGCTCCATCAGGACGAGCACGCCCCAGCGGCTGGTGACGTGCTCCAGGACGAGCCGGTACGGGCATCGCGCCTCACTGGCACTTACTGTCATGCCAGTACCTTACTTCAAAGTGGGTACTTTCCAAGAGTTAGCGCCCCTCCTAGGGTTAGTGCCATCGAACCCCACAAGGAGAGTCGTCATCATGAGCATCGTCGTCACCGGAGCCACCGGACACCTCGGCCGTCACGTCGTGGAGCAGCTGCTGGACAAGGTTCCCGCCGAGCAGATCACCGCGGTGGTGCGCAGCGCGGAGAAGGCCGCCGACCTCGCTGACCGCGGGGTGCGGATCGCCGTGGCCGACTACAACACCCCCGCCTCCTTCGACGGCCTGCTCTCCGCCGGGGACAAGGTGCTGCTGATCTCGGGCACCGAGTTCGACAAGGGGCGGGTGCGGCAGCACAAGGTCGTGATCGACGCGGCCCGCGCCGCGGGTGCCGCCCTGCTCGCCTACACCAGCGCCCCCGGCACCCTGACCGCCGCGCTGGCGGACGACCACCGCGGCACCGAGGCGCTCCTGCGGGACTCCGGCGTGCCCCACGTCCTGCTGCGCAACGGCTGGTACCACGAGAACTACACCGAGAACCTCGCCCCGGTGCTGGAGCACGGCGCGGTCGTCGCCGCGGCCGGCGAGGGCAGGGTCTCCTCCGCCTCCCGCGCCGACTACGCCGCTGCCGCCGTCGCCGTGCTGACCGGCGAGGGGCACGAGAACAGGGTGTACGAGCTGGGCGGCGACACCGCCTGGAGCTTCGCCGAGTACGCCGCCGAGCTGAGCCGGCAGACCGGCGGGCAGATCACCTACCAGGCCGTCTCCCTCGAGGCGCTGACCGGCATCCTGACCGGCGCGGGCCTGCCCGAGCCGTTCGCGCGGATGCTCGCGGGCGTCGACGCCTCCATCGAGAAGGGCGAGCTGGTCGTCCCCACCGGCGACCTGTCCCGCCTGATCGGCCGCCCGACCACGCCGCTCGCCGAGGCCGTCGCCGCCGCGCTCGAGGACTGACGCCCCCGGCCGGAGCAGGCAAAAGCCCTTTCGACGCCGAGCGCCCCCGGACTGTCATGACCGTATGCCGATACGGGCATGACAGCCGGGGGCGCTCGGCGTTACCGTCGTCCCCGCGGACCGATGCAAGGCGCGAAGGAGGGGCCCGTGACGCGCAAGCCGAGGGGTGAGCGGCACATAGGACTGCTGAACGGCTTCGCGGCCTACGGGATGTGGGGCCTGGTGCCCCTGTTCTGGCCCCTGCTGAAGCCCGCCGGCGCCACCGAGATCCTGGCCCACCGGATGGTGTGGTCCCTGCTCTTCGTCGGCGCCGCCCTGCTGGTGCTGCGCCGCTGGGCCTGGGCCGGCGAGCTGCTGCGCCAGCCCCGCAAGCTGGGGCTGATCACGCTCGCCGCCGCGGTCATCACCCTGAACTGGGGCCTGTACATCTGGTCCGTGAACTCCGGGCACGTCGTCGAGGCCTCGCTCGGCTACTTCATCAACCCGCTGGTCACCATCGCCATCGGTGTGCTGCTGCTGAAGGAGCGGCTGCGGCCGGTGCAGTGGGCGGCGGTCGGGACCGGCTGCGCCGCGGTCGTCGTCCTGACCGTCGGCTACGGCCGGCCCCCGTGGATCTCCCTCTGCCTCGCCTTCTCGTTCGCCACGTACGGCCTGGTGAAGAAGAAGGTGAACCTCGGCGGCGTGGAGTCGCTCGCCGCCGAGACCGCGATCCAGTTCCTGCCCGCGCTCGCCTTCCTGGCGTGGCTGAGCGCCCGGGGCGACTCCACCTTCACCACCGAGGGCGCGGGCCACGCGGCCCTGCTGGCCTCGGCCGGGATCGTCACCGCCCTCCCCCTGGTCTGCTTCGGCGCGGCCGCCATCCGCGTGCCCCTGTCCACCATCGGTCTGCTGCAGTACATGACGCCCGTCTTCCAGTTCCTGCTCGGCATCCTCTACTTCCACGAGGAGATGCCGCCGGAGCGCTGGGCCGGGTTCGCGCTGGTGTGGCTGGCGCTCACGCTGCTCACCTGGGACGCGCTGCGCACCGCGCGCCGGACCGCCCGCGCGCTCGCCACCGGCAGGAACGCGCCTCCCGCCACCGCGACGACCGGCACGGACCCCGCCGCAAGGGAGGCCGACAGCGTGACCGCCGGAGCGGACCCGGTCGAGACCAGGCCGTAGACCGCGGTCGCGGCGGCGGCATCGCTCACGGGGAGCGGACCACGGCCCTCGGGTCGCCGACGGTGACGCGGAGACGGCTGCGGCTGCGGCTACGGCTACGGCCCCGCCGGTGCCTGGCGGGCCCGGTGCGCGCGGACCTTCTCGCGGTTGCCGCAGTGCTCCATCGAGCACCAGCGGCGGCGGCCCGGCCGTGAGGTGTCGACGAACAGCAGATGGCAGTTGTGGGCGCCGCACTCGCGGACGCGGTGGGCGTGCGGGCCCGTGAACAGGTCGACCGCGTCCCGGGCGACCGTGGCGAGCAGCCGGGAGCCCGTCTGGGCCGGGGCCCAGGCGCGGCTGCCGTCCGGTGCGATACGGGCCGCGAGCGGGAGCCCGGCCGCGGCGGCGTTCACGACGTCCAGGTGCGCGGCGGGCAGCGGGCGGCCGTGGGCGCGGGCGGCGGCGAGCGGGAACAGGGCGTCCCGCAGGGCGCGCACCCGCTCCAGTTCCCCCGCGGAGACGGTGAGGTCCAGCCCGTCCGGCAGACGGCTGCGCACGGTCCAGGCGATCAGGTCCGCCGGCTCGTGCAGTACCTCCCAGCGCGCGTAGGCGCCGGGCCCGCCGGTCGTCAGCAACTCCAGGCAGAGGGCGCCGGGGTCGAAGCGGTAGGGCTTGCCCTGGGACGAGACCAGCGTCAGTCCGGGTGCCCGGCCCGGCGATTCTCCTGCGCGTCCACTCACCTAACCACTATAAGTGGTTACATGACATCGACCCCGGACTCACCCGCCCCCGTGCACTTCAAGGTCGTCATCGACGCCGGCGACCCGCACGCACAGGCCGACTTCTGGGCCGCCGCCCTCCACTACGTGACCGAGGACAACAGCGCGCTCATCGAGAAGCTGCTCGCGGCCGGTGCCCTGCCGGCGGAGCTCACCGCCGAGTTCCACGGCCGCCTCGCCTTCCGCGACCTGGTGGCCGTACGGCACCCCGAGGACCCCTTCGAGCAGGACAGCGGGACGGGGCTGGGGCGGCGGCTGCTGTTCCAGCGGGTGCCGGAGGCGAAGACGGCGAAGAACCGGCTGCACCTCGATCTGCACCCGGGGCAGGGGCGGCGCGAGGAGGAGGTCGCCCGGCTGGAGAGGCTCGGGGCGAGCGTGCTGCGGCGGGTGGCGGAGCCGGGCGGGGAGTGGGTGGTCATGGCGGACCCGGAGGGCAACGAGTTCTGCGTCCAGTGACGGCGGGCCGGCGGACGGTCCCGAGCGGCAACGGCGTGTCCTGATACAGGTCTTGACGCAAAGTCAGTACCACCTTCACCATCCAGGCACCCCATGCACTGTGGGCTGCCCGTGGACACCCCACGGGCCACCCGACGGAATTCGGAGCCCCCACATGAAGCTCTCCGTTTCCGCGCGCGCCGTCGCCGCGGGCGGCATGGCAACAGCCATGCTCCTGACCGGCGGTGCCGTGGCGGACGCCACATCCTCCGCTCCCACCGGAGTGGCCGCCGCGCCGGACATACCCCTGGCGGGCGTCAAGGCCCACCTGACCCAGCTGCAGTCCATAGCCAACGCCAACGGCGGCAACCGCGCGCACGGCCGCACCGGCTACAAGGCCTCGCTCGACTACCTCAAGGCCAAGCTGGACGCGGCCGGATACACCACGAGCGTCCAGCAGTTCACCGCCTCCGGCCGCACCGGCTACAACCTGATCGCCGACTGGCCCGGCGGCGACGCGAACCAGGTCGTGATGGCCGGCGCCCACCTCGACAGCGTCTCCTCCGGGCCCGGCATCAACGACAACGGCTCCGGCTCGTCCGCCGTCCTGGAGACCGCGCTCGCCGTGTCCCGCGCGCAGTACAAGCCCGCGAAGCACCTGCGGTTCGCCTGGTGGGGCGCGGAGGAACTCGGCCTGGTCGGCTCCCGCTTCTACGTCAACCGGCTGGCCTCCGCGGACCGTTCACGGATCAGCGCCTACCTGAACTTCGACATGATCGGCTCCCCGAACCCCGGCTACTTCGTCTACGACGACGACCCGGCGATCGAGAAGACCTTCAAGACGTACTTCAGCGGCATCGGCGTGCCCACGGAGATCGAGACCGAGGGCGACGGCCGCTCCGACCACGCGCCCTTCAAGAGCGCGGGCGTACCGGTGGGTGGGCTGTTCACCGGGGCGAGCCGGACGAAGACGGCGGCGCAGGCGGCCAAGTGGGGCGGTACGGCGGGGCAGTCCTTCGACCGCTGCTACCACTCCTCCTGCGACACCACCGCCAACATCAACGACACCGCCCTCGACCGCAACAGCGACGCCCTCGCGTACGCGGTGTGGGAGCTGTCCCAGTAACTTCCCTACTCCGCCTACGCGTTGCGGGCGCGTTCGGTGAGACGGCCCATGCGCGCCCGGGCCGACTCCAGCTCCTCGATCTCCTCGGCGGCGGGGCCCTCCCCGGCGGCCAACTCGGTCCACAGGCCGATCAGGTCGCGCCCCAGCCGCAGCCCGAGCGCAGGGTCGCGGACCGCCCGCCAGGCGGTGGCCGCGCTGCGCACGTTGCCGTAGGCGCCCTCGGCGTCACCGGCACGGCGGCGGGCACCGGCCAGGTCGATCGACAGCTGGAAGGCGCGCAGCGGCTCACCGGCCAAGTAGGCGATGTAGGCGGTCAGTTCGCCCAGCCGGAGCACCTCGGGGTGCTCCGGCCCCAGCGCCCCCGACGCCTGCGCGACGGTCTGGTCCGCCAGTGAGGCGGCCGCCTCGATCCGGCCCTCCTTCACGGCCTGGTTGATCCGCGCGACCGGCTCCGCGAGGAACGCCGGCGTGGCCGGACCGCCCGGGGCGCCGGGGTCGTCCCCGAGCACGGCCTCCGCGACGGCGTCGAAGCCGCGGGCGGGGGTGGGCTTGGGGTCCGGGTCGGCGGCGAGCAGAGCGGCTTCCGGAACGGGCCCGCGACCGGGCTCCCGCCCGCCCCCGGTACGCCGGGTGGCGTCCGGGAGCGGCCGGGGGCGGACATCGGCTGCCGCGTGAGGCGCCGGACCGGCGTCGGGTCGGGCGTGCGTGCCTGGGTGGGCATCGCTCGTGGCCTGCGCGGCCGGGTGGGCATCGGTCGTGGCGTGCGCGGCCGGGTGGGGATCGGTCGGGGCCTGCGCGGCCGGGTGGGCATCGGTCGTGGCGTGCGCGGCCGGTCGGGACCCTGGCCCGGCGTGCGTCCCCGGCCGGGCATCGGTCGGCGGGTGCGGAACCGGGCCGGTGTCCGGCACGGGCCCGGGGCCGGTCCCGGGAGCGGGGAGCGGCCTCGCGTCCATGGGCGGAGGCGGGCCGAACTCACCGGTGGGAGGCGCGACCGTACCGGGGGGTGTGGCCGTACCGGGAGGGACGGCTGCACCGGGAGGTGTGGCCGCACCAGGAGACACAACCGGCCCGGGAGAGGCGGGCCGGGTGCCCTCCGGTTCCGGGTGGGCCGGTTCCGGGTGGGGCGGTTCCGGGTGGGGCGCGTCGGGGACGGCTCGCAGCTCGAACGTCGGTACCGGCTCGTCCGCCGCCTGCTCCTCCGGTACCGCCCGCAGCGGGAACGTCAGGGCGGTCTCGCGAGCCGGCTCGGTCGCGGGGCGCAGGACGTGCGTGGCCCTGTCGCCCTGGGGCCGCTCCGGCTCCGCCGGGCCCGTGCGGACCGGCTCGGACGTGAAGTGGCTGGACCCGTCCGGGTCGACGCGGAGCGGGACGACGTAGCCGATGCGCTCGTCGTGGACCGTCGCGAGGACGGGGCGGCCGGTGGCCAGGGCGATGTGGTGGAGGCGGTCGAGGACGGCGCGCTGGATCTCCTCGCCGGGGGCCGCGAAGACCGGGACGCCGCCGACCGTCGCGCCGTCGTTCACGCCCCCCGGCCCCGTTCCCGGCCCCGTTCCCGGCTCCGGCCCGGCCGCGGGGACGTGGACGTCGATCGGCGCCGCCGGGGCCGCCGCGTGTGCGGCCTGTTTCTGTTCCCGCTTCTTCTCGCGGCTGAGTCGAGCCATCGTCCCCTCACTCGGCGTCGTACACCTATGGTCGAGTGTGTCCGCTCGCCCTCGTTTCTCACGTCACCGCGGTGTCACAGGCTCGTCCCAACGGCCCGGGCCCCGGCACGGGTCGTTCCGCGAGGCATGAGGACCGGCCGTACGAGGGAGGAGAAGGGCATGCAGACAGGCATGCGACCGGGACCGGAGATCTGGCTCCGCGGCCCGGTGACCACCGAGCCCGGACCGCCGGTGCCCGCCCGCGACCGCGCGGCACGGCGTTTCTCCTGGGTCGGCACACACGGCGGCGCGGGCGTCTCCACGCTCGCGGCGGTCTACGGCGGTCATGACAGCGGCCGCGCCTGGCCCGGGCCCGCCGATCCCCGGTCGGTGCTGCTGGTCGCGCGGACCCACGCGGCGGGGCTCGACTCGGTCGCCGGCGCGGTGGAGGTGTTCCGGCGCGGGCAGGCCCCGCCGGGGCTGGACCTCGACGCCGTCGTCCTCGTGGCGGACGCGCCCGGCCGGCTGCCGCGCCCGCTCGCGCAGCGGGTCAGGTCCCTGGAGTCGGTCATCGACGTGTACCGCGTGCCGTGGGTGCCGGCCTGGCGGCTCGGCGAGGCGGGTCACCCCCCGCGCGAGACGGCCGACCTGGCCCGCCTGACGGGGGCGGCGCGCTGACGGCCCCGCCCCTGCCGGCCGGGCGCATCGCGGCGGGCGTACGGGCCCGGGAACTGCGCGCGGCCGACGTGGTCGCGGCGGCGCTGGAGCGGATCGACCGGGCCGATCCGGAGCTGTGCGCGTTCGTCGAGGTGTGGCACGAGCGGGCGCTGCGGCGGGCGGATGAGCTGGACACGCTGCTCGACCGGCGCCGCGGGGGTGCGCCCGGGGACAGCGGAGCGCTGCCGCTCGCCGGGGTGCCGGTCGCCGTGAAGGGGCGGAGCGGGCTGCGCGCCGCCGGTCCGCTGCTGGCCGCCGGCTGTGTCGCGGTGGGCGCGACCTCCGTGCCGGGGCCGGGGACGCCCTGGCAGACCTGGGGGCTCGGCGCCCGCGGGCGGACCGTCAACCCGTGGCGGCCCGACCGTACGCCGGGCGGCTCGTCGGCCGGGGCGGCGGTCGCGGTGGCGGCCGGTCTCGTGCCGCTGGCGACGGGCGGCGACGGCGCCGGATCGGTGCGGATCCCGGCGGCGTGGTGCGGGGTCCTCGGGCTGAAGACCACGGTCGGACGGCTGCCGTCCGCCGACCGTACGGGACTTGCCGTGCCCGGTGTGCTCGCCCGCTCCGCGTCGGACGCGGCGGGCTGGTGGCAGGCGGTGGCGCGGGAGCCGGTACCGGCGCGGACGCCGCTTCCCGTCAGGGCCGTCTGGTCCCCCGACCTCGGTTTCGCCGGGCCCGACCCGGAGCCGGTGGCGCTCGCCCGGGCCGCGGTGGAACGGCTCGTGGCGGCGGGGGTCGTACGGCTCGTCCGGCCGCGGGTGCCGTTGCGGCTCCTGGATCCCGGGCCGGCCTGGCTCGCCCTGCGCACGCCCGGTGCCGATCAGGCGGAAGCGCGGCGGGTCCGGGCGGAGAACGACCGGCGGCTGACGGAGCTGTTCGCCGGCGCCGAGCTGCTGCTGACGCCGACCGTCCCCACCGCACCGCACGGCCACGAGGGCCCGGGTGACCGCTACTCCACCTCCCTGACCTGGGCGTTCAACCTCAGCGGGCATCCGGCATTGAGCCTCCCGGCGGGCTTCGGCGCCGACGGCAGCCCGGCCGGGTTGCAGCTGGTGGCGCGGCACGGCGGCGAGGGGCTGCTGCTGGCGGCGGCACGGGCGGCGGAGGAGCGGGGAGAGGACTGACGCTCTGCCCGCCCGCCCCTGAGTGCCACCTCCCCTTCCCGCCCTTCCCTTCCCGCCCCCTCCTTCCCGCCCTTCCGCTTTTAGATGCATGCACATATGATGCAGGTGAATGCAATCGACTGTCAGCAGCGCACGCCGATCTCAAGGGGGACCCCCATGACCCGCCGCTTCCTCTTCGTCCTGGGCAGCGCCCGCGCCGACGGCAACACCGAACTGCTGGCCCGCCGGGCCGCCGAGCAACTGCCCCCGGACGTCGCACAGCAGTGGATCGACCTCACCGAGCACCCGCTCCCGGACTTCGAGGACCTGCGCCACGACAGCGACCACGTCCGCCCGACCGAGGGCAACACGGCCCTGCTGCTCGACGCCACGCTCGCGGCGACGGACATCGTGATCGCCTCGCCCCTGTACTGGTACTCGGTCTCCGCGCAGACCAAGCGCTACCTGGACCACTGGTCCGGCTGGCTGCGCACGCCCGGAGTCGACTTCAAGTCCACCCTGGCCGGACGCACCCTGTGGGGCGTCACCGCGCTCGCGCACCCCGAGGAGGTGGTCGCCGACCCGCTGGTCGGCACGCTCAGCAACTCGGCGGCGTACCTGGGCATGCGCTTCGGCGGGGTGCTGCTCGGCAACGGCAGCAAGCCAGGGGACGTGCTGAACGACACCGAGGCCCTGGCCCGCGCCAAGACGTTCTTCGCACGGCAGGCGCCGCTCGCCCGGTTCCCGTACGAGCGGCAGGACTAGGCGGTGACGTCCTTCGCCGTGAAGCGCGCCCAGGCGGCCGAGCCGAACACGGCGGCGTACAGGGCCTGCAGGCCGAGGTTCTTCGCCAGGTCGTCCCAGTGGACCGGCTCGCGCATGAGGTCGGCGAAGGACAGCCAGTAGTGGGAGAAGAAGTAGGGCCGCAGGGCGTCCAGTTGCGAGATCTGGTCGAGGATCTGGACCGTGATCAGCAGCCCGACCGTGGTCGCCATCGCCGCGATGCCGCTGCCGGTGAGGGTCGAGACGAACAGGCCGAGGGCCGCGACGCCGATCAGTGACGCGGCGACGGCCAGGGCGATCAGCAGGGCTCTGCCCAGGCCCTCGGCGAAACCGATCCGCGTTCCGGAGATGGTCGTCAGATCGCCCAGGGGGAACAGCAGCGCGCCGGTGGCCAGGGCCGAGACGGCGACCACGAGTGTGGCGGCCAGGCAGAAGAGGACGACGGTCGCGTACTTGGTGAGCAGCAGCCGGCTGCGGCCGGCCGGAGCCGCCAGCAGATAGCGCAGGGTGCCGGCGCCTGCCTCCCCGGCGATCGCGTCGCCCGCGACGACCCCGACGGCCATCGGCAGGAAGAACGGCAGCGTGGCGGCCAGGGCGGTGAAGACCAGGAACAGGCCGTTGTTGGTGATCTGCGAGATGAAGGCCGGTCCTCCGCCGCCTCCCCCGCCGGGCGACGCACCGTCACCCGTCTCGATCCGGACGGCGATCCCGATGAGGACCGGCACACCCGCCAGCACGGCCAGCAGCGCGAGGGTGCGCCAGCGCCGGAAGGTGGTGACGAGTTCGTTGCGCAGCAGCCCGAAGGTCCACAGCCGGCTCACCGGCCGTACGTCCGCGGCGGCTTCAGCCCGCGACATCGAAACCCTCCCCCGTCAGCGCCACGAACGCGTCCTCCAGCGAGGCCCGTTCGACAGCGAAGCCCCGCACCCGCACCCCGGCCGTGACCAGTGCGGCGTTCACGTCGGCGAGGTCCCGCTCCGGGGGTTCGCCGGTCACCCGGTCGTCCGTGACGACGACGTCGGCGACTCCCTGCTCCTTCAGCACCCGGGCCGCCTCCGCCGTATCCGGCGTGCTCACCACCAGCCGGCCGCGTGCCCCGGCGGCCAGCTCGGCGACCGGGCCCTGGGTGATCAGCCGGCCCTGGGCCATCACGGCCGCGTGCGTGCAGACCTGCTCGATCTCGTCGAGCAGGTGGGAGGAGAGGAAGACGGTCGTGCCGTCCGAGGCGAGGGCGCGGACCAGGGCGCGGATCTCGCGCATGCCCTGCGGGTCGAGGCCGTTGGTCGGCTCGTCGAGGACCAGCAGCCTGCGCGGCCGCAGCAGCGCGGCGGCCAGGCCCAGGCGCTGTTTCATGCCCAGCGAGTACGCCTTGGCCTTCTTGCCGGCGGCGGCCGTCAGGCCCACCCGGTCCAGGGCGGCGGCGACCCGGGCGCGGCGGGTGCGCGGATCGGCTGCCGGGTCGGCGCAGTCGTAGCGGATCAGGTTGTCGCGGCCGGAGAGGAAGCCGTAGAGGGCCGGGCCCTCGATGAGGGCGCCGACGTGCGGCAGCACGGCGCGGGTGGCCCGGGGCATGGGCTGCCCGAGGACCCGCGCCGTGCCGGAGGTGGGTTCGACGAGGCCCATCAGCATGCGGATGGTGGTGGTCTTGCCCGAGCCGTTGGGGCCGAGGAAGCCGAAGACGCTGCCCGCCGGGACGGTCAGGTCCAGACCGTCGACGGCGAGCTGTCCGCCGCGGTAGCGCTTGGTGAGCGCGCGGGTGGCGATGACCGGTTCCCCGGCCGCGGCACCCGCGCCCTCCCGCTCCGGTGGTGTGACGGACGGTTCGCCCATCGGCTTCCTCGTTCTCTCGGCGTCCCGCGCCGGCCCGGGCCCGACGCCCCCGCGCGGCAGGGGACTTACTTCCCGGCGTCGGCCGCCTTCACGAGCGCGTCCTTGGTGACCATGCCCACGTAGACCTTGCCGTCGTCGGTGACCAGGGCGTTGACCAGGCGGGTCGAGAAGACCGTGCCCGAGCCGAACTCGCCGTCGACCTTGTCGCCGAGCGAGTCCATGAAGCCGCCGAGGTCGCCGCCGCCCTCGCCCGAGGGGATGCCCTCGCCGCCGGTGTCGAAGGTCGCGATGGCGTTCCAGCCCTCGCCGATGGTCTTCATGCCGTCGGGGCCCTCGCCGTGGCCCGCCCCGGCTCCCGGGGTGTGCCGGGGCGCGTCGCCCTTGCCGAAGCCCTTCTCGAAGTCCTTCCCCGCGTGCTTGTCGGCGTGCTTCCCGGCGTGCTTGGCCGCGTCCTTCTCCTCGGTGACCTTCGCGCCCGCGGGCGGGGTGAAGTCGAAGGTGGAGGCGGCCGGCTCGGCGAAGCTCACCTGCGTGAAGCCCGCGTCGACGACGGCCGCGCCGCCGCTCGCCGGGGTCAGCGTGAACTTCAGCGGCATGCCCGTCTTCGCGTCCACGGCCACCGTGACCGCGCCGACCGTCGAACCGGACTGCTTGGGCTCGATGACCAGCTTGTAGGCGTCCCGGTCGGCGACGCGGGCGGTGCCGTCCACGGTCACGGACGTCGTGTCGTCGACGGCCTTGAGGGCCTCCTTGGCGAAGTCCTTCGGGGTGGCCGGCGGCTGCCCCTTGTGGTGCTTCGGGCTGTCGTGACCGGTGCTGTGGAAGACCTCGTTGGACTCGCTGTCGTAGGCCCAGACGTCCTTGCCGTTGTGGATGAGGCTGTACTCGGCGGCGTTCTCCAGCAGCGACAGCTTCTGCCGGTCCGGGCCGTCGGCCGCGACGCGCAGGGTGTGCGTGCCGGAGGCCAGTTCCGTGAGCTTGGCCGTCGGGTCGGCGGAGGAGCCGCCCTCGCCCCCGCCCGCCGCGCCGGACAGCAGGCTCGACTCCAGACCGCCGAGGTTCGGCAGGCCGAGGTCCGTGCTGATCTTCACCGTGCCGGACAGCTGCTCCACGTCCGACTGGGCGATCTTCTCGATGAGCTGCTCGGCGGTGATCTTCGGAAGGTCGGGGTCGCCGGAGTCGGCGAGTGCGGGGACCAGCCCGATCGTCGCCGCCGCCACCCCCATCACCGTGACCGGGACGACGTACCGGGCGGCCTTGCGGCGCGCGGAGCGCCGCTCCTCGGCCTCCCCGGCGGTCGTGCTGTCGTCGGATGCGTGCGGTGCCATGTGTGCCCTACCTCCGTGTCGGCGGCGGCTGTCCGTGTCGTCCTCGCACTCGTCCCTGAGCCGCCATTCTCACCCGAACAGGTGAGGAGTGGTGTTTTCCGTGGTCTCCATCTGACCAAATCGGCCAGGGAGATACGTCAGACCGCGGGCTCAACTCCGCGTACTGCTGCGGTATGACACGACAGGGCTGCATCTCCCCCGACCCGTAGGGGTCGTGAGGAGGGACGGCGGCTAGCCGGCGCGGTGCACCACGGCGTCGGACAGTTCCACCAGGGCCGTCTTCGCGGCGCACTCGGGCAGCGGTGCCAGCGCCGAGCGGGCCTCCTGGGCGTAGCGGACGGTGTCCCGCCGGGCCTGCTCCAGCGCCGGGTGGGCGCGCAGCAGGCGCAGGGCCTCGGCGTGCCGGGCGTCGTCGGTGAGGTCGGAGTCCAGCAGCTCGCACAGGGCGAGGTCGTCCGCGAGACCGAGCCGGGCGGCCCGCTCGCGCAGCCGCAGCACCGGCAGCGTCGGGATGCCCTCGCGCAGGTCGGTGCCGGGCGTCTTGCCGGACTCGTGGGAGTCGGAGGCGATGTCCAGGACGTCGTCGGCGAGCTGGAAGGCGACGCCGAGCCGCTCGCCGTACTGGGTGAGCACGTCCACGACCGTGTCGGCGGCGCCGGACATCATCGCGCCGAAGCGGCACGAGACGGCGACCAGCGAGCCGGTCTTGCCGCCCAGCACGTCCAGGTAGTGCTCGACGGGGTCGCGGCCGTCCTGCGGTCCGGCGGTCTCCAGGATCTGCCCGGTCACCAGCCGCTCGAACGCCTCGGCCTGCACGCGCACCGCCTCCGGGCCGAGGTCGGCCAGGATGTGCGAGGCGCGCGCGAAGAGGAAGTCGCCGGTGAGGACCGCGACGGAGTTGCCCCAGCGCGTGTTGGCGCTGTCCACCCCGCGGCGCACGGTGGCCTCGTCCATCACGTCGTCGTGGTAGAGCGTGGCCAGGTGGGTCAGCTCCACGACGACGGCCGACGGCACGATGCCGGGTGCGTGGCGGTCGGCGCCGAACTGGGCCGAGAGCATCACCAGCAGCGGCCGGAACCGCTTGCCGCCGGCGCGCACCAGGTGCTGGGCGGCCTCCGTGATGAAGGGCACCTCGCTCTTGGTGGCCTCGAGCAAGCCTTCCTCGACAGCCGTCAGCCCGGCCTGGACGTCGGCTTCCAGAGCCTGGTCCCGCACGCTCAGCCCGAACGGCCCGACGTCGGTCACGAGGGGTCTCCTGTCTGCTGTGTCTGCCGGTGATTACGCGGATTGTCGATAGGTCGCTGCCCTCACTCGAGTCAGCGTATCCGGTCACGTTTCGATCACCGCCAGCGCCCGGGGTTACAGGCCGGGCGGTATCCGATCACGACCGCCATGCTCCCGATCAGCTCATAAGAACAGACATTTATCCACTTTCCATGACGTGGTGGGTGATATGCGATTTGCCGTGTGAATAGAGCAAATTCCCTTTGCGGAGCATTGCGCCCCGGAACGTGATCAGTGAATTGAATCACTTCCGCCCTCCGGCGGCCCCACCCCGGCACCGGCCCGTACCCCCGTCCACCGAAAGCCAGTTGAGCCTTGGCAACCGCAAAGGATCAAGCACCCCCATACCCCCCGACCAAGGTCAACAGGCGCGATATGTGACGCCGCTGCTTGTTCCCGACATGTGCTCTCGCATACGTTCCGGCCCTGTCCGAGCGGACGCCGAATCCTGCCCCCGCCCGGATACCCCACAGAACCGACCACTCACGCAGGGCAGGAGCGGGGGACCCAGGTAAGTCGCCGGTCCGCACAGCGGAACGGCTCGGGGTGAAGCCGCGCACGGAACGACAGCTCCCTGCGCGGCCGGGCATCTTCCGGCCCGAACCCGACAGCTCACCTCGCAGGCGCCGGAGAGGAACATCGCCATGCCCGCACGAGGTAAGCACCGTCGCACCGGAACGAACCCGATCACCCGCCGTGTCATCGCCGTCGGCACCGGCGGAGCGGCACTGACCCTGCCGCTCCTCGGCGCGACGCACGCCGTCGCCGCCGAACCCCAGAGCGCCGCCGTGCGGTCCGTTCCCCAGGCCGCCCAGCCCGCCAAGTCGCTCACCCACACCGTGGCCAAGGGCGACTCGCTCTACCGCATCGCGGACAAGTACGACGTCTCGGGCGGCTGGAAGCAGCTCTACAAGGACAACCGCGCCACCGTCGGCGACGACCCGAAGCTGATCCACCCGGGTCTGAAGCTGAAGGTCAAGACGGTGAAGGCCCCCGCCGCGAAGAAGGCGACCCCGTCGTCCGCCCCGGCGAAGCCGGCCGCCAAGCCCGCCGGCGGCGCCGCCCAGGCCACCCAGGCCTCCGCCAAGACCTACGCGAACAACCTCGACGGATGGATCCGCGAGGCGCTCGACATCATGGCGCAGAAGGGCATCCCGGGCTCCTACGAAGGCATCCACCGCAACGTGATGCGCGAGTCGTCCGGCAACCCGCAGGCGATCAACAACTGGGACTCCAACGCCGCCAAGGGCACCCCCTCCAAGGGCCTGCTGCAGGTGATCGACCCGACCTTCGCCGCCTACCACGTCGAGGGCACCCCGTACGACCCGTACGACCCGGTCGCCAACATCACCGCAGCCTGCAACTACGCGGCCGACCGCTACGGCTCGATCGACAACGTCAACGGCCCGTACTGATCCGCACCGCCCAGCAGTCGCTCGAGGACGACGGCGATGCCGTCGTCCTCGTTCGACAGGGTGATCTCGTCGGCCACGGCCTTGAGTTCGGGATGGGCGTTGGCCATCGCGACGCCGTGGGCGGCCCAGTCGAACATCGGGATGTCGTTGGGCATGTCCCCGAAGGCGATGGTGTCGGCCGGCCGCAGACCCAGGTGCTCGGCGGCCAGTGCCAGGCCCGTCGCCTTCGTGACACCGCACGGCTGGAGCTCGACCGTGCCGGGCCCCGACATCGTCACGGTCGCCAGCGAGCCGACCACCGAGCGGGCCGTCGCCGCCAGTTCGTCGTCCGACAGCCGGGGGTGGCGCAGCAGCACCTTGCTGATGGGTTCGGCCCACAGCTCGTCGCGCCGCTCGACCCGTACCGCGGGCAGGGTCGGGTGGGGCATGAGATAGCCCGGCTCGATCAGGGTGAGCCCGTCGACCCCGTCCTGGTCGACCGCCGCGTACACCTCCCCCACCTCCGCCTCGATCTTGCCGAGCGCGGTCTCGGCCAGTTCCCGGTCCAGCGTGACGGACCACAGCAGCCGGTTCGCGCCGGCGTCGTACACCTGCGCGCCCTGCCCGCACACCGCGAGCCCCCGGGCGCCGAGGTCGTCCAGGAGCGGTCGCACTCTGGGCGCCGGCCGGCCCGTCACCACGAGGTGCTGGGCACCGGCGTCCGCCACCCGCGCGAGCGCGGCGAGGGACCGGTCGGACAGGGTGTCGTCGCCGCGCAGCAGCGTTCCGTCCAGGTCGGTGGCGATGAGTGAATATGCGATGGGTGCGGCCATGATCAGAGAATACGGACAGTGGGCGCGTACGTTTCATCGCACGGTGCACACCGATTGCCCGGTTGAAGGCCCCTCTGCACCGGTTGGCAGCAACATGGTCCGCTACCTACCCGTGAGGGCGTCCCGGGCGGTACCTTCCAAGAGTCCAGGGGGGACTTGATCGGGGGGGTCGGGTTGAGCAGTGGGCGCATTCGTGTGGCCGGGCCCGGTGAGCTCGGCGAGGGGGAGAAGGAGCGCTGGCGTGCGCTGCGCGCGGCCTCGGGGGCGCCGCGCAACCCCTTCATGGAACCGGAGTTCACCGCGGCCGTCGGTCTGGTGAGGCCGCGCGCCCGGATCGCGGTGGTGTACGAGGGGCGGGAGCCGGCCGGTTTCCTGCCGTACGAGCGGGGCCCGTTGGGGCAGGGCCGGGCGATCGGGCTCGGCGTCTCGGACGCGCAGGGCGCGATCCTGCGGCCTGACCTGGACCTGGAGACCGGCGAGCTGCTGCGGGCCTGCTCGCTGTCGAGCTTCGCCTTCGACAACCTGGAGGCCGGGCAGCGGCTGTTCGTCCGGCACGCGGCGGAGGAGCACGCGACCTTCCTCGTCGACGTCGAGAAGGGCTACGAGACCTACGAGTCGGTGCTGCGCGCCCGGTCGCCGAAGTTCCTGAAGACCACCCTGGCCAAGGAACGCCGGCTGGGGCGGCAGGTCGGCGCGGTGCGGTTCGTGTTCGACGAGCGGGACCCGGCCGCGCTGCGCACGCTCATGGCGTGGAAGTCGGCGCAGTACCGCAGGACGGGCCGCCGGGACCGCTTCGCCCAGGAGTGGATCACCCGGCTCGTCGGGCGGCTGTCGCGGACCCGGGCACCGGAGTGCAGCGGCACGCTGTCCGTGCTGTACGCCGGGGAGCGGCCGGTCGCCGCGCACTTCGGGCTGCGCTCGGCATCGGTGCTGGCCTGCTGGTTCCCGGCGTACGACCCGGAGTTCTCGAAGTACTCGCCGGGTCTGGTGCTGCATCTGCGCATGGCCGAGGCCGCGGCCGCCGAGGGCGTCGGCACGCTCGACCTGGGGCGGGGCGCCGCTGAGTACAAGGACGCGCTGCGGACGGGCGAACTGCCCGTGTACGAGGGCGCGGTGACGCGGCCGGGGGCGGGCGCGGCGCTGCACTGGCTGAGCCGCGAGCCGGCGCGCCGCGCGCACAGCTTCGTCCGTGGCCGGCCGCGGCTCGCGTCGCTGGCCGCGCGGACCCTGAAGGGCGCGGCCCGGCTGCGCCGTACCTGACACACGAGTGGGGGGGAGGGCGCATGGCCGGTGCGGCGCGTGCGCGCGAGGAGATCCGGCGGTTCCTGGACATCGGGGCGGTGCAGGTCGCCGAGCTGGACCTCGACGGTGACCAGGGGGTGCTCAGACCGGGCCCGGGGAGCCCGCCCGTGACGCACGGAGAGGTGTTCGTGCTGGTCAGACGGCATGGCCGCCCGGTGGGCACGCTGCTGGGGCGGGTGCCGGAAGGGGCGGATCCGCGGATCGTGCTGGAGGCGCGGGCGCGGGCGGAGTGCGCCGACGCGCAGACCGGTGCGCCGGGGGAGCCGCCGTACGCCAGTGTCGTCGTGGCCACCCGGGAGCGGGCCGGGCAGCTGGCCCGGGCGCTGGACTCGCTGCTGGCGCAGGACCATCCGCGGTGCGAGATCGTCGTGGTGGACAACGCGCCCGTGACGAGCGGGACGCGGGAGCTGGTCGAGCGGAAGTACGCCGAGCGCGTGCGGTACGTCCGCGAGCCTGTTCCGGGGCTCGCGGCCGCCCACAACGCCGGGCTGGAGGCGGTGCGCGGCGAGGTGGTCGCCTTCACCGACGACGACGTGATCGCCGATCCGCGCTGGCTGACCGAGCTGACCGCGCCCTTCGCCGCCGACCCCGGCCTGGGGTGCTGCACCGGGCTGATCCTGCCCGCGCGGCTCACCACCCCGGCCCAGGTGCTGCTGGAGAGCCACGGCGGCTTCGCGAAAGGCTTCACTCCAAGGACGTACGACCCGGCGCGCCCGCCGGTCGACGAGCCGCTGTTCCCGTTCACGGCGGGGCGGTTCGGCTCCGGCGCGAACATGGCGTTCCGCACGGCGGTGCTGCGTGCCGTCGGCGGTTTCGACCCGGCCACCGGTGCCGGGACGGCCGCCCGGGGCGGCGACGACCTCTACGGCTTCGTCCGGGTCCTGGCCGAGGGCCACCGGCTGCACTACACCCCGTACGCCCTGGTCTGGCACCACCACCGCGAGACCTGGCGCGACCTGGAGACCCAGGCGTACGGCTACGGGGCCGGGCTCACCGCCTATCTGACGGCGGTGCTGGTGAACCGGCCCGCGCTGCTGCCCGCGTTCCTCGCGCGGCTGCCGCGGGGGCTGGCCCACGCGCGGGCACTGACCGCCGTCCGCACGGCGGACGACGGCACGGGCGGCGGTGGCGCGCCGGGTGATCACGACGCACGGACACACCCCTGGCCGCGGCGGCTGTCGCGCTTGCAGCGCCGGGGAATGGTGTACGGACCGGTCGGCTATCTGAAGGCGCGGCGGGCGCTGCGCGCGGCGGTTGAGGGGGCGGGATGAGCACGGAGGGTAGAGGCGGGGCGGAGCGGGGGGCGTGGGGGGCGCAGGGTGCGGGGGGTGCGCAGGGTGCGCAGGATGCGCAGGATGCGCAGGATGCGCAGGGCACGCGGGGCGCGAGGGATGCGCGGGATGCGCAGGGGGCGCAGGGCACGCGGGGTGCGCGGGGTGCGCAGGAGGGTCGGGCGTCGGCACCGCAGGGGGGCGGCGCACCGGACGGTCGGGGGTCGGCACCGCAGCGGGGCGGCGCACCGGACGATCGGGGGTCGGCACCGCAGCGGGGCGGCGCACCGGACGATCGGGGGTCGGCAACGTCGTGGGACGCCCCAGACGGTCGGGTTCCGGCAGAGCCGCGGGGCGCGCCGGAGGGGCGGGATCTGGCAGCGCCGCCCTGTGCACGAGATGGGCGGGATCCGGCATCACCTCCTGGCGCACCAGACCGGCGCGATCCGACACCGCCGCCCGGCACACCGGACCGACGGCCTACGACAGCGCCGCCAGGCGCACCGGAACGGCGGCATCCGGCACCACCGCTCAGCGCACCAGACCGACACGATCCGGCACCGCCGCCCGGCGCAGTCGGGGTGTCGGGCGCACTCCCCGTGTTCCTGTACCACTGCGTGACGGACGACCCGCCCTCCTGGATCGCCGAGTTCACCGTCACGCCGGGGCAGTTCGCGGCGCATCTCGACGCCGTGGTCCGCAGCGGGCGGACGCCCGTCACGATCAGTGCGGTCGCCGACCATCTGGCCGGGCGGGCCGTTCTGCCGCCCCGGCCCGTGCTGCTCACCTTCGACGACGGGTTCGCCGACCTGCCCGGTCCCACCGCCGAGGCGCTGGCCGAGCGCGGTCTGCCCGCCACCGCGTATCTCACCACCGGCGCCCTCGCCCCGGGCGGCCGCAGCCTGCTGCCGCCCGCCCCGATGATGACGCTGGCCGCGGCGGCGGAGCTGGAACGTTCCGGCATGGAGATCGGCAGCCACACCGTCACGCACGCCCAGCTCGACACCCTGTCCGGCAAGGACCTGGCGTACGAACTGCGCATGTCCAAGGCCGTGCTGGAGGACGCCCTCGGGCACGAGGTCCGGCATCTCGCCTATCCGCACGGCTACAACAGCCCCCGCGTGCGGGCCATGTCGGCCCGGGCCGGCTACGAGACGGCGACCGCCGTCCGGCACGCCCTCAGCTCCGGCCGGGACGAGCGGTACCGCATCGCCCGGCTCATCGTCCGGCGCTCCCACACCGTCCGTGACGTGGAGGGCTGGCTGGCGGGCACGGGTGCGCGGGTCGCGCCCTACCGGGACGGGCCGAGGACGATCGCCTGGCGCTGGTACCGGCGGGCCCGTGCGGCGGTGCGCGGGCCCGAGTTCGCGGGCTGACCCGGCCGCCGGGTCGGGCGGACGGCCGGTCGCCGGGTCACCGGAGCGGCTGGTTGAGGTACGGGTCGGCGACCGCCTCGCGGAGGCTCTTCCAGGCCGCGTCGTTCGCCAGGGCCAGGTCGCAGTGCGGTCCCGGGTCGCGGTGGTTCCACTGCAGGGCGGCCTTGACGCCCTCCAGGCCCTTGAGCACGCGCGGCACCTGCGCGTACCACTCGCCCTGCCGCTGCGGACGGGCCGGGTCGGCGGCGGTGCCGAACTCCGAGAGCATCAGCGGCTTGTCGTCGGAGATGTTCTTCCGGATCCACGCGTGCGCGGCGTCCTGGGTCTGCGCGAAGCTGCGCCAGCCGGTGTCGTGGCAGCGGTAGTAGTTGTACTGGTTGTAGGCGATCCAGTCGACGTAGTCGTCACCGGGGTACATCGCCTTGATCTCGTCGGCGTGGTCGAGGTAGCCGGTGGTGATCCACGTCCACACGACGTTGTCGACGCCCAGGGCGCGGAACCGGTCGTGGATGTGCCGGTAGGCCCGCACGTACTCGGCGGGGGTGCCGTTGGCCGGGGTGCGGGTGTCCATCTCCAGGTCGAAGGAGAGGAACACCTTCCTGCCGTAGTCCTTGATGCGCCGGGCCTGGACGTCGATGACCGTCTCGTCCAGCTCCCCGGCCGCGATCTGCCGCCAGGTCGGCTGCTGCGCTTTCGTGCCGCCCCACCACTTGCTCTCCCAGGAGAGCAGCAGCAGCCGGTCCTCGCCGACGCGCCGCTCCTCCGGGGTGAGCAGCTGGCCCTCGCGGCGGGTGCCCTCGGGCAGGGACATGTCGTGGTACGTGTACACGATGTCGAGGGCGCGGCCCACGCGCCTCTCGTAGGCGCGCACCCTCTCCGGCAGGTCGTGACGCTCGTGGGGCACGAACGCCCCGAACCAGGCGCCGCACGGCGGTTCCAGCAGGGCCGTGGGGCGGCAGTCGGCCCGGGCGCCGGCGGCTCCCGGGGCGGGTCCGGAGGCGTCGCGCAGGGCGAGCGCGCCGACCAGGACCGCGCTGACGACCGTCGCGGACGTGAGCAGCAGGCGGCGCCGGCCCGACGCCGGGGGGCCGCCGGGCGGGCGCTCCTCCGGGGACCTCCCGCGGTGCCGGCCGTGCCCCTGCGGGTCGCGGCGGAAGGGACGGTGGGGACGGGAGAACCTCACGGAACGGGAGAACCTCACGGAACGGGAGAACCTCACGGAACGGAACCCTTCGGTGTCCTCGGCGGCGCCGCCGGCGGGGAGGCGCGCAGCGGCGGGCAGAACGCGGCGAGTGTGGTCAGCAGGGTCAGCGCCAGCAGCACCCGCTGCGCGCTGAAGGTGTGCGTGGCGATCAGGACGGTCGCCACGAGCATCACGGCGCCGATGCTCAGGAACAGCGTCAGCATCAGCCGTTCCAGCAGGTCGGAGCGGCGGGCGAAGTCCGCGTCGCGGTGCTCGCCGGGCCCTTCGGCGGGCCGCGCCCCCAGCGCGGGGGCGCACACTCTGACGAGTGCGGCGCCCGGCCCGGCCGCCAGGAAGACGACGACCGCCGCGCCCCGCAGCGGTGACCCGCCGGGCAGGGCGAGCGCGGCGAGCGCCAGCCAGCCGCCGAACGGCGGCAGCATCCGGACCACGAGTTCCTGCGGTGTCATCGCTCCGCTCCTCCCGTACGCCTGAGTTCGTAGAGCCATCCGGCGTCGTTGGCCGCCACGAGGCGGAACCGCGGCGAGGCGGCGACAGACCTGCGGACGCGGTCCAGCTGCGCTCCGGTGAGCTGCCCGTTCATCTCGGAGTCGGCCATCTGCCCCTGGGTGAGCAGGAAGTAGGCCCGGGCCGGCCGCTCCACCCCGGCCATGTCGCCGGCGAGGGTGGCGGCCGGGCTCCGGACGATCCGGTCGACGTGACCGCGGGCGTCGTCGAGGAACCAGTAGTGGTCGATGCTGCCGTAGGAGCCGTACGCCATCGGGTAGTTGCGGTTGGCGGCCACCACGAGGGAGCCGTCGGGCGCCTGGTCGAGGAGCTGCCGTACGAGTGCGACCTCCTGGGGCGGGAAGTAGTTGATCCGGTCCTTGCCGGAGTAGGCCGGGACGAACGCCAGGGTGCCGAGCAGCAGGGCGCCGAGGGGCACCCAGGTGGCGATCCCCCGTCGGCGGCCCTGTACTGGGGCGGGCCGGAAGCCGCCCGTCTCCCCGGCGGTGGCGTCGGCGGCCGGTGTGCGGACCTCGGGCAGCAGCGCGGCGGCGGCGAAGAAGGCGGCTCCGGGCAGCATGAACAGCAGCACCCGGAAGATCATCTCGCTGCCGTAGCTGCTCGCCGCGACCATCGGCAGCGGGGCCGCCGCGACCAGCAGCAGGGGCCGGGCGCGGTGGCGCAGCGCCCGCCGGCGCAGCACGCCGAGCGCCGCGAGCAGCAGGACCGAGCCGGACAGCAGCCGCGCCGCCCAGGAGGTCGCGACGGCTCCGGTGCCGGTCGGGGTGGTGCCGTAGCCGGTCTCGACGTTGGCGCCGATGTCGCCGACGGAGCGGATCATGTCCGGCATCGCGGCGGACAAGAAGGGCAGCGCGGCCGTCAGGCACCAGGCCAGGAAGATCACCACCGTCGTGACCACCGGGACCCAGTCGCGGTGGCGGCGGCTGAGGCACAGGGCGAGCAGGCAGACGGCCAGCATGCCCGGCGTGAGCTGGTGGGAGATGACGATCGCCACGATCATGACGGTGATCACCACCGTCCACACCGCCTGCCGGGGCCGCCCCCGCCGCACCGCGGACCGGCCGAAGCGGCGCAGGACGACCGCGAGGACGCCCACGTGCAGCGCGTAGGCCACCGACTGGGGCGAGAAGTAGTCCTGCCCGACCCAGTTGGCGACGCAGAAGAGCCAGACGGCCGTCCAGATCAGCCGCCGGTCCTCGGTGAAGGTGCGGTAGATCAGCAGCAGCGGGAGCAGCAGCATCAGGCTGGAGGCCAGGGGCCACCAGGCCATGAACATCGTGGCGGACTCCACGCCCAGCAGCCGCACCAGGGCGGCCTGGGCGGCGAAGAAGCCCGGCCACTGGTCGTACACCGCCATGTCGCCGACCTGGTCGGCCGTCTGCAGGCCGCCGGCGCTCAGCAGGTGGTCGACGACCGCGTCGTGCTTCCACGCCCAGGCGTACAGCGGCGTCGGGTAGACCAGCGCCTGGGTGGCCCGCTCCATCACGAGCAGGCCGACGACGTAGGCCGCCGCCCAGGCGCCCGGCCTGCGCGGATCGCGGACCGTCCACCAGAAACCGGCGGTGAGCACCGCGAGCCCGGCCCAGAAGGCGGGGTGCAGCGCGGTGACCAGGCCGTAGTCGTCGAGCCGCGAGACGTCGGTGTGCCGCACGGCGTACGCCCAGAGCGCGAGCGCGGCGAGCAGCGGGAGGCCGGGCCAGGCCAGTGCACGGCGCCCCGGCCACACCGGGGCGAGGTCGGACAGGTCCGTCACGGGCTCGGGCGCGGGGCTGGACGACTCCTGGGACGCAGGGCTGGAGGACTGGCCGGCGGTCTCGGGGCCGCTGCCGGGGGCGTCGGCGCCGTCGCGCGCGGGCGTGGGCTCCGGCGTGGCTCTCTCCTTCGGTGTTGCTGGCGGACGCACGGTGGTTCCCCCCTGGCGGTTCGGCTCTGTCGGCTGCGGGCTCGATCAGGCGCTGTACGGGCCGTTCGGTGATCGGTCGGCCGCTTCGCTCCCGGTGGCGCGGGCGAAGCGGTCAGGGTCCCGCGCCCGCACGGCACGGAGACCGAGCGGCAGGAGCGGGACGAGGACGGCGAAGACGGCGAAGACGGTGAGGGCGGCGAGCAGGGGCGGCGCGAACGGTGCGAGCGCCTCGCGCCACACCCAGCCGCCGACCGCGAGGAGATACAGCACCCCCCAGCGCCCCGGCCACGTGAGCCGCCCGCCCGCACGCGCGAGCAGCAGCCACAGCGGCACGAGACACAGCAACTGGCAGACCGGCGGCGCCCAGCGCAGCAGCGGTTCGGGCCCGCCGAGGCCCAGCGCGTCCGCGAGGAAGCCGGCCGCCCTGTCGTACAACGCCCCGTCCACCGGCCGGGGTTCGGCTCCGAGGGCGGCCGGCGCGGTCCACAGGGCGAGCAGGGCGGCGGACAGCGCCGCGCCCGGCAGCCACGGGTCGCGCCGCACGCACAGGGTGACGGCGGCGGCGAACACCACGAGCAGCAGGCCGCCCGCGGTGAGCGACGGCAGCGGCAGGCCGTCCAGCAACTGCCGTCCGGTCAGGGCCGCTTGGGAAGCTCCTCCTGCCGCACCGGACCAGGGCAGGTCGCGCAGCGGCGCCACGAAGAAGACCGCGGCGACGCCGAGCAGGCTCCACAGGGCACCCCGCAGCCGCCGCTCCCTCGGCCCCTCGTCCGGGTCGGGCACCTCGGGTGCACGCGGTGCGCCCCGGCCCGGCCCCTCGTCCGAGTCGGGTACGGGCAGTGCTCCCCGGCCCGGTTCCTCCTCCCGGCCAGGCGCACCGGGTACGCGTGGTGCACCCCGCCCCGCCCCCTCGTCCGAGTCGGGTATGGGCAGTGCTCCCCGGCCCGGCCTCTCGCCCCGGCCCGGGACACCCGACACGCGCGATCCGTCCCCGCCCGGCCCCTCGTCCGAGTCGCCCGCACCGGGTACGCGCGGTGCACCCCACCCCGAACCCTCGTCCGGGTCGGGCACCTCGGGTGCACGCGGTGCGCCCCGGCCCGGCCCCTCGTCCGAGTCGGGTACGGGCAATGCACCCCGCCCCGGTCCTTCCGGCCGCACGATCAGCGCCAGCGTGTCCGCCTGCAGTGCCTCGCGCTCGTAGCCGGGGCGGCCGATGAACAGCGTGACCGTGTCCCGGTCGTCGTCCCCGGGCTGGTACGCCGCCCGACGGGCCCAGGTCGTGCCGTATCCGGCGGTGGCGTTCAGCCTCGCCCAGCGGGTGCCGTAGGACGGGTCGTCGCCGGGCGGGCGGACGGCGGGGGCGCTGTCGCCGGGTCGCAGGGCCGCGCGCAGGCCGGCCGTCGCGACCACGGCGATGACGGTCATGCTCAGCAGGACCGCCCAGCCGGCGCCGGCGATCCCGGCCGGGGTGAACAGCAGGGCCGCGCTGCCCAGCACCAGCGCGCACATGGCCCCCTGGAGCGCGGCCAGCACTCCCGTGCGCCCCTGCACGCGCAGCACGCCGATGTACAGCTCCACCACCACCCGGGGCAGCGCGCCGAGGGCGAGCAGCCGCAGCACCGTCGAACCGTGCTCGGCGTAGTCCGGGCTGAAGGGCGTGAGGATCTGCGGGGCGAACGCGACCAGCACCAGCACGACCGGGACCAGGAGCAGCGTCATCCGGCGCAGCGCGCCCCTGACGCCGTCGGCGAGGCGGCGCGGGTCGTGCGAGGCGTGCGCGGTGAGGGAGGAGGCCATGTTGATGGCCATGAACTCCATCGTGCCGCCGACGGTGTACGCCACGTAGAAGTAGCCGTTCTCCGCGGCGCTGAAGCGGACCGCGACCATCACCGGCAGCAGATTGATCATCGCCAGGCTGAACAGCGCCCCCAGCGAGTCCCCGGCCAGGAAGCGGCCCATCTCCCGGGCTTTCGGCGGGTCCTTGTCGCGGTCGGCCTCCGCCTGCCCCGGGATGAGCCTGCGGAAGATCAGCCAGCCCAGCGGCAGCGTGGACAGGGCGATCGCGGCCGCCCAGGACACGAAGATGCCGAGGACGGGCAGCGAGCCGGCGAAGACGGCCAGCAGGACGAGCTTGCCCACCGAGAAGACCGCGTTCCCCGCCGGCACCCACTCCGCCTTGCGCAGTCCGGTGAGCACCCCGTCCTGGAGGGTGAGCAGCGCCCAGGCCACGCACGCGGCGACGAACACCGCGCCCGCCGCCGGGGTGCCCAGGGGCGCGAACGAGTCCCCCCACGCGTCGAGGGTGAGCAGGAAGACGGCCGCGGCGAGCGCCACGACCAGCGAACTGACCGCGTACGTGCCCCACACCAGGCGTCCGGTCTCCCGCCCCGCGCGCGGCACGAAGCGGACGACGGCGCCGATCATCGTGGTCGCCGTGATGCTGGCGAGCAGCCGCATGGCGGCGATGGCGGCGGAGCCCTGCCCGACGGCCTCCTCCGTGTAGTAGCGGGCCGCCACCAGCCAGAACCCCAGGCCCAGCACGGCGGACACGCCGGTGCTGAGCATGAGGAAGTAGGCGTTCTTGAACAGCGAGTCGTGGGTGTGCCCGCCGTCGGCCGGCTGCGGTGCGCCGTCGCCGGTGCGCGCGGCGGCGGGCTCGTGCACCTGGATCTCCGCCACGGGACTACCCCAGCCCTCCCGGTGTCGGCCCGCTCCGGGACAGCCGTCCCGGGGCCTGGGCCGGCCGGACCCCGGACCGCTCCAGCACCTCGATCACCGTCCGCGCCCGCAGCGGGTCCACGGGCAGCGCGTGCCGCGCGAACCAGCGCGCCGCCTCGGGGGCCGGCGAGGGGTCGGTGAACTCCGGGCCCGCGTAGTCGTCCAGGGGCGGGTCGTAGAGGTAGCCGACGACGACGCCCCGCCGTGCCAGGGCCGCGATCGCCGCGTCGCGGTCCTCGACGAACAGCGGGACGCGGAACAGCGGCTGGGTCCCGTACGCGTCGTCCCGCGGCCTGGCCCACGGTGTGGCCAGCAGCAGCTCCGTGCCGGCGCGGCAGGCGTCCAGCACCTCGTCGAGCCGGTCGAGCGCGCGGCCGATGCGCCGCAGCCGCAGCGGACCGGACCGCAGGCGGTAGTCGTGCAGGTCGACGCGCAGCCACGGGTGGTGGGCGTCGAGTCCCGGCGCCCGGTGCGCGGCCCGCGCGAGCGCGTCCGGGCGCAGCGGCATGCGGATCCCCTCGCGGTCGGCGAGTCCCAGCTGCCGGATCGCGGCCCGGGCGGCCCGCCGCAGCCGCAGCCCGCGCACCGCCGCCTCCGCGTACGGCCGGACCGCGTAGGCGAGTTCGGCGCGTGCCCGGCGCGGCGCGAGCAGGGCCGCGCAGGTCTCCGCCACGGCCTCCCGCAGCCCTGCGTCGGCGAGGGCCAGCATCCCTCCCGCCTTGGCTCCCACGTGCTTGGACAGGCTGAACACCGACGCCTCGCCCCACGCCCCGACCGGCCGGTCGCCCGCCCTGCTGCCGATCGCGTGCGCCCCGTCCTCGAACAGCGGGATGCCCAGGGCGTCGCACTTCCGCCTCAGGCGCGGCGCCGGGTCCGGATTGCCGTACAGGTTCGTCGTCAGCACGGCCGACACCGAGCCCCAGACGTCCTCGGGCACGGCGTCGACGTCGAGGGTCGCGTCGAGCGGGTGCAACGGCGCCTGCACCGGCCGCAGTCCGGCCGCGAGCACCACGAAGAAGATCACGTCGTCGTTGACCGGCGACATCAGCACCCGTCCGCCGGGCGGGCACCAGTGGCGCAGCGCCACGTACAACCCGAAGCGGCACGACGGTACGTACACGCATTCCCGGCCGAGCCGTCCGCGCATGGTCTGTTCCAGCCGCTCCGGCTGGAGACCACGCCGCGCCGAGCCCGGACCGGCCTCCCCAATGGCCATCCGCCCCCCTGGTGTGCCGTCGGAACGCCCCCTCCCCGAGGCCTTCCGGCACCCGCCCAGAGTCGCCCCGTTCGCACCGCTCCGTCAAGATTGCGTCGCGTCCTGTGGATAACTTCCGGCACGTACACATGTGCGGCCTCGTCCGCCGCACCGGTCACGGCCGGCCGAACCCTCCGGTCGCAGCCGGGCCCACCTGCCCCGATCGCCCGCATCCGTCTCCTGCGGCTCTGCCCAGGACGGCCATGTCACCCGTAACGTGTGGCACGACCACGAACGCGTGGCGACGACATGGCGCACCCGAAAGCGAGGCAGCACCCGATGCCCCCCTTCGATGTCCCCGAGGGCGACCCCTTCGGCCCGCACAACCTGCCGTACGGCGTGTTCTCCCTCCCCGGCTCCGACCGACGGACGGTGGGCGTCCGGCTCGGCGACCACGTGCTGGACGCGGGCGCGGCGGCCCACGCGCTCGGCTCCCCCTACGCCTCCCTGCTGGCCCGGCCGAGCCTCAACGCGCTGCTGGCGGCGGGCCGTACGGCCTGGTCGGACGTGCGCCGGGCACTGACGGCGTGGGTGACCGTGCCGTCCCACCGCGAGACGGTCGAGCCGCTGTTCCACCCGCTGTCCGGGGTGACGCTGCACCTGCCCTTCGAGGTCGCCGACTACGTCGACTTCTACGCCTCGGAGAACCACGCCCGCAACGTCGGGCAGATCTTCCGGCCGGACGCCGAGGACTCCCTCACCCCCAACTGGAAGCACCTGCCCATCGGCTATCACGGCCGCTCCGGCACGGTCGTCGTCTCGGGCACCGACGTCGCGCGCCCCTCGGGCCAGCGCAAGGCGCCCACCGACGCCGCTCCCGTCTTCGGCCCGTCCGTCCGCCTGGACATCGAGGCGGAGGTCGGCTTCGTGGTGGGCGTGCCGTCCCGGATGGGCGCGCCGGTGGCCCTCGGCGACTTCCGCGAGCACGTCTTCGGGCTGTGCCTGCTCAACGACTGGTCCGCGCGCGACATCCAGGCCTGGGAGTACGTCCCCCTCGGCCCGTTCCTCGGCAAGTCCTTCGCCACCTCCGTGTCGGCGTGGATCACCCCGCTGGACGCCCTGGAGGAGGCCCTCGTGGCACCCCCGGCCCGTACCCACGAGCTGCTGCCGTACCTGGACGACAGCGACGAGGAACCCGGCGGCTACGACCTGCGCATCAGCGTCGCCGTCAACGGCCACGTCGTCTCCGAACCGCCCTTCTCCACCATGTACTGGACGGCCGCACAGCAGCTGGCCCACATGACCGTGAACGGCGCCTCCCTGCGCACCGGCGACCTCTACGGCTCCGGCACGGTCAGCGGCCCGTCGGAACGCGAGCGCGGCTCCCTGCTGGAACTGACGTGGAACGGCCGCGACCCGCTCGAACTCCCGGACGGCAAGCGGACGTTCCTGGAGGACGGCGACGTGGTGACCCTGTCGGCCTGGGCCCCCGGGCCCGACGGCGTGCGGGTGGGGCTGGGCGAGGTGACCGGGCGGATCGTGCAGGGCTGACGCGGCGCGAGCCGGGGACGGCCTGACGGGTCGCCCGTCGCCCCTCCCGGTTCTCCCGTGCGCTCGGACCCTGACGCACACCGCCCGGCCCGTCATACTGGGCGCGGGGCGGTGTGCCCGCACACGCGCGGTACACGGCACGTTCGGCGTGCCCGCCGCGGTCACCCGTCGCGCAGGACGTGCGGCTCACCGGTGAGCACGGCAGCCGCGGCACGTGTCCGCACGCCGGCCGCAGCGCGTGTCCGCACGTCGGTCGCGGCACGTGTCCGCACGTCGGACGCGGCCGCATCGCACGTGCGCACGGCGACCGCCCTCCCGCACGACCCGTAGCCGCCCCTCTTCCGACCAGGAACCGGAGCCCGTGGCCATGACCGTCTGCCTGCTCCTGCTGAGCGTTGTCGCCGTGACGGCCGCCGTCCCCGTGCCCCGCGCGCTGACGCGATCCGCGTGGCCGGAACGGGAACCGGTGGTGGGGCTCTGGGTGTGGCAGTGCCTGGTCGCCACGGTGCTGCTGTGCTGCGTGACGGCGCTCGCGCTGGGGGCCGCCGCCGTGTTCGGCACGGTCCGCGCCCAGCTCTTCGCTCCCGCTCCCCCCGCGGTGACCGCGGCGTACGACCTGTCCGCGGCCCCGCCCTGGGCCGTCGCCCTGACGCTGCTGCTGGCCTGCGGTGCCGCCTGGACGACGGCGATGCTCGCGCGCGAACTCGTCGAGGCGCGCCGCCGCCGCGCCCAGGCCCGCGCCCATCTGCGCGAGCGCGCCCCCGACCTGCCGGCCGGGCTGCCCGCCGCCCGCGGCCCCCTGCTGGTCCTGGAGGACGAGTACCCGGACGCCTGGTGGATGCCCGGCCACCCGCCCCAGCTGATCGTCACCACGGGCGCGCTGCACCGCCTGACCGGCCACCAGCTCGACGCAGTCCTCACCCACGAGCGCGGTCACGCCCGGGCCCGGCACGACTGGCTGCTGCACCTCTCCACCGCCCTGGCCACCGGCTTCCCGCGCATCCCGCTGTTCGCCCACTTCTGCGACCAGACGCACCGGCTGGTCGAACTGGCCGCCGACGACACCGCCTCCCGCCGCTGCGGCCACCTGACCACGGCACTGGCCCTGATCGAGCTCAACCAGCACCGGGGCGTCCTGTCCTGCGCCTCCAGCCACCGCCTGCTCGGTGAGCGGGTCGACCGGCTCCTGGAGCCCCCGCCCCGGCTGGACCGCAGGCACCGCGCGCTGACCACCACCACGGCCGCGCTCGTGCCGCTGCTGCCCCTGCTGATCGCCTTCGCCCCGGGCCTGACGGCGCTGTCCTGACCGCGCGGCCGGGGACGGGCGCGGCCGCGGACTGACGGCGCTGTCCTGACCGCGCGGACAGGCCCGGCCGGGGACAGGCCCCGCCGGGGACAGGCGCGGCCGGGGACGGGCGCGCTGTCGTCCGGTCCCCTCGGCCGCCCGGGCCGGCCTACATCCAGTCGTCGGGCTCCGGCTCCTCGTCCATCTCGGGCCAGTAGTCCGGACCGTCCGGGCCGCCCGCGTCAGGCCGGCCCGCGTCCCGGCTGCCCGCGTCAGGGCCGGACGCGTGGGCCGTGGCGGCGTCAGGCGTGTGCGCCGGGGCGGGGTCGGCGGCCCGGCCCGGTGTCCCGGCCTGGGGCGAGCCGGGGCGGCCGCCCAGCGCCGCGAGCACCTCCACCACACCCTCCCCGTACGTGGCCAGCTTCTTCTCCCCGACCCCGCTGATCCCGCCGAGCTCGGACACCGACGCCGGCCATGCCAGGGCGATCTCCCGCAGGGTGGCGTCGTGGAAGATGACATAGGCCGGGACGCCCTGCTCACGGGCCTGCTCGGCCCGCCAGGCGCGCAGTGCCTCGAAGGCGGGCAGCAACTCCTGCGGCAGCTCGGCCGCGGCCGTCCTGCCCTTGCCCCGCCCGGAGCCCGAGGCGGACGACGAGCCCGCCCGGGAGGTCACCGGCTTCTTCGGCTCCTTGCGCAGCGGCACCTCCCGCTCCCGCCGCAGCACCGCCCCACTGGCCTCCGTCAGCACCAGCGTGCCGTAGTCGCCCTCCACCGCGAGCAGTCCCTGGGCGAGCAACTGGCGGATGACGCCCCGCCATTCGCCCTCGCCCAGGTCGTCGCCGATGCCGAACACCGACAGCTGGTCGTGGTCGAACTGGATGACCTTGGCGGTGCGCTTGCCCAGCAGGATGTCGACGATCTGCACCGCGCCGAACTTCTGCCCGCGCTCCCGCTGCAGCCGCACCACCGTCGACAGCACCTTCTGCGCCGCGACCGTGCCGTCCCAGGTCTCCGGCGGGGTCAGGCAGGTGTCGCAGTTGCCGCAGCCGGCCGGGTCCGGGTCCTGGCCGAAGTAGGCCAGGAGCTGGCCCCGGCGGCACTGCGCGGTCTCGCACAGCGCCAGCATCGAGTCCAGGTGGGCCTGGGCACGCCGCCGGAAGGCCTCGTCGCCCTCGCCGGACTGGATCAGCTTGCGCTGCTGGATGACGTCGTTCAGCCCGTAGGCCATCCAGGCCGTCGACGGCAGACCGTCGCGGCCGGCCCGGCCCGTCTCCTGGTAGTAGCCCTCGACCGACTTGGGCAGGTCGAGGTGGGCGACGAAGCGGACGTCCGGCTTGTCGATGCCCATGCCGAAGGCGATGGTCGCCACCACGACCAGGCCGTCCTCCCGCAGGAAGCGGGACTGGTGGGCCGCGCGGGTGCCCGCGTCCAGGCCCGCGTGGTACGGCACCGCCTCGACGCCGTTGCGGCTGAGGAACTCGGCCGTCTTGTCGACCGAGTTGCGCGAGAGGCAGTAGACGATGCCCGCGTCGCCCGCGTGCTCCTCGCGCAGGAAGGACAGCAGCTGCTTCTTGGGGTCGGCCTTGGGCACGATCCGGTACTGGATGTTGGGCCGGTCGAAGCTCGCCACGAAGTGACGGGCCTGCGGCATGTTCAGCCGCTCGGTGATCTCGCGGTGCGTCGCGTGCGTGGCCGTCGCCGTGAGGGCGATCCTCGGCACGTCCGGCCAGCGCTCGCCGAGCAGCGACAGCGCCAGGTAGTCGGGCCGGAAGTCGTGGCCCCACTGGGAGACGCAGTGCGCCTCGTCGATCGCGAAGACGGAGATCTTCCCGCGCGAGAGCAGATCGAGGGTGCTCTCCAGCCGCAGCCGCTCCGGCGCCAGGTACACGAGGTCCAGCTCCCCGGCCAGGAACTCGGCCTCGACCATCCGGCGCTCGTCGAAGTCCTGCGTGGAGTTCATGAACCCGGCCCGCACGCCCAGCGCCCTGAGCGCGTTCACCTGGTCCTGCATGAGGGCGATCAGCGGCGAGACGACCACGCCCGTGCCGGGTCTGACCAGGGACGGGATCTGGTAGCAGAGCGATTTGCCGGCCCCTGTCGGCATGAGCACGACGGCGTCCCCGCCGGCCACCACGTGCTCGACGACGGCCTCCTGCTCGCCCCGGAAGGCCTCGTATCCGAAGACCCGGTGCAGCGTGGCCAGCGCCTCGCTGGCGTCGGCGCCGAGGGGCCCGGCGGGACCACTGCCCGCGCCGATCCCGGCTCCGGTACCCCCGGCTCCAGTCACCGCGTCCAGTTCCGTCATCACACCCGTCCCGCCCGTCGCGCCCATCGTTGCGTCCCCCGTGCGTCGCGCCTCGACCACTGCGTCCACCATAGGCGCCCGCACCGACAGCCCCGGAGTTATCCACAGGTCCGCCCAATGGGGCTGCGTCAAGGACACGCTCGTCGTTCACATGTTCGCAGGAGACCTGCCCGTTTCCGGCGGATAGTCTGAACGCACCGGCGAGACTCCGTCCCATGGGAGCACTGATGAGCGTCGCACCGAAGGCGTCCACGCCCAGCTGGCCGACCCCGCCGGAAGGCGGCTGGACCGCCGACGACCTGGACCGCCTCCCGAATCTCCCTCCGCACACGGAGCTGATTGACGGGAGCCTCGTCTTCGTGAGTCCGCAGACCATCTTTCACGAGCGTGCCATCGACTTTTTCAAGTGGCAGCTGCAGTCTCTGGCGCCCGCGGATCTCGAGGTGTTCCGCGAGTTCACCATCGACCTCGACCGCCAGAACCGTCCCGAGCCGGATGTGGTCGTGGTACGCGGGGACGTAGTGGAAGACCCTGATCAGACCCGGTTTCCCGCAGAAGCTGTGCTCCTTGCGATCGAGGTCGTCTCCGAGGACTCCGTCTCCCGCGACCGCGAGACCAAGCCCTTGAAGTACGCGCGGGCCAAGATTCCGCACTACTGGCGGGTCGAGAACGAGAACGGGCGCGCTGCGGTGCATGTCTTCGAGCTGGAGCCGACCACGGGTGCCTACACCGGCGTCAACATCTTCCGCGAGCGGATGAAGGTGGACGTTCCGTTCCCGGCAGACCTGGACCTCACTCAGATCCGGGCACGCCGGGACAGGACACCATAGGCCTGGACAAGCCGCGGCCCGGTGCCCCTGACGGAGGTACCGGGCCGCAGCCTTCGTGTAAGCGGCGTCAGCGCACGAAAACGCCCGCCTGCCCCGCCAGATCCAGGAAGTACTGCGGCGCCACACCGAGCACCAGCGTGACCGCCACGCCGATCCCGATCGCCGTGATCGTCAGCGGCGACGGCACGGCCACCGTCGGGCCCTCCGGCCGCGGCTCGCTGAAGAACATCAGCACGATGACCCGGATGTAGAAGAACGCCGCGATCGCCGACGAGATCACACCGATGACGACCAGCGGGGCGGCCCCGCCCTCCGCCGCCGCCTTGAACACGGCGAACTTCCCGGCGAAGCCGGAGGTCAGCGGAATGCCCGCGAAGGCCAGCAGGAACACCGCGAACACCGCCGCCACGAGCGGTGAACGGCGGCCCAGCCCGGCCCACTTGGACAGGTGCGTCGCCTCACCGCCCGCGTCGCGCACCAGCGTGACCACCGCGAAGGCGCCGATCGTCACGAACGAGTACGCGGCCAGGTAGAAGAGGACGGACGAGACACCGTCGGGCGTGGTCGCGATGACACCCGCGAGGATGAACCCGGCGTGCGCGATCGACGAGTACGCCAGCAGCCGCTTGATGTCGGTCTGCGTGATCGCGACGATCGCACCGCCCAGCATCGTGACGATGGCGACCGCCCACATCACCGGCCGCCAGTCCCAGCGCAGGCCCGGCAGGACGACGTACAGCACCCGCAGCAGCGCGCCGAACGCCGCCACCTTCGTCGCCGCCGCCATGAAGCCGGTCACCGGCGTCGGCGCGCCCTGGTAGACGTCCGGCGTCCACATGTGGAACGGCACCGCGCCCACCTTGAACAGCAGGCCCATCACCAGCAGCGCGGCGCCGACCAGGAGCAGCGCGTCGTTGCCCATGGTGCCGGCGAGCGCCGGGGTGACGTCCTGCACGGTGCCGTCGACGACCTGGGCGATCGTGGCGTACGACATCGAGCCCGCGTAGCCGTAGAGCAGCGCGATGCCGAACAGCGTGAACGCGGAGGCGAACGCGCCGAGCAGGAAGTACTTGACCGCCGCCTCCTGCGACATCAGCCGCTTGCGGCGGGCAAGCGCGCACAGCAGGTACAGCGGGAGGGAGAAGACCTCCAGGGCGACGAACAGCGTCAGCAGGTCGTTGGCCGCCGGGAAGACCAGCATGCCGGCCACGGCGAACATCAGCAGCGGGAACACCTCGGTGGTGGTGAACCCGGCCCTGACCGCTGCCTTCTCGCTGTCGCTGCCCGGCACGGAGGCGGCCTGCGCGGCGAAGGAGTCGACGCGGTTGCCGTGCACCACCGGGTCGAGGCGCCGCTCGGCGAAGGTGAACAGGCCGACCAGACCGGCCAGCAGGATCGTGCCCTGCAGGAACAGGGCCGGTCCGTCGACGGCGAGCGCGCCCATCGCCGCGATGCGCGCCTTGGTCGTGCCGAACCCGTCGGCCGCGAGCGCCACGACCGCGGCGAAGGCGGCGACGAGCGCGACGACGGACACGAACATCTGGACGTAATAGCGCGATTTGCGCGGGACGAACACCTCGACGGCGATCCCGACGATCGCCGCGCCGACGACGATCAGCACGGGCGCCAGCTGTCCGTACTCGAACTTCGGCGCGTCGATCTTGGTGATCGGCTCGGCCGCGGTTGTCCACAGGCTGTGGACGGCTGATGCGCTCACTTGGCCGCCTCCACCTCGGGCTGGGGGTCCTTCTTCTGAACGTCGGACATGGTCTGCTCGACCGCCGGGTTGACGATGTCCGTGACGGGCTTCGGGTAGACGCCCAGGAAGATCAGCAGCACGACCAGCGGGGCGACCACCACGAGCTCCCGGACCCTGAGGTCCGGCATCGCGCTGACCTCGGGTTTCACCGGGCCCGTCATCGTCCGCTGGTACAGCACGAGGGTGTACAGCGCGGCGAGGACGATGCCGAGGGTGGCGATGATGCCGATGACCGGGTAGCGCGTGAACGTGCCGACCAGGACCAGGAACTCGCTGACGAACGGCGCCAGACCCGGCAGGGACAGCGTCGCGAGGCTGCCGATCAGGAACGTGCCGGCCAGCACCGGGGCGACCTTCTGCACTCCGCCGTAGTCGGCGATGAGCCGCGAGCCGCGCCGGGAGATCAGGAAGCCCGCGATCAGCATCAGCACGGCCGTCGAGATGCCGTGGTTGATCATGTAGAGCGTCGCGCCGGACTGGCCCTGGCTGGTCATCGCGAAGATGCCCATGATGATGAAGCCGAAGTGGGAGATCGACGCGTAGGCCACCAGCCGCTTGATGTCCCGCTGGCCGACCGCGAGCAGCGCCCCGTAGATGATGCTGATCAGCGCCAGGACGAGGATCGCGGGCGTCGCCCACGTGCTGGCCTCCGGGAAGAGCTGGAGGCAGAAGCGGAGCATCGCGAAGGTGCCGACCTTGTCGACGACCGCCGTGATGAGGACCGCGACCGGGGCTGTCGACTCCTGCATCGCGTTGGGCAGCCAGGTGTGCAGCGGCCACAGCGGCGCCTTCACCGCGAAGGCGAAGAAGAAGCCCAGGAACAGCCAGCGTTCGGTGCTGGTCGCCATGTCGAGCGTGCCGTTGGCCCGGGCCTCGGCGATCTCCTGGAGCGAGAAGTTCCCGGCGACCACGTACAGGCCGATCACCGCGGCCAGCATGATCAGACCGCCGACCAGGTTGTAGAGGAGGAACTTCACCGCCGCGTACGAGCGTTGGGTCGCCGCCGCCTTCTCGCCGTGCTCGTGGGCCCGGTCCCCGAAGCCGCCGATGAGGAAGTACATCGGGATCAGCATGGCTTCGAAGAAGATGTAGAAGAGGAAGACGTCGGTGGCCTCGAAGGAGAGGATCACCATCGCCTCGACCAGCAGGATCAGCGCGAAGAAGCCCTGGGTGGGCCGCCACCGCCTGCTGCCGGTCTCCAGCGGATCGGCGTCGTGCCAGCCCGCGAGGATGATGAAGGGGATGAGCAGGGCGGTCAGCGCGATGAGCGCCACGCCGATGCCGTCCACGCCCAGTTCGTAGCGGACGCCGAAGTCGGCGATCCAGGCGTGGGACTCGGTGAGCTGGTAGCGGTCGCCGCCCGGGTCGAAGCGGACCAGGACGACGATCGCCAGGACGAGCGTGGCGAGCGAGAAGAGCAGCGCCAGCCACTTGGCGGCGGTGCGCCGCGCGGCCGGCACGGCGGCCGTGGCGATCGCCCCGACGGCCGGGAGCGCCGCTGTCGCTGTCAGCAGGGGAAAGGACATCGGTATCAGACCGCCCTCATCAGCAGGGTCGCGGCGACGATGACCGCCGCGCCGCCGAACATCGAGACCGCGTAGGAGCGGGCGAAGCCGTTCTGCAGCCTGCGCATCCGCCCGGAGAGGCCGCCGACCGAGGCCGCCGTGCCGTTGACGACGCCGTCGACCAGGGTGTGGTCGACGTAGACCAGGGACCGCGTGAGGTGCTCGCCGCCGCGGACCAGGACGACGTGGTTGAAGTCGTCCTGCAGCAGGTCGCGGCGGGCGGCCCGGGTGAGCAGCGAGCCGCGCGGGGCGACGGCCGGGACCGGGCGGCGGCCGTACTGCGCCCAGGCGACGGCCACACCGATGACCATGCACGCCACGGTCGCGCCGGTGACCACGCCCGCGCTGATCGGCGGATGGCCGTGGCTGTGGCCGGTGACGGGCTCCAGCCAGTGCAGGAACCGGTCGCCGATGCTGAACAGCGCGCCACCCGCGACCGACCCGACGGCCAGCACGATCATCGGGATCGTCATGACCTTGGGCGACTCGTGCGGGTGCGGCGGCGTGTACGCGCCGCGCGTCTCGGCGGCGGGCTCCACGTCCGGCTGCGCCGGCGACGGCGTCGGGGCGTTGCGCCAGCGCTCCTCGCCGAAGAACGTCATCAGCATCACGCGCGTCATGTAGTACGCGGTGATGGCCGCGCCCAGCAGGGCGCAGGCGCCGAGGATCCAGCCCTCGGTGCCGCCCTTGGCGAACGCCGACTCGATGATCTTGTCCTTGGAGAAGAAGCCGGACAGGCCCGGGAAGCCGATGATCGCGAGATAACCGAGGCCGAAGGTGACGAAGGTGACCGGCATGTACTTGCGCAGGCCGCCGTACCTCCTCATGTCCACCTCGTCGTTCATGCCGTGCATGACCGAACCGGCGCCGAGGAACAGCCCGGCCTTGAAGAAGCCGTGCGTCACCAGGTGCATGATCGCGAAGACGTAGCCGATGGGGCCGAGGCCGGCGGCGAGCACCATGTAGCCGATCTGCGACATGGTCGAGCCGGCCAGCGCCTTCTTGATGTCGTCCTTCGCGCAACCGACGATCGCACCGAACAGCAGCGTGACCGCGCCGACGATCGTGACGACCAGTTGCGCGTCCGGGGCGCCGTTGAAGACGGCGGCGGAACGGACGATCAGGTAGACGCCCGCCGTCACCATCGTCGCGGCGTGGATGAGGGCCGAGACCGGGGTCGGGCCCTCCATCGCGTCCCCGAGCCAGGACTGCAGCGGCACCTGGGCGGACTTGCCGCAGGCCGCGAGCAGCAGCATCAGGGCGATGGCGGTGAGCTTGCCCTCCCCGGCCTCACCGGCGAGTCCCGGCTCGGTCAGGCTGCCCAGCACCGGCCCGAAGGCGAAGGTGCCGAACCACAGGAACATCAGCATGATCGCGATGGACAGGCCCATGTCGCCGACGCGGTTGACCAGGAAGGCCTTCTTCGCGGCCGTGGCGGCGCTGGGCTTGTGCTGCCAGAAGCCGATCAGCAGGTAGGAGGCGAGACCGACGCCCTCCCAGCCCAGGTACAGCAGCAGGTAGTTGTCGGCGAGGACCAGGATCAGCATCGCCGCGAGGAACAGGTTCAGATAGCCGAAGAAGCGGCGGCGGCGCTCGTCGTGCTCCATGTACCCGACGGAGTACAGGTGGATCAGCGATCCGACGCCCGTGATCAGCAGCACGAACGTCATGGACAGCTGGTCGAGCTGGAAGGCGATGTCCGCCTGGAAGCCCTCGACCGGGACCCAGCTGAACAGGCGCTGGGTCATGAGGCGGCTCTCGGCGTCCCGGCCGAGCATGTCGGTGAACAGCACCAGGCCGAGCACGAAGGAGGCGCCCGCGAGCAGGGTGCCGAGCCAGTGGCCGACGGCGTCCAGCCGGCGTCCGCCGCACAGCAGGACCGCCGCTCCGAGCAGGGGCGCCGCGATCAGCAGCGCAATCAGGTTCTCCACGATTCTCCCGACCCCTTACAGCTTCATCAGGCTGGCGTCGTCGACCGAGGCCGAGTGGCGGGCACGGAACAGGGACACGATGATGGCGAGCCCGACCACGACCTCCGCGGCGGCGACGACCATCGTGAAGAAGGCGATGATCTGGCCGTCGAGGTTGCCGTGCATGCGCGAGAAGGCGACGAACGCGAGGTTGCAGGCGTTGAGCATCAGCTCGATGCACATGAACACCACGATCGCGTTGCGCCTGATCAGCACGCCGGTCGCGCCGATCGTGAACAACAGGGCCGCGAGATAGAGGTAGTTGACCGGGTTCACTTCGATGCCTCCTCGGGCCGCTTGAACGTGGCCGGCTCGACGGCCTTCCGCTCCAGGCGCTCCTCGGCACGCTGCTCCAGGGCCCGCAGGTCGTTGAGCGCCTCCTGCGACACGTCCCGGACCTGGCCCCGCTCGCGCAGCGTCTTGCTGACGGTGAGGTCGGAGGGGGTGCCGTCGGGCAGCAGGCCCGCGATGTCGACCGCGTTGTGCCGGGCGTACACACCGGGCGCGGGCAGCGGCGGCAGGTACTTGCCCTCGCGCACGCGCTCCTCGGCGAGCTCCCGCTGCGTCTTGGCGCGCTCGGTGCGCTCGCGGTGCGTGAGCACCATGGCGCCGACGGCGGCCGTGATGAGCAGGGCGCCGGTGATCTCGAACGCGAAGACGTACCGGGTGAACAACAGGGCGGCGATGCCCTCCACGTTGCCGCCGGCGTTCGCCTGGCCGATGCCGTTGAACTCCGTCAGGGAGGCGTTGCCGATCCCGGCGATCAGCAGGATGCCGAAGCCGAGCCCGCACAGCAGGGCCAGCCAGCGCTGGCCCTTGATGGTCTCCTTCAGGGAGTCCGCCGCGGTGACGCCGACGAGCATCACCACGAACAGGAACAGCATCATGATCGCGCCGGTGTAGACGACGATCTGGACGACGCCCAGGAAGTAGGCGCCGTTGGCGAGGTAGAACACCGCCAGCACGATCATGGTCCCGGCGAGGCAGAGCGCGCTGTGCACCGCCCTCTTCATGAGGATGGTGCCCAGGGCCCCGAGCACCGCGACCGTGCCGAGGATCCAGAACTGGACGGCCTCTCCGGTGGAGGTGGTGTAGGCGGCGAGCTGGGCGGTCATCGGCGGATCACCTTCTCGGATGCCGGCTCGTCCGGACCGAAGGTCGAGTCGGCCTCCTGCACGACCTCGCCCTTGGACTCGGCGACCTGGCGTTCCGTACCGGGCGCGGCCTCGGTGACCAGGCCCCGGTAGTAGTCCTGCTCGTCCGTGCCCGGGTAGATGGCGTGGGGGGTGTCGACCATGCCCTCCTCCAGGCCGGCGAGCAGCTGCTCCTTGGTGTAGATGAGGTTGGCGCGGCTGGAGTCGGCCAGCTCGAACTCGTTGGTCATGGTGAGCGCGCGCGTGGGGCAGGCCTCGATGCACAGGCCGCACAGGATGCAGCGGGCGTAGTTGATCTGGTAGACGCGGCCGTACCGCTCGCCCGGGGAGTAGCGCTCCTCCTCCGTGTTGTCCGCGCCCTCCACGTAGATGGCGTCGGCGGGGCAGGCCCAGGCGCACAGCTCGCAGCCGACGCACTTCTCCAGGCCGTCCGGATGGCGGTTGAGCTGGTGCCGTCCGTGGAAGCGGGGAGCCGTGGTCTTCGGCTGCTCCGGGTACTGCTCGGTCAGCCGCTTCTTGAACATGGCCTTGAAGGTCACGCCGAAGCCGGCCACCGGGTTCATGAACCCGGGCTTGGTGTCCTTGGGTTCCTCGGCCTTCGAGCGCTCGAGTTCCTCAGCCATCGGACGCCTCCTTTCCCTCCGCAGATCCACCCGCAGATCCGTCACTGTGAGTATCGGGGCCGCCACTGACAATCAGCTCCCGCTCACCGCGCGAGCGGCGTCGCGGAACGGGCGGGAGCTGCTGCCCCGGCAGGGGCGGTACGGGGAATCCGCCCGCCATCGGGTCGAAGGCGGCCGGCGCCTCGGCGGGCGGTTCGGCCTTCTTCGCCTTCTCGCGGAACATGTCGGCGACGAAGGAGAGGAGCAGCAGCGCGAGCACGGCGCCGCCGACGTAGAGGGCGACGTCGGCGAAGTCGTAGCCCTCGTTGCGCAGGGCCCGGACGCTCGCGACGAGCATCAGCCAGACCAGCGAGACCGGGATGAGGACCTTCCAGCCGAGCTTCATCAGCTGGTCGTAGCGGACGCGCGGGAGGGTGCCGCGGATCCAGATGAACATGAACAGCAGCAGCTGGACCTTGACGGTGAACCACAGCAGCGGCCACCAGCCGTGGTTGGCGCCCTCCCAGAAGGTGCTGATCGGCCAGGGGGCCCGCCAGCCGCCGAGGAACAGCGTGGTCGCGACGGCCGAGACGGTCACCATGTTGACGTACTCGGCGAGCATGAACATCGCGAACTTGATCGACGAGTACTCGGTGTTGAAGCCGCCGACCAGGTCGCCCTCGGACTCCGGCATGTCGAAGGGGGCGCGGTTGGTCTCGCCGACCATGGTGACGATGTAGAGGATGAAGGAGACCGGCAGCAGCAGGACGTACCAGCGGTCGGTCTGCCCCTCGACGATGGTGGACGTCGACATCGACCCGGAGTAGAGGAACACCGAGGCGAAGGCGGCGCCCATCGCGATCTCGTAGGAGATCATCTGCGCGCAGGAGCGCAGACCGCCCAGCAGCGGGTAGGTGGAGCCGGAGCTCCAGCCCGCCAGGACGATGCCGTAGATGCCGACCGAGGCGACCGCGAGGATGTAGAGCATCGCGATCGGCAGGTCGGTGAGCTGCATCGTGGTGCGCTGGCCGAAGATCGAGATCTCGTTGCCGGCCGGGCCGAAGGGGATCACCGCGATCGCCATGAAGGCCGGGACGGCCGCGACGATCGGCGCGAGGACGTAGACCACCTTGTCCGCGCGCTTGACGACCACGTCCTCCTTCAGCATCAGCTTGATGCCGTCGGCGAGCGACTGGAGCATGCCCCAGGGGCCGTGCCGGTTGGGGCCGATGCGCAGCTGCATCCAGGCGACGACCTTGCGCTCCATCACGATGGAGATCAGCACGGTCACCATCAGGAAGGCGAAGCAGAACACCGCCTTGACGACGACCAGCCACCAGGGGTCGTGGCCGAACATCGAGAGGTCTTCAGCGGCGAGGTACGGGCTCATGCCTCCACCTCCTTGGGGGCCTCGCCGGCGAGCGTCGCCGGGCTGATGCGAACGAGGGAGCCGGGCCGCGCCCCGGTGTCGGAGGCGACGCCGCCGCCGGTGGAGTTCAGCGGGAGCCACACCACCCGGTCGGGCATCTCGGTGATCCGCAGCGGGAGGGCCACGGATCCCTGCGGGCCGGTCACCGCGAGGAGGTCGCCCTCCTTGACGCCCGCCTCGGCGGCCGTCGCGGGCGACACGCGCGCGTGGGCGGCGTGCCGGGTGCCCGCCAGTGCCTCGTCGCCCTGCTGCAGGACGCCCTGGTCGAGCAGCAGCCGGTGCCCGGCGAGCACGGCCTCCCCGGCGGCCGGCCGGGGCAGCGCTGCCGCGGTCTCCAGCGGGTCGGTGGCCCGCAGGCCGTCCCAGGCGCCGAGCCGGTCGATCTCCGCGCGCACGGTGCGCAGATCCGGCAGCCCCAGGTGGACGTCCATGGCGTCGGCGAGCATCTGCAGCACGCGCGCGTCGCCGGGCGCCACGCGGCGGGTCATCTGGTCGGGCTTGAGCGCGGCCTCGAAGAAGCGCACCCGGCCTTCCCAGTTGAGGAAGGTGCCGGCCTTCTCGGCGACCGCCGCGACGGGCAGCACCACGTCGGCCTTGCGCGAGACCTCGCTGGGCCGCAGCTCCAGCGAGACCAGGAAGCCGACCTCGTCGAGCGCGGCACGCGCGCGTGCCGGGTCGGGCAGGTCGGCGATCTCCACACCCGCCACCAGCAGGGCCTGCAGCGCGCCGGTCGCGGCGGCCTCAACGATCTGGCCGGTGTCGCGGCCGTAGCGGTGCGGCAGGCCGGCGACGCCCCAGACGGCGGCGACCTCCTCCCGCGCGCGCGGGTCGGTGGCCGGACGCCCGCCCGGCAGCAGCGACGGCAGCGCTCCCGCCTCGACGGCTCCGCGTTCCCCGGCCCGGCGCGGGATCCACGCCAGGCGGGCGCCGGTCGCGGCGGCGGTGCGGACGGCGGCGGTGAGACCACCGGCCACCGCGGCCAGCCGCTCGCCAACGACGATGACCGCGCCCTCGGCGCGCAGCGCCTCGGCGGCCGCGGCGCCGTCGCCCTCCAGTCCGACTCCGCTGGCCAGCGCGTCCAGCCACTCGGTCTCGGTGCCGGGCGCGGCGGGCAGCAGCGTGCCGCCCGCCTTCTCCAGGCCCCGGGTGGTGTGCGTGGCGAGCGCGAAGGTCTTCTGCCCGTGCTTGCGCCAGGCCTTGCGCAGCCGCAGGAAGACGCCGGGCGCCTCCTCCTCCGCCTCGAACCCGACGAGCAGGACGGCCGGTGCCTTCTCCAGCGCGGTGTAGGTGACGCCCGTGCCGTCGAGGTCCCGGCCGCGCCCGGCGATCTGGGAGGCGAGGAAGTCGGCCTCCTCGCCGCTGTGCACGCGCGCGCGGAAGTCGATGTCGTTGGTGTCGAGCGCCACCCGCGCGAATTTGCTGTACGCGTAGGCGTCCTCGACGGTGAGGCGGCCGCCGGTCAGCACGCCGGTGCGTCCCCGGGAGGCCAGCAGCCCCTGGGCCGCGATCTGCAGCGCCTCGGGCCAGGAGGCGGGCTCCAGCTCGCCCTCGGCGTTGCGCACCAGGGGCGTCTGCAGCCGGTCGCGCTGCTGCGCGTACCGGAAGGCGAACCGCCCCTTGTCGCAGATCCACTCCTCGTTGACCTCGGGGTCCTCGGCGGCGAGCCGCCGCATGACCTTGCCGCGCCGGTGGTCGGTGCGCGTCGCGCAGCCGCCGGAGCAGTGCTCGCACACCGACGGGGAGGAGACGAGGTCGAACGGCCGGGAGCGGAACCGGTACGCCGCCGAGGTCAGCGCGCCGACGGGGCAGATCTGGATGGTGTTGCCGGAGAAGTACGACTCGAAGGGGTCGCCCTCGCCGGTGCCGACCTGCTGCAGCGCGCCCCGCTCGATCAGCTCGATCATCGGGTCGCCCGCGACCTGGTTGGAGAACCGGGTGCAGCGGGCGCACAGCACGCACCGCTCGCGGTCGAGCAGCACCTGCGTGGAGATCGGGACGGGCTTCTCGTAGGTCCGCTTGCGGCCCTCGAAGCGGGACTCGGCGTCGCCGTGCGACATGGCCTGGTTCTGCAGCGGGCACTCGCCGCCCTTGTCGCAGACCGGGCAGTCCAGCGGGTGGTTGATGAGCAACAGCTCCATCACACCCTTCTGCGCCTTCTCCGCGACCGGCGAGGTGAGGTGGGTCTTGACCACCATCCCGTCGGTGCAGGTGATGGTGCAGGACGCCATGGGCTTGCGCTGGCCCTCGACCTCGACGATGCACTGGCGGCAGGCGCCGGCCGGGTCCAGGAGGGGGTGGTCGCAGAACCGGGGGATCTCGATGCCCAGTTGCTCGGCGGCCCGGATGACCAGGGTGCCCTTGGGCACGCTGATCTCGGCGCCGTCGATCGTCAGCGACACGAGGTCCTGCGGCGGGACCGCCGCCTCTCCCCCGCCGGAGGGAGAGCTGGTGGTCACGGTCATGCGTTCACCTCCGTGCGGTCGGCCCAGGCCGTCGACTTGGCCGGGTCGAAGGGACAGCCCCGGCCCGTGATGTGCTGCTCGTACTCCTCGCGGAAGTACTTGAGCGAGGAGAAGATCGGCGAGGCGGCGCCGTCGCCGAGGGCGCAGAAGGACTTGCCGTTGATGTTGTCGGCGATGTCGTTCAGCTTGTCGAGGTCGGACATCCGTCCCTTGCCGGCCTCGATGTCGCGCAGCAACTGCACGAGCCAGTAGGTCCCCTCGCGGCAGGGCGTGCACTTGCCGCAGGACTCGTGGGCGTAGAACTCGGTCCAGCGGGTGACGGCACGGACCACGCAGGTCGTCTCGTCGAAGCACTGGAGCGCCTTGGTGCCGAGCATGGAACCCGCGGCGCCCACTCCTTCGTAGTCGAGGGGGACGTCGAGGTGCTCGTCGGTGAACATCGGGGTCGAGGAGCCGCCCGGCGTCCAGAACTTCAGGCGGTGCCCGGGGCGCATGCCGCCGCTCATCTCGAGGAGCTGGCGGAGCGTGATCCCGAGCGGCGCCTCGTACTGGCCGGGGCTGGCGACGTGGCCGGAGAGGGAGTACAGCGTGAAGCCGGGCGACTTCTCGCTGCCCATCGACCGGAACCACTCCTTGCCCCGCTGCATGATCGCGGGAACCGACGCGATGGACTCGACGTTGTTCACCACGGTCGGGCACGCGTAGAGGCCCGCGACGGCGGGGAAGGGGGGACGCAGCCGCGGCTGGCCGCGGCGGCCTTCGAGCGAGTCGAGCAGCGCGGTCTCCTCACCGCAGATGTACGCGCCCGCGCCCGCGTGCACGGTGATGTCGAGGTTCAGTCCGCTGCCGAGGATGTTCTCGCCGAGGAAGCCGGCCTCGTGGGCCTCGCGCACGGCGGAGTGCAACCGCCGCAGTACGGGGACGACTTCGCCGCGCAGATAGATGAAGGCGTGCGACGACCGGATGGCCCAGCACGCGATGATCATGCCCTCGATGAGGCTGTGCGGGTTCGCCAGGAGGAGCGGGATGTCCTTGCACGTGCCCGGCTCCGACTCGTCGGCGTTGACGACGAGGTAGTGCGGCTTGCCGTCCCCCTGCGGAATGAACTGCCACTTCATCCCGGTGGGGAACCCGGCGCCGCCGCGTCCGCGCAGACCGGACTCCTTGACGTACGCGATCACGTCGTCCGGCGACATGGCGAGCGCCTTGCGGAGCCCTTCGTAGCCGTCGTGCCGGCGGTAGACGTCCAGCGTCCAGGACTTGTCCTCGTCCCAGAAGGCCGACAGCACCGGTGCGAGCAGCTTCTCGGGGCTCATGTCCTTCAGCTCGGGTGCCAAGGTCATCACTCCCCCTCCTCGGCGGCGGGCCCGGCCGGATCGGCGGGGCGGGGCGAAGCCCCTCCATCAGGGGTGGCGGGGGGCGACGGGTGGGAGGGGTCGGAGGCCGATGTCTCCTGCGGCGCGTCGTGCGAGCTCAGGTGCTCCGTCGGTGACGGCTCGTGCGGTGCGCCGGTGCGGGCCGCCTCGCCGCGCGGGTGGACCACGCGTGCGGGAGCGCTCTCCCCCTTGGCGAGCTTCAGGCCGACCAGCGAGGCGGGCCCGGCGCTGCCGCCGGACTCGACGGCTCCGTCCCGCTCGTCGGGGAAGCCGGCCAGGATCCGCGCGGTGTCCTTGAAGGTGCACAGCGGCGCCCCGCGCGTGGGCGTGACCGGCCGGCCCGCGCGCAGGTCGTCGACGAGGCGCTTGGCGGTGTCCGGGGTCTGGTTGTCGAAGAACTCCCAGTTGACCATCACGACCGGCGCGAAGTCGCAGGCCGCGTTGCACTCGATGTGCTCCAGGGTGACCTTGCCGTCGTCGGTGGTCTCGCCGTTGCCGACGCCCAGGTGCTCCTGCAGCTCCTCGAAGATCGCGTCGCCGCCCATCACCGCGCACAGGGTGTTGGTGCAGACGCCCACCTGGTAGTCGCCGCTCGGCTTGCGCCGGTACATCGTGTAGAAGGTGGCGACGGCGGTGACCTCGGCCGTGGTCAGGCCGAGCATGTCCGCGCAGAACCGCATGCCGGTGCGCGTGACGTGCCCCTCCTCGGACTGCACGAGGTGCAGCAGCGGCAGGAGGGCGGACCGGGAGTCCGGGTAGCGGGCGATGATCTCGCGCGCGTCGGTCTCCAGGCGGGCCCGGACGTCGTCCGGGTAGGCGGGTGCGGGCAGTTCGGGCATGCCCAGGCTGACGCCCCGCTCGGAAGAAGAGGTGGTCACCGGTCGACGCCTCCCATCACGGGGTCGATGGACGCGACGGCGACGATGACGTCGGCGACCTGGCCGCCCTCGCACATCGCCGCCATGGCCTGCAGGTTGGTGAAGGACGGGTCGCGGAAGTGGACCCGGTAGGGGCGGGTGCCGCCGTCGGACACGACGTGCACGCCGAGCTCGCCCTTGGGCGACTCGACCGCCGTGTAGACCTGGCCGGGCGGGACCCGGAAGCCCTCGGTGACCAGCTTGAAGTGGTGGATCAGGGCCTCCATGGAGGTGCCCATGATCTTCTTGATGTGGTCGAGGGAGTTGCCGAGCCCGTCGGGTCCCAGGGCGAGCTGGGCGGGCCAGGCGATCTTCTTGTCCGCGACCATGACCGGGCCGGGCTGGAGCCGGTCCAGGCACTGCTCGACGATCCTGAGCGACTGGCGCATCTCCTCCAGCCGGATCAGGAAGCGGCCGTAGGAGTCGCAGGTGTCGGCGGTGGGGATCTCGAAGTCGTACGTCTCGTAGCCGCAGTACGGCTGCGCCTTGCGCAGGTCGTGCGGCAGGCCGGTGGAGCGCAGGATCGGTCCCGTCGCGCCGAGGGCCATGCAGCCGGCCAGGTCGAGGTAGCCGACGTCCTGCATGCGGGCCTTGAAGATGGGGTTCCCGGTGGCGAGCTTGTCGTACTCCGGGAGGTTCTTCTTCATCTTCTTCACGAACTCGCGGATCTGGTCCACCGCGCCGGGCGGCAGGTCCTGGGCGAGTCCGCCGGGGCGGATGTACGCGTGGTTCATCCGCAGGCCGGTGATCAGCTCGTAGATGTCGAGAATGAGCTCACGATCACGGAAGCCGTAGATCATGATCGTGGTGGCGCCCAGCTCCATGCCGCCGGTGGCGATGCACACCAGGTGCGAGGAGAGCCGGTTCAGCTCCATCAGGAGCACGCGGATGATCGAGGCGCGGTCCGGGATCTGGTCCTCGATGCCGAGGAGCTTCTCGACGCCGAGGCAGTACGCCGTCTCGTTGAAGAACGGCGTCAGGTAGTCCATGCGCGTCACGAACGTGGTGCCCTGCGTCCACGTGCGGTACTCGAGGTTCTTCTCGATGCCGGTGTGCAGATAACCGATTCCGCAGCGGGCCTCGGTGACGGTCTCGCCCTCGATCTCCAGGATCAGGCGGAGCACGCCGTGCGTGGACGGGTGCTGCGGGCCCATGTTGACGACGATGCGCTCGTCGTCGGCGCGGGCGGCGGACTGGACGACCTCGTCCCAGTCGCCGCCGGTGACGGTGTAGACGGTGCCTTCGGTGGTCTCCCGCGGGGAGGCGTGCGAAGTGCTCATGAGTACGACCTCCGCTGGTCCGGAGCCGGGATCTGGGCGCCCTTGTACTCGACGGGGATGCCGCCGAGGGGGTAGTCCTTGCGCTGCGGGAAGCCCTGCCAGTCGTCCGGCATCATGATCCGCGTCAGGGCGGGGTGACCGTCGAAGACGATGCCGAAGAAGTCGTAGGTCTCGCGCTCGTGCCAGTCGTTCGTCGGATAGACGGAGAACAGGGACGGGATGTGCGGGTCGGCGTCCGGGGCGCTGACCTCCAGGCGGATCACCCGGTTGTGGGTGATCGAGCGCAGGTGGTAGACGGCGTGCAGCTCGCGCCCCTTGTCGTGCGGGTAGTGGACGCCGCTGACGCCGGTGCACAGCTCGAAGCGCAGCGCCGGGTCGTCGCGCAGGGTGCGGGCGACGAGGACGAGGTGCTCGCGTTCGATGTGGAAGGTCAGTTCGTCGCGGTCGACGACCGTCTTCCCGATGGCGTTCTCCGGGAGCAGGCCCTGTTCCTCCAGGGCGCCCTCCAGTTCGTCGGCGACCTCGTCGAACCAGCCGCCGTAGGGGCGGGTCGCCGGTCCCGGGAGCCGGACCGAGCGGACCAGGCCCCCGTAGCCGGAGGTGTCGCCGCCGTTGTTCGCGCCGAACATGCCGCGCTGGACGCGGATCTCCTCGCCGCCCTGGCCGCGCTGGCCCGGGAGGTTCTCCGCGGAGAGGTCCTTCTCGGGGTTGACCCCGTTGCCGTTCTCGTCGCTCACCGCAGCAGCCCCTTCATCTCGATCGTGGGCAGGGCCTTGAGCGCCGCCTCCTCCGCCTCGCGGGCCGCCTCCTCGGCGTTCACGCCGAGCTTGGAGGACTGGATCTTCTGGTGGAGCTTGAGGATGGCGTCCATCAGCATCTCCGGCCGCGGCGGGCAGCCGGGCAGGTAGATGTCGACCGGCACGATGTGGTCGACGCCCTGGACGATCGCGTAGTTGTTGAACATGCCGCCGGAGGAGGCGCAGACCCCCATGGAGATCACCCACTTGGGGTTCGGCATCTGGTCGTAGACCTGCCGCAGCACCGGCGCCATCTTCTGGCTCACCCGGCCCGCGACGATCATCAGGTCCGCCTGGCGCGGCGAGCCCCGGAAGACCTCCATGCCGAAGCGCGCCAGGTCGTAGCGGCCGGCACCGGTGGTCATCATCTCGATGGCGCAACAGGCGAGGCCGAACGTGGCGGGGAAGACCGACGCCTTGCGCACCCAGCCCGCGGCCTGCTCGACGGTGGTCAGCAGGAAGCCGCTCGGCAGCTTTTCTTCGAGTCCCATGACTTGTGGCCCCTCAGTCCCATTCCAGGCCGCCGCGCCGCCATACGTACGCGTACGCGACGAAGACGGTGAGCACGAAGAGCAGCATCTCCACGAGCCCGAAGATCCCCAGGGCGTCGAAGGTGACGGCCCAGGGGTAGAGGAAGACGATCTCGATATCGAAGATGATGAAGAGCATCGCCGTCAGGTAGTACTTGATCGGGAAACGCCCGCCGCCGGCCGGCGTGGGGGTCGGCTCGATACCGCATTCATAGGCCTCGAGCTTGGCCCGGTTGTACCGCTTTGGTCCGATCAACGTGGCCATGACCACGGAGAAGATCGCAAAGCCTGCCCCGAGGGCTCCCAGTACGAGGATGGGCGCATAAGCGTTCACCGCTCCTCGCTCCTCTCAGTCGGCACTGACTGCTGGCGGTGTGCATCGGACTCACGTCCGCCCCACCCGTCCCCTGAACCCCGCCCGCCCCGGCGAAGATCGGGAACATGTGAAGCAGGTCACAAGCCCAACCGCGTGCATCTTATGCCCGACGCTCTGTGATCTGCGACACGGGGTATTGCACAAGCTTTGTGATCTCTACCACCTGACGATCGATCATGAAGTCGGATGAGCGGTGATCTTCACACGCGAAGCGTCCGAGTGATCACCAGAGGTGACATTTTGGCTCGTCAGCGCAGGCCGGAGGGGGCGTCTCCATATCAAGATGGTTCGCGTGCATGCAAATTGGCGATGGACTCGATCTCTTGATAGAGGCGCGTTCACACATCAGGGGGCATGCGGAGCGGGGTGTGGACGCGTGCATCCGTTCACGATCTCCGCGGGGTCGTGATCCGGCCGTGATCCACGCGCCGGGGACGCGACGGCCGGGGCGACCGTTCCGTGACCTCCGTCACATCGATGAGAGGTTCATGAGAACGGGGCTTGGCCAATCAACCCAACCGGTGGTAGGCGCGGGGCAATTCGGGCGTATTGATCAAACACCGTGATCACAGGCTGGTCACGAGGCGTCCGCAATGTCCGTTACGGCGTCAATAAAGGCCCCCGTTCGGGGTTTTTGACGGTCCGTTTGAGCAACTGTGGCGCAGCACACGTTTCTTGAAGATATGAAGGAGCCCCTGGTACCGGTTGTTCCCATGTCCCACACCGCTCACATACGCAGCCACCGGAAGCCCCGCCGCAGCGCGACCTCTTCGATCGCCCTGCGCGCCGGAGTCGCCGGTGGTGTTCTCAGCATGGCAGCGGCGGGCGCGTCGGCCTCGGCCAGTGCCGCCGAGCCGGTGACGCAGACCATCGAACTGCCCACCCTGACGGCCGACCTGTCCGTGCAGGTCGCCCAGTCCGCCGCCGCCACCCAGCAGGCGGCCGCGAACTACGAACTGCGCGCCGAGCGTGACGCCGCCGCCGCCAAGGCCGCCGCCGAGGCCAAGAAGGACCTCGCCGAGGCCAAGAAGAAGGCGGAGGCCAAGAAGAAGGCCGCCGAGGCCGCCCGCAAGGCCGCCGCCGAGCGCGCCGAGCGCAGCTCCGAGCGCGCCACCCTCTCCGCGTCCACGTCCGACTCCCCGTCCGTCTCGGCGCCCTCCGGCGGCAGCGTCGCGACGGTCATCTCGTTCCTCAAGGCGCAGGTCGGCGACGCCTACGTCCTCGGCGCCACCGGTCCCAACGCCTGGGACTGCTCCTCCCTGGTGCAGGCCGCGTACAAGCAGGTGGGTGTGGACCTGCCGCGCGTCTCCCAGGACCAGTCGATGGCCGGCACGGACGTGCCGCTGTCCAGCGTCCAGGTCGGCGACATCCTGTACTGGGGCGGCAAGGGCTCCGCGTGGCACGTGGGTGTCTACATCGGCAACGGCCAGTACCTGGACGCGGCCAACCCCTCCAAGGGCGTCGTCATCCAGGACCTCTCGGGCTACCCGGCGGACGGCGCGGTGCGCGTCCTCTGATCTCACGCACCTCGGACTGGAGGGCCGCTGCCGCTCGTCGGCGACGGCCCTCCCGGCCTGTCCGGGACCCGTCGGGCGCGCACCGGCACGCCCTCACGGCCCTGAAGGGCACCTCTGAGCGCCTCTCACACCCCGAAGGTGCCGCGCGGCCCCAGCCGCACCTCGGGCCCGCCCACGCGCCTCGGAGGCCTTCGCTCCCGGCGGCGGGCACGGCTCCCCACCTCGGGACGGCACCAGGTGCCCGGATTGCCCTCGTCCGGGGCGGTTTTGACGGTGTGGCGCACGGCCCGCGCCCCGGCGGGGTGCGCCCCCGCCGGGCCGGTGGGCACTAGGCCTTCGGCGCGACCTTGCTCAGGCCGTTGATGATGCGGTCCATCGCGTCGCCGCCCGTCGGGTCCGTGAGGTTCGCCAGGAGCTTCAGCGTGAACTTCATCAGCAGCGGGTGCGTGAGGCCGCGCTGCGTCGCGATCTGCATGACCTTCGGGTTGCCGATGAGCTTCACGAAGGCACGGCCCAGCGTGTAGTAGCCGCCGTAGGTGTCCTTGAGCACCCGCGGGTAGCGCTGGAGGGCCAGTTCGCGCCCGGCGGGCGTGGAGCGGGCGTGCGCCTGGACGATGACGTCGGCGGCGATCTGGCCGGACTCCATGGCGTAGGCGATGCCCTCGCCGTTGAAGGGGTTCACCAGGCCGCCGGCGTCGCCGACGAGCAGCAGTCCCTTGGTGTAGTGCGGCTGGCGGTTGAAGGCCATGGGCAGGGCGGCGCCGCGGATCGGGCCGGTCATGTTGTCGGGGGTGTAGCCCCAGTCCTCCGGCATGGACGCGCACCAGGCCTTCAGCACCTCGCGCCAGTCCAGCTCCTTGAAGGAGTCGGAGGTGTTGAGGACGCCGAGCCCGACGTTCGAGGTGCCGTCGCCCATGCCGAAGATCCAGCCGTAGCCGGGCAGCAGCCGGTCCTCGGGGCCGCGGCGGTCCCACAGCTCCAGCCAGGACTCCAGGTAGTCGTCCTCGTGGCGCGGGCTGGTGAAGTACGTGCGCACCGCGACGCCCATCGGGCGGTCCTCGCGGCGGTGCAGGCCCATCGCGAGCGACAGGCGGGTGGAGTTTCCGTCGGCGGCGACGACGAGGGGCGCGCGGAAGGTGACCTCGCGCTTGTCCTCGCCGAGCTTGGCGTGCACGCCGACGATGCGGCCGGTGCGGTCGTCCAGGATCGGCGCGCCCACGTTGCAGCGCTCGAAGAGCCGGGCGCCGGCCTTCTGCGCCTGCCGGGCGAGCTGCTCGTCGAAGTCGTCGCGCTTGCGGACGAGGCCGTAGTCCGGGAAGGAGGCGAGATCCGGCCAGTCGAGCTGGAGCCGGACGCCGCCGCCGATGATCCGCAGACCCTTGTTGCGCAGCCAGCCCGCCTCCTCGGAGATGTCGATCCCCATCGCCACGAGCTGCTTGACCGCGCGCGGGGTCAGGCCGTCGCCGCAGACCTTCTCCCTCGGGAACTCGGTCTTCTCCAGGAGCAGTACGTCGAGTCCGGCCTTGGCGAGGTGGTACGCGGTCGTGGAGCCGGCTGGCCCCGCGCCGACGACGATGACATCGGCGGTGTTTTCGGAGAGGGGCTCGGTCACGGCGGGATCTCCCCAAGGTTCGAAATCTGCGTGCCGACCGGCACTGGACACCGGCAGTCTATGCAGCAGAATTGATCACCCGGCTGAAGGGCTGCCCTGTGAACCGAGCTCTGCCCGTGGTACGGCTGCGTGTGCCCACCGATGAGGACGCGATCGCCTGGCACCGGGCCTTCGCCCACCCCGATGTCATGGAGTTCCACGGCGGCAGGCCGGCGGAGCTGTCCGTCTACGAGGAGCTCACCGCCCGCCAGCGCCGGCACGACGCCGAGCGCGGTTTCTGCCTGTGGACGATGCTGGACGAGTCCGGGCAGGTCGTCGGCTTCACCGGGGCGCAGCCCTGGGAGCGGGACTGGGGACCGACGGGCGAGATCGAGATCGGCTGGCGGCTGGGCCGGGAGCACTGGGGCAAGGGGTACGTCACGGCGGCCGCGCGGATGACGCTGGAGCGGGTGCGGGCCGCCGGTGTGGCCGGTGTCGTGGCCATGGTCGACGCGGGCAACGCGCGCTCCATCGCGGTGACTCGGCGCCTGGGGATGCGCCTGGCCGAGCGGTTCACGACGCCCGCGTCGGAGCGGACGGGGCACTGCTACCGGCTCGATCTCGCCCGGGCGGACCCCGCCGGCGACGCTCCGTAGCCGACTGTCACAGATAGCCACCTGTCGCTTCCGGCGGGTACCGGGCGGGAGTTACCCTTCCTGTACCGCTGGGGGTGACATCTGTGCACATATCCCGCAAAACACCCGACGTGCGTGTACCGCGCCTGGTCGGTCTGATGGCCGTGGACGCACGCGAGACGGCCCGGGCGCAGGGCCTGTTCCTCACCGCACCCGACCGGCCCGAGTTCCACCGCGCCGTCGTCGACTACGTCGTTCGCCAGTACCCGCCGCCCGGTGCCGAGGTGCCGCGGGAGTCGATGGTCTACGTGTGGTTCGACTTCGGCCCCGGCGAGGGCGGCGGAGGCGTGCACGAGCCGCGGCTGCCGAGACCGCCCCGCGGCGGACCGCAGCGGGAGCTGGACGAGCCGGGCACCCCCTACCGGGTCCTCAGCTCCTCCTAGCGGTACCGGCGAAGTCCCGCCGGATCAGCTCTCCTTGAAGCCCCGGTGCAGGGCGACGATGCCGCCGCTCAGGTCGCGCCACGCCACCCGCGACCAGCCGGCACCGCCCAGCCGCTGCGCCAGGGCGGGCTGGTCGGGCCAGGCGCGGATGGACTCGGCGAGGTAGACGTAGGCGTCCGGGTTGGAGGACACGGCCCGGGCCACCGGCGGCAGGGCGCGCATCAGGTACTCGGTGTAGACCGTGCGGAACGGCGCCCACGTGGGATGCGAGAACTCGCAGATCACGATCCGCCCGCCGGGCCGGGTCACCCGGTGCATCTCCCGCAGCGCGGCGTCCGTGTCCTGCACGTTGCGCAGGCCGAAGGAGATGGTGACCGCGTCGAAGGTGCCGTCCTTGAAGGGGAGCCGGGTCGCGTCGCCCGCGGTGTACGGCAGCCAGGGCCGGCGCCGCTTGCCGACCTGGAGCATGCCCTGCGAGAAGTCGCACGGGACGACGTAGGCGCCGGTGCGGGCGAAGGGCAGCGAGGAGGTGCCCGTGCCCGCCGCCAGGTCGAGGATCTTCTGCGCCGGGCGCGCGTCGACCGCCTTGGCGACCTCCTTGCGCCATCGCCGGTCCTGGCCGAGGGACAGCACGTCGTTGGTCAGGTCGTACCGTTCCGCCACGTCGTCGAACATCGAGGCGACTTCGTGCGGCTGCTTGTCCAGGGATGCGCGGGTCACGGGCCCATTCTTGCAGCACGCCCTCCGGGCAGGAGCCGCGGCCGCCTGCGCGCGGCCAGGTCCTCCACCCACCCGCACAGCAGCACGAACAGCGCGATCAGGACCCAGCCCACACCGAACAGGAACCACTGGCTCTCCAGCGGCAGATACGCCTCGAACGCGGGCACGTCCCAGAGGCGGTCGATCAGCGGCACGGCGAGGATCAGCGCGATCTCGTGCCAGAGGTAGATCGTCACCGCCCGGGCGTTGAGGACCGCCACGAGCCGGTCGAGGCGCCGGTGCCGGCCCGCCTGCGCACCGGCGCCGGTGCGCAGGCGGGCCCTGGCGTACAGCAGCAGCGTCACGAACCCGGCCGACCAGAAGGCCTGCGCGAGCGGGATCTCGTCGAGGTCGTACGTGCCGTACCCGGCCCGGTGCGCGCAGGCGTACCAGGCGCCGTACGCCAGCGCCGCCGACGCGAGCGGCAGCACCGCGGCGGGCCTCAGCCGGGCCAGGACGCCCTCCTGGTGCGCGAAGCCGAGGAGCCAGCAGAACAGGAAGACGGCCAGGTCGGTGAGCGCGCTGCCGAGCCGGTCGTCCGGCGGCTGCCAGACGTACGTGAAGACGACGACCGGGACCAGGGACGCCGGCAGGACCGCCACGGGCGCCCGGCGGAACGCCGTCAGCAGCAGCGGGGAGAGCAGGACGAACCACAGGTACGTCCTCAGGTACCAGACGACCTCCCAGGCCTGCCCGGCCCAGGCGTCGCCCGGCGGGTCGCCCAGCGGCACGACCCAGTACAGGATCCGCCACCCCGGCATCCAGCCGTGCACGAGCATCGCGCCGACCACGAAGACGCCCCAGAACCAGAACGGCGGCAGCAGTCTGCGGAAGCGGCCCCGGATCACCCCGGGCGCGGGACGCCGCAGGGACCGCGCCATCAGGCTGCCGGCCAGGGCGAACATCACCCCCATGGAGGGGAAGACGAACCCGGCCCAGGCCCAGCCGAAGGTGTGGTAGGCGACGACGCGGACGAGGGCCACCGCGCGCAGCGCGTCGACGTAGCGGTCGCGGCCGCCGTCCGGCGACGCCCGGACCCGGTCGGCGAGTGCCGCTCCCTTCCTGTGGGCCCCCATCAGCCCGCCCCCGCCGGGGTGCCGACCTCGCCGGTGCGCTTCAGCTTCTGCCAGCGCAGCCGTCCGCCGGTGAGGGCGGTGACACAGGAGTGGATGAGGACGAGGTACATCATCTGCCGGTAGGCGAGCTGCTGCAGCGGCATCATCAGCAGGTAGCGGTACTTCTCGCGGTCCAGGCGGAAGGCGTAGGCCGCGCACAGCAGCTGGACGCCGAGCACCGCCGCCCACGCGAGCAGGGACGCCCTGAGGTCGACGAAGATCATCGCGTAGACGGTGAAGACGTCGATGAGCGGCGCGAAGACCGGCGTGACGATCTGGAACAGCACCACGAGCGGCATCCCGACCCGCCCGAACCGCCCCGAAGGCCCCCTGTCCGTCAGTGACTTGCGGTGCTTCCACAGCGCCTGCATGGTGCCGTACGACCAGCGGTAGCGCTGCGACCACAGCTGCTTCAGCGAGCCGGGCGCCTCGGTCCAGGCGCGGGCGTGCTCCTGGTAGACGACCCGCCAGCCCGCACGGTGCAGGGCGATGGTGATGTCGGTGTCCTCGGCGAGGGTGTCCTCGCTCATGCCGCCCACCTGGAGCACCGCCTCACGGCGGAACGCGCCGATCGCGCCGGGGATGGTCGGCATGCAGCGCAGCAGGTCGTACATGCGCCGGTCGAGGTTGAAGCCCATCACGTACTCGATGTGCTGCCAGGCGCCGATGACGGTGGTGCGGTTGCCGACCTTGGCGTTGCCCGCGACCGCGCCCACCCCCGGGTCCGCGAAGGGCTGCACGAGCTGCCGTACGGTGTCCGGCTCGAAGACGGTGTCGCCGTCCATCATCACGACGATGTCGTACCGGGCGTTGCGCACACCGTTGTTGAGCGCGGCCGGCTTGCCCGCGTTGGCCTGGCGGATCACCCGGACGTTGGGCATGCCGAGGGCCTCGGCGATGTCGGCGGTGCCGTCCGTGGAGCCGTCGTCGACGACGATGATCTCGATGGGGTGGGTGCTCCGCGCCAGCGAGTGCAGGGTGTTGGCGATGCACTCCTTCTCGTTGTACGCCGGGACGATCACGCTCACGGGCCGGGTGACCGGCGGCCCCCAGCCGAAGCGGCGTCTGTTGCGCTGCCGGTGGTGACGGCGGGCGAGGACCAGCATCATCCCGAAGCGGCCCAGGACGGCCACGCCGACCACCGTGAGCCCGACCGAGAGCGTGGGCACGGCCCACTCGGCGACGGCGACGGCCGCGACCAGGGCCCTGCCCTCGTAGAGGAGCATGCCGGTGGCCTCGCGGTGGGCGGCCTGGAGCCGGTTCCCGCCGGCCCCGGGAGCCGCGGGGGCCGCGGTGTCGGCGGTGTCGGCGGAGGCCTGCTGCCCGTCCTGCTGCCCGTCCTGCTGACGCGCTTGGAGGACACCGCTGACGGTGGTGAAGGTGTAGCCCTTCGCCCGCATCTTCTCGATGTACTTCGGCAGCGCCGCGATCGTCTGCGAGCGTTCACCGCCCGCGTCGTGGAAGAGCACCGAGGCGCCCTCGTCCTCCTCCGGCGTGGCCCACTGGACGATCTTCGCCACGCCGGGCCGCTTCCAGTCGTCGCTGTCGGTGTCGACGAAGACGCTGGTGTAGCCGTCCTGGCCGAGCTTCTCGTAGACGGGCCAGCTGTAGTTGTCGATGGCGTCGGTCTGCGAGGAGTAGGGCGCCCGGAACAGGGTGGTCGTGATGCCGGCCGCGCCCGCCAGCGCGAGCTGGGTCTGCTCCATCTCACGCCGCACCCGGGCGTCGCTCTGGTACGACAGGTCGATGTGGGTGAAGGTGTGGATCCCCACCTCGTGGCCCTGCCCGACCATGTCCCGCACGACGCCCGGGTGGCGCGACACCATCGAGCCGACCAGGAAGAACGTGGCGGGCACGTCGTACTTCTCCAGGATGTCCAGCACCTGGGGCGTCCAGGTCGGGTCGGGACCGTCGTCGAAGGTGAGCGCGATGGTCCGGTCCGGGACGGAGACGGTCGCGGCCTGTCCGCCGCGGAAGGTGACGATCGGCCCGCCGTCGAGGATGTCGTCGGGTACGTCACTGGAGGCGGCCCCGGTGCGGACGCGCTGGTCGCCGCCGACCTCGGCGCGCAGATAGCCGTCGAGGAGCATCACGCAGACCAGCGCGAGCAGGAGCAGCAGGGCGAGGATCACGCGGGGCCGCTGCAGCACGGCGGCCTTGCCCGCGGCCCGCTCCACGCGGGAGGGGGCACGGCGGCGGCCGCGGGCCGGGGTGGTCGTGGTCATACGGCGTCCCCCGTCAGTCGGTGGCCGCGGCGGCGGACGCGGATGCGGCGGTGGAGGCGGCACCTGCGGTGGACGCGGACGCCGCGGCGGACGCGGACGCTGCGGTGGAGGCGGAGGGCGACGGGGCCGGGGCGGGGTCCGTGGCCGGGGCCGCCGTTCCGCGCGGCGGGGCCGACGGGACGCCGCCGGCGCCGGGCGCCGGGCCGCCGGGGCCGGCCGGGACGCCCCCGGGCCCCGCACCCGCGAACGGCAGCAACTGCGACGGCGTCAGCGAGGTGCCCCAGCCCATGAAGGCCGCGCCGAGCACGGCCGCGTAACCGAGGCAGACGACCCCCAGGACAAGGCCGATCCGGCGCAGCAGCCGGGCGCGGCGTCCGGAGGCGTCGACGAACACGGGGCCCTCGGCGGACCCGTTGCCGCGTTTGCGGCGGCGACCGCGGGAGGAGCGGTTCTCGATGGCGGGCTCGGAATGCATTCCCCGGACACTAGAGCCGCGATATGTGTCCTAAACTCGGGTTTTCATGTGAGAGAGCCGTGAGAAAAGACCCAAGCTGTCCTTTCTCTGAGAGTTCTCGAGAATGCCGACGGAACGCGTCATGTGCCCCCACCCTCGTGAGACGTTTGCGGCCGGGAAACGTACTGAGCCTTGACCCCTGAGATCTCACGAGAACGGGAGCGCGCCGCATGAGGAGTCCGGGGAGACCCGCCGCCGCCGTCTGCTGTCTGATCGCCCTCGCCGCCACGGGCTGTTCCGGCCAGGACGGCCCGGCCCGCGCGGCCCCCTCGGCGACGTCGGCACCGGGCACCTCGGCCGGCACCGCGTACGCCCCGTACGTCAGCGCCACGGAGGCCGCCGCCACGGACACGTCCGGCTCCCCCGCGGCCTACAACCTGGCCTTCGTCATAGCCGACGGTGACGAGTGCAGACCGAGCTGGAACGGCACCCACGCCGTCGACGACCCGGCGGTCACCTCCCGTACGGCGGCGCTCAGGAAGAACGGCGGCCAGGTCCGGGTCTCCTTCGGCGGCGCCTCCGGCAAGGAGCTCGCGGCGGACTGCGGCAGCGTCACGGAACTGGCGGCGGCCTACGGCGAGGCGCTCGACGCGGCCGGCAGCACCCTGGCCGACTTCGACGTCGAGGGCGACGAACTCGCCGACTCCGCCTCCATCGCCCTGCGTTCGAAGGCGATCGCGCGGTTGCAGAAGGAACGGCCCGGCCTGGAGGTCTCGTTCACGCTGCCGGTCATGCCCTCGGGTCTCGGCGACGACGGCCTGGCCCTCCTGTCCTCCGCCAACGACCACGGCGTCCAGGTCGCCACCGTCAACCTCATGACGATGAACTACGGCTCCACGTACGACGGCGACATGGGCGGCTACGCCCTCACGTCCGCCGAGGCGGCGCACTCCCAGCTGAAGGAGGTCTTCGGCACCTCCGACGCGCAGGCCTGGCGGGGCATGGCGCTCACGTCGATGATCGGCGTCAACGACGTCGAGGGCGAGACCTTCACGCTCGCGGACGCCGCCGAGGTCCGTTCCTTCGCCGAGGAGAAGGGCATCGCCTGGGTGTCGATGTGGGCGACGGCCCGGGACCGGCAGTGCGCGGCCGGCACCGGCACCGGCAAGGCGGCGACCGACTGCAGTGGCGTGCGGCAGACTCCGGGGGCCTTCGGGAAGGCGTTCGCGGGCTGAGCCGGCGGGGCGGAGGGGCAGACGGCCTGAGGGCCTGGGGCCTGAGGGCCCGGGGGCCTGGGGGCCTGAAGGTCGGCGGGTCGGCGGGTCAGCGGGTCAGCGGGCCCGGTACACCAGCCGGCCGGCCAGCACGGTCGCCACGCAGGTCGCCGCGCCGCGCTCGCGCAGGGCCGTCTCGTCGGGCACGTCGAACACGGCCAGGTCGGCCCGGCCGCCGACGGTGAGCGGACCGTGCACCGTGCCCGCGAGGTCGTACCCCTCCGCGAACGGGTCGAGGCCGGGCCGCTCGCCGAGCAGGACGCCGGGGGCGTGCGTGGTGCCCACGACGGTCAGCCCGGAGCGGGCGACGGCCGCGGCGACCAGGGGATCGCGGAAGCGGGCGCCGGGCGAGGCGACGGCCGTCGTGCCGTGCCGCAGCATCCGCTGCACCCCGCGCCGCACGCTGCCCGACCAGCGGGTCTCGCCGAGGTCCCCGAGGGCGGCCAGCCGCTCGCCCCACAGGGGGTCCTCACCCAGCTCGCCGGCCTCGCGCGGGTCGGGGTGGTAGCAGTGGCGCAGCAGCCACAGCGGGTGCCACTGGCGCAGACCCGGGGTGAGCACACCCGGCCAGCGCCGCACGCGCGCGCCAGGCGCCCCCGCGCTGACCTCGTCGTACGGCCCGACCGCCGTGATCCGGTCGCCGTCCACCAGGACGGCCCCCTCGGTGAGGGCCCGTTCCGGGGCCGGGTCCGCGCCCGCCGGCAGGACCAGCGGGGCGGTGTGGATCGTCAGCACGGTCGGCTCAGTTGGACGCCAGCAGCTTCAGCTCGGGGTGAGCCGTGCCGCCCTCGATGGCCGTGGAGGAGATGTGCGAGACCACGCGGTCGTCGACGGGGTCGTTCGCCGGGTCGTCGTGGACGACGAGGTGCTCGTACGTGGTCGAGCGCTGCGCCGGGACGCGTCCGGCCTTGCGGATCAGGTCGATGATCTCCAGCCGGTTCGAGCGGTGCCTGGCACCGGCGGAGGAGACGACGTTCTCCTCCAGCATGATCGAACCGAGGTCGTCGGCGCCGTAGTGCAGGGAGAGCTGCCCGACCTCCTTGCCCGTGGTCAGCCACGAGCCCTGGATGTGGGCGATGTTGTCCATGAACAGCCGCGCGACGGCGATCATCCGCAGGTACTCGAAGAGCGTCGCCTGCGTGCGGCCCTTCAGGTGGTTGTTCTCGGGCTGGTAGGTGTACGGGATGAAGGCGCGGAAGCCGCCCGTGCGGTCCTGCACGTCCCGGATCATCCGCAGGTGCTCGATGCGCTCGGCGTTCGTCTCGCCGGTGCCCATGAGCATGGTGGAGGTGGACTCGACCCCGAGGTTGTGGGCGATCTCCATGATCTCCAGCCAGCGCTCGCCGGACTCCTTCAGCGGGGCGATGGCCTTGCGGGGTCGCTCCGGCAGCAGCTCGGCACCGGCCCCGGCGAAGGAGTCGAGTCCGGCGGCGTGGATGCGCTGGATGGCCTCCTCCACGCTCACCTGGGAGATCCGCGCCATGTGCTCGACCTCGGACGCCCCCAGGCTGTGGATGACCAGCTGCGGGAACTCCTTCTTGATCGCCGCGAAGTGCTTCTCGTAGTACTCCACGCCGTAGTCCGGGTGGTGCCCGCCCTGGAACATGATCTGGGTGCCGCCCAGCTCGACCGTCTCGGCGCACCGGCGCAGGATGTCGTCCAGGTCGCGCGTCCAGCCCTTGGCGGTGTCCTTGGGCGCGGCGTAGAAGGCGCAGAAGCGGCAGGCCGTGACGCAGACGTTGGTGTAGTTGATGTTGCGCTCGATGATGTACGTCGCGATGTGCTCGGTCCCCGCGTACCGGCGCCGGCGCACGGCGTCGGCGGCGGCACCCAGCGCGTGCAGCGGCGCGTCCCGGTACAGCACGAGCGCCTCGTCCGGGGTGATCCGCCCACCGGCGGCAGCACGGTCGAGGACGGGCTGAAGGTCGGCCTTCTCGGTCACCGGGCGTCCCTTTCGTAAGGGTTGTGGACGGACCCGCCCAGCGTACGCCAGGGGTTGGGAGAGCCGGACGCCAGGCCGTGGGGGCGGAACCGGCCGCGTCCCACGGTGCCGTGACCTGCCGGGGTGGACGTGGCTGCCGAGCGTGGCCGACGGCTCGCCCGGTACGGCCGGTGCGCGGTACGGCCAGTGCGCGGTGTGGCCGGTGCGCGGTACGGCCGGTGCGCGGTACGGCCAGTGCGCGGTAAGGCCGGTACGCGGTACGGCCAGTGCGCGGTACGGCCGGTGCGTCACGCATCGGGTCGTCGGCGGACCGGGCGGCAGGGCCTGGGCGAGGTACGCCGGGGGTCGGGACCGGGCAGGGTCCACCGGGAGTCAGCGCCGGGCGGGGTCCGCCGGGGTCAGGCCGTGTACGCGCCGACCAAGAGCCCCAGCAGGGCCCCGGTGATCAGGAACGGGCCGAACGGGATGGCCGTCTTGCGGTCGGCACGGCGGGTGAGGACGAGGGCGGCGCCGTACAGCGCGCCCAGCAGGAAGCCGGCGAAGGTGCCGAGCATCACCGTCGGCCAGCCGTACCAGCCGAGCGCCGCGCCGGCGCCGAGGGCGAGTTTGACGTCGCCGAAGCCCATGCCCGCGGGGTTGACGAGGAAGAGGACGAAGTAGCCGCCGCCCAGGGCGAGGGAGCCGAGGAGGGCGGTGGTCCACTCCCCCGCGTGCTCCGGGACGAGCGCGGTGAGGCCGAGCAGCGCGAGGGCGGCCGCGGCGAAGGGGAGCGTGAGCGGGTCGGGCAGGCGCCGCACCCGGAAGTCGACGACCGTGAGGAGGACGCCGACCGGGGCGAGGAGCAGCCAGACGCCCAGCTCGGGCCGGGTGCCGGTGGCGGCGGCGAGGAGCGCGCAGACGAGGGCGGTGGCGATCACCAGGGGTGCCGCGCGCGGTCCCGGGCCCGGCGCCGCGCAGTCCGGGCACGCCGCCCGTCCCAGCCAGCCCCGCAGGGCATGGTCCTCGGGGCACCGCTCCCGCCACGCCTCCCCCGAGGGCACCGAGAAGCGGTACGCGGCCCGCGGCAGGAACACTCCCGCCGCCGCACCCCACAGCGCGGCGGCGAGGACCAGCAGCCCGGTGCTCATCCCGCCGCGGCGATCGCGTCACGCCACGTCGGCAGCAGCTCGTCGAGCAGCGCCTCGGTGCGCGGCGGCAGCCCGCGGGCCCCGCTGCGGCCGATGAGGTCGGCGGCGCGGGCGGTGAGCCGGTCCGTGTCGCCGGTGGCGTGCGTGGCGCGCAGCAGCTCGTGCCACAGCCGCTCGTCGGACGGAGCCGTGCGCAGGGCCGCGTCGAGAGCCTCGATGGCCTTCTCCGCCCGGTTCTTCTCCATGTGGAACTCGCACAGCGCGAGCCCGGTGTCCGCGACGAGCAGCGGCAGCTGGGCGTCGACGATCTCGTGGGTGAGCCACCGGTAGCGGCCCTCGGGACGGTCGGCGAGCAGCGGTCCGCGCACCAGCACCAGCGCGTCGGTGAGCAGCCGCCCGCGCACGGCCCGGCTGTCGACGCCCTTGCCCTGCGTGGCCTCGTGGTACAGCGACCGCAGCACGTCCAGGTCGGAGACGACGGACCGGGCGAGCGTGAGCCGGCCGGAGCCGTCGGTGCCGAGGCGGGGCGTGCCGTCGGGGTCGGTGCCCAGCCAGTCGCGCAGCCGGTCCAGCAGCGCGCCGCGCACGTCGTCGGTGACGCCGCGCGGCCACAGCGCCGAGGACAGCACCCGCGGGTGCACGCCCTCGCGGTGCAGCAGCAGCAGCGCGAGCGCCTCGTGCAGCAGGGCGCTGCGGTCCCCGTCGGGGGTGTCCAGGCCGATGATCTCGTAGGGCCCGACCAGCCGGGCGTAGACGGCCGGGCGTCCCTGCTCGCTGATGTCGACGAGGAACGGCGGGGCGGTCGTGGGCCCGTCGGGCTCGCGCTCGGGGTCCGCGTCGGTGAACAGCCGGACCACGGCGCGCTGCTGGGCGGCGGGCAGCAGCTGGGCGTCGAGTTCGAGCCCGAGGAGCGGCGCGAGCAGCTTGCCCTGGCCGGTGATCTCCATCTCCCAGGCGGCGCCCGGCAGATCACCGGTCTCGGTGCCGACGAGGTAGCCGATGCCGAGCCGGCCGGCGTCGGCGGCGAGTTCGGCGAGCTTGACGGCGTCCTCGGCGGACGGCTGGGCGGCGAGCAGCACGAGGTGCGGGGCCCAACGGGTGTGCTGGGCGGGCCCGGTGCGGCCGGTGAGGACGGAGTCGTGCCCGGCGGCACCGAGCGCTCCCCGCCGCTGCCGCGTCTCGGCCTCCATGGTCTCGACGAGCGCCTCGACGTCCTCGAGGTGCCGGATCCGGTTCGGGGCGAGCGGCGTCAGGTCCTCGCCGAAGCCGACGAGCGTGATGGTCATGCGGTCGGACCAGCCGTTGGTCGCCAACTCGGCGGCGACGGACGCGAAGACGGCGGCCCGGTCGGCCTCCCGCCCGCTCAGCGACACGATGCCGGGCACGGCCTCCAGGTTGAGCAGCAGCCGCGAGTCGTCCATGGTGCCGAGGCTGACGAGCCCGGGGTAGGGCGCGGCCGTGTCGACGTCCTCGTAGTGCTCGGCGTCCGTCCGGGCCAGCATCCAGAACGTCTGGTCCTGCCCCTGCTGCCAGGGCGCGGGCGGCTTCCCGGCGGGCTGGGCGAGCTGGAGGTGCAAGTCGCCGTTGGTGAGCCAGGCCGCGTACACGACCGGCAGCGCACGCGACTCCTCGGCGAGGGAGGCGGCCAGTCCCCGCAGGCTCCGGTCGAGCAGCCGTACGCCCTCGGGGTCGGCGCCGACCAGGAGCGCGTCCTGGACGTCCTGCGCGTCCCCGCTCGGCGTGGGCGGCTCCATGCCGCGCCGGCCGCCGACGGCTCCGAACGCCGACTGCCACAGCGCCTGCCGGCGCCGCCGCCCCAGGGCGCCGAGGAGACCGGCGGCGAGCAGGGGCGCGGCGAGGAGCGCCTCGGGAAGGCCGAAGGCGCTGTCGGACTCGGACTCGGCGCCGGTGGCCACCTGCCGGTCGCCGGCGTCGTGGGCGGGGCGCTGCTGCGGGACGGACACCTGGGTGGCGCCGCCGCCGGCGTGCTCCTGCCCGCCGCCCTGCGCGCCGGAACCCCCGCCGCCCTGGGCGTGGTCGCCGGTCTGCGCGTAGTCGGCGATCTGCTGCTGCACGTCGGGCGACACGTTCGGCGCCTCGTCGGGCATCTCGACGAGCTCGCCGCCGCGTGCGTCGCCCGGCATCTCCATGATCCAGCCGGGCCGGATGAGACTGGCCTCGGAGAGCCGGGAACCGTCCGGCTGGACGCGGTCCTTGTTGAGCTCGAAGATCTCCTTGTAGCGGCGCCCGTCGCCCAGGTGCCGTTCCGCTATCTCCCACAGGGAGTCGTGGTGACGCCCCTCGGGCGGCTGGATCCGGTAGTACTTCGTGTCGCCCTGCTGGGCGGTGCCGCCGCCGGCCTCCGCGTGGGCGGCGGCGTGGGAGGCCTGCTCGGCGAGGGCGGCCGCGGTGCCGGCGGCCTGCTCCTGCTGCTGGGCGAACAGACCCGGGGTCGCCTGGGCGGCGGCGACGGTGGGCTTCTGGTGGGCGTCGTAGCCCTGCCCGAGCTGTCCCAGGCCGGGGGCGAAGCTGGCCGCGGTGGCGCCGACGAGCAGCAGCGCGGCGACGAGCTGGCGCGCGAGCAGCTGACTGGGCCCGGCGCCCGGCACGCGGCCCGGCACTCCGACGCCCGACAGCGCGGCCTTCATCTCGACGAGCACACAGGCGGTGAACTGCGCCCAGGCCAGCCACACGATGACGGTGAGGATGTTCAGGAACGTGTGGACGGTGATCTCTTGCTGCAGCCAGTCGAGACCGGGCACGCCGTTCGGCAGCGGCCACCCGATCTGGGTGGCGAGCGCGAGGGGCACACCGACCAGCAGCACGGCCAGGGCGACGAAGGCGAGGAACGCCTTGACGAAGTCCCCGAACGACCGCCGCCGCATCCGCACCGGCTGCGGCGTCCGGTTCCTCGGGGCCGTCGCTCCCGTCGTACTTCCCGTCGAGCTTGAGGTGGGGCGTCGCGGCATGGCGGGTGTCCTGAGGTCGTGTGTGAACGGCCGTGCGGCCGAGCGGTGAGGTGGTGTGTGCTGAGGGGTGTGCTGAGCCTACAGAGATCTTATGGACTCTTATCGGGGTCGTCGAAGGGCCTGTGGACAAAGGCGGGTTGACGTCCGATTTGCCCCTGCGGCGCCGAGCGGCCGCCCACCCGACGGCACAGCGAAAGCCGGCCTCTTCGCATTCGCCACGCACCTCTCTCACGGCCTGCACACAATCGCCCGAGGCCATGCGGAGGGGGGTCAATCGGCCCTGGTAGCTTCGTTCTCTGTCGCACACGTAGATGATCGAAAACGGGGAGAACACCAGTGGCCCGCCGTGCTTTGCCCACCACAATGGCCGCACTCACCACGACCGCGGCACTTCTGCTCAGCGCCTGCGGCGGGGGCAGTGGCGGCGGTTCGGACGACATCAAGGGTGCGGACAAGGGGCAGAGCGGTCGGCCGGCTTCGCCCTCGGCGTCGACGCCCGCCGGTGCCGAGCGCCCCGACATCACCATTCCCAGCAGCTTCCGGCTGACCTTCGAGAACTGGACGAGCAGCGACCCGGCCGAGCAGGCGGTCCTCACCGACGCCAAGGAAGAACTGCGGGCCGGATACGCGGCGATCATCGAGAACGACCCGGACAGCGAGGCGGTCGCCTTCTACGACACCGAGGGGATCCGCGGGCAGACCAGGAAGTGGATCAAGTCCTACACGGACAAGAACCTCACCGTCATCGGCGAACTACCGGTCTTCGACCCGAAGGTCACCCTGGCCGAGAACGGCAGGGGAGCCGCGCTCACGTACTGCACGGACGAGACCGAGGCGAAGACCAGGAACCGCAAGACCGGCGAAATCGAGGGGAACCCGGCGGGTACGGACCCCTACGTCCTCTACTCGCTCTCCTTGGCGAAGAACGAGCAGGGCGTGTGGCAGAACGCGTCGGTGCACGGCAAGCGAGGGGGGTGTTCCAAGTGAGCACGCGGTACCGGCCGATGCCCCTGATCGCCACGTCACTCGCCCTGGCTCTCCTGGCCTCGACGCCCGCCGACGCGTTCGGAGGGTCGGGCAGCGACGTGCGTGGCGGAAGCAGCGGCGGTGGCGAACTGTCCGCCTCCGCACAGCGGACCCGGATCAAGGTCACGCAGACGAGTGGTGCCACCGGTGGCAAGCAGGGCACGCTCTCGTCGACGGACGTGAACTGGGAGCCACCGCTGTGCTGGTACGAGCCCGTCTTCACCCCTGAGCAGCTCAAGGACTTCGCCGAGAACAACGGCAGTGGTGACGTCGGCCTGCGGGACGGCTGGTTCGGATCGGAACTCTGGACCGACCATTTCAGGGACGAGAAGGACGCGACCACGATCTTCACCGAGCCGTCCACGGTGAAGGGCTACAAGAACTACAACCTCGGCAAGGACGGCTACTTCTGGCGCGGGGTCGCGCCCGACGTCACGGCGATCGACGACACCTCGCTGTGCAGCCGCCTGATGTTCTGGCAGGACGCGGGTCAGATCCCCGACGACCCCAACGCCCCCACGCCGGAGACCCTCGCCGACTACGCCTACGACAAGGTCAAGGTCCCCGAGACCCGGGTGGAGCTGAAGCCCGCGACCAAGTCGACGGTCAACCTGCCCACCTGGGTCTGGCTCGACAAGGGCACCTTCAAGGAGGTCAAGGTCCGCGCCGAGCTGCCGAACACGGGCCTGTGGGCGGAGACGACGGCCAAGCCGGTCGCCCTGCACCTGGACCCGGGCACGGACGACGCCGAGGTCTTCCCCGCTTCCGGCGACTGCGAGATCGACGACGACGGCAGCATCGGCACGCCGTACACCAAGGGCAGCGCGGAGCAGACCCCACCGTGCGGCATCCGCTACCTGCGCGCGACCAGCGGCAGCCCGTACAAGCTCTCCGCCAGCGTCACCTGGCAGGTCTCCTGGGAGGGCTCGGACGGCTCCGGGGGCGACCTGCCGGACGGCACGTTCGAGACGACGCAGGACATGGACGTGCAGGAGATCCAGTCGGTCAACCGCTGAATCGAGGCGGTCAGGCGGGCGTCATCAGGGCTTCGAGCGCCTGGTCATAGGCCCGGAACCCGGCTTTTCCCTCCTCGGGCGTGCCCGCGTCGGGGCGGAGGAGTCCAGGGAGATGGGCGACTCGCCACATCCTGAAGACCAGTGACGGAGCACTTCTCGCTGTCGCGTCCGCGATGCCGGACGCGACAGCCAGGGCGTCCGCGATCCTGGCCGCTCGCGGCCCGACCTCCCCGCCGGCCGTGACGGCGGCCGTGATCAGGGCCTGCAGCAAGTACGCGAGCTGCAGGTCGGCAGCCATGTGGCACATGCGGCGCACGACATGGGGCTGTTCGAGGTCCTCGAGCCGGTCCGGGATCCCCTCGACCGCCCCCGACCACAGCAGCAGCGAGGGTGCCGTCACCTCGAGTCGGCACGCTTTCCGGAACGAGCTCGACCCGAGCTCTCACTGCTTCTTGCCTTTCACCGCCCAGAACTTACCCGGCACAACCGTTCGACGCCCGATGCGTGTCGGGATACGGTTCCGATGAGATCGGATGTCGGACGTGGGGGACTTCCACATGGGCAAGGGCAAAAGCGACCTCGCGCTCCCGCTGACGGAGCTGGAGGGATACGGGCGGCGGCTGCGCTCCATCAAGACCCGTCTGAATCACACCAAGAAGCTCTTCGAGTCCTACAAGGACGACATCGGCGACGGCAGCGTCAATGACGCGCTGGACGATTTCGAGTCCAACTGGGAGGACGGGCGTGAGGACATCACGCAGCAGTTGGACGCGCTGGCGAGTATGTCCGATGCCGTGGTGCGGGAGTTCAAGAAGCTCGACGACGAACTCGCCAAGAAGGCCAATGACGCCATGAAGACCGAGGACAAGCGGGGCGGTAAAGGGGGCGGTGGCGGGAAGTAGGCTGCCGCCGCGTGAAGTGGGAAAAGGCCCCGGACCGGAGTCCGGGGCCTTTTTCCGCGCGTTCGTCAGGAAGCGACCGCGGCGTTGAGGTGCAGGTCCGCCGCGATGCCCTGCGGCGAGACGGCGAGGCCCAGGCCGCCGCCGACGCCGGCGGTGAGGCCGGCGGCCGTGGTCTCGACGTAGAGACCGGCTGCGGCACCGGCACCCGCGGCGACGCCGCCCGCCTGGCCGCCGGCGATGGTGTCCAGTTCGGCGTCGGACATCTGGGCGGTCTCGATCTGCGGCGTGAAGGCCATGAGGGGTGGGTCCCTTCGTTGCAAAAATTTTCGAAATGCTCGAGCGCGACTGATCAAAGCACGCCGGAAGAGGGCACAGCCAGCCAGTGGTCAGGGGATCGGGCCGGAATTGCGGGCGGGGATTCATGGGTGTGACCATTCGGTCACCGGAGATCCCGTCTTCTTCACATCTTCTGCCGCTGGACGGTACAGAGGTGCGGGAATACCGGCGGGTAAGGAGCAGGAAAGGGGCGAGCCGGGGGAAGGAAGAAGACTGCCCCGGTCAGCGGCCCATTCCGTGACGACCTCGTGGTGAACACTGTGCAGATTCGCCGGAGGTTCCGGATCTGCTCAGCCGACCTGGTTCTCCGCCACGGCCTGCCCGTGCACGACCACGTCCCCGCCGTAGAACATGCCCGTGAAGACCGGTGAGTACGTGAGCTGCACCTCGACCTCGACCTGCTGGGCGTCCGCCGCGACGCAGTGGGTCGCGGCGATGTCCGCGCCCGTCATGTCCATCTCGCGGGCGAAGGCCTTCACACGGGCGTCGCAGTTCTCGAAGTTGATCGGGGCCGGGCCGCCCTCGTTGTCGTAGAGGGCCTCGCGGTCGATGTCCTGGGCGGCGAAACGGGCCGCCTGTTCGGCGATGTCCGCGGCGCGCTCCCGCTTGGAGATGGACAGGCCGCCGTCGATGACGAACGCGGAGAGGGAGAGGAAGACCAGCGCGAAGATGATGACCGCCCCGGCGCCGGAGCCGCGGTCGTCCAGCGCCTCCCCGCGCGCCGCCCACCAGGAACGCGCGCCCCGCGGCACCTCGCGTCTCACGCCGACCTCCGGAACGGGTCGAGCGGCGAGCTGAAGCTGGCCGACAGCCGCGTCGGGACGTCGAGGCCGAGCATGGCGAGACCGCGCACCTGGCAGCTCACCTCCACCGTGAAGATGGTGTCCGGCTCGAATCCCTGGCTGGTCTGGACGACCGACACCGGGCCCGAGCAGACGTCCGTCAGGTTCGCCTCGGCGGCCTTCTTCGCCTCGGCCATGGCCAGGGCGTGGTTCTTCTGGATCGATCCCGCGCGGGCCGCGTCCCGGGCCGCGCCGTCGAGGGCCCCGCGGCCGTCCACGAGCTGGCCGAAGGCCACCAGGACGAGGATGAACAGGATCATCACCGGGGCGAGGATCACGACCTCGACCGTGGACAGGCCCCGGTCGTCGCACCGGGCCCTCGTCGCACGCCGGGCCGGGGAAGAGACGCCCATCTAGTTCCCCTCCTCCTGCACGAACCGCTCCACCGGGCCCACCGACTGCGCGTGCACCGTCAGGTCAAGCCCCGGAAAGACCGTCGGCACCCGCGCGGCGATCTCCACGCCCACCGTGTTCTGCTCCGGCTGCAGCATCGTCACGTCCGGGGACAGCACCAGCTGCGGGCCCAGTTGCTCGATGTAGCTGTCGACCACGCTCCGGGCCTCCCCCCGCCACGCGCCGGGCTGTTCGTCGGCCGTGGCGCGGGCCTTGCGCGCCCCTGCCTGGGCCGCCGCCTGGGCCACGTGGTCGGCGAAGAAGTACAGGGCGAACTGCACGGTCGCGAAGATCATGAAGAACAGCACCGGGGTGAGCAGCACGAACTCGATCGCGGTCATGCCCGAGTCACCGCGGGCGGCCGCGCGTCCCCGCACGGTCCGCGCCCAGCGGCGCACCCGTCTGCTCACGTCTGCCGGCATCCCCGTGAACCCCTGACCCCGTTGCCCCGTAGTCCCGTAGTCCCGTAGTCCTGTCGATCCCGCGGAGATCAGCAGGTCTTGCCCGCGTCGGCGCCCTTGATGCAGTCGCCGACCTTGTTGGCGCCCTCGCTCAGCGCGGCGTTGATGATGGCGGCCACCACGCCGACGATCGCCACGACGACCGCGGAGATGATGACCCACTCGACCGCGGAGGCACCGCGGTCCAGCTCGCCGGAGCGGGCGCGCTCGGTGCGGGCCCGCAGGAAGGTGACGAGGAAGTCCACGGCAGGGATGCCGGTGTGGAAGGTGCGTCCGTTCATGACGTCTTGTCCTTTCAGATTCGGATCACGAGGTTCTGGAGTTGTGGAGGTCGCTCACTGCAAGGCTCATGCGCGGCTCACTGCACCTGGAACACCCGCATCGCCGCCGGAAAGATCAGGAACACCAGGAACCCGGCGCACAGCAGCAGCTGTGCCACGAGCATCGACTGGGACTTCTCGCCCGCGCTGCCCTCGATCTCGGCGAGTTCGCGGTGCCGCATGGTCTCGGCGCGGGAGGCGAGGGACTCACGGACCTTCGCGCCGTCGTCCGCAACCAGGGCCAGGGAGGCGGAGAGGTCCTTCAGTTCCTCCACGCCGATCTCCTCGCCGAGCGCGCCGAGCGCCTGCCACTGGCTGACGCCGGTGATGCGGGCGTCGGCCAGGGCGTTCTTGATGCGCTGGTTGGCCCAGCCGTCGGACACCTCGGCCGCCGCCATCAGCGCCTCGGGCAGACCGCGTCCGCCGGCCAGGCTCATCGACACCAGGTCGAGGTAGGCGCCGATCACCCGCCTCAGGTCGCGCCGCTTCTCGGCCGCGTCCCGCCGTACCTCCAGGTCCGGCAGGAAGAAGAAGACCACCGCGCAGAGCAGCGCCATCCACACCGGGATGACGGGGCTGCTGCCCACGCCCAGCGTCCAGACGATCGCGAACAGGAACGGGCCGAAGAACAGACCCGCCACACCCAGCAGCACCTTCGTCGCCAGGAACTTCTCCCAGCTGCGGTCCAGCACCGCCAGGTCCGCGCGCAGCGAGCGCTGCTCCCAGCCCTGCTGGAGGTAGAACTCCGAGACCCGCGCGCCCACTTCGGCCCGCAGCGAGCCGAAGCGCCCGGTCTCCCGCTGGGTGCGCGCCGACTCGTACGCCGAGCCGCGGGCCCGCATCGCGTCGATCCGGGCGACCTGCGAGATGGCGCTCCGCTTGCTCGGCATGAGGGCGCGGACCAGGGCGTACAGGCCCAGTCCGATGACGGCGCCGACGACGAGCGGCATCGTGAGGTTCATCAGCGTGCCCCCTCTTCCTGCGGCAGCCGCTGCGGGGAGGGCTGCGGGGCCTGCTGCTGCGACGGCGTCCTGGGACGGACGAACTGGACGCCCGCCTGGTCGCGGACCAGGAAGCGCTCGGGCGTCTCGATGGTGGACAGCTTGCGCAGCCACCAGAAGCCGAGCGCGAACAGGCCGCAGACACAGGCGAGGACGAGCTGGCCGACCGCTGTGCCGTACGGCTCGACGAAGTCGCGGTTGAAGATCGACAGGCCGAGGACGAAGGCGATGGAGACCGCGACGACGATCTGCACCGAGCGCCGGGTCGAGGCGCGCTGCGCCATCACGCGCTGGCGCATGTCGACCTCTTCGCGCGCGGACTTGGCGAGGGCGCCCAGCACCTGGCGCAGACCGGGGCCGCGCAGCCGGGCGTTGAGGATGAGGGCCGCGACGATGATGTCGGCGGAGGCGTCGTCGATCTCGTCGGCGAGGTGCTGCAGCGCCTCGGGCAGCGGGGTGCGGGCGCGCAGCCGGTCGACGAGGGCGTCGAGGTGGGGGCGCAGGACCGGGGCGGCGGCACGGGCGGAGGCCGGGATGGCCTGCTCCAGGCCGACGGCGCCGGCGATGGTGTCGCGCAGGGACTCCGTCCAGGAGGCGAGGGCCTCCACCCGGCGCATGGCGGCGCGTTCCTCACCGGCTCCGCCGAACAGGCGGTCCCAGAAGAAGACGAGGACGCCGGCGGCGATGCCCGCGACGGCCCAGCGCGTCAGCAGCAGCACGACGAGGCCGACGATCGCGGCGAGGGAGCCGCGCCGGCCCGCGAAACGGATCAGCTCGCTCGCCCGCTGGGCGGCCTTCTGCTTCTCGTGGTCGGGCTTGGCGGGCAGTCCGCGTACGGCGACTAGGAGCAGGGCGAGGCCGCCGCCGACGGCGATGCCGCTGCCGATCGAGTACAGGACGGTGGTGGAGAACAGGCCGCCCATGGAACCGAGGGAGCCGAGCGCGGCGAGAGTCGTCGTGTTCACCCCCGGCTCACCCCCAGGTCCCGGTCGGCCGGTAGCCGTGTGCCATCAGTTCCTCCAGGCAGGCGATGGGGGCGTGCGGCACGATCCGGCCGTCGGGCGCCTCGGCGAAGACCTCGCTGGACAGCACGCGCCCGTCGACGCCGTTGACCTCGCGGACGGAGGTGACCATGCGCTGGAGCCGGCCGCCGTTGCCGAAGTCGTTGCGCCGCTGGATGAAGACGACGAAGTTCACGGCGCCCGCGATCAGCATCTGGCTGGCCTCGATGGGCAGCCGCTCGGAGGCCTGCAACGCGTACGTGGAGATACGGTTGAACACCTCGCTGGAGCTGTTGGCGTGGATCGTGGACAGCGAGCCGTCGTTGCCCTGCGACATGGCGTTGAGCATGGTGACGATCTCGTCGCCGAGGACCTCACCGACGATGACGCGGGAGGGGTTCATGCGCAGCGAGCGCCGCACCAGCTCGGCCATCGAGATGGCGCCCTGGCCCTCGGAGTTGGGCAGGCGCTCCTCGAACGCGACCACGTTGGGGTGCAGGTCGGGGAAGGTGTCGAGACCCAGTTCCAGGGCCCGCTCGACGGTGATGAGGCGCTCGTGCGGCGGGATCTCGTTGGCGAGGGCGCGCAGCAGCGTCGTCTTACCGGCGTTGGTGGCGCCGGCGATCATGATGTTCTTGCGGGCGCGGACCGCGCAGGCCAGGAAGTGGGCGACCTCGGGGGACAGCGTGCCGTTGCCGACGAGGTCGGAGATGAACACCTTGCCCATGCGCGCACGGCGGATGGACAGCGCCGGGCGCCGTGCCACGTCCATGACGGCCGACAGTCGCGAACCGTCGGGCAGCCGCAGGTCGAGCTGCGGGTTGGCCGAGTCGAACGGCCGGGAGGACAGGCCCGAGTAGGCGCCGAGCACCTGGATGAGCTCGATGAGCTCCTCGTCGCTCTCGGCGACCGGGTCGCCCTTCACCTCGCGGCCGTCGGCGTAGCCGACGAAGACCTGGTCGCAGCCGTTGATGTCGATGTTCTCGACCTCGGGGTTGTCCAGCAGCGGCTGGAGCCGGCCGACGCCGAACAGGGCCGCGTGCACGGCGGCCGCGTACTGCTCCTCGGTCTCGGCGTCCAGCGGCGTACGGCCCGCGTTGATCTCGGCGCGGGCGTGCTCCTCCAGGATCTGGGCTATGACGGCACGCGCGTACTGCCGTTCGTCCTCCGTGGACATCGGAGTGACGTTGCTGATCTGGTCCTGCCGGCGCTGTTCGGCGATGCGGTCGCCGGCGTCCTGGCGGAACCGCTTGACCAACTGGTGGTCGACAGCGGTCATGTGCCGGCCCCCGCGTGGCCCTGCGTCCGGCCGGGCTGCTGGTGCTGGTGCGGGACCTGCTGAGCGTGCTGGGCCTGCTGGGCGTGGTGGGCCTGGTTCGCCTGGGCGGAGGCGGCCCAGGCGGCGCCGTACTGCTGGTGGATGTCGGCCGCGACCTTGCGGGCGGAGCGGATCAGCAGCGACTTGTCGAGGCGGCCGCGCTTGCGGCCGGCCAGCTGGTCGGCGCCGGCCGGGTCGTCGGCGATGGTGCCGACCACGCGGGCTCCGGTCTGGGCGTGCACGAGCATGTCGTTGACCTGCGAGGCGAGCTTGCCGGCGGTGCCGGTGTCCGCGATCAGGACGACGCCGATGACCGGGTTGGCGAGGCTCGCGGCGCCGCGCGGCCCGCCGTGCAGCTTGCCCGCCAGCGCGGCTGCGCGGTCACGCACCCGCGCGATCGCCTCCGGCTCGGTGCGCGAGAGCAGCAGCACGAGCGAGGCGTGCGGGAACAGTTCGACGGCGGGGGTGTCCCCGCTGATGCGTCCGCAGTCGGCGATGACGTCGGCCGCGGCGTGCGGGGAGTCGGCGAGGGAGGCGAAGGCGTGCCCGAGAGTGGGCCACAACCCCGCGAGTCCGGCGGCCTGTTCGGCGATGCCGAGCCCGACGAGGACCTCAAGACCTCCGCTGAGCGGCTGGACGTGGTCCCAGAGCTGGTCCGGCACCAGGCCGCGGCGCGCGGTCGCGGCGATGGACAGCATGCCGGTGTTGGGGTTGAGCGGTCCGCCGTGCGCGGCCGCGCTGCGGTAGACGAGGTCACCGCCCGCCGGGTCCGTCTCGGCGAGCAGGACACGCCGCGGCCAGACCGCCGCGAGGGCGACGGCCGCGGTGGTGACGCCGGGGGAACCCTTGTCGGCGGCGAGAGCGATGAGCGCCATGGGGTGGGTGCCGCCTTCTAGTTGCCGGGGACGTGCACGATGGCGACCTCGCCCGCTGCCGCCGCCGAGGCGAGGGCGGCCGCGTCGGCCTGGTCGACAAGGAGGGTGAGCGAGAGGTTGCCCGTGCTCACGGTGGCGTCGCTGTCGTCCTCGACGGCGTTGACGCGCGCGTTGTCGACGATGCCGCCGCCGGAGGACGAGGTGCCGCTCGAACCGGTGTTGTCGTCGGAGCTGTTCGAGCCGGCGCCGCTCGTGCCGACGCGGTAGGCGGAGACGACGTCACCGGCCTTGATGCCGGACGGGTACTGGCCCTCCTTGAGGGCGAGGCCGACGGCGGCCTTGCCGGCGGGGAGGGTCGCCTTTTTGGCGAACATCTCACCGACCGCGAGAGTCCCCGGGTAGATCGTGGACTTGGCCTTGTAGGTCTGGATGGTCTTCAGCTGCCTCCACTCGACGTAGTGGATGCTTTCGTCCTCGGCGACCATGACTGAGGTCACGTCGCTGTCCTTGAGGGACTCCCCGGCCTGGACCTCGTTCGTCACCTTGACGACCTCGATCCGGTCACCGGCCTGGAGCACGAGCATCGTCGCGCCCAGCGCGCCGACGAGGATGAGCAGCACGGCGAGCGCGGCCAGAGCGGGTTTGCGCTCGCGAGGCGGTGTGGGAAGGCGGTCACCGACCGACGGCTGAGCCGGAGCGACGGAACGCCCTGCGCCCGCCCCCGTACGCTCTTGGATCTTCACGCAACCGCTCCCCGTACACCCAAGAAGTTATCTACTAAATGGGACACTCAGCACTTCTCGGCCCGCTGAACAGTGCCTGAGCTGGCCGGATAGCCAGCGCCGAAGTGAGTGTCAAGCCATGGCACCGTATCAGCCGCACATAAGCCCCTCAAGGCGCGTCCGAACTCGGGGAACGCATCGGCCAGCCGTTACTCTTCCGCAACGCCCTTTTCCCACAGGCCCGTTGAACAGGGGGCGCGAAGGGCAGGACGGCTGTGCTGGTGCGAATCGGCCGCCGCAGCGCGCGGACACGGGGTCTGAGGCGTTCGACACCTCTCGGCCATCATGCCTGCACGATTCGCTCACGAAGCCGGGCCGTGGCAACGGCGGTTCACCGCCCGGCGGGGGCGTCGGCCGTGGGTTGAGTAGAGTGCGGCGGCGTCCGGCATCAGGATGCCGTTTCCCTCCCCCCACCCACCACTTCCGAGGATTCCTCTCCATGAAGCGTGCCCCGCTCGCCGTCTGCGCCGCGTCCCTGCTGTCCCTCACCGCGCTCACCGCGTGCGGCGGCGGCTCCGAGCCGGCAGCCGACAAGCCGAAGGCCGCCGCTTCCCCGGCAGACCGGGAGACCCCGGCGGAGCGGCTGGCGAAGCTCGTGATCACCGAGGCGGACGTGCCCGGCACGGAGGTCAAGCCCCCCTCCAAGCAGGACGAGAAGTACCTCTTCGCCAAGTCCCCCGGCGACGTCACGACCGACAAGCCCGCGTGCACCCCGCTGGCCCTCGCGATGAACCAGTTGGCCCTCGACGGCTCCCGGGCCGACCTGACCCACCACATCCCGGAGAACCGCAGGTTCACGTACATCACCCTCATGACCTACGACACCCCGGACAAGGCCAAGTCGGCGTTCGCCGGGCTGTCCGAGGGCGTCGGGGCCTGCGGCGGCGGCTTCACGGCGAAGGCGAGGGTCGCGACCCCGTACGACTCCGTCACCGCCGAGAAGCCGGTCGCGCGGGGTGGGGACGAGTCGCTCGCGTTCCGCGCCACGACGCCCTTCCGCGGCATCACCCACACCGTGCACGCGCAGGCCGTCCGCAGCGACGACGTCGTGGCCGTCTACTTCGCCGCCGACGGCATGGCCATGATCCAGGACCGGCCGGGCGACGCGAAGCTCCCGGCGGCGGTGGTGAAGGCGCAGAACGCGAAGCTGGGCTGAGTATGTAGCACTCGCGAACGCCTTAGTAGAGTGCCGCGCGGACAGCGATCGGACCGCGGGGGGGGGCTCACCGGTGAGAGCAGTCACGTCGTACAGCGCATACGCGGCGCACACAGAGGAGTTGGGCGGCGGACGGCGCGGTCCGTTCCGTCTGCTGCTCGCCCTCTGCGGGCTCACGGCCGTCTTCGCGACCGCCACTCCCGCCGTCGCGGGAACGTCCGGCGCGGCCCCCCACCCGGGCACTCGATACGACTTCGGGCAGATCCCCGTGCCGAGGGCAGCCCTGCACTGAGCTACAGGGCTCAGGCCGGCACGTACTCCCTGTCCCACCGGTTCTGCCGCACACCACCCCAGGTGCCCGTCGCCGCGGAGCTCAGGAACAGCACCGCGAGAAGCCCGGCGTTCGAGCTGTCATCCCGATCAGTGGTGGGACTGGCGACGCCGACGGGGTCATACCGAACGCGCAAGGTGTCACCCGTCTCCACCCAGTTCTCGCAGCCATCGCCTTCCGTCAGCGAGGGAGAGATCTCCCGTCCACCAACCGTGCGCAGGTCGCAGTGGTTGGTCCCGCTGTCGTCCTTGTCACGACCACGGCGTCGGCCCACTCTCCCCGCTCCGCCAGGGCGGCGCTGTCGCCGGCAGAGGTTCCGAACAAGCCCAACGCCACCCCCGCGACCAGCGGAACGAGCAGCTGCCAGGCGACCTTCCGTTGCCTGCGCGGGACCCTCCGCAGACACAGAACCGGCACCAGAGCCGTCGCCAGCGGCAGCACGAGAACGGCGAGGAGCAGAGCCACCCCTCGCGCCGGCGCCCACAACGGCACGACAGGGCCGAGCCAGGCGAGTCCCCACGAGCTCCCGGCGCAGACGACGTTGAACACCGACCACCGAACGACGTCGGCTCGCCACCCGACCCCGGGACCGCCCCGCCGAGCCCGAACAGCTCCTTCAGCCACGGTTGACGCCACTCGCCCGGTTCACGGCCTGGGCCTCCTTGACGGTCACATCCTGCTCGAACGTGGACAACCCGTCAGGCAGACCTGGCTGCCGCGGCGGCCCGTCAGGGTCGGCCGAGTCGGTCCACGTCACCTGCCAGGTGATGGACGCCTTGAAGGGGTAGGTGCCGTCGCCCGACGCACGGAGGTACGTGACGTTGCAACCGGCGTCCTCGCTGTCGGCCGTGTAGCCGTCCTTGCCCTTGACCAGGTCGTAAGTGCAGCTCCGCGGGTCGGCGTCGGCGGTGCCGGCGTCGACCTTGAGCGCCACGGGGGTGGCGACGGTGGTCGCGGCGAGCTGAACGCCCTTGTAGTCGAGGCTGGCGGTCGTCCACACGCGGTCGAGATCGCCCTCGAACGCCACCCGCGTACCGAGGTTCACGAGCAGGCGGTCGGCGCGCGGTCGCAACTCGACCGGCGGCGTGGGCAACTTGGTCGAGTTGAGGGCCAGTTGTGAGAGAACTTCGGGCGTCACCTTGTTCGGATCCGGCTGCGGATCGGCGGGCGGGACCCAGATCTCCCAGTTCTCCGTGGTGACAGGGCAGGCCCTGTCGTAGGTCTCATCGGGAAACTGAACCTGCCACCACAGACCTTCGTCACCCTTGTGGTACTTCTCCTTCTCCCGCTTCTGCGCGTAACCCTCCGCCGGGCTTCCCCCCGGAGCGCCGCCATACGCGCCCTTGATGAACTCCTCGTACTCCTCCGGCGTGTACATGGGCTCGTACCAGCACACCGGGGGTTCCCAGTCGGGGTCCGCGGAGGTGGCGGTGGCGGTGGCCGCGGAACGACTCGAAGGGGGAGTGCTTTGGTTGAGGCGGATGTGGGCGCCGATGGAGCCGCTGCCGGATTCGGCGCCGGAGTCGGTCTCGGGCTGACCGGAGCCTGTGTCTGGTTGAGTGGTCGTCTGGTCACCGCCTGTCGTCTCGTCCGCGTAGGCCGGGCTGCCCGTACCCAGCAGCACAACGAGGCTGACTGCGGCTGCGGTCCCAACAGCCGGACGTGACCGCAACGCGCCTACCGCTGCACGCATGCAGGGTCCCCCTTCTTCCAACTCTGCTGTGTCACCTGCCAGTCACCCGCTGCACCTCGCGCGGCCTGGGCCGTGTACAAGACAAAGCTCTTGTCACTCGGCTTGGTGCGGCGCACCTTGCCCGTCTTGATCTCCTTGTTGAATGCCTTGCTCTGGTCCTCGCAGTAGCGAACAGCCGCAGTGCCTTCCGAGACGTCGGTCACCTCGAAGTTGAAGTAGCGGTAGCCGCCCGTCACGGTCAGCCCGTCCTTCTTGAAGGCCTCGACCCTGCCGACCCAGAAGGAAAGGGCGTTGGCTCCGAAGTAGCGACTCATGTTGGCCGTCCGGCTCTCACTCCTGGCGAATGCCTCGACGCGGGCCTGGGCCGCGTACGCCGTGTCCCGAAGGATGGCGTCCTTGACCGGGTCACCTGACGACTCCCGATCCACCGCCACCTTGAGGTCCCTGGGAAAGTCAAAGCTCGGCGCGTTCTTCTCAGCGGGCTCAGAGGATGACGGAGTCGAGGGGCCGACCTTCCCTGTCTCCGCCCCTGCGATTTCGTCGTTCCCCGATCCGTGGCCGGAGTCGCTGCTGCAACCGGTCATGGACAGTGAGAAAGCAGCAAAGAGGGAAGCAACGGCCGCCCTCCGTCGCGTGGTCAGCATGAGGCTCGTCCTCGGAGATAGGTCGTCAGCGTGCGACGAGATGATCCCATGAGCGGCCAGCGCCGAACGAAGCGCCCCGCAGCCAGATGTGCGCTCAGACAACGTTTGCTGAGTCCTTTTCACGCACCATGCGACGCACCACCAGGAGGGCCAACCGCCAGGCCGTGCAGCTACGTCGCCGCGTTCCGCGGTGACCGCTCTGCCGTTGAGCCGCGTGCCCCGGCCGCGGCGGCGAGCTGGTCGCGTACCTCGATGGGACCCGAGGTGCAGGACACCGCACTAGCGAAACGAGATACCTCAGCTCCGTGGCCCCGGGATCCGCACACCGCGGGATCCGGGGCTGCCCCCGTTTGGCACGATCAGGACACAACCAGTCCGCCGCGAGCCCCCATACAACCCGGATTGCCCCTGTTCTCGAGGAAGTTCGCTCTGGTGAAACCCGGAACCCCACCGATACCGTCAGACCTCTTGACTGAACTTCTGTCTCACGGGGAGTCACTGTGGAGCGCCGCCCATTGCCCGTTGCCGTCGCACTGACAGCAACGGCAGCACTGCTGTTGACGGCCTGCGGCAGCGGGGACGACAAGTCCGCCGACAACGACAAGATCGCCGGCGCCGGCCAGGAGGAGAAGACTCCGAAGGAGTCGGCGACCCCGCCGGCGGCACCGGCGGAGGACCGGCCCGACGGCGTCGACGTGTCCCTGCCCAAGGACATGAACCTGGTCTTCGACTGGGAGAAGCCGAAGGACAAGAACGAAGCGGCTGCGATGGACGACGCCGCCAACTTCATCCGGGCGATCTACCGGGGCGTCGACAAGCGCACGACCAAGGACGCGGCCGTGACGGCCTACGCGACGGGCGATGGGCTCAGGTACGCGAAAACACAGATCAACGCCAGGCTCGAAGGCGGCTGGACTGCGACCGGCACTCGGCGCCACTACCAGGACACCACCCGGTCCGCACCGAACGGCAACTCCGTGGAAGTCGCGTTCTGTGTGGACTCGAGCAAGTTCTACGGCAAAGAAGTCAAGACCGGAAAAATCCTGAAGAGCAAGCCCAGCATCGCCGACTTCGACCACTTCAGGATCGTGATGGTCAAGTTCCCCACGGGTGAAGGCCTCTGGCAAGCATCCAAGGTGTTTGTTGAGAGCAAGGCGGAGAAGTGCCAGTGAACAGGGCACGGCATTCCACCTCCCGTATAGGCACGGCTGCTCTGGCCCTGACCCTCGGCGCTCTCATTCTCACGGAACCGGCCCACGCGGTGGAACCCACGGGCAACGGCCAGGGAGCCAACACGGAACAGACCGGCGGTGGCGACGGAACCGGCATCTTCGCCGCCGCCCGCATCCAGTACTCCGGATCCGTAGCCAAGGACGGCAGCACCGGAAACGTGACGTCCACGGACGTCAACTGGACTCCCCCGCCCTGCTGGTACGCCCCGTACCTGGGCGCCAAGGACTTCAAGAAGAAGATGTCCGAGGACCTCGACCGCCAGCTGAGCACACCGGGCATGGGCGGGACAGCGGGCTCGGCGCTGGGCCAGGCCAAGCGCCACTACGAGGACGAGTTCGGCTGGGAAGGAAGCCCTGGCTACAAGGACTACAACGTCGAGAACGACGGCAAGGGCATGTTCTGGGCCGGCGTCGAGAACCCCAACGAGCCGGACTACCTCAAGCGCACCTCGTGCACCGACCTGCCCTTCTGGGTGGAGAACGGCGAGGCCCCGCCGGCCCGGTACGAAGAGGCCATCGACCCGGAGATGCTCGCCGCGCTCGCCTACCAGCACATGCAGTTGCCCGACACCGAGGTCAGCCTCGCCCCCGAGACGGAGACCAAGGTGAACCTGCCGACCTGGGCCTGGGTCGACAAGGCCGTCTTCGACGAAGTCCAAGCCACGGCGGCGATCAACGTCCCGGGCTTCAACATCCAGGCCACCACCACCGCCAAGCCGGTCTCCCTCAAGCTGGAGCCGGGCACCGAGGACGCAGAGACCTACCCGGCCTCGGGCGAGTGCGTCATCAACGCCGACGACTCCATCGGCGAGCCCTACGCCAAGGGCAAGGCCGACGAGACACCCCCGTGCGGCATCAAGTACCTCCGCTCCTCCGGCAACGGCACCTACAACCTCAAGGCCACCATCACCTGGGACATCGCCTGGACGGGCACCGGCGGCGCGGGCGGCGACCTCCCCAATGGCACCTTCGGCAGCGACCAGGCCGTGACGGTTCAGGAGATCCAAGCCGTCAACCGCTGACGGCCCACTGTCAGCACAGAACCACTAGCCCGGCCGGAGAAGTAAGCGTGGCGAACGACTCAGACCTCAAGGTGAACGTCGACCTTCTTGTGGAGTCGGAGTCCCGGCTCAGAAAAATCAAAAAGGAGTTCAAGAACCTGGGCAATCACCGCGACGACATGCGCGAGCACTGGGGCAGCGGTGACATCACGGACGCCATGGACGAGTTCGTGGACAACTGGGACGACTACCGCGAAAGCCTGCTCACCCACATCGACACCGTAGGGAAGCTGATCAAGGCCACCATCGACGGGTTCACCGGCCTGGACGCCGAGCTTGCCAAGGAACTGCGCAAGAAGGAAAAGAAGAAGTGACAACGGCTCCCAAGGCCCGGCCCCGCGACTGGCATCCTCTTGCGGAGTCCGACCCCGTTCCAGGAGACCCGGACGAGATGCGTTCCGAGGTCAAGCGGATGAAGGGCGTCGCGAGCTCCCTGCGTGAGCAGGCCCGTCTTCTCCGCGGCATCGGCAACGATGACGAACTGAAGGGCAAGTACGCCGGTGCCCTGCGAGACGAGTCCGAAGGCCTGGAGAAGAAGCTCCGCGATGTGGCCGAGCGCTACGAGAACGTCCACGGCTATCTGACCAGCTGGGCCAGCGAGCTGGAGGGCTTCCAGATTCAGGCCGACAAGGTTCTGGCCAACGCGAAGAAGGCGCAGGACGAAGCGGACGCCGAGAAGAAGAAGACCGAGACGAACAAGCCGGGGCCGGGCGAACCTAGCCCTTCTCCGAGCGGCACCGACCACGATCCGCTCATCGAATACCGGCTGCAACTCAACCGGATCACGTCCGAGCGCGACGAGCGTGCCTCACATTACGCGGGCAAGATCCGCGACGAACTCGACGATGCCATCGAGGACAGCATCTGGGACGATGCCAAGGGCTGGCTCCATGACAATGCCGACCTCTTCAAGACGATCGGTGACCTGGTCGGAGACCTGAGCGGCATTCTGGGCATGCTCGCCATCATCACCATGCCCTTCCCACCTCTGGGAGCCATCTTCGCCACGGCCGCGGCTGTGACCAGTGGCATCGCCCTGATCAGCCACCTTCTGGCAAAGGCAGGCGGCGCAGACGTCAGCTGGTTCAGCATCGGCCTCGAGGCGCTCGGGGCCATTCCGGGAATCACCGCGTTCGCCAAGGGAGTCAAGGTCGCGGACGGCGCGGTCGCGGCGGCACGAGCGGCACAACTCGGCAGCAAGTTCCGGGGTGTCACGACCATCGGACGAAACTTCGTAGGGTTCGGCGACAACGTCGCGGGAGCCGCGAGTTTCACCGTCAAAGGCAAGACCATCGGTCTGTGGGGTCTCAAGCACGGCGGTCTGATCAAGGCTGAAGGTCTCATGGGGCGCATGACGCTGGTCGCCGAGCAGACTGTTCACAATGGGCAGTGGCTCGGAACCCGAGGCCTCAACCTGGCCAGTCGCGGCCGTCTGTCCATCGATCCCATGAGCAACCTGGGCCGCGGCATCGACGCCGGCCTCAAGATCGCTCCTAAGCTGGTGTCGATTCCCACGCACATCGGCGAACTGATCAATCCCGGCGACCGCTTCCAGGAATCGGTCGCCTCATGACGAGGACGGAGATGCTGTGAATTGGAAACCGCAGCCCGGCGAGGAGACGCTGGCTCGTTTCCCGGCTTCGTTCGCGACCGGAACCGCAGCCACCGTGGCCGGTCGGCGCTCTTTCCGCGACCGTCGGCGCAACGACATCGAGACCGAACTGTCCGGCTGGCCGGAAGGGAAAGCCTTCGCGGTTCGCCGTCTGCCCGGCAGAATCGGCTGGCATGTGCGAACTGTCACTTCCGGTCTCTTCGCCGTGGCGGGGGGCATTCTCTCCGATCTCCTGGGCGGAAGCACGATTGACCCCGAGCCTGGACGCGGGAAGCTTGAGGACCGAGAGAATGAGGTCGCTGATTTCCCCGTGATGTGGGCCGACGCGGGCGACATCGCACGCACTCTGCCCTGGCAACTCGACCCTTCCCGACGTCCACATGGATACGTCACCGAAGTTGTGTTGACCACTCAGCGCCTGCTCGTCGTCGGGTCCGGCAAGGTGCTGTGGGAGACCCCTGCGGAAAGTATCGCGTCTGCTTCGTTCAAACGCTTCAGCATCGGCCACAGGGACTTCCAGATCGTCTTCCAGGACGGCTCGTGGGCCAGGCTGACGACCAACGCTTCTCTCTACACCGTCGAACTGGTCGGGCTTCTGTCAGGAAGTCACCGTCGTCTGTCCGAAGCGGAACTCTCGCCTGCACAGCGCGAGCGGCTCTCCGGCGCCGTGTCGCCCCTGCCGGCGGATGCCGCAGACCCCGTCATCACGAAACTACCGAGCGGCCTGGTGCGGGTGGAGTTCACGCTTTCCGGCTGCCGAAAGGACGTGGTCTCCGAAACGCGGGGTTTCGTGATGGACGACGCCGGCCGGGACGCGACACCCGCTCCCGGAGACATCGAACCGAGCAAGGCATGAACGTGAGCATCAACCGCACGGCACCATCCGGCATCCCGACCGCCATCGAGGATCCGGCCATCCCTCCCCTCTGGTTCGTGGCACCGGAGGGTTTCCACGCCCTGCCCGTGGACGTCGAGCCAGGTGCCCGACTGTCCGCTGCGGACAAGTTCGCCCGTGAGCTCTTTCCCGAGGGTGACGCCCACCTGTGGGAGTCGGCAGCGCCCTTCTACGCCGGACTCGCCGAGGTCTTCGCGGACGCCGGGCTGGCGTACTCCGCCATGGGGGTTTTCAGTGACGACAATGGTGGTGTCGTGCACTTCTCCTTCACCGTCGGCGCTATCGAGTCACCATACGCAACCCCCGACGAGGCTGTAGGCGCGATCGGGCAATCTCTCGGCCGGGACCCGGGAAATGACAGTCGCCGCATCACGTTGCCCTGTGGGCCCGCTGTGTCCAACATCTCCATCCGCGAGATCACCATCGGTGCTGAGCTAACCGCGACGGGCGAGGAGACGAAGCTCCTCACCGGCCAGATCCAAATCTTCATCCCCTTTCCGACCCAACGCTTCATAGCGATCTTCACGTTGGACACCGCCGCCATGGAGTACTGGGGAGAAATCTGCGACATGACCGCCGCGGTACTGGAAACGGTGTCCTTCTCGGACCCCACCCGGGACTTGTCCGGCTGACCTGCCAAGGACGCCACCCACCTGATCCGAGCAACGACCACCCCCAGACCCGTGTCCCTCAAGCTGCAGGCGGGGACGGACGATGCCATGACGTATGCCGCCTCAGGTCAGTGCTGGGATAGGGGGATCCGGCTGAAGCGCTGAGGTTGGAAACCGCTCAGTGAGCTTCTTCAGCGTTGCCGCTCCAGAGTGAGGATGGCTTTGGCGATTGACGTCATGCGGTTGGGGCTGCAGCGGGATCTACGGAAGATTCGCCAGGACTTCAGGCGCGCGACGCCGCGTTCGACCGGTGCCCGGGCGGTCGACAGGGCTCGGTTGACGGTCGTCTCGGTATGGGTGAGTTCCTGCAGGGGTCTGCGTTTGATGCCGGTGGTCACCCATGGGCCGCCGCCCTGGTAAGCGAGATCGGCCAGGATGGGGACGCCCTGGC
>NZ_JBEXOM010000009.1:0-296007 GCF_040611555.1 Streptomyces sp. NPDC006624 | reverse complement strand
TCCCGCGGGGCCGGGCCCCCCGGGCCCGGTTCACGGGCGCGGCCCCCCCGCCCGCGCCCCCCCCCCCCGCCGGGGGCGGGGGGGCGGCCGGTGCCGGTGCCGGTCTCAGAGCCGGTGCCGGTGCCAGTGCCGGTGCCCCGTCGGGCGGCGCGGCGGCCACGCCCCGCCCCCTCGCCGGGCGCGGGAAAACCGGTGCCGTGCCGGCCGACCCGCGTGCGATGCTCGGGGCAATGGAGACCAGGTCCGTCAGCCCCGTGTTCGTGGGCCGCGCCCAGGAGTTGGGCGCGCTGCACGAAGCCCTCGCCCGATGCCGCGAGGGCGAGCCGCAGGCCCTGCTCATCGGCGGGGAGGCCGGCGTCGGCAAGACCCGCCTGGTCGAGGAGTTCGCGGACGCGGCCCGCCGCCGCGGGGCGGTCGTCGCCCTCGGCGGCTGCGTCGAGATCGGCGCCGACGGACTGCCCTTCGCCCCGTTCTCCACGGCCCTGCGCGCGCTGCGCCGCGCCCTGCCAGGGGAGCTGGCCGCCGCGGCCGCCGGCCAGGAGGAGGAACTGGCCCGGCTGCTGCCCGAGCTGGGCGAGTCGGGCACCGGGCGGTACGACGAGGACGGCATGGCCCGCCTCTTCGAGCTCACCGCCCGCCTGCTGGAACGCGTCGCCGCCGAGCACACCGTCGTCCTCGCGCTGGAGGACCTGCACTGGTCCGACGCCTCCACCCGCCATCTGCTCTCCTACCTCCTGCGCACCCTGCGCACCGGCCGCCTCGTCGTCCTGGCCACCTACCGCTCCGACGACATCCACCGCCGCCACCCGCTCAGGCCGCTGCTGGCCGAACTCGACCGGCTCCGCACGGTCCGCCGCCTCGACCTCGCCCGCTTCACCCGCGACGAGGTGTGCCTCCAGGTCGCCGGCATCCTCGCCCACGAGCCGGAGCCGGACCAGGTCGACGCGATCTTCGAACGCTCCGACGGCAACGCCTTCTTCGTGGAGGAGCTGTCCGTCGCCGCCCACGAGGGCTGTCCCACGGGCCTGACCGACTCCCTGCGCGACCTGCTCCTCGTCCGCGTGGAGTCACTGCCGGAGTCCGCCCAGCAGATCGCCCGGTTCGTCGCCGAGGGCGGCTCCACCGTCGAGTACCGGCTGCTGGCCGCGGTCGCCCGGCTCGCCGAGGACGACCTCATCGAGGCGCTGCGGGCCGCGGTCAACGCCGGCATCCTCAGCCCGGCACCCGGCGGAGACGGCTACCGCTTCCGCCACTCCCTGGTCCGCGAGGCCGTCAGCGACGACCTGCTCCCCGGCGAGCGCTCCCGCCTCAACCGCCGCTACGCCGAGGCCCTGGAGTCCGACCCGACGCTGGTCCCCGCGGACCTGCGCACCACCCGCCTGGCCGGCTACTGGTACCACGCCCGCGACGCCGCCAAGGCCCTGCCCGCCGTCCTCGACGCCGCCGTCGAGGCCCGGCGCCGGCACGCCTACTCCGAGCAACTGCGGCTGCTGGAAAGGGCGATGGAGCTGTGGGACGCCGCGCCCGAGGCCGTGCGCCGCACCCTGCGCCCGGTCGACTTCGCCGAGGTCTACCCTCCCCCACTGCCTGAACGGCGTGGGGGGACCCCCAGCGGCTGCGATCCGGCCACCACCGCGCTGCGCCACCTCGACCTGCTGGCCGAGGCGGCCGTCGCGGGCCGCCTGTGCGGGGAACGCGAACGGGCCCTGAAGATCACCAAGCGGGCGCTGCGCCTGCTCGACGAGGAGAACGACAGACTGCGCGCCGCCTGGTTCTGGATCCAGCGCTCCCGGCTGGTCCAGGGCCTCGCCCGCGGCGACGGCTGGAAGGAGATCGCCACCGCGCAGGACCTGGTGCGCGGCCTGCCGCCGTCCGAGGTGCACGCCGAGGTGCTCGCCACGGCCGCCCACTGGTCGATGCTCCACGAGCCCGGCCCCGAGGCCCTGACCGCCGCCGAACGGGCCGTGGAGTACGCCCGCATGGTGGGCGCCGACGCCATCGAGTCCCACGCCCGGCTCACCCTCGGCGGGCTCATGGTCGACGCCGGGCAGGCCGAGGCCGGGCTGCGGCACATGTACGAGGTCAGGGCCGAGGTGGTGGCCCGGGGACTCGCCCCGATGGTCGGCCGCAGCCATGTCAACCTGCCGTCGGTGCTCGAAGGCGTCGGCCGCTCGCAGGAGGCCGTCGGCATCCTGCGCGAGGGCCTGCGGCTCACCTCGGAGATGGGCCTGCGGGACGCCGAGGCCTGGATCTGGAGCAACCTCGCCGAATCGCTCGTCTCCCTGGGCCGCTGGGACGAGGCCGCGGAGGCGGCCGGCAACGCGCAGCGGCGCGGGCAGACGGCCGGGCCGCGCGGCTCCGCCGCCAACAGCCTGGCGTTCCTCGCGCTCGCCCGCGGCCGGGTGCCCGAGGCCGCCCGGCATCTCGCCGAGGGCCGCGCCTCCTACGGCCCGCACGACCCCATGCCGCAGCACGACCTGCCGCTGTCCTGCCTCACCCTCGCCGTCGCGGTCGCCGAGGGCCGCCTCGCCGACGCCCGCGCCGAACTGGCCCGCACCCTGACGTCCGGCTTCCCGCCCGGCACCCAGCGCTACGCCTGGCCGCTGCTGCTCGAAGCCGCCACCGCCGAGGCCGACGCCCGCACGCTGCCCGCCGCACGGGACGGCCGCGACGAGGTCCTCGGCAGCCTCTTCGAGACGGTCAAGCGCCTCACCACGCACGCCCCGGTCTGGCGCGCCCACGAGCGGTGGGTCCGCGCCGAACTGCACCGGGCCGAGGGCCGGAGCACCCCCGGAACCTGGTCGGAGGTGGTCACCGCCTTCGAACCCCTGGAGCGGCCCTACGACCTCGCCCGGATCCGCCACCGCCTCGCCGAGTCCCTGCTGGCGGACGGCGGCGAGGACGAGCGCGGCCGCGCCACGGAACTGCTGCGCCTCGTCAACGCCGTCGCCCGCCACCTCGGCGCCCGGCCGCTCGCGGACGCCGCCGACGCGCTCGCCCGGCGGGCCCGGCTCCCGCTCACCCCCTCTCCCCAACCGGCCCCGGCCCCTTGCGACCCGGCCGAGTCGCTGGGGCTGACCAGCAGGGAACGGGACGTGCTGCGCCTGGTCGCCGCCGGGCACACCAACCGGCGCATCGCGCAGGAGCTGTTCATCTCCCCGAAGACCGCGAGCGTCCACGTCTCCAACATCCTCGCCAAGCTCGGCGTCTCCGGGCGGGGAGAGGCGGCGGCGGTGGCGCACCGGCTGGGCCTGTTCCCGGCCGAAAGCCTCACGCCCGGGCCGGCGGGGTGAGGTATACGCTGCAAAGGACGTCGGGGGAGTCGCGGCCCAGGGAGGCCCTTGTGTTCAACGTCTTCGAGGAACTGTTCTCACCCGGCCGCAAACACACCCGCGACGAGCAGAACCGTCTGGAGCTGACCCGGGAGGACGTCGGCGACGGCGACCCCGGGCACGGCCCGATAGACCTGTCGTCCGGCAAGGTCGTCGTCCGCCCGCCGGACGAGCGGGAGGGCGACGGACACTAGGGCGCCTGCCGCGCCCGGCCGGCCGACTCCCGGCGGACCGCGGCGACCAGCTCGGGCCGCTCGGCGATCCGCGCGCCGGGTCTCGCGGTCGGGCTTCGGGCTGCCTGGCCGGACCGCGCGGGCGACGAGCGTGAGGGCGGCCGCGAGGACGGGCGCGGTGAGGACCAGCCCCCGGCCCGCGGGCCCCGGCTCACGTCACCCGCAGCTCCAGGATCCGGTCGTCCCCGTCCTTCGGGCTGCCCCGGCCGTCCGTGTTGCTGGTCACGAGCCACAGGCGGTCGCCGCCCGCCGGGACCACCGTGCGCAGCCGGCCGTACTCGTCCTCGAGGAAGGACTGCGGGTCCGCCGACGCCTTCGTGCCGTCCAGCGGGATGCGCCACAGCCGCTTGCCGCGCAGGCCCGCCATCCAGATCGAGCCCTCGGCGTAGGCGATGCCGCTCGGGGACGCCTCGGACGTCTTCCACTGGTCGACCGGGTCGTGGAACCGCCCGTCGCCGGATGCGCCCTCGGCCTCCGGCCAGCCGTAGTTGTCACCCGGCTTGATCGCGTTCAGCTCGTCCCAGGTGTCCTGCCCGAACTCCGAGGCGAACAGCCGCTGTTTCGTGTCCCAGGCCAGGCCCTGCACATTGCGGTGGCCGTAGGAGTACACCGGCGAGTCGGGGAACGGGTTGCCGGGCGCCGGCTCGCCCTCCGGGGTCAGCCGCAGGATCTTGCCGCCGGGTGAGTCCTTGTCCTGGGACAGGCCGGTGTCGCCGCTCTCTCCCGTGCCCACGTACAGCATCTTGTCGGGGCCGAACGCGATCCGGCCGCCGTTGTGGACGAAGCCCTTGGGGATGCCCCGGTAGACCGTGTCGGGCGCGGCGAGCTGCTCGCCGGCGGGCTTGCCGTCGTCGTAGATCATGCGGACGACGCGGTTGTCCGAGACCGAGGTGAAGTACGCGTAGACCATGCGGTCGGAGGCGAAGTCGGGGGACAGGGCGATGCCCAGCAGCCCGCCCTCGCCGGCCGGTGAGACGCCGGGCACATCGCCCACCTCGGTCTTCTTCCCGGTCTTGTCGTCGACCCGGACGATCGTCCCGTCGTCCCGGGAGGAGACGAGCAGGCCGCCGCCCGGCAGCGGAGCCAGACCCCAGGGGGAGTCCAGGCCCTCGGCGACGGTGCGCAGGACCTCGACCGAGCCCTCGGCGGGGGGCGGTGTCTGCCCGGCCCGCCCCGGCGGGACGGACGACTCCGGCGCCGTGCGGCTCGGGGAGGGGCTGTCGCCGGACGTTCCCGCGCCGTCGGAGGAGCAGCCGGCCGTCAGCAGGAGCGCGGCGGCGGCCAGCACGGCCGGTACGGATCGACGTTGCACGATCTTGGTCCCTTCGACGGGGCGGGTCCTACCTGTCATACCCCGCCCGTGTCCCCGAAGTTCCCGATCACGGAACACCGCACCGGGAGCACGCCGTTTCGCCGCTTTCGTGCGGGCCGTGCCGGCCGGAGGACGCGCGGCGGGCGTTCCCCCCGGGGCGGCCACGCCGACGCCCCGTGGGCACGGCGCACAGGCGTGGGCCCGTGGGTCGAGGGCCGTGCCCGCGCAGGCGGCCGGGATCGGCCGGGCCCCGGACACCGGGCCCCCGGGCGGAGCTGACGAGCGCCCTGCTGCCGCCCCTCCCGGACGCCTCGGCGCCCCCGGGACCGCCTCGGAGGCGGGTGACGTCGACCGCCCCGGCCGGATCAGTCCCACGACCCCTGGGCCGGGGGCAGCCCCGCCACCTCCCGGAGGTCCTCGGCGTCCAGCCGCAGGCCCGCCGCGGCGGCGTTCTCCGCGACCCAGCGCTCCCGCTTCGCGCCCGGCACCGGCACGACGTGCGGGCCCTGGGCCAGCACCCAGGCCAGGGCGACCTGGGCGGGCGTGACCTCCGGGCCGTGCCGCCGGGCCACCCGGCGCAGACCGGCGACGATCGGCTGGTTCGCGGCCATCATCTCGGCCGTGAAGCGGGGGTGGCGGGCCCGCAGGTCGTCCGCCTCGAACCCCGCGCCGGGCCGCAGCCGGCCGGTCAGGAAGCCGTTGCCGAGCGGCATCGCGGCGAGGAAGCCGACGCCCCGCGTCCGGCACCACGGCAGCAGCGTCCCGAGCGCCTCCGGCGACCACACCGACAGCTCGGCCTGCACCGCGCTCACCGGGAAGACCTGCTGCACCCGCTCCAGTTGCCTGAGGGTCGCGTCGTGCGGACCGGATCCGTCCCGGCGCGAGGACCGCGCCCCCATCGCGCACAGGCCCAACGCCCTGACCTTCCCGGCCTGGACGAGCTCCGCCATCGCGCCCCAGGTCTCCTCGACGGGCACCTCCGGGTCGGCCCGGTGCAGCTGGTAGAGGTCGATGACGTCCGTCTGCAGGCGCCGCAGCGACGCGTCGCAGGCCCGTTTCACATACCCCGGGCGGCCGTTGGCGACGATGTGCTGGTCGCCCACCAGGAGACCGACCTTCGTCGACACGAACGCGTCGGACCGCCGCTCCTTCAACGCCCGCCCCACCAGCAGCTCGTTGGTGAAGGGGCCGTACATGTCGGCCGTGTCCAGCAGGGACACACCCAGGTCCAGCGCCCGGTGCACCGCCCTGAGCGACTCGTCGCCGCGCTGCCGCGACGCGCTGTACGCCCAGCTCATCGGCATGCACCCCAGTCCGACGGCCCCCACCGCGAGCGCCGTCGCGCCGATCGTCCTGCGCTCCACCTGGTCGTGACCCTCCCTGTTCCGGCCACCCCAACCTAACCTCTGGCATGGCGCGCTCCTGACATAGCCTCCGGTGCATGACTGCTGACGTGTGGCTGCCCATCCCGCCGGACGAGATCGACGGACTGCCCGAAGGCCCCCGCTACCGCTTCTGGAACGGCGAACAGGACTTCCCCGCCGACCCGGCCGACTGCGCCTTCTACGTCGTCCCCTACATGAAGCCCAGCCCGCTGTGCGTGCGCCCGCTGCCGCAGATGCGTCACGTGCAGGTCGTGCAGACGCTCTCCGCCGGGATCGACCACGTGGAGCCCGGGCTGCGGCATCTGCCCGAGGGCGTCCGGCTCTGCAACGCCCGCGGGGTGCACGAGGCGAGCACCGCGGAGCTCACCCTCGCGCTGATCCTGGCCTCGCTGCGCGGCATCCCCGACTTCGTGCGCGCGCAGGACCGGGGGGAGTGGCTCGGCGGATTCCGGCCCGCGCTCGCGGACAAGAACGTCCTCATCGTCGGATACGGGTCGATCGGCGCCGCCATCGAGGACCGGCTCGTTCCGTTCGAGCTGGCGCGGGTGGCGCGCGTCGCGCGCTCCGAGCGCACCACGGCGCGCGGGCCGGTGCATCCGCTCACCGAACTCCCCGCCCTGCTCCCGGAGGCGGACGTCGTCGTCCTGGTCACGCCGCTCACCGAGACCACCCGTGGCCTGGCCGGAGCCGACTTCCTGTCCCGGATGAAGGACGGAGCGCTGCTGGTCAACGTGGCCCGCGGCCCCGTCGTCGACACCAAGGCCCTGCTCGCCGAGGTGGAGAGCGGCCGTCTCACCGCCGCCCTCGACGTCACCGACCCCGAACCCCTCCCGCGCGAACACCCCCTGTGGCGTGCGCCGGGGGTACTGATCAGCCCTCATGCCGGCGGTCCCACCTCCGCGTTCCTCCCGCGCGCCAAGCGGCTCCTGGCGGACCAGTTGCAGCGTCATGTGAACCGGGAGCCGCTCCGCAACGTGATCCTTACGACGGGTGCACCAACCGGCTGACCAACTTCGAGTACCGTGCGCAATCCTTCGGGTGCGGTGGGTACTCATACCTCTGTTGATCGTCACGGAGAGTAGAGAACCTATGTCCCTGAGTGACGAGACTGGTGTATCGTCCCGACAGGGGCTGCGCCGGGGACCGTTCGGCGCCGGGGACGGACACTTCAGACTGTGAGGGGGGCGACAGGCGATGCACGGCCTATGGACGAGCGATCCGACGGGGCGGGGCTGCCGGCGGCGACCCTGGCGGGCGGCCGCGGGCAGACGCGGCCCCCACGCCGATCACGGCGGCCACCGCGCCCACCACAGCGAACGGCACACCACCCACACCCAGCACCACCGCCGGCCCGGCAGCCGCAGAAGGCAGGCCCAGCCGGTCCACCGGGGCCCGCGGGACCCGGGAGCGGAGCGGACCGGGAGGGCCCGGTGAGCGCGCCCCCGACCACGACGCTGGACGGAGCACTGCGGGCACAGTCTCCGTCCCCGGGCGTGCTGCTGCCCCGCAGGCCGGTCACCGGCCCCCGGCCGGGCCTGGCCCTCCAACTCGTCCTCGCCCTGGTCTGCGCGGCCTACGCGCTCGGCTCCGCGCTCGGCTGGGGCTCATACCAAATGGCCCTGATCATGGGCGACTTCGGACTGAGCGCCGCCGCGGCCACCGCCTCGGTGTCGTGCTTCCTGTACGCCCGCAGCCGCCACACCCCCTTCCGATCCGCCTGGCTGCTGTTCGGCCTCTCCTCGGCGATGGCGTCCCTGGGCAACCTGGTCTGGGGGTGGTACGAGGTCGTCCTGGGACTGCCCGTGCCCAGTCCCAGCTACGCCGACCTGTTCTTCCTGTGCTTCGCGCCGCCCGCGATCGTCGGACTGCTCGTCCTCGCCAAACGGCCCGTGACCAAGGCCGGCTGGGTCTGCCTGGGGCTCGACGCCTGGCTGATCGGCGGCTCGCTGCTCACCCTGGCGTGGAGCCTCGCCCTCGCCCAGGCGGCGCGGACGGAAGGCCCGGGCGTGGCGCACACCGCACTGTCCCTGGCCTATCCGCTGCTCGACATCGCCCTGGTCAGCATGGTGCTCGCCCTGCACTTCCGGCGCTCGGCGGTGAACCGCTCCGCGGTCAACACCGCCGTCGGCGCCCTCGCGCTGACCGTGATGTGCGACGCCCTGTTCACCTCGCCGCTGATGCACCACGACTACCGCTCCGGCCAGTTGCTCGACGCGGGCTGGTTCGCGGGCTCCCTGCTCCTCGCCTACGCCCCGTGGACCGCGCCGCGCACACCGGACGCCGACCGCCCCGCCCCGGACCGGCACGGCCTGAGCGGGCACACGCGCGTGGTGCACGAGCACCTGCCGGGACAGCGCAGCGGACCGCACCACACCCCCCTCCCACCCGTCGGCGAGCACAGCCGGTACCCGGCCGCCCGGCCCATCGCCGGCTCCCTCGCCGCCCTCACGCCGTACCTCGCGGCCGCCGTGTGCACCCTGGGCATCCTCTACAACGTGCTCAACGGCCGCAGCGTCGACCGCGTGGTCCTGCTGACCGGGGGCACGGTCGTGCTCGCGCTCGTCGTGCGCCAGGGCATCATGCTGCTCGACAACATCACCCTCACCCAGGAACTGGCCCAGAAGGAGAACCACTTCCGCTCCCTGGTGCAGGGCTCCAGCGACGTCATCATGATCGCCGCCCCCAGCGGCGTCCTGAGGTACGTCTCCCCGGCCGCCGCCGGCGTCTACGGCCGCCCGGCGGAGGACCTGGTGGGCACGGAGCTGGCCGGCCTCATCCACCCCGAGGACCTCGGCTGCGTCGTGCACGAGGTGCGCAGATTCCTCGCCGCCAGCCCGGTCGAGGAACCCACTACGCGCATCGAGTGCCGCTTCCGCTCGGGCGACGGCGGCTGGCTCAACGTCGAGTCGACCGTCAACCGCCATCACGGCGGCCTCATCTTCAACAGCCGGGACGTGACCGAACGGGTCCGCCTGCAGGCGCAGTTGCAGCACAACGCCGAGCACGACCCGCTCACGGACCTGCCCAACCGCGCCCTGTTCACCAAGCGCGTCCAGCACGCGCTGTCGGGCCGCCGCGCCTCCGACCGGGGCCTGGCCCTGCGCAACACGGCCGTGCTCTTCATCGACCTCGACGGCTTCAAGGCGGTCAACGACACCATCGGGCACCAGGCCGGGGACGAGCTCCTCGTCCAGGCCGCCCGCAGACTCCAGGACTCGGTCCGCCAGGGCGACACCGCCTCGCGGCTCGGCGGCGACGAGTTCGCGGCCCTGATCGTCGGGGACAACACCCGCGACCGCCAGGCCCGGGAGCGGCACATCGTGGAGCTCGCCGACCGCCTGAGGGCGACGCTGTCCCAGCCCTACCTGATCGACGGCAACGACGTCCGGGTCAACGCCTCCATCGGCGTGGCCTTCGCCGAACCGGGCCTCGGCGCGGGCGAGTTGCTGCGCAACGCCGACCTGGCCATGTACCGGGCCAAGGCCGGCGGCAAGGGGCGCGTCGAGCTGTACAAGCCCCAGATGCAGCAGGACGTCGTCCGCAAGGCGGAACTGGCCACGCGCCTGCGGGCCGCGCTGCACGACGGCGAGTTCGCCCTGCTGCACCAGCCCGTGGTGTGCCTGGAGGACGGCCGGATCACCTCGGTGTCCGCGCAGGCGCGCTGGCGCTCCTCCCAGGGCGTGCTCTTCACCCCGGCGGAGTTCCTGCGGGTGGCCGAGGACAGCGACAAGACCGCCGAGCTGGGCCGTTGGGTGATCGAGGAGGCCGTCGGGCAGGCCGCCGAGCGGCACGCGGCGGGGCTGCCGGTGCCGGTCGTCGTCCGGATGAGCGCGCGCCGCCTGCTGGACAGGTCGATGCCGCTCGGCACGATCGAGGCGCTGCTCACCCGGCACAGCCTGCCGTCCGGTGCGCTGGTCATCGAGCTGTCCGACGCCGACCCACGGGTCCCGCTGGACGAGCTGGAGCGGCGTCTGGGCGCCCTGCGGCGGGTCGGCGTACGGATCGCGCTCGACGGGTTCGGCAGCGGCTACGCGGCGATCACGGCCCTCAGGCGGCTCCCCGTCGACGTCCTCAAGCTCGACCGGGGCCTGGTCGAGGGCGTCGTGGAGTCCGCCCGGCTGTACAAGATCACCAGTGGGCTGCTGCGCATCGCGGGTGATCTCGGGCTGAAGTCCGTGGCCGAGGGGGTGGACCTGCCCGAGCAGGTCGTCGCCCTGCGGGCGATGGGCTGTACGCACGGGCAGGGCATGGCGTTCTCCGGGCCGCTCGACGAGTACCGGCTGCGCCGGGCGCTCGCCGCCGGCCACTATCCGCTGCCGCACGGACCCGAACCGGCGCTGGCGGGCGGTGCCCCGCGGGTGTACAGCTCGGGTGTGTCCGCCGTCATCGGAGGCGGCACGGCCCTCCGCTCACATAATGAGACTCCCGTCCCACCCACTTGACAGTGAGTGCGTGCCGGGGGGAGGGTCAGTGCCATGCGCACCCGAATTCTCGTACTTGGAAAGCGCGTCGGCTGACGCTGAGCCTCGACCGCTCAGCGACCCCACCCGGCGCGCTCCCCTCGCTTGCCTCTTGGCACGAGGGGTTTTTTGTTGCACAGGCACCGTTCGTGCAGCAGCCGGATACCGTACAAACCTCGCATAAACCCTCAGCATCTGAGAAGAGAATGCCGATGACCGAGCAGGCCACCGGGGCCCATCACCCGCAGCCCCGGCCCCGATCCGGAGGACAGCACTCCGCCCCCGAGCACGTGACGGGCGCGCAGTCCCTCATCCGCTCTCTCGAGGAGGTCGGCGCCGACACGGTATTCGGCATTCCCGGCGGTGCGATCCTCCCGGCCTACGACCCGCTGATGGACTCCACCCGGGTGCGCCACGTCCTGGTCCGCCACGAGCAGGGCGCCGGTCACGCCGCCACCGGCTACGCGCAGGCCACCGGCCGCGTCGGCGTCTGCATGGCCACCTCCGGCCCCGGCGCCACCAACCTGGTCACCCCGATCGCCGACGCGCACATGGACTCCGTGCCGCTGGTCGCGATCACCGGCCAGGTGGCGTCCAAGGCGATCGGCACGGACGCCTTCCAGGAGGCGGACATCGTCGGCATCACCATGCCGATCACCAAGCACAACTTCCTCGTCACCAAGGCCGAGGACATCCCGCGGGTCATCGCCCAGGCGTTCCACATCGCCTCCACCGGCCGCCCCGGCCCGGTCCTGGTCGACATCGCCAAGGACGCCCTCCAGGCGAAGACCACCTTCTCCTGGCCGCCGGTCATGGACCTGCCCGGCTACCGCCCGGTGACCAAGCCGCACGCCAAGCAGATCCGCGAGGCCGCCAAGCTGATCACCCAGGCCCGCCGGCCCGTGCTGTACGTCGGCGGCGGCGTGCTCAAGGCCAAGGCCACCGCCGAGCTGAAGATGCTCGCCGAGCTGACGGGCGCGCCCGTCACCACCACCCTGATGGCGCTCGGCGCGTTCCCCGACAACCACCCGCAGCACCTGGGCATGCCCGGCATGCACGGCTCGGTGGCCGCCGTCACCGCTCTGCAGAAGGCCGACCTGATCGTCGCCCTCGGCGCCCGCTTCGACGACCGCGTCACCGGCAAGCTGGACAGCTTCGCCCCCCTGGCCAAGATCGTCCACGCGGACATCGACCCGGCCGAGATCGGCAAGAACCGCGCCGCCGACGTGCCGATCGTCGGCGACGCCCGCGAGGTCATCGCCGACCTGATCCAGGCCGTGCAGAAGGAGCACAGCGACGGCCACCAGGGCGACTACGGCATGTGGTGGAACGACCTGAACCGCTGGCGCGAGACCTACCCGCTCGGCTACGACCAGCCGGACGACGGCTCGCTCTCCCCGCAGCAGGTCATCGAGCGCATCGGGCAGCTCGCCCCGGAGGGCACGATCTTCGCGGCGGGCGTCGGCCAGCACCAGATGTGGGCCGCCCACTTCATCGAGTACGACAAGCCGGGCACCTGGCTGAACTCCGGCGGCGCCGGGACGATGGGCTACGCCGTCCCGGCCGCCATGGGCGCCAAGGCCGGAGCCCCCGAGCGGGCCGTCTGGGCCATCGACGGCGACGGCTGCTTCCAGATGACCAACCAGGAGCTCACCACCTGCGCCCTGAACAACATCCCGATCAAGGTCGCCGTCATCAACAACGGCGCCCTCGGGATGGTCCGCCAGTGGCAGACCCTCTTCTACAACCAGCGGTACTCCAACACCGTCCTGCACTCCGGCCCGGACGACGTCAACCCGCAGGCCCGCGGCACGCGCGTCCCGGACTTCGTGAAGCTGTCGGAGGCCATGGGCTGCCACGCCATCCGCTGCGAGTCGCCGGACGAGCTGGACAAGGCCATCGAAGAGGCGAACTCGATCAACGACCGCCCGGTCGTCATCGACTTCATCGTCCACGAGGACGCGATGGTGTGGCCGATGGTCGCCGCCGGCACCTCCAACGACGAGATCATGGCCGCCCGGGACGTCCGCCCCGACTTCGGCGACAACGAAGACGACTGAGCGAGAGAGACGTAAAAGACCATGTCCAAGCACACGCTCTCCGTCCTGGTGGAGAACACCCCCGGCATCCTGGCCCGGATCGCCGCCCTCTTCTCCCGCCGCGGCTTCAACATCGACTCGCTCGCGGTCGGCGTCACCGAGCACCCCGACATCTCCCGCATCACCATCGTCGTGGGGGTGGAGGACCTGCCGCTGGAGCAGGTGACCAAGCAGCTCAACAAGCTCGTCAACGTGCTGAAGATCGTCGAGCTGGAGCCGTCGCAGGCGGTGCAGCGCGAACTCGTCCTGGTGAAGGTGCGCGCCGACAACGAGACGCGCTCCCAGATCGTCGAGATCGTCCAGCTGTTCCGCGCCAAGACCGTCGACGTCTCCCCGGAGGCCGTGACCATCGAGGCCACCGGGTCCGGCGAGAAGCTGTCCGCGATGCTCAAGATGCTGGAACCGTACGGCATCAAGGAGCTCGTCCAGTCCGGCACGATCGCGATCGGACGCGGTGCCCGTTCCATCACGGACCGGTCGCTGCGCGCCCTGGACCGGTCGGCGTAAGACCGGAAACGGGCGGTCGGCGCGCCGTCGGCCGCCCGTATTCCGAGACCCTCAGACTTCCCTTCCGCCCCCCGTCATACGGTGGGACGCAACACCTGCACTCCCGAGGAGAGAACCCAAAGTGGCCGAGCTGTTCTACGACGCCGACGCCGACCTGTCCATCATCCAGGGCCGCAAGGTCGCGGTCATCGGGTACGGCAGCCAGGGCCACGCCCACGCGCTGTCGCTCCGTGACTCGGGTGTCGACGTGCGCGTCGGTCTGCACGAGGGCTCCAAGTCCAAGGCCAAGGCCGAGGAGCAGGGCCTGCGCGTGGTGAGCCCCTCGGAGGCCGCCGCCGAGGCCGACGTCATCATGATCCTCGTCCCGGACCCCATCCAGGCCCAGGTCTACGAGGAGCACATCGCCCCGAACCTGAAGGACGGCGACGCCCTGTTCTTCGGCCACGGCCTGAACATCCGCTACGGCTTCATCAAGCCCCCGGCCGGCGTGGACGTCTGCATGGTCGCCCCGAAGGGCCCGGGCCACCTGGTCCGCCGCCAGTACGAGGAGGGCCGCGGCGTTCCCTGCATCGCCGCCGTCGAGCAGGACGCCACGGGCAACGCCTTCGCGCTGGCCCTGTCGTACGCCAAGGGCATCGGCGGCACCCGCGCCGGCGTCATCAAGACGACCTTCACCGAGGAGACCGAGACCGACCTGTTCGGTGAGCAGGCCGTCCTCTGCGGTGGCACCGCGGCCCTGGTGAAGGCCGGCTTCGAGACGCTGACCGAGGCGGGCTACCAGCCGGAGATCGCCTACTTCGAGTGCCTGCACGAGCTGAAGCTCATCGTCGACCTCATGTACGAGGGCGGCCTGGAGAAGATGCGCTGGTCGATCTCCGAGACCGCCGAGTGGGGCGACTACGTCACCGGCCCGCGCATCATCACGGACGCCACCAAGGCCGAGATGAAGAAGGTCCTCGCCGAGATCCAGGACGGCACCTTCGCCAGGAACTGGATGGACGAGTACCACGGCGGTCTGAAGAAGTACAACGAGTACAAGAAGCAGGACTCCGAGCACCTCCTGGAGACCACCGGCAAGGAGCTGCGCAAGCTCATGAGCTGGGTCGACGAGGAGGCGTGAGCCCCCGGGCCCGGCCGCGGCACCGACGCCGCGGCCGGGCCTTTTTCCCGTGCGGGTGATCCTTCCGCAGAGACGTAAGACGCCCCCCGCCGCACCACTACACTGCTGCATATATACGCGTCAGGCCCACAGCGTCGTGCGTCTTCCACGCGGCAAGCACCCCTCCACCGCCTGCGGCCGTCGGGACGGCCGTCCGCAGCACTGGACTTGTGAGGACTCACGTGAGCTCGAAACCCGTCGTACTCATCGCTGAAGAGCTGTCGCCCGCCACCGTCGACGCGCTGGGCCCGGACTTCGAGATCCGGCACTGCAACGGCGCGGACCGCGCCGAGCTGCTCCCCGCCATCGCCGACGTGGACGCGATCCTGATCCGCTCGGCCACCAAGGTCGACGCCGAGGCGATCGCCGCCGCGAACAAGCTCAAGGTCGTCGCACGAGCCGGCGTCGGCCTGGACAACGTGGACGTCTCCGCCGCCACCAAGGCCGGCGTGATGGTCGTCAACGCCCCCACCTCGAACATCGTGACCGCCGCCGAGCTGGCCTGCGGTCTGCTCCTCGCCACCGCCCGCAACATCCCGCAGGCCAACGCCGCGCTGAAGAACGGCGAGTGGAAGCGCAGCAAGTACACGGGTGTCGAGCTGGCCGAGAAGACCCTCGGCGTCGTCGGCCTCGGCCGCATCGGCGCGCTCGTCGCGCAGCGCATGTCCGCGTTCGGCATGAAGGTCGTCGCCTACGACCCCTACGTGCAGCCCGCGCGGGCCGCGCAGATGGGCGTCAAGGTGCTGTCGCTGGACGAGCTGCTGGAGGTCTCCGACTTCATCACCGTCCACCTCCCCAAGACCCCCGAGACCCTCGGCCTGATCGGCGACGAGGCGCTGCGCAAGGTCAAGCCGAGCGTGCGCATCGTCAACGCCGCGCGCGGCGGGATCGTCGACGAGGAGGCGCTGTACTCGGCGCTGAAGGAGGGCCGCGTCGCCGGCGCCGGTCTCGACGTGTACGCGAAGGAGCCCTGCACGGACTCCCCGCTGTTCGAGTTCGACCAGGTCGTCGCCACCCCGCACCTGGGCGCCTCCACGGACGAGGCGCAGGAGAAGGCCGGTATCGCCGTCGCCCGCTCGGTGCGCCTGGCCCTCGCCGGTGAGCTCGTGCCGGACGCGGTGAACGTGCAGGGCGGTGTCATCGCCGAGGACGTCAAGCCGGGTCTGCCGCTGGCCGAGCGCCTGGGCCGGATCTTCACCGCGCTCGCCGGTGAGGTCGCCGTCCGCCTCGACGTCGAGGTCTACGGCGAGATCACCCAGCACGACGTGAAGGTGCTGGAGCTGTCCGCCCTCAAGGGTGTCTTCGAGGACGTCGTCGACGAGACGGTGTCGTACGTCAACGCCCCGCTGTTCGCGCAGGAGCGCGGTGTCGAGGTCCGCCTGACGACCAGCTCCGAGGCGACCGAGCACCGCAACGTCGTGACGGTGCGCGGCACCCTCGCCGACGGCGAGGAGGTGTCGGTCTCCGGCACGCTGGCCGGTCCCAAGCACCTGCAGAAGATCGTCGCCGTCGGGGACTACGACGTGGACCTCGCGCTCGCCGACCACATGCTGGTGCTGAAGTACGAGGACCGCCCGGGTGTCGTCGGCACGGTGGGCCGCATCCTCGGTGAGGCGGGTCTCAACATCGCGGGCATGCAGGTGTCGCGTGCGGTGGCCGGCGGCGAGGCGCTGGCGGTGCTGACCGTGGACGACACGGTGACCCCCGCCGTGCTGGCCGAGGTGGCCGCGGAGATCGGCGCGACCTCCGCCCGCTCGGTGAACCTGGCCTGACCTTCCCGGGGGCTGTGTCCCCGGGGCACCGTTCGTCCTCGGACGGACCCGTCCGCGAACGCCGGGCGGGCTGAGCACATCAGCCCGCCCGGCGTTTCGTCGTACCGGACGCTCCGTCAGACGGCCGCCTCCCGCGGCTCCGGTGCCAGCGGCTCGTGGTCCCGGACCCGGCGCAGGGTCGCCACCGCCGCTGCCGCCGCGCCGGCCAGCAGTACCGCCCCGGTGACGGCCGCCGCGTGCATGCCGCTGGTGAAGGCCTCGCGTGCCGCGGCCGCCAGGGCGTCTTCCGCGCGCCCCGGGAGCCGGCCGGCCACCGCCAGCGCGCCGCCCAGCGTCTCGTGGGCCGGGGCGGGCGCGGAGCCGGGGATCCGGTGGCGGTAGACGGCCGTGCCGATGGAGCCGAGGAACGCCATGCTCAGCGCACCGCCGAACTCCGTGCCCGTCTCCATCAGCGACGAGGCCGCGCCCGCCTTCTCCACGGGGGCAGCGGTCATGGCCAGGTCGACCACCAGCGCCATGACGGCGACGATGCCGCAGGCCAGGACGGCGCACGCGGTCAGCAGCAGCCAGAGGGAGCCGGTACCGGTCAGGGCCAGCAGTACATAGCCGCACGCGGCGACCGCGAATCCGCCGCCGACGACATGGGCCCGGGGCACGCCCTGCTGCACGAGCCGGGCGCTGAGCGGGGCCGCGAGGCCGATGGGCGCCGACGGCAGCAGACTCCACAGGGCCGCCTCCAGGGGGCCTTTGTCCAGGACCGACTGGAGGTACTGGGTGGTGAAGTACGCCGAGCCCATCATGCCGAAGGCGGCCACCAGGTTGAGGGCCATGGCCGGGCCGAAGCCGGGGCGCCGGAACAGCGCGGGGGAGATGAGCGGGGAGGCCGCCGTGCGCTGCCGGTGCACGAACAGCGCGGCGAAGAGCATCCCGGCCGACACCGACAGGGCGTACCGCACGTTCCAGCCCTCGGCGGCGAGTTCCTTCAGTCCGTAGATCGCGGGGAGCACCGCGGCCAGGGACAGCGGGACGCTCGGCCAGTCGAAGCGGCCCGGGTGCTCGCTCCTGGACTCCGGCAGCAGGAGCGGGCCCAGGACGAGGAGCAGCACCATGGCCGGCAGGTTCACCAGGAAGACCGAGCCCCACCAGAAGTGCTCGACGAGGACGCCGCTGAGCACCGAGCCGAGGGCGATGCCGGCCGTCATCACGCCCGACCAGAGGCCGATGGCCTTCGCGCGCTGCCCGGGGTCGGTGAACATCGTGCGGACCAGCGCCATCGTGCTCGGCATCAGTGTGGCGCCGCCGACGCCGAGCAGGGCACGGGCCGCGATCAGGGTCCCGGCGCTGTCCGCGTAGGCCGCCACCAGGGAGGCCGTGCCGAAGGCGGCGGCGCCGATCAGCAGGAGCCGGCGGCGCCCGACGCGGTCGCCGAGCGAGCCCATGGTCATCAGCAGGCCGGCCAGGACGAAGCCGTAGACGTCGAGGATCCACAGCTGCTGGGCGGCGCTCGGTTCCAGGTCGGCGCTGATCGCCGGGATCGCGAAGTAGAGGACCGAGACGTCCATGGAGACCAGCAGCAGCGGCAGCATCAGCACGCCGAGAGCGGTCCACTCGCGGCGGCCGGCGCGGGGCGGTGCGTGGGGCGTCGTCGTCATGGCAGGACTGTACGAGCGTATTAAACAGCTGTCTAGTACGGCTGTTTAATACGTCTGTCTGGATTCCGCGGTAGGGTGGCGTGCCATGGGACACCGTGAGGATCTGCTCGCCGGCGCCCAGCGCTGCCTGCTGGCGAAGGGCTTCCTGCGCACGACCGCGCGCGACATCGTCAAGGAGTCGGGGACGAACCTGGCGTCGATCGGCTACCACTACGGCTCGAAGGACGCGCTGCTGGCGCAGGCGTACGTCGAGATGGTGGAGGGCATGTCCGACGCCTTCGAGGGAGGCGGCGAACTGCGCGGCGAGCCCGGGTCGCTGGACCGGTTCACCGAGGTCTGGGAGAACATCATCGGCACCATGCGCGAGCCCGGGTCCCTGTGGCGGCTCAGCATGGAGATCGTGGCCATGGGGGACCAGCTGCCGGAGGTGCGCGAGCATCTGGCGCGGGCCCAGCGCGAGGGGGCGCGCGGGATCGTCACGCTCTTCCACGGAGGCCGTGAGGAGGACGTCCCCGAGGAGCGGGTGGACACCCTCGGGTCCTTCTACCTGACCCTGATGATGGGGCTCATGGCGCAGTGGACCTTCGATCCGAAGAGCGCGCCGGAGGCCGGGCAGCTGGCGGCCGGGCTGCGGCAGGTGATCGAGGGCGCCGCCGGGACGTGACCCGGCGGCCGCCCATCACCGCCGGTGTCAGGGGACGGGGCGGAAGTGCTTCCGCAGCGCCCAGGCCGCCAGGTGCCGTCCGGTGGCGGCGCCGGCCTCGTCGGCCGTCCGGGTGTGGATCCCGCCCCAGACCCGGGCGTCGACGACGTCCCGTACGTACTCGTGGGCGTAGCGGTAGTGGCGGGTCGTGCCCGTCACGTCCGAGCGGATGCGCAGGTCGACCTCGGGGGTGCCGAACAGGCCGGTCAGGGTGCGCATCAGCGCGCCGCCCATGGTGGCGTGGCCGCTGAGGTAGTCGGGGTGCGCCGGGGTGACGAGCAGCGGCTCCCATGTCCGGTCGGGGCGGGTCGCCGGGTTGCCGTCGGTGTCGGCCTCCCGGATCGCGGTGACCGGCCGCCAGGTCCCGTAGTGGAGCTTGGCGTCCCAGGCGGCGATGACGGAGTCCACCTGGGAGGTGTTCGCCGCCGCGTACAGGCGCGCGGTCTCGGCGATGTCGAACCCGTGCCGCAGGGCGTGGTCGCCGAGGGCCTCCTGCAGTTCGAGGGCGACGAAGAACCGCGCGGTGTCCGTCTGGCCGGGGGTCCGCTGGGAGCCGGTGCGGCCCCCGTAGGCCACCAGCTCGGCGAGGTCCCTCGCGTACCGCTGGGAGCGCATGGACGGCGGCGGGCCGGGGCGGAACTGCTGCGGCGAGTCCATCAGCAGCGGCCGGAGCCGGCCGATCCAGGCGTTGGAGAAGGGCGCGTGCCCGGGCGGGGTGGGCCGCCAGACGCCGGGGCGCGGCCGGGCCGGGAAGGGCACCGACGCGCCGCGGCCGTCGTCGCGGCGCAGGTCGAGGATGCGGGCGGCGGCCCGCTTGCCGAACGCGACGCCCTCGTTCTCGGCCCGGCCGTCGGGGATCCGCGCGAGGGTGCCGGCCAGGGCGGTGTCCAGACGGCGGGCCGCCCCGGGGAAGTGGTGGCGCAGCACGTGGTGCGCCGCCGAGGCGGCGGCCGCCGCGGAGGACGCCGTACGGGGTGCGCGCCCGTCCCAGCGGTACGGGGCGAAGCGGCCCTCGACGCCGACGACGGCGTTGTAGACGGCGGTGGAGACGTACGCCTCCCAGACGAACGACTCGGGCGGGGCCGGGCGGGCCTCGGCCTCGACCACGGCGTCCGCCGTGCGCATCCAGTCGACGACGACGGAAGCGCTCCGCAGGTCCTCGTCCTCGTGGCCGGGACCGGCCTGCGCGTGGGAGCCGGGCAGCGCGAGGGAGAGCATCCCGCAGGCCACGCCCGACACCACCGTCCGCCTCGCCGACCAGGCGCGTCGCTTCCGCACGTGAACTCCTCCCAGAGACGGCCAACCGGGAGATGGGTGACCCGTGCGGCGCCCGGAACCGCCTGTGAGCCCTCTGATCCGCTCGCTCGGGCGAGGAGAGTCACCCGGTCGGTCCCGGGGCATCCCCGGGGGCGAGCCGGGCCGACTTCAGCGCCATGTGCAGCAGCAGCCGGTCCTCGCCGTCGTCCAGGTCCAGGCCCGTGAGCTTCTCGACGCGGGAGAGCCGGTAGTACAGGGTCTGGCGGTGGATGCCCAGCTCGGCGGCGGCCCGGGCGGCCTGGCCGGCGCAGTCGAGGTAGACCTCGGCGGTGCGGGCGAGCGGGCGGTGGGCGGGGGTGAGGAGCGGGCCGACCGCGGGGTCGTGGGCGATCTGCGGGGGCAGGGCGGTGAGCAGCCGGAACGGACCGATCGACGTCCACCGGGCGACCGGTCCCAGCCGGGGCTCCGCCAGCGCGGCCCGGGCCGCCGCCGCGGCCTCCGCCCAGGCGGCACCCAGGCCGGCGAGACCGGGCCGGGCGGTGGCGAGACCCGCGGCGGCACCGGCGGGTCCGTCCGGCGCGCCCGGTGAGGTGCCGCCCGCCGCCCCCGGTGCGGTGCCGCCGGCGGCCCCCTGCCCGCCGGACGCCGGGGCGGGGCCCGTCCGCTCCAGCAGGCGCGCGGCCGCCGTCGTCGCCGGGGTCAGGGTGTCCGGTGACCGCAGCCGGATCAGGACGGCCACGCACTGCTGTGCGGCGCCCCACGGCAGGGTGCACAGGGCCGAGGCGCCCGGCATCGTGCGGACCGAGGGGGCGTCGTCGGGGTCCGCGGAGGGCCAGGGCGCGACGCAGACCACCGTGTGGGGGCCGTCGGCGCGCGGGCCGAGAGCCGTGCGCAGTTCGGCGATCGCCATGTCGCGCTGCCAGTCGCGCTCGGCGGTCAGGACGGCGCGCAGCTCCCGGCTGAGGTCGGCGCCGTGCTGTGCCTCGTCCGCGAGCAGGGCGCCGATGCGGGCCGTGACCCGCATGGCGGCCGACAGCTGGGCCTCGCTCGGGCCGGGCTCGTCGTCCAGCAGCCAGACGTAGCCGTGCACCACTCCCCGGTGCCGGACGGGCAGGCAGATCCGGCCCCGGTAGACACCGGCCTCCGGGGTCGGCGGGATGCGGACCGGGCCGGTCGCGCGGGTGATGCCGAAGCCCTCGAACCACGCCCGCACGGCCGCCGTCGAGCGGCGGGTGAGGATCGAGCGGGTGCGCACGGGGTCCAGGGCCGACGGGTCGAGGTCGCCCTCGCTGTCGTAGGCCCCGAAGGCGATCAGCTCGAAGTCGCGGTTCTCCAGGGTCGCGGGGGCGCCGAGCAGCTCCGAGACCTCGTCGACCAGCTCCTCGTAGTCGCCTCTGTGTTCCGACGTCACGCGGGCATTGTCCCCCACCGCACCGGCCCCTTCATACATCTGTCTGAGATCTGCGGCACGGATGCGTGACAGCTGTCGATGGCCGACGATCGGAGGGATCCTTAGGTTTCACGGTGGTTCTCCGTGCCGTACCCGACGCGACACCCGCGCGGGGTCCGGCCTTCTGTTGCTTGTGCTCTGGAGGTGCCCCGTGCTGGGTCCCGTGATTCTCGCCGCGTCACGCAGCGACCGGATGCGACGCCTGATCTCGGCGGCCCCGGTGACCAAGCAGGTCGTCGACCGCTTCATCCCGGGCGAGGACGTCGACGACATCGTGCCCGTGATCCGGGACCTCACCGATCAGGGCCTGGAGCTGACGATGGACGTCGTCGGCGAGGACATCACCAGCCCGGCGCAGGCCGCCGCCGCCCGAGACGCCTACCTGGAGCTGATCGACCGCCTCAAGCCGCTGGAGCTCGGCACCCGCGCCGAGATGTCCGTGAAGCTGTCGATGTTCGGGCAGGCCCTCCAAGGCGGCCATGAGCTGGCATTGAAGAACGTCCGCCCGGTCGTCGAGGCCGCCGCCGAGATCGGCACCACCGTCACCCTGGACGCCGAGGACCACACCACCCTGGACTCGATGTTCGCCATCCACGAGGAACTGCGGAAGGACTTCCCGCAGACCGGCTGCGTCATCCAGGCCTACCTCTTCCGCACCGAGGACGACGCCCGCCGCCTCGCCGCCAGCGGCAGCCGGGTGCGGCTGGTCAAGGGCGCCTACAAGGAGCCCGCCTCCGTCGCGTACCAGAACAAGCACGACATCGACCGGGCATACGTCCGCGTCCTGCGGACGTTGATGCAGGGGGAGGGATACCCGATGATCGGCTCCCACGACCCCCGCCTCATCGCCATCGGCCAGGAACTCGCCCACCGGGCCGGGCGCAAGCCCGGCGACTACGAGTTCCAGATGCTCTACGGCATCCGCACCGAGGAGCACCTGCGGCTGGCCGCCGAGGGCCACCGCATGCGCGTCTACACCGCCTACGGCACCGACTGGTACGGCTACTTCATGCGCCGTCTCGCGGAGAAGCCGGCCAACCTGCGGTTCTTCGCCAGGAGTGTGATGACCCGTGGCTGACGTGACAGGGCTGTGCCGCGGCCCCTGCCGGGGGTCCGGGGGTCGTCCCCCGGGTAGGCACAGCATGCGCCGTCTCGCGGAGAAGCCGGCCAACCTGCGCTTCTTCGCGCGCTCGATGCTCACCAAGGGCTGACAGCTCTTCAAGGGCTGAGACCGAACCACCGCTCAGTAAGGAGTTACGGAACCCATGGACGCTGTGACCCAGGTCCCCACCCCCGTCAACGAGCCGGTGCACGGCTACGCCCCCGGCTCGCCCGAGCGGGCCCGGCTGGAGGCCAGGCTGAAGGAGCTGGCCGACAACCCGATCGACCTGCCCTGCACCATCGGCGGCGAGAAGCGCATGGGCGGCGGCGAGGCCTTCCAGGTCGTCCAGCCGCACCGCCACAAGGCCGTGCTCGGCACCTACCGCAACGCCACGCAGCAGGACGCCCAGGACGCGATCGACGCGGCCCTGGCCGCCGCGCCCGCCTGGCGCGCGATGTCCTTCGACGACCGCGCGGCGATCATCCTGCGCGCCGCCGAACTGCTGGCGGGCCCGTGGCGCGAGACGCTCGCCGCCTCCACCATGCTCGGCCAGTCCAAGACCGCCCAGCAGGCCGAGATCGACACCCCCTGCGAGCTGGTCGACTTCTGGCGCTTCAACGTCTCCTACGCCCGCAGGCTGCTCGCCGAGCAGCCCCCGGCCAACTCCCCGGGCGTGTGGAACCGGCTGGACCACCGGCCGCTGGAGGGCTTCGTCTACGCGATCACGCCCTTCAACTTCACCGCCATCGCGGGCAACCTGCCCACCGCCCCGGCCCTGATGGGCAACGTCGTCGTCTGGAAGCCGTCCCCGACGCAGACCCACGCCGCCGTGCTGCTGATGCAGCTCCTGGAGGAGGCCGGTCTGCCCAAGGGCGTCATCAACCTCGTCACCGGCGACGGCATCGAGGTCTCCAAGGTCGCCCTGGAGCACCGCGACCTCGCCGGCATCCACTTCACCGGCTCGACCAAGACCTTCCAGTACCTGTGGAAGACGGTCGGCAACAACATCGAGAAGTACCGCACCTACCCGCGCCTGGTCGGCGAGACCGGCGGCAAGGACTTCCTGGTCGCCCACCCCTCGGCGGACCCGGCGATCCTGAAGACCGCCCTGACCCGCGGCGCCTTCGAGTACCAGGGCCAGAAGTGCAGCGCCACGTCCCGGGCGTACATCCCCGCCTCGATCTGGAACTCCGGCTTCAAGGAGGAGTTCGCGGCCGAGGTCGACGGCATCAGGATGGGTGACGTCACCGACCTGTCGAACTTCATCGGCGCCGTCATCGACGAGCGCGCCTTCGCCAAGAACAAGGCCGCCATCGACCGCGCCGAGGAGGACGCCTCCTGCACGATCGTCGCGGGCGGCACCTACGACGACTCCGAGGGGTACTTCGTCCGCCCGACCGTCATCGCGTGCGACGACCCGGAGAACGAGGTGTTCCGCACCGAGTACTTCGGCCCGATCCTCGCGGTGCACGTCTACGAGGACGACAAGTACGACGAGATGCTGACCCAGATGGAGGCCGTCTCCGACTACGCCCTGACCGGCTCGGTCATCGCGAACGACCGCGCGGCCGCCGCGTACACGGCGGACAAACTGCGCTACGCGGCCGGCAACTTCTACATCAACGACAAGTCCACCGGCGCCGTCGTCGGCCAGCAGCCCTTCGGCGGCGGCCGTGCCTCCGGCACCAACGACAAGGCCGGCGCCCCGCAGAACCTGATGCGCTGGACGCTGACCCGCGCCATCAAGGAGACGCTGGTCCCGCCGACCGACTACACCTACCCGCACATGGGCTGAGCACCGTGCGCACCGTAGGGCCGGGCCGTCGTGGCCCGGCCCCGCGGCGTACCCGGGGGTCAGGGGTGCGGCACCAGGACGACCACGCCCCGCGCGCGGCCCTCCTCGGCCAGGGCGTGGGCGCGGGCCGCGTCCGCGAGGGGCAGGGTCGCCGTCACGTGCACGCGGATGCGGCGGTCGGCGAGGAGCGGGGCGGCCCGGGCCAGGAGGTCGCCCGACGGGGTGTCGGGGACGAGGGCGAAGCGCAGCCCGCGCGCCTCCGCGTCCTCGGGCGACAGGCCCAGGTCGGACGGGACGCAGCAGAGCAGGATGCCGTCCGGGCGCAGGGTGTCGAGGAGGCTCGGGGCCCGGTCGCCGCCGACCGGGTCGAGGGCCGCGTCGATGTCGTGGACCAGCTCGGCGAGGTCCCCGGCCGTGTCGTCGACGAGCGCGTCGGCGCCCAGGTCGCGCAGGAAGGCGTGGTCCTCGGCCCGGGCGGCCCCGACGACGTGGGCGCCCTCCGCCGCGGCCAGCTGGACCGCCACATGACCGGTGCCACCGGCCGCCGCGCGCACCAGCACGCGGCTGCCCGGACCGACCCGGGCGATGTCGATCAGGGCCCGCCAGGCGGTGAGCACCGCCGTCGGCGCGGCGGCCGCGTGGGCGTGGTCCAGCCCCGCGGGTTTCGCGGCGAAGTGGCCGGCCGGGGCGGTGACGTGGGTGGCGTGGCCGCCGCCGTCGATCCGGCCGAACACCTCGTCGCCGGTCCGGAACCGCGTGACGCCCGGGCCCATCTCCTCGATCTCCCCGGACACGTCGTGCCCTAGGGTGAACGGCGGCTCACCGAACAGCGGGGCGGCACCGGAACGGGCCGGCCGGTCCGCCGGTCCGACCGCGGCCGCGTGCACCCGCAGCAGGACCTGGCCGGGGCCGGGCTCGGGCCGGGGGTGCTCCTCGACCTCCAGCACGTCCGGTCCGCCGAAGCGGTGCTGGGTGATCAGCTGTACGCGCGGCTCTGCCGTGGTCATCGGGTCTCCCTCCCGGAGCCGGACCCTTCCATCCTGCGCGCGGGTGCTGCCCATAACCAGTCGAGAGCGACCGGCCCCGTTCGCATACTGGGCCGATGACCTTCCGCGCCCGCACCGCCCACACCGCAGACCTCGACGCCGCCGAACTCGCCGCCGTACGGACCCTGCTGGACGCCGCCTTCGACGGCGACTTCGGCGACGAGGACTTCGACCACGGCCTCGGCGGCCTGCACGTCCTCGTCCACGACGGCTCCGGACTCGCCGCGCACGGGGCGGTCGTGATGCGCCGGGTCCGGCACCGCGGCCGGTGGCTGCGCACCGGGTACGTCGAGAACGTCGCCGTCCGCGCCGACGCCCGCCGGGCCGGTCTGGGCGGGCGGGTCATGGCGGAGCTGGAACGCGTCGTCGACCGCGCCTACGACCTCGGCGCCCTGTCCGCCAGCGACGACGGCGCCCGCCTCTACACCGCCCGGGGCTGGCGGCCGTGGCGCGGGGAGGTGCACGCCCTCAGCCCCCGGTACGGCGCCGTCCGCCTGCGGGAGGAGGAGGGGAGCACCTACGTCCGTCCCGTCCCGGCCGTCCCGCTCGACCCGGCGCACGAACTGCTCTTCGACTGGCGGGACGGGGACGTGCTCTAGGAATCACCGCAGGCCGGGGCGGTGCGGCCCGGTTCGCCGTCTCAGATAGTAGGAAGTCCGAGTAATTGTGGAGACAGACGCTCCGGACTCCCTTAGCTTTGTAGGAGCCGAACGTCTCGCTCGACCAAGCGAATGGCGGTCGTGAGCCGGGCCCCGCGCAGGCAACCCCTGCGGCCACCGCTCCCCGCCCCTTCCGGCGTCTCGAATCCCCCTCTTCCGCACTCCGTGCTGTTTCGAAGGAGTCGATCTCCCATGGCCGAGACGACCGTCCGCCGCCGAGTCCGCCACACCTCCCGCACGAGCGAGTCCGAGCGCCAGAACGCCGCCGCCGCGCTCCAGCGCGCCCTCGACCGCAGGGACAACGGCGGATCCACCGGCCACTGAGCCGCACCAGGACCGGGAGCCGCCCGACGGGGCGCGGCGCGGGGCCTCACGCCCCGCGCCGCACCTCGAAGTGGTCGATGCGCTCACCGCTCGACGCCAGCGCCGACACCTCCAGCCTCGGCGCGGCGCCGCTCAGCGCCTCCACGGAGAGGAACGAGAACCCGCGGTAGCGCACCCGGGACCACGGCGCGGACTCCGCCTTCGTGCCCCGGGACCTGGTCCACCGGAACGACTCGACCGCCTCGCCGTCGGTGACGTCGCCCTCGTAGCTCTCCCGCGCGCCGTCCGGGAACCCGTACAGCTCCTTGCCGCCGCCGCCCGCGGTGACGTAGACGATCCCGTCCCGGCGCGGGTCCGTCGTCCCGCCGATGGGCACCGGCCTGCCCACCTCGCCGTCCCGGACGGCGTCGGTCCGCTCGTAGACGTGGTTGTGCCCGTTGATGACCAGGTCCACCTCGTGCCGCGCGAACAGCGGCAGCCACGCGGCCCGCACCCCGCCGTCCGAGGCGTGCGTGGACGTGGAGTACGCGCAGTGGTGGAAGAAGACGACGATGAAGTCGACGTCCCGCGATGCCCTCAGCTCGCCCAGCCTCCGGTCCAGCCAGCGCGTCTGCCGCCCTTGCGTGTAGCCGAAGTTGGCGGGGATCTCGTACGACACGTCGTTCGCGTCCAGCGCGACCACGCCGACGTTTCCGTAGGTGAAGGAGTAGACGCCCGGCGCCGTGCGCGGGTCGAAGCCGCTGTCCGGCAGGGAGAAACGGGCCAGTTGACCGCCGTAGCCGTCGGGGGAGTACCAGGCCTCCATGTCGTGGTTGCCGGTCGTCACCATCCACGGCACCGAACGGGCCACCGGCTCGGTCTGCTTCAGGAACCGGTCCCACTGGGTGGCGTCGAAGACGTCCGACTCCTTGCCCTTGCCGGTCGGGTCGGCGTAGCAGATGTCGCCGGCGTGCAGATGGAAGGCGGGCTTCCGGCGCAGCAGCATGCGGTCGTTGAGGGCCGCCTCGGCGCCGACGCCCTGGTCGCCGAACGCGGTGAAGACGAACCGCCCGGACGGGCGCGCGGGAGCCGTGCGGAACGACGCGACGGTGGAGCGGTGCTCCGGGGACGCCGGGTCGAAGCCCTCGTGTCCGACGCCGTAGTAGTAGGTGGTGTCCGGACGCAGGCCGTCCAGCGCGGCGTGCACGTAGAACTGCTCGATGGCCGCCCGTGCGCCCTTCAGCTCCGGGGTGTGCAGGGCGCGCAGTTCGGCCTCGACCTTGCCGCCGAGGTCGCCGGGGCGGGTGCCGACCCGGACGTACGGCTTGCGCACCGCGAGCGGCACCTGCCAGGAGATCCGCATCTGCGTCCGGGGATCGGCGCCGAAGGCGAGGTGGCGGCCGAAGGGCGTGATGAAGGAGCCGGGCGCCTGGGACGTGCTCGCCGACGGGCTCCGCGTCGCCGTGGCGCCGCCCGGCCCCGAGCCGGAGCAGCCGGTCAGCAGCCCGCTCGCCACCGCGCCCGCGGTGACCAGCGTGCGCCGCCGGGACAGCCGGGTGCGCAGGTACGCGTGCTGTTCCGCCATGCTCATCCGGCGGGCGAGCTCGGGCGGGATGCCGAAGTGGGGGATCTCCATGACCGGAGAACTTCCCATCGGAGGCCAACGGCCGCCACACATACGGGTGAACGGGGGTCGACGGCCGCGTGCGGCCACCCGGTCGGGTGTCCGCATCACGGACACCTTGTGTCATCCCATGGGACGAGGAGTAGGGTGCCCGCATGTCTCGCAGCATCAATCTCGCAGTGATCCCCGGTGACGGCATCGGCCAGGAGGTCGTGGCCGAAGGCCTGAAGGTCCTCTCCGCCGTCCTTCCGCAGGATGTGAAGCTGGAGACCAAGGAGTACGACTTCGGCGCCCGGCGCTACCACGCCACCGGTGAGACCCTCACCGACGCCGACCTCGACGCCCTGAAGCAGCACGACGCCATCCTGCTCGGCGCGATCGGCGACCCGTCCGTGCCGTCCGGCGTCCTGGAGCGCGGCTTCCTGCTCAAGCTCCGCTTCGCCTTCGACCACCACGTCAACCTGCGCCCGTCGAAGCTCCTGCCGGGTGTCGCCACCCCGCTCGCCGGTGAGCCGCAGATCGACTTCGTCGTGGTCCGCGAGGGCACCGAGGGCCCGTACACCGGCAACGGCGGCACGATCCGCAAGGGCACCGAGCACGAGGTCGCCACCGAGGTCTCCGTGAACACGGCCTTCGGTGTCGAGCGGGTCGTGCGCGACGCCTTCGAGCGCGCCCAGGCCCGCCCGCGCAAGAAGCTGGCGCTGATCCACAAGAACAACGTGCTGACCTTCGCGGGTCACCTGTGGACGAACATCTTCAACAAGGTGGCCGCGGAGTACCCCGAGGTCACCACCGAGTACATGCACGTGGACGCGGCGACGATCTACCTCGTCACGCAGCCCGAGCGGTTCGACGTCATCGTCACCGACAACCTCTTCGGCGACATCGTCACCGACCTCGCCGCGGCCGTCTCCGGCGGCATCGGCGTCGCCGCCAGCGGGAACATCAACCCGTCCGGCGAGTTCCCCTCGATGTTCGAGCCCGTGCACGGCTCGGCCCCGGACATCGCCGGCCAGGGCAAGGCCGACCCGACCGCCACCGTGCTGTCCGTCGCCCTGCTCCTGCGCCACCTCGGCTACGAGGCCGAGGCCGCCCGCATCGACGAGGCGGTCGCCGCCGACCTCGGCGAGCGCGCCGGCAAGCCCGCCCGCTCCACCTCGGAGATCGGCGACGCGCTCGCCGTACGAGTAGCCGGCTGACCCGCCGCGCTCTCAGCAAGCCGCCGGGTCGCCTCCGCGCCCGGCGGCTTCCGCGTGTTCCCGCCGGGTGCCATCCTCGACCACCGGGTCGCATTCACCCCGTTCCTTCCGCCGCCGCCCCCGGGCGATAATCGAACGCGAGGCCGCGCAATGAGGGAATGCTCGGACGTCCTAGCACTGGTCACCATCAGAGCAGTACCGAGCGCGGCCCGTCACTACAACCGGTGAAGGACATCAACCCATGACGACGCCCACGATCGAGCTCAAGCCCTCCGCCAACCCGCTCTCCGCCAGCGAGCGCGAGGCGATCCTGGCCAACCCCGGGTTCGGCCGCCACTTCACCGACCACATGGTGACGATCAAGTGGACGGAGGGCCGCGGCTGGCACGACGGGCAGCTCGTGCCCTACGCGCCGATCTCCCTGGACCCCGCCACCACGGTGCTGCACTACGCGCAGGAGATCTTCGAAGGGCTGAAGGCCTACCGCCGCCCCGACGGCTCGGTCGCCACGTTCCGGCCGGAGAAGAACGCCGAGCGCTTCCAGCGGTCCGCGCGGCGGCTGGCGATGCCGGAGCTGCCGGTCGAGACGTTCATCGAGGCGTGCGACGCGCTGGTGCGGCAGGACAAGGCATGGGTGCCGGCGCACGGCGGCGAGGAGTCCCTCTACCTGCGCCCGTTCATGATCGCGACGGAGGTCGGGCTCGGTGTGAAGCCGGCCAACGAGTACCTCTTCCTGGTGATCGCCTCCCCGGCCGGCGCCTACTTCCCGGGCGGGGTGAAGCCGGTGTCGATCTGGGTCTCCGAGGACCGCGTGCGCGCCGTCCCCGGCGGCATGGGCGACGCCAAGACCGGCGGCAACTACGCGGCGTCCCTGCTGGCGCAGGCCGAGGCCGCGACGAAGGGCTGCGACCAGGTCTGCTACCTCGACGCCGTCGAGCACACCTGGGTCGAGGAACTGGGCGGGATGAACCTGTACTTCGTGTACGGGAACAAGATCGTCACGCCGTCCCTCACCGGCTCGATCCTGGAGGGCGTCACCCGTGACTCCCTGCTCACGGTCGCGCGCGACCTCGGCTACGAGGCCGAGGAGGGCAGGATCTCCGCCGAGCAGTGGCAGCGGGACTCCGAGAACGGGTCGCTGACCGAGGTGTTCGCGTGCGGCACGGCCGCGGTGATCACGCCGGTCGGCACGGTGAAGCGGGCCGGGGCGGAGTGGAAGCAGAGCGGCGGCGAGCCGGGCGAGGTCACGCTGCGGCTGCGTCAGGCGCTGCTCGACATCCAGCGCGGCACGGCCGAGGACACGCACGGCTGGATGCACCGGCTGGCCTGAGCACTGGGGCCCGGGGGCCCGGGCTCCGCCCCGGACCTCGGGCCGTTGCCGGCGCACCCCCGGAATCGACCGCCCCCGAAGCCGGACCTGCCTTCCCGGCGGCGCCCGGCTTCCGCGTTGTGGGCCCTGGCTGGCAGCCGGGCGCGCCGTGCCGCCCGGCTTGTGGGCCGTGGGCGTGGAGGCGGCGGGGCTGGAGGCGGTGGGGCCGCAAGCGGGGCCCGCTCTGTCGGCGCCGTGCCTTCGAGGGTGGGTCTGGGGCTGATCGGCCTGGGGGCGGTGGGTTGGGGCAGGGCTCTTCTGGCGGTGCCTGGCCGCGTGAGGGTCGTAGGGCTGCAAGCCGTTGGCTCGGAGGCGGTGGGGTTGGGAACCGGGCTTGCCCTGTCGGGGCCCGGCCTTCGAGGCCATGGCCCGGGAGCGGTCGGCTCGGAAGCGGTGGGGCCGGAAGCCCGGCTCGCCCCTTCGCGGGTGGGCCCAGGAGCCGGCGGCCCGGAACCGGTCCGGGCCGGCGGCCCCGCTCGCCCCGTCGGCGTACCGCCCCCGCCCCGTGCCGCGGTCACCGCGCCGTGCTCGACGCGCCTTCCGTGTCCGCCGGGCGCGAGGCCCCCACGGGCGTCGCGTCCGCCCCGGGGTGCCTGCGCGCGGACCCCGGGCTCGACAGCGCGTACGCCACCCCGCCCACCAGGCCCGACAGCAGGAAGCTGCAGTCCACGCCGCCCGTCAGGGCCAGCAGCGGGCCCTCGTACGACGGCAGGGACACCGACAGGGCGCCGACCGTCGCGCCGGCCGCCCAGGACAGGGTCGCGGGGACGTTCCAGCCGTTGCGGTACCAGTAGACGCCGCCCCGTGCGCGGCGGTTGAAGACCTGCAGGGCGTCCGCGTCGTACACCCCGCCGCAGCGGGCGAAGCCGATCAGGGTGATGACCGCCCAGGGCGTGCCGACCGCCGTCAGGAGCAGCACGAAGGACGTCATCGCGTCCTGCGCGCTGGAGAACCAGTGCCCGGCGAAGACGCAGGCCGTGGCCACGACGGCGACCGTGTACGTGGCCTTCGCCCGGGAGGCGCGCGGCAGGATCGCGTCCAGGTCCAGGCCCATCGAGTAGAGCATCAGACCCGCGTTGCCGACCGAGCCGGCCGAGGCCGCGAGCAGCAGCGGGAGCAGGTACCAGGCGGGGGCCGCCGCCACCAGCGGGTCGGCGTAGTCCAGGGCCGCCCGGGCCGCGTACGCCGTGAACGTGCCGAACAACTGCGGCACGAGCAGGCCCAGCGTCAGCCCCAGCCAGGTCGCGTGCAGGACCCGGCGGGAGGAGTGGCGGGCCGGGGAGATGTAGCGGGTGTAGTCGCCGAGCAGGGTGATGAACGCGATCGGCCCGGACAGCCCGGCCGCCACCGCCGCGAGCAGCCACGTCGGCCAGAAGCCGCCCAGCAGGTGGCCGCCGGTCTCCGGCAGCGCGGCGGTGGTGAAGTGCGGGGCGTAGGCGATCACGCCCAGCGCCAGCAGGGCCGTCATGCCGAAGGCGAGGATCCGGGACAGGGCGAGCAGCACCCGGTAGCCGTACACCGCGCCCGCGACCGTGGCCGCGGCGAGCAGCCCGTAGACGACGCCGTACGAGACCCCGCCCTGCGGCAGTCCGGCCAGCCGGCTCAGCACGCCCACCATCACGTCCCCGCCGATCCACACGGTCAGCGCGGTGTAGCCGAGGGCCAGCAGCAGGCCGACGACCGAGCCGACCAGCCGTCCGCGCACCCCGAACTGGGCGCCCGAGGAGGTCGACAGGTTGGTGCCGGTGCGCAGCGAGATCAGCGCCAGGGGAGCGGTCAGCGCCACGCCGGCCACGGTGCCCGCCACCACCGCGCTGACCGACGACCACCAGTCCAGGCCGAAGGACGGCGGCAGCCAGCCGAACACGATCACGCCGAGGCAGAGGTTGGAGCCGAGCAGGATCGCCACGAGGTCCCGTGGTCCGCTGGTGCGTTCCTCCTCGGGGACGGTGTCGACTCCGCGCTGTTCGATCGGCATGCTGGTCTCCCTCGGTTAGAGCGACATTCAATGTGATGGGCGCAATGGTCCGCCGTCAACCTTTCGGCCGCGGGCAATTCGTGTTTAGAGTGATGCTCTAAATGGAGGGAGTGACATGCGGCTGACCCCGACCGAACGCGACCGGCTGCTGCTCTTCGGCGCCGCCGAGCTCGCCCGCGCCCGCAGGGCCAGGGGACTGAGGCTCAACGTCCCCGAGGCGACCGCGCTGATCGCCGACACGGTGTGCGAGGCCGCCCGGGACGGCAAGCGGCTCGCCGAGGCCGTCGAGGCCGCCCGGTCCGTCCTCGGGCCCGGCGACGTGCTGCCCGGCGTCGCCGACGTCGTCACCGAGGTGCACGTCGAGGCGGTCTTCGACGACGGCTCGCGGCTCGCGGTCGTCTCCGACCCCCTCGGCGGCGGGTCGGGACCGGACGCCCCGGGCGCGCTGCTGCCCGGGCCGGAACACGCCGAGCCGGAGCCGGACATCCGGCTGACGGTCGTCAACACCGCCGCCGTGCCGGTCTCCGTCACCTCCCACTTCCACTTCTTCGAGGCCAACCCGCGGCTGGACTTCGACCGCGGCCGGGCCTACGGCATGCGCCTCGCCGTGCCCGCGGGGTCCTCCGTCCGGTTCGGGCCGGGGGAGAGCGCCGAGGTCGGGCTGGTGCCGATCGGGGGCGAGCGGATCGCCATCGGTTTCGCCGGGCTCGTCGACGGGCCGCTGGACGCCCCGGGTGCCAAGCAGGAGGCCTTGAGGCGAGCCGCGGCCTGCGGCTACCTCGGCGTACCGGACACCACCGGGCAGGAGGCCGCACGATGAGCCGCCCGGGAGGCCACCCCGCCGAGGCCCGCCGCCTCACCCCTTACGAGTACGCGGCCACCCACGGCCCCCGCGCCGGCGACCGCCTCCGGCTCGGCGACTCGGGGCTGGTCGTCCAGGTCGAGTCCGACTCCCAGCGGCCCGGCGACGAGTTCCTCGCCGGGTTCGGCAAGACCGCCCGCGACGGGCTGCACCTGAAGGCCGCCGCGGTCCGGGAGACCTGTGACGTCGTCGTCAGCAACGTCGTGGTGATCGACGCCGTGCAGGGCATCCGGAAGGTGTCCATCGGCATCCGCGAGGGCCGGATCCACTCGATCGGCCGGGCCGGGAACCCCGACACCCTCGACGGGGTCGACGTCGTCGTCGGGACGGGGACGTCGATCGTGTCCGGAGAAGGGCTCATCGCCACCGCCGGGGCCGTCGACACCCATGTGCACCTGCTGTCGCCGCGCGTCATGGAGGCCTCGCTCGCCTCCGGGGTGACCACGATCATCGGCCAGGAGTTCGGGCCCGTGTGGGGCGTCGGCGTCAACTCGCCCTGGGCGCTGCGGCACGCGTTCGGCGCCTTCGACGCCTGGCCGGTCAACATCGGCTTCCTGGGCCGGGGTTCGTCCTCCCACCCGGCACCCCTGGTGGAGGCCCTCGCCGAGGGCGGCGCCTCGGGCTTCAAGGTGCACGAGGACATGGGCGCCCACACCCGCGCCCTGGACACCGCCCTGCGCGTCGCCGAGGAGCACGACGTCCAGGTCGCCCTGCACAGCGACGGGCTGAACGAGTGCCTCTCCGTCGAGGACACCCTGCGGGTGCTGGAGGGCCGGACCATCCACGCCTTCCACATCGAGGGCTGCGGCGGCGGGCACGTCCCGAACGTGCTGAAGATGGCGGGCGTCGCGAACGTCATCGGCTCCTCCACCAACCCGACCCTGCCCTTCGGCCGGGACGCCGTCGCCGAGCACTACGGCATGATCGTCTCCGTCCACGACCTCAAGACCGACCTGCCGGGCGACGCCGCGATGGCCCGTGACCGCATCCGGGCCGGGACGATGGGCGCCGAGGACGTCCTGCACGACCTGGGTGCCATCGGCATCACCTCCTCGGACGCGCAGGGCATGGGGCGCGCGGGCGAGACCGTCCGCCGCACCTTCGCCATGGCCGGGAAGATGAAGGCCGAGCTCGGCGCCGGCGACGACGGCCACGACAACGCCCGCGTCCTGCGCTACATGGCGAAACTGACCATCAACCCCGCCATCGCGCACGGCCTTGCGCACGAGGTCGGATCCCTCGAGACGGGCAAGCTCGCCGACATCGTGCTGTGGCGTCCGGAGTACTTCGGGGCCAAGCCGCAACTGGTGCTGAAGGCCGGCTTCCCGGCGTACGGCGTCACCGGCGACCCGAACGCGGCGACCGACACCTGCGAACCCCTGGTCCTCGGACCGCAGTTCGGGGCGCACGGGGCGACCCCGGCCGAGATCTCGGTGGCGTTCGTCGCGCAGGCCGCCGCCGACCAGGGGCACGACCTGCTGCCCACCCGCCGCCGCAGGGTCGCCGTGCGCGGCACGCGCGGCATCGGCCCGGCCGACCTGCGCCGGAACTCCCGTACCGGGACCGTGGACGTCGACCGGCGCACCGGACTGGTCACCCTCGACGGCGAGCCGCTGCGCTCCGCACCCGCCGAGTCCGTCTCCCTCAACCGTCTCTACTTCCTCTGAGGATCCACTCATGTCCGCAGCCGCCGACGGCTTCCGCATGCCCGCCGAATGGGCCCCGCACGAGCGCACCTGGATGGCCTGGCCGGGCCCGAACGCGACCTTCGACGACCCCGGGGAACTGGCCGCCGCCCGCCTCGCCTGGGCCGCCGTCGCCCGCGCGGTCCGCCGCTTCGAACCGGTGACGGTGGTGTGCGGCCCCGGACACTCGGGCGAGGCCCGCGCGCTGCTGGGCGAGGGGATCGACACGGTCGAGCGGGACCTCGACGACGCCTGGATGCGCGACATCGGCCCCACCTTCCTCACCGACGGGCGGGGCGGGCTGGCGGCCGTGGACTGGACGTTCAACGGCTGGGGCGCCCAGGAGTGGGCCGCCTGGGAGCACGACGCGAAGATCGCCGCGCACGTCGCCGACCTCGCGGGGGCGCGCACGTACGCCTCGCGGCTCGTCAACGAGGGCGGGGCGATCCACGTCGACGGGGAGGGCACGGTCCTGCTCACCGAGACCGTCCAGCTCGGCCCGGAGCGCAACCCCGGCTGGAGCCGGGAGCAGGTGGAGACCGAGATCCACGCCCAGCTCGGCACCCGCAAGGCGATCTGGCTGCCGCGCGGCCTGACCGGCGACTACCCTCCCCCGAGCTCTCGGCTTCGCCCGGGCAGGGGATACCCCCATCCCGGCTTCGGCACCCTGGGCCACGTCGACATCGTCGCGGCGTTCGCCCGGCCCGGCGTGGTCGTGGCGCACTCCCAGCCCGACCCTGCCCACCCCGACCACGAGGTCACCCGGGAGGTCATCGGCCTGCTGAAGGCGCAGACGGACGCCCGCGGCCGCCGCCTGGAGGTCGTCGAGGTCCCCGCCCCGACCGTGCTGGAGGCCGACGGCCACTGGGCCGACTACTCCTACATCAACCACTACCTCTGCAACGGCGGCGTGGTGCTGTGCGGCTTCGACGACCCGCGCGACGAGATCGCCGCCGGCATCTTCCGCCGGCTGTTCCCCGAGCGGACCGTGACGCTGGTGGACGCCCGTACGATCTTCGCGGGCGGTGGTGGCATCCACTGCATCACCCAGCAGCAACCGAGGACCTAGGAGCGCACATGGCCGGTGGGCGAAAGCAGGCCCCGCCCCGCGAGGACGTGCTCGCCGCCGCCATGGAGATGATCGCCGAGCGCGGCCTGGAGAAGCTCACCATGGCGGCGCTCGGCCGCGAGGTCGGGATGAGCAGCGGGCACCTGCTCTACTACTTCGGCTCCAAGGACGAACTGCTGCTGCGCACCCTGGAGTGGAGCGAGGGCCGCCTCGGCGCCGAGCGCGCCCGGCTGCTCACCCGGACCGCCCCCGCCCGCGAACGCCTCGACGCCTTCGTCGACCTGTACGTCCCCGACGGCCACCGCGACCCGCACTGGACGCTGTGGCTGGAGGTCTGGAACCGCTCGCAGAGCGCCGCCGCAGACGCGGAGGCCCGGGACCGGCAGGCCGCCATCGAGGGCGCCTGGCACCGCGACCTGGTCGCCCTGCTCGCCGAGGGCGTCTCCCGGGCGGAGTTCCGCCGCGTCGACCCGGACCGCTTCGCCGCCCGGCTGCGGGCGCTGCTGGACGGCTTCTCCATCCACGTCGCGATCGGGCTGCGCGGCACCGACCGGGCCCAGGTCCTGCGCCACGTGCACGAGTTCCTCGCCGACAGCCTCCTGGCGGACGCCTGAACGGCAGGTGCGGGCGCCTCGCCCGTCCCGTCCGTCACGCGACGTGACCGACCGCATCCTGAGACAAACGTGAGCCGGATGCGGGGGTTGTGCCAGACTGCCCCCGTGCTCTCGTTCGCCATGATTATCGGCAGCAGGCGCGCCGGTCCGCAGTGACCGCCACGTACGACCAGGTACGGGCGGACACCGTCGTCCTCGACCCGCGCGCAGACCTCTCGCACCCGCGAGGGGTTTTTCGCTTTTCTGGCCCACCCGCAGTCAGGAGCGAGAGCGCGAGGGAGTATGTGAGGGCGGTGGAGCCGGTCATTCCGGTACGACCGAGATTCAATCCTCAGGAGCCTTGAGACCATGACCGCAAGCAGCGAGCTCGACGATTCGTTCCACGTCTTCGACACCACCCTGCGCGACGGCGCCCAGCGGGAGGGCATCAACCTCACCGTCGCCGACAAGCTCGCCATCGCTCGGCACCTGGACGACTTCGGCGTGGGATTCATCGAGGGCGGCTGGCCCGGCGCGAACCCCCGCGACACCGAGTTCTTCGCCCGTGCCCGGGACGAGATCGACTTCCGGCACGCCCAGCTGGTCGCGTTCGGCTCCACCCGCCGGGCCGGCACGACCGCCGCTGAGGACCCGCAGGTCAGAGCGCTGCTGGAGTCCGGCGCGCCGGTGGTCACGCTGGTCGCGAAGTCGCACGACCGCCATGTCGAGCTCGCCCTGCGCACCACCCTGGACGAGAACCTGGCCATGGTCCGCGACACCGTCTCCTTCCTGACGGAGCAGGGCCGGAGGGTCTTCGTCGACTGCGAGCACTTCTTCGACGGCTACCGGGCCAACCCCGAGTACGCGAAGTCCGTGGTCCGCACGGCGTCCGAGGCCGGCGCGGACGTGGTGATCCTCTGCGACACCAACGGCGGCATGCTGCCGGCCCAGGTCCAGGCGGTCGTCTCCACGGTCCTGGCGGACACCGGCGCCCGGCTCGGCATCCACGCCCAGGACGACACGGGCTGCGCGGTCGCCAACACCCTCGCCGCCGTCGACGCGGGCGCCACGCACGTGCAGTGCACCGCCAACGGCTACGGCGAGCGCGTCGGCAACGCCAACCTCTTCCCGGTCGTGGCCGCCCTGGAGCTGAAGTACGGCAAGAAGGTCCTGCCCGACGGGCACCTGCGCGAGATGACGCGGATCTCCCACGCCATCGCCGAGGTCGTCAACCTCACGCCCTCCACGCACCAGCCCTACGTCGGCCTCTCCGCCTTCGCCCACAAGGCCGGCCTGCACGCCTCCGCCATCAAGGTCGACCCCGACCTGTACCAGCACATCGACCCCGAGCAGGTCGGCAACACCATGCGGATGCTGGTCTCCGACATGGCCGGGCGCGCCTCCGTCGAGCTCAAGGGCAAGGAGCTCGGCGTCGACCTCGGCGACGACCGCGAGCTGGTCGGCCGGGTGGTCGACCGCGTCAAGGAGCGCGAGCTCGAGGGCTACACCTACGAGGCGGCCGACGCCTCCTTCGAACTGCTGCTGCGCACCGAGGTCCAGGGCAAGCCGCTGCGCTACTTCGAGGTCGAGTCCTGGCGCGCCATCGTCGAGGACCGGCCCGACGGCTCCCACGCCAACGAGGCCACGGTCAAGCTCTGGGCCAAGGGCGAGCGCATCGTCGCCACGGCCGAGGGCAACGGCCCGGTCAACGCCCTCGACCGCGCCCTGCGCGTGGGCCTGGAGAAGATCTACCCGCAGCTCGCCAAGCTGGAGCTGGTGGACTACAAGGTCCGCATCCTGGAGGGCAGGCACGGCACCAACTCCACGACCCGCGTCCTGATCTCCACGTCCGACGGCTCGGGCGAGTGGTCCACGGTGGGGGTCGCCGAGAACGTCATCGCGGCGAGCTGGCAGGCCCTGGAGGACGCGTACACGTACGGCCTGCTGCGGGCCGGGGTGGCCCCGGCGCAGTAGCGGGCGGCCGTCGGCGGGCCCGGGTCACATCGCCGTGTCCCGGGACCGCGGGCCCGGCACGTCGCCGACCCGGTCCCGGCCGGGCACCCGGTCCAGGCGGAACAGGCCCGCGGAGTGCGGGCGCTGGCCGGCGGACGGGGAGGTGGAGCGGGTCAGCTCCTCGACGCCGTCGGCCAGGTAGCCCACCCACGCCGAGCCCTCCTCCTCGATCAGCCGCTGGGCGTCCGTGCGCAGCCGCTCGATCACCGCCAGCAGCGCGGCCTGCTCCTTGTCGCTGGGGGAGTCGGTGGTACGCAGGAACAGCTGCGCCCAGTCGGACTGCGCCTTCTTGAGGATCTGCTGCAGGGCCAGTTCGGTGCGGATGTAGCGGGTCCAGGACGCCGAGAAGCCGAAGATCCGGTCGAACAGCACGCAGCCCGCCCCGCCGGCCAGGAACACGAAGCCCCACTCGGGCTGCACGAGGGCGGGCGAGGCCGTGTGCACCAGCGGGATCAGCGTGCCGGCGATGCCCAGCAGCGCGGCGAGCGCCCGCAGCGATCGTGACCACGCCGACGGTCCCCGGCGCCTGGCCAGGTACCAGCCGATCGCGGTCGTCACCTCGGATTCCGCGTGCCGGAACAGCTCCCAGAGCAGGTCGGCCCGCGTCCGCGACCGGTCCAGCTCGGCCAGTGACGACACCGTCATGTCCGCGGCCCTGCGTCTGGTGAACATGCCTCTCATCCCGCCCCTTCTGGTGCGCCGCCTGGACCGGACCCCCGGACCGGCCCACGGCAGTGGGCCAGGGGCATCGTAGGGGCAGGGGCGTCGTGAAGTGACCACCCGGGCGGATATCCCTTTCTGTCCCGTTTCGGGTAGCTTCGAACATATGAAGGCCGCACTGGTGCGTACCGTCCTCCGTCTGCTGATCGTGCCGGTCGCCGCCGTCCTGGCGGTGCTGGCGGCCGGTGCGCCCGGTGCGCACGCGGCCACCGACCTGTCGAAGGTCGCCGACTCGCTGCGCGAGAGTCCCGTCTACGTCGATCCGGCCGCCTCCGGCGTGCTGGCCGAATCGGACGCCCAGGCGCTCGCCGACAAGATCGAGGACGCGGACAAGCCTGTCTTCGTCGCCGTCCTCCCGGCCGACTACCCCACGCAGGACCTGTTCCGGAACCTGCGTACCGAGACGGGCGTCACCGGCCTGTACGGCATCCGCCTCGGTGAGGAGTTCGACGCCCGCGCCGACAGCTCCGTGATGAGCCGCCAGGCGGTGTCCAACCTGGTCACGGCCGTACAGGACTCCGGCGACGCCAAGGCCCAGCTCAACGACTTCGTCGACGACGCCCTGCGGAACATGGGCGGGTCGGCGCCGGGCAGCTGGGGCGACGGCTCGGGCGGCGACGTGCCGGTCGGCGGCCTGATCACCGTCGGCGCCCTGGTGGCGGCCGGCGGCGCGGGCGCCTACGCCGTGGCCCGGCGCAACCGCCGCCGCCACGAGGAGGAGCAGCGGGCCGCGCTGGAGAAGCTGCGGGTCGTCGTCGACGAGGACATCACCGCGTTCGGTGAGGAGCTCGACCGCCTCGACTTCCACCCCGGGGAACCCGGCGCCGACGACGCGATGCGCGGCGACTACGAACGCGCCCTCGACGCCTACGAACAGGCGAAGTCCCTGATGGCGGCCGCCACGCGACCGGAGGACGTCAAGGCCGTCACCGAGGCCGTCCAGGACGGCCGGTTCTCCCTCGCGCGGCTCGACGCCCGCCGCACGGGCAGCCCACTGCCGGAGCGCCGCCCGCCCTGCTTCTTCGATCCGCGTCACGGCCCCTCGGTCGCGGACGCGAGCTGGACGCCGCCCGGCGGCACCACGCGCGACGTCCCGGTCTGCGCGGCCGACCAGCGGCGGCTCGCCGAGGGCCGTGACCCCGCGATCCGCGAGGTCGACACCGAGACCGGCCGCCGCCCGTACTGGGAGGCGGGCCCGGCCTACGGCCCCTGGGCGGGCGGCTACTTCGGCGGCGGCCTCCTGCCCGGCCTCCTCGTCGGCACCATGCTCGGCAGCATGATGGCCGGCCCCGCCTACGCGGCCGACTACGGCTCCGGCTACGGCGACTTCGGCGGCTACGAGGGCGGCGACGTCTCCGGCGCCGACTTCCACACCGGCGATTTCGGCGGCGGCTTCGGCGGCGGCGACTTCGGCGGGGGAGGGGACTTCGGCGGCGGATTCTGACGGCAGACCATCGGAGGGGGATTTCGGGCAGCGGCCGGTGTGCCCCTCGGGCGGTGGGGCGGCGGTCGCGTGATGCCGCGAAGTGTTCCGCCGACGCGAGCCGTCGGGGTGTTGGGCTCGCGCGGCCGTGGTGCCCTGCGAGCTTCGAGATTCCGGCCGCGCGGTGCTGCGCATGGATCCCCAGTTCTCGCAGTGCGATGCGCCGCTGCCGCTGCCCGGGCGGCGGCGGCCCGGCGGCGCCGTGTCGCTCAAGGGCGCTCACCGGCTCGCGGACCGCCGCCCCGCTCCCGAGACGTCAACGCCGGAACGGCGCCGCCACCCGCTCCCGCGACGTCAACGCCGGATCGGCTCCCGGCACGGAACCCGCTCCCGCCACCGCGACGCCGCCACCCCCGCAACGGCCACCGTGAACGCCAGCGCCACCAGCCCCGCGCTGACCCACACCGGCCCCCGGTATCCGAGACCGGCGTCGATCGCCGTGCCGCCGGCCCACGGACCCACCGCGGCGCCCACGTTGAACGCGGCCGTGGCGAAGCCGCCGGCCAGCGTCGGTGCCCCGGGCGCCGCGTACAGGGCCTGGGAGATCAGCGTCGCGCCGACGCCGAACGACAGCGCCCCCTGCGCGAGGACCAGCGCCAGCACCGGGACCGGGTGCCCGGCGCCGAGGGCCAGCAGGCACCAGCCCACCCCCACCGCGACGCCCCCGCAGGCCAGGAAGGTCACGGGACGCCGGTCGGCGAAGCGGCCCGCGACGGTCACGCCCGCGAACGACCCGGCGCCGAACAGCGCGAGCACCCCGGGCACCCAGCCGCGGTCGAGCCTTGTCACCTCGGTGACCAGCGGCGCGAGATAGGTGAAGGTGCAGAAGGTCGCGCCGTTGACGAGGCAGCCCAGGAGCAGGGTGACGAGCAGCCGCGGATCGCGCAGCGACCGCAGCTCACCGCGCAGCGCGGGTGCCGTGCCCCCGGCCGCGCCACCCGGCACGGACCGCGCCACCGCCACCAGCGCGGGCAGCGACACCAGCGCCACGGCCCAGAACGCCGTCCGCCACCCCCACAGCGAGCCCAGCACCGCCCCGGCCGGCACCCCGGCCACGCAGGCCAGCGTCACCCCGCCCAGCAGCACCGACGTCGCCCGGCCCTTCGCGTCGGCCGGGACCATGCCCACGGCGGCGACGAGGGCGACGGCGAGGAAACCGGCCCCGGCGAGCGCCGCCACCACCCGGGTGGCCAGCAGCACCGCGAAACGGTCCGTGAGAGCGCCCACGACGTGCGCGGCGAGGAACACGACGAGGAACGCCAGCAGCGCACCGCGCCGCGGCCAGCGCCGGGCGAGCCCGGCGACGAGCGGCGCCCCGACGGCCATCCCCACGGCGAAGGCGGAGGTCAGCGCCCCCGCGGCGGGGACGGAGACCCCCAGGTCCCGCGCGATGCCCGGCACCAGCCCGGACAGCATGAACTCGGACGTGCCCTGCGCGAACACGGCAAGGCCCAGCAAGAAGACAGCGAACGGCATGAAGGAACTCCGCACCCGTAAGTCGACGACGGATCAGAACACGTCGGACGGCGCACCGGCAGCGGAGCGAGCGGGCCTCAGCGGCCCGGCATCGGCGTCACGGACAGCCACCGGAGAGCCGGTGGCCGTGGTCTGGACGCTTCGGGGCTGGACACGGACGGCACGTTAGGCGCGCCCGGGTGACCGGGTCCAGTGGTTTTCCCGGCGCCCGCCCCGGGCGGCGGTCAGCCCGGGGTCCCCCCGTCCGCCGCCCCGGTGCACGACCACGACGGCCGCCAGGCAGACGGCCAGCCCGGCGGCGGTCCTGAACCCGAACGGCTCGCCGAACATCAGCGCGCCCCAGACGGCCGTCACGGGGGCCATGAGGAACATCAGCGTGTTGACCCTGGTGACGCCCGAGCGTTCCAGGATGAGCCAGTACAGCCCGTACCCGCCGAACGTGGACAGGCCCACCAGCCAGGCGACGGCCAGCCAGAAACCGCCCTCGGCGGGAGGCGCAGCGGCCCCGGCGGCCAGCGCCAGGGCGCTGAAGAGGACCGCGCTGGTGACGCAGTGGATCGTCAGCGAAACCGAGGGCGCGACCCGCACCGGGGACCGGCTCTCCAGGAACGTCGCCGCGACCAGCGCGAGCATGCCGAGCAGCGGGACGGTGTACGCCCACCAGGCCACGCCGTGGCCCGCCGCCGCGTCGGCCAGGGTGACCAGGGCGACGCCGCTCAGCCCCAGGGCCAGCCCGGCCCACTGCCGGCCCGACACGTACTGCCCGAGCAGCGGCCCCGCGAGGGCCCCGGCGACCAGCGGCTGCACGCCGTCGACCAGGGCGGTCGTGCCGCTGGAGACGCCGAGCTGGATCGCGTGGTAGACGCTGAGCAGATAGCCGCTCTGCGACAGCACGCCGATGACCGCCTGGCGGGTCACGTCCCGGGCGGTGAGCCCCCGCCAGGCTCCGCGCAGCACCACGGCGACGGCGAGGAGGACGACGGCCAGCGGCAGGAACCGCCACATCAGCACCGTGATCGCGGACGCGCTGCCCGCGCCGAGCTTGGCCCCGATGAAGCCGGAACTCCAGCACAGGACGAAGGCGAGGGAGAGCAGGATGTTCACGGCATCACACCCAGTAGACAGATCGGTATACCTGTTCTCCGGCCACTATACAGATCGGTATAGTGGGCGTCATGGGTACCGCCGCCGAACCGAGCCCCCGCCGGGTCATGCTGACCCCCGCGGCCCGCCGCGTCGTGGACGCCGCCACCCGGCTGTTCTACGAGCGCGGGATCCACGCCGTCGGGGTCGACCTCATCGCCGCCGAGGCCGGCGTGACCAAGAAGACGCTCTACGACCGGTTCGGCTCCAAGGAGCAGGTCGTCGTGGAGTACCTCGCGGGACGCGACGAGCGCTGGCGGGCGTTCCTCGCCGGGCACCTCGACGCGGCGGGGCCGGACCCGCGCGAGCGCGTCCTCGCCGTCTTCGACGCCTCCCGCTCCTGGGCGGAGGAACTCAGCCCCAAGGGCTGCAGCATGGTCAACGCCCACGCGGAGATCAGCGACCCCGCGCATCCGGCCCACGCGGTCATCACGGGGCAGAAGCGCTGGATGCTCGCCCTGTTCGCGCAGCTCGCCGCGGACATCGCGCCCGGGTCGGCGGACTCGCTGGCCCGCACGCTGATGCTGCTGCACGAGGGAGCCCTCGTCGCGCACGGCCTGGGCGTCTTCCCGGACGCCCTCACCCACGCCCGCGACCAGGCGGCCGCGCTGCTCGCACGCCCTTAGGGGACAGCACCTGTCCTGGTGCGGCCCTGCGGTGGCGCCATGACCGACTCCGACGGGACGAACCCGGTCCCCTTGCTCGGCGTGCTCCGCGCCCGGACCCCAGGGAGCAGATCTGCCCAAGTGGCTGCGTCAGGAGAGAAGTTGGGGTCCGGCGGGGCGCCGCGCGGAACGGGCCCGGCACCGACCGGTGCCGGGCCCGGGAGCCGTGGAGCGGTTCAGAGAGTGGCGGCCGCCGAGGCGATCGCGGAGGCGAAGGCCGAGACCTCCGTGTACACGCCGGGGGCCTCGGGCCGGGCGCAGCCCTCGCCCCAGCTCACGATGCCGACCTGGATCCAGTCGCCGGCGTTGTCCTTGCGGAACATCGGGCCGCCGGAGTCGCCCTGGCAGGTGTCCACGCCGCCCGCGTCGAAGCCGGCGCAGATCTCCTCGCCGGCGACGAGACCGCTGTAGAGGCCGCCGTAGGCCTTGCAGGCGGCGTCGCTGACGAAGGGCACGGTCGCCTTCAGCAGGTAGCGCTGCTGGGAGCCGCCCTCGCGGTTCGCGCCCCAGCCGGCGACGGTGAAGTCACCGGTGTTGTACTGCGCGGTGGTGGCGATCTTCAGGGTCGGCAGGTTGATGGGCTGGGCGAGCTTGATGAGCGCCCAGTCCTTGCCGGTGCCGTTGTAGCCGGGCGCGCGCAGCACCTTCGTGGAGCGGACCTGGACCCGGCCGCTGGTCGACTGGAGGTCGACGACCCCGGCGGTGGCCGTGATGCCGGTGTTGGCGCCGGACCGGCCCACGCAGTGCGCGGCGGTGAGCACGATCTGCTGGGTGTAGAGCGCGCCGCCGCAGCCCATGGACAGCCGCACCATGAACGGGAACTCGCCCTGTGCGGCGCGGGTTCCGCCGACGACGGGCGAGGGGGCGGCCTGTGCCGCGGAGACGGGCTGGAGGCTGACGATCGCGAGAGCGGCGGCGCCGAGGACCGCGCATCTCTTGAGCGCGGTGAGGAGTCTCTTCAACGTGATGCCTTCCGTGGGGGGTTGACTGGGGAGGTGCAACCGAGACATCAGATTGACGAGCACATGACAGCAGCATGGGAAAAAAGAACGTCCATGTACTGGCATGGACTGGTCAAAATTCTGCTGCTGGATTATGGGAAGGCCGACGGTTCTCACGCAAGGGGCACGATCCGGCCAGTCCGGCCCGGTGCGAGGTCACCGGGCCGGACGCCGCCGGCTCACGCGGTGCGGATCGCGGAGATGTCGAAGCTCAGCTTGATCTTGTCGGAGACCAGGACGCCACCGGTCTCCAGCGCGGCGTTCCAGGTCAGGCCCCAGTCGGAGCGCAGGATCTCCGCCTTGCCCTCGAAGCCCACGCGCTCGTTGCCGAACGGGTCCTTCGCGGCGCCGTTGAACTCCAGGTCGATGGAGAGCGGGCGGGTGGTGCCGAGGATCGTCAGGTCGCCGGTGATCCGGTAGTCGCCGCCGCCCAGGTCCTCCGCCCCGGTGGAGCGGAACGTCATGGCCGGGAACTCGTCCGCCTTGAAGAAGTCCGCGCTCTTGAGGTGGCCGTCACGGTCGGCGTTGCCGGTCTCGATGCTGTCCATCACGACGTCCAGGGAGGCCGTGGACCGCGAGGGGTCGGTGCCGTCGAGGTGGAGCGTCCCGGAGAACTCCTGGAAGCTGCCCTTGACGTTGGTGACCATGGCGTGCCGGGCGGTGAAGCCGAGCGTCGAGTGCGCGGGGTCGATCGTGTAGTCGCCGGTCAGGGCGGCGAGGTCCGGGTTCGCGGCGGCGGTGGGGGCGGGGGCGGTCGCGGTGTCCTTGCGGCTGAAGATGCTCATGTCGTGCTCCTTCGGGGAGTAAGTTGAACGTTGAACTTCTTAACGGGTCCCACCGTAGACCTATTCCGTTCAACTTTCAACAGTTCTGCGGGGGTGTCGCGGTTGGACCCGCGGCCCGGGTGGTACCCGGGGCCCGTGACCTCGGTCGCGGTACTGGTCGAGCTCCTGCGCGGCGGCCCCTCGGGCGGCCATGTGAAGTGCTGGGAGCACTTCGCCCGGAGCGCCTCCCGGCTGCCGGCCGACGCCCGGCGCGGACTCGACCTGACCGTCTACTTCCTCGGCGAACGCGAACGGGTCGAGGTCCTCTCCCCCCACGTGCGCCTCGCCATGCTCCGCCCGGTGCTCGGCACGGGCGCCCTCACCTCGGCCGACGGCGCCGAGGACATCACCGACCTGGTCCCGTACCACCCCCGGCTCGCCGCCCTGCTGCCGCGCCACGACGTCTGGCACCTCACGCACTGCTTCGCCTACGCCACCACCGCCGTCCGTCTCGCCCGGCGGCGCGCCCGCACCGCCGCCCCGCAGCCCCGGCTGCTCGGCTCCGTGCACACCGACGTGCCGCGGCTGGCCTCGGTCTACGTCCGCTATCTGGCCGGCCGGTGGCTGCCCGGGGACCCCCCGGCGGCGGGCGGCTTCCTGGCGGACCACGCGGAGACCTGGCTGCGCCGGCGGCAGGGCCGGCTCCTGGAGTGCTGCGAACGGGTGCTGGTCCCGACTCCGGCGGGCCGCCGGGAACTCGCCCGTACGCTCGGACCGCACCGGGTCGGCCTGCTGCGCCGGGGCATCGACCACGACCGCTTCCGCCCCGACCCGGCGGCACGCGCCCGGCTCGTCCGGGAGTACGGCGTGCCGTCCGACCGTCCGCTGGTGCTGTTCGCGGGGCGGGTCGACGCGACGAAGGGCGTGCCGCTGCTGGCCGAGAGCATGCGGCTGCTGCGCGAACGGGGCCGGGCCGCGCACCTCGTCATGGCCGGTGCGGGCGCGGAGACGGAGTCCGTCGGCGCCCTTCTCGGCGACGGCGTCAGCCTGCTCGGCCCGCTCCCGCAGGACCGGCTGGCCCGGGTGTACGCGGGCTGCGACGTCTTCGCGTTCCCGTCGCGCACCGAGACCAGCGGCAACGTCGTCGCCGAGGCCATGGCGAGCGGCCTCGCGGTCGTGCTGCCCGAGGGCGCGCACACCACGCACTGGCTCACCGCGCCGGGCCGTGACGGCGTCGTCGTACGCCACGACGACCCGGGGGAGTGGGCGGACGCCCTGGGCGCGCTCGTCGACCGGCCGCGCCTGCTGACGGCCCTGCGCCGCCGCGCGGCCACCACGGCCCGCGAGACCCACCCCTCCTGGGACCGCGTACTGGCGGAGGACCTCCTGCCCGTCTGGCTCCCCCGCGTCCCGTCCCGACGCGGGGAGAGCGCGGGGAGGAGGTGAGGGACGCGCCCCTTCGGCACAGCGGTGTGCCGAGGAGCCTGCGCGGGGACGCGGTCGAGCGGGCCGGGGGCAGGGGCAGAGGCCGTACCTGAGAGGGCCCCGGGCACGGGAGCCGGGTCACTGAGACCGTGGCCGGGCGGTGCAGACGGGCTGGCTGCGCGACGCCCTCCGCCACGCGCGGCTCGTCGGCCCCCCCCGCCCCGGCTCCTCACCCCCGCCTCCCCGCCTCCCCGGCCCCCCGCCCCCGCAGCGCGGCGATCAGCGGTGACGAGTCCAGGCTCGCGATGCCCGCGACGACCAGCGCCAGTCCCGCCACCGTCACCGCCGACACCGGCCAGCCCGTGTGGATCGACTCGCCGAACACCGCGGTGCCCACCGTCACGGCGACCACCGGCTCCGTGGCGTCCAGCACCGTCATGCTCGCCGCCAGCGGGCCCTGCTGGAACGCGCTCTGGATGAGGAGCAGGCCGCAGACGCTCGCGAGGACGAGGGCGTAGGTCTGCCAGGCCGTGAGGGCGGCGAGCAGGCCGTGGCGCAGGCGGTCCACCGTCGCCGCGAGGAGGACGGACTGGGTGCCCATCACCACCCCGGCCGCCAGCGCCGTCGCCGAGGCCCGCCACGGGCCGGACAGCAGCCGTGCCGCCGCCAGCGCACCGCACACCAGCCCGGCGCCCGCGCCCAGCACCAGCAGCCAGGACAGCGCGTCCGCCGCGTCCGGACGGCCACCGTGCGGCCTGGCCGAGACCAGGGCCAGTGCCAGCCCGGCCGCCACCGCCAGCGTGCCGAACCACTCGCGGCGCCCCAGCCGCATCCGGCGCAGCCGGGCCGACAGCGGTACGGCGAAGACCAGTTCGGCGACGATCAGCGGCTGCACCAGGCTCAGCGGCCCGTACGCGAGCGCCAGCGACTGGAAGCCGTAGGCCACCACGGCCAGGCCGATGCCGGTCAGCCACACCCGGTCGCGGGCCAGCCGGCCCAGCAGCCGCGGCGACAGCGCCTCCGTGTCCGGGCGGGCGCCCGCCGCCCACTGCTGGAGCACACCGGCCACGGCGAAGCACACGCCGGCGGCGAGGGAGGCCGCGACCGCGATCGGCATGCCGGTCCGGCGGTGCTACTCGGTGGCCCGGCGGGAGGGCGCGCCGGGGGACGCGCCCCGGGTGTGCACGTACAGCCGCCGCCGGTCGCCGACGTCGAGGCGCTGCGGCAGCGGCAGTTCGTAGCGCACCGGCATGCTGTGGTCGGCGAACTGCCGGCGCGGGTTGTAGACCTGGTTGAACTTCCACAGCATGCGCGCGAAGTTGGTCTGCCCGTGCAGCAGGTTGCGGCCCAGCACCCGGGCCGCGCCGAAGGCGGTGCGCAGGCCCAGGTGCTTGCGGTTGATGACGGCCTGGGTGCGGACCAGTTCCTCGTAGAAGCGCTCCAGCGGGAGCGTGGTGGGCACCACCGCGTGCTGGATGTCGAAGAGGCGGTAGTCGCGGGTGGTCAGGCGCCGCGACTCGGTGTGCCAGATCTCCGTGCCGGGGTACGGCGTCATCACCGTGAAGTGCACGATCTCCGGCACCGCCATCGCGAACTCCCGTACCACCCGGAAGCGTTCCTCGTCCCAGGCCGGGTCCACGATGAGGTTGATGGCGACCTTGATGCCGAGGCGGCGGGCGACCTGGAGGGCGCGGAGGTTCTCGTCCGGGCTGACCCGCTTGCGGTACAGCTCCAGCCCTTCCGCGTCGATGGCCTCCATCCCGAGGAACATGTACTCCAGCCCCAGCCGCGCCCACCGCTCGAACACCTCGGGGTGGCGCAGCAGGACGTCGCTGCGGGTCTCCAGGTAGTAGCTCTTGCGGATGCGGCGCCGCTCCACCTCCGCGGCGATCGCGTTCCCGTGCTCGGGGCGGATGAAGGCCACGTCGTCGACGATGAAGACGTTCGGCTCCCTGATGTTCTGCAGGTCGTCGGCCGCCGCCTCCGGCGACGCCTTGCGGTAGCTGCGGCCGTAGAAGGTCCACGCCGAGCAGAACGAGCAGTCCCAGGGGCAGCCGCGGGTGAACTCGATGGAGGCGCACGGGTCGAGCTCGCCGATGAAGTAGCGCCGGCGGGAGCGCATCAGGTCCCGCGCGGGCAGCGGCTCGTCGATGCTGTGCAGCATCAGCGGGGCCGGGCCCCGGCCGGCGGTCGTGACGATCCCGGGCACGTCCTGCACGCCGCCGTCCCGGACCGCCTCCAGCAGGGGCGCGATCGCCGGTTCGCCCTCGCCGCGCACCACCGCGTCGACCGCGCCCTCGGCCTGCTCCAGCACCTCCTCGGCGACGAAGGAGACGCTGTGCCCGCCCAGGAAGACGAAGCAGCCCGGCACGGCCTGCTTCACCTCGGCGGCCAGGTCGATGGCCTCGGGGATGTTCGCCAGGTAGTTGAGCGAGATGCCGAGCGCCTCAGGACGGAACGAGCGCACCTCGGCCCACAGCGAATCGAGGCTCAGCACCTGGAGGTCGACGACCCGCACCTCGTGGCCGGCCTCGCGGGCGGCGCCCGCGACCCGTTCGAGGCCCAGGGGTTCGAGCCGCAGGAAGATCTCGGAGTACATCAGGGCGCTCGGGTGGACGAGCAGTACACGCATGGACACCTCGCCACGGGAAGCCGTACCGGACACGGGGATGCTCCCTACGTAACCCCGCGCGGCCCCGCCGCGTGCGCCCCATACCGCCGCCTGGCGGCACCGCGCGGCCCGTAGGAGTGGTCCTGCCGCATCCGCCCGCCGACCGGCCCGGCCCGCGGTCGCGCACGGCACGGCGCACATCGGATCGGATGAGCCGGTGCCACGGGAACGCCCCAGCACTGGCGCACGGCCCCGCGGTGGCGGTGTCCTGGAAGGAGAAATTCCGCTTCGAGGGGTCCCCGGGGAGTCCCCGGGAGGATCCGCGTACAGGAAGACGAGTCCACGGCGAACGCAACGCACAGCGCAGGGAGACCGACTCGTGACACTCACCGGCTCCGGCCCGGCCCACGACCCACCGGCGGGCAACCCCCGACCCCGTCCCGCGGCCCCCGCCCGGGTGCGCGAGCACGGTCCCCAGCGGCGTCTGGACCGGCGCGTGGCCCTCGTCACCGGGGCCTCCTCGGGCATCGGGGCGGCCACGGCACGGCGCCTCGCCATGGACGGCTGGCAGCTGCTGCTGAGCGGACGGGACCGGCACCGCCTGGAACTGACGGCGTCCGGCACCTCGGCCGTGGTCCTGCCCGCCGACCTCGCCGCCCCGGGCGGACCGCGTCTGCTGGCCCAGTCCGCGCTGCACACGACCGGGCGCGTCGACCTCCTGGTCGCCGGGGCGGGCATCGGCTGGGCGGGCCCCTTCACCACCATGCCGCACACCGACATCGACCGGGTGATCAGCCTGGATCTCAACGCCACCCTCCACCTCGTGCGCGAGGTGCTGCCCACCATGATCGCGGCCGGCCGGGGCCGGGTGGTGCTGATCGGCTCCATCGCGGGCAGCGTCGGCGTACGGGAGGAAGCCGTGTACTCCGCCGCCAAGGCCGGCCTGGCCGCCTTCGCCGAGGCGCTGCGCCAGGAACTGCGCGGGACCGGCGTGGGCGTGACCCTCGTCGTGCCCGGTCCCGTCGACACGGCCTTCTTCACCCGCCGCGGCAAGCCCTACGACCGCTCCCACCCCCGCCCCGTCCCGCCCGGCAGCGTCGCCGACGCGGTCCTGGCGGCCGTACGCCAGGGCCGCGACGAGGCCCACGTCCCCGGCTGGCTGACCCTCCCGGCCCGCGTCCGCGGCCTCGCCCCGCGGCTGTACCGCCGCCTGCTGAACCGCTTCGGCTGACCGGCCCCCGCCGCCGCGGCCCGTTGCGCCGTCCGGGCACTCCGGCCGAATCATCCGTTCAGGTGACCGCCCGGGCGTGGTAGGGCAGGGGCATGACTCCCCAGCGCCGCGTCCTCGCCCGCCGCACGGCCCGGGCCGCCGCGCCCCTTCGCCCCAGTCGCCGCGCCCTGCTGCTGGCGGCGGCCCTGGCTGCGACCGGCGCGGCGGCTCCCGCTGCCCCGGACACGGGCGCGGGCGGCGCGGACGGCGACTCCGGCGACCCCTACGACGCCCTCCGCCGGCGCTGGCTCGCCATCACCCTCGGCGACGGCTACGACCCGGCCGCACCGCCCTACGCCTCCCGGCTCGCCGAGACCGGCACGCTCGCCCGCGCGCTGCGCGCCACCATGAGCCCCGCGCCCGGCTCCCTCTGGCCGGGGCGGCCCTTCGACCCGCCGGCCGGCATCACCCTCAGCTACGGCCGGCTGTGGACCATGACCCAGGCCTGGGCCCAGCCCGGCACCGGCTCGACCGCCGACCCGGGCCTGCTGGCCGACGTCCTGCGCGGCCTCGACCACCTCTCGGCCACCGTCTACAACCCCTCCACCACCCGCTACGGCAACTGGTGGGAGTGGCAGATCGGCAGCCCGCGCCTGCTGCTGGACATCACCGCCGCCCTCCACGAGGAGGCGGGCGACGCCCGCGTCCGGGCCGCCTGCGCCGCCGTCGACCACTTCGTGCCCGACACGGCCCTCGGCGACTACACCGGCACCTCCACCGGCGCCAACCGCGTCGACCTGTGCCGCTCCGTCGCCCTGCGCGGCATCCTCGGCCGCACCCCCGCCAAGATCGCCCTCGCCCGCGACGCGCTCTCCCCGGTTTTCCCGTACGTCACCCTGGGCGACGGCCTCCATGCCGACGGCTCCTTCGTCCAGCACACCTGGGTCGCCTACTCGGGCACCTACGGCCAGGTCCTCCTCGACGGCCTCGCCCGGCTCTTCGCCCTGCTCGCCGGATCGGACTGGGAGGTCACGGACCCGCGCCGGCAGATCGTCCTCGACAGCGTCGAACGCGCCTACGCGCCGCTCCTCCACGACGGCCTGGTCATGGACAGCGTCAACGGCCGTGCCGTCAGCCGCGGCCACCTCACCTCCGACGACCGCGGGATCCTGCGCAGCGACCACTACCACGGCCACCGGCTCATCGCCGCCGTCGCCCTGCTCGCGGCCGGCGCGAGCCCCGCGGAACGCGACCGCTGGCACGCCCTGATCAAGGGCTGGATCGAACGGGACACGGTGACCCCGGTCCTGACGGCACCCCAGTTCGGTGTGGCCGACCTCGCCCGGCTGCACGCCGTCGCCGCCTCACCCGCCCCGGCCGCTCCCGAACCCGCCGGGCACCACCTCTTCGCCGCCATGGACCGCGCCGTCCACCGCGGCCCCGGCTTCACCCTGAACATCGCCATGGCCAGCGACCGCATCGCCCACTACGAGTGCGGCAACGGCGAGAACCCGCGCGGCTGGCACACCGGCGCTGGCATGGTCAGCTGGTGGTCCGGCGCGAGCGACCAGTACACCGACTGGTACTGGCCCACCGTTGATCCGTACCGCCTGCCCGGCACCACCGTCTCGACCCGGCGCCTGGCCGACCGGGAGGGCGGCGAGTGGGGCACCGCCCGCCCCGACGCCCGCTGGGTCGGCGGCACCACCGACGGCACCTACGCGGCCCTCGGCCAGCACCTCAAGGGCCTCGGCTCCACGCTCCAGGCCCGCAAGTCCTGGTTCTGCCTGGCGGACGCGGTGGTCTGCCTGGGCGCCGGGATCAGCTGCGCCGACGGCGTCCCCGTCGAGACGGTCGTCGACAACCGCAACCTCGGCGAGAACGGCGCCCAGCGCTTCGTCCAGGGCCCGCACTGGGCCCACCTGGAGGACCACGGCGGCTGGGTGCTGCTCGACGGCGAGCCGGAGACCCTGCGCGAGGACCGCACGGGCGCCTGGTCCGACATCAACACCGGCGGCACCGACGAGCGCCGCACCCGCCGCTGGCAGACCCTCTGGCTCGACCACGGCACCGACCCCCGGGACGCCTCCTACGCCTACGTCCTGATGCCCGGGGCGTCCCGCCGCGCAGTCGCACGCCGCGCCGCCCGGCGCCACCGCTGGCTGTCCGTCCTCGCCAACGACGCCGCCCGGCAGGCGGTCCGGGTGCCCTCCCTCGGCGTGCTGGCCGCGAACTTCTGGCGGCCCGGCACGGCGGGCCCCCTCACCGCCTCCGCCGGAGCGAGCGTGCTGACGGTCCGCCGGGGCCGCCGCGCTACGCTCTGCGTCAGCGAGCCGCCCCGTACGGGCGAGCGCCTGGAGATCGTCTGGGACCGTCCGGTCCGCCGGGTGCTCCACGCGGACGACACGGTCGAGGTGCTCTCGACAAGCCCTCGACTGAGGCTCGGATTCACCCCGGGGACGGCATGCGGCACCCATCGGTGTGAGGTGTCCCTCGACTGAGCCGCTTGTGTGACCCCTACAAGCCGCAGGCCCTCTGAGCAGTCGAAAAGCCTGCACCCCGCCCTGGTTCTGTTCAGGGCTACCAGGAAAACACGCCGGAGACTGTGAGGAGTCGACGGCCCGCATTCCCCGGTTCTCTTCGTAAGGTCGCTACATGACCGTTTTGGATGAGGCGCCGGGTGAGCCGACCGACGCGCGCGGACGCGTGGCCGAACTGCACGAGATCCGTGCGCAGGCGGTGGCCGGACCGAGCGAGAAGGCGACCGAGGCGCAGCACGCCAAGGGCAAGCTGACCGCGCGCGAGCGCATCGACCTTCTTCTCGACCCGGACTCCTTCCGGGAGGTCGAGCAGCTGCGCCGGCACCGGGCCACGGGCTTCGGCCTGGAGACCAAGAAGCCGTACACCGACGGTGTGATCACCGGCTGGGGCACGGTGGAGGGCCGCACGGTCTTCGTCTACGCCCATGACTTCCGCATCTTCGGCGGCGCGCTGGGCGAGGCCCACGCCACCAAGATCCACAAGATCATGGACATGGCCATCGCGGCCGGTGCCCCCCTGGTCTCCCTGAACGACGGCGCCGGCGCCCGCATCCAGGAGGGCGTCTCCGCCCTCGCCGGCTACGGCGGCATCTTCCAGCGCAACACCAAGGCCTCGGGCGTGATCCCGCAGATCTCGGTGATGCTCGGCCCGTGCGCGGGCGGCGCGGCCTACAGCCCCGCCCTGACCGACTTCGTCTTCATGGTCCGCGAGACCTCGCAGATGTTCATCACCGGCCCGGACGTCGTCAAGGCGGTCACCGGTGAGGAGATCACGCAGAACGGCCTCGGCGGCGCCGACGTGCACGCCGAGACCAGCGGCGTCTGCCACTTCGCCTACGACGACGAGGAAACGTGCATCGCCGAGGTGCGCTACCTCCTGTCCCTGCTCCCGCAGAACAACCGCGAGAACCCGCCCCGCGCGGAGGCCTCCGACCCGGTCGACCGCCGCTCGGACGTGCTGCTCGACCTGGTCCCGGCGGACGGCAACCGGCCGTACGACATGGCGAAGGTCATCGAGGAGATCGTCGACGACGGCGAGTACCTGGAGGTCCACGAGCGCTGGGCCCGCAACATCATCTGCGCGCTGGGCCGGATGGACGGCCAGGTGGTCGGCATCGTGGCGAACCAGCCCCAGTCGCTGGCGGGCGTCCTGGACATCGAGGCCTCCGAGAAGGCGGCCCGCTTCGTACAGATGTGCGACGCCTTCAACATCCCGATCATCACTCTTCTGGACGTCCCCGGCTTCCTGCCGGGCGTCGACCAGGAGCACGGTGGCATCATCCGCCACGGCGCGAAGCTCCTCTACGCCTACTGCAACGCGACCGTGCCGAGGATCTCCCTGATCCTGCGGAAGGCCTACGGAGGTGCGTACATCGTCATGGACAGCCAGTCCATCGGTGCGGACCTCACCTACGCCTGGCCGACCAACGAGATCGCCGTCATGGGAGCGGAGGGCGCCGCGAACGTCATCTTCCGCCGCCAGATCGCCGAGGCGGAGGACCCCGAGGCCATGCGCGCCCGCATGGTCAAGGAGTACAAGTCCGAGCTCATGCACCCCTACTACGCGGCCGAGCGCGGCCTGGTCGACGACGTCATCGACCCCGCCGAGACCCGCGAGATCCTCATCCGCTCCCTCGCGATGCTCCAGTCCAAGCACGCCGATCTGCCGTCCCGCAAGCACGGCAACCCGCCGCAGTAACCCGGCGGACATCTCAGCCACGGAGACTGACACCCATGGACACCCCTGACATCCGCGTCGAGAAGGGCCACGCCGAGCCCGAGGAGGTCGCCGCCATCACGGCGATCCTCCTGGCCCGCGCCGCCGCCCGCCCCACGGACCCGGCCCCGGCCCACCGCGGCCGCGTGAAGGCCGGCTGGCGCCGTCTGGAACGCGAGCCCGGCTTCCGCGCCCCGCACAGCTGGCGCTGAACGCAGAACCACAAAGAAGGCCCCTCGCAGAGGGGCCTTCTTTCTTGGGGCGCGGGGCTGCATCACTGTGCGGCTCCGCCGCGCGGGCGCGACCAGCCCGCCCCCCCGCACCCGGCAACGCGACAGCCCCCGGCAGCCCAGAGGCCGCCGGGGGCTGTCCCACGGGTCGGATCAGCGCAGTCGCGCCATCAGCGCGTGCTCGACCAGCGTGATCAGCGCCGACTTCGCATCGGCCCGATGCCGGGCGTCCGTCGTGATGATGGGCGTGTCCGGGCCGATCTGCAGCGCCTCCCGGACCTCGTCCGGGGTGTACGGCTGCTGGCCGTCGAAGCCGTTCAGCGCGATGACGAACGGCAGACCCGAGTTCTCGAAGTAGTCGACGGCCGGGAAGCAGTCGGCGAGACGCCTCGTGTCGACCAGCACGATCGCGCCGATGGCGCCGCGCACCAGGTCGTCCCACATGAACCAGAAGCGGTCCTGACCGGGCGTACCGAAGAGGTACAGGATCAGGTCCTGGTCCAGGGTGATACGGCCGAAGTCCATGGCCACCGTGGTGGTGGTCTTGTCCCCGGTGTGGGTGAGGTCGTCGATCCCCGCCGAAGCGGACGTCATGACGGCCTCTGTGCGCAGCGGATTGATCTCCGAGACGGCGCCGACGAACGTGGTCTTGCCCACGCCGAAGCCGCCAGCCACCACGATCTTCGCGGACGTGGTGGAGCGGGAAGGCCCTCCGCTAGAGCTTGCGAAGTCCACTGAGCACCCTTTCGAGCAGTGTCACGTCTGGCTGGCCGCCGGCGTTCTCGTCGCCGCCGGGCTGATGGATGGCGACCAGTCCCGCCTCCGCCAAGTCGGCGACGAGGATCCTGGCCACGCCGAGAGGGATCGTCAGGAGCGCCGAGATCTCGGCGACCGACTTGATCTCCCGGCAGAGGTTGCAGATCCGCTGATGCTCGGGCAACTGGCCCTGCATCTGGTGCGGCTGCGCGGTGGTGTGCACCAGCGCCTCGATGGCGAGCTGGTAGCGCGGGCGAGTCCGGCCGCCGGTCATGGCGTACGGACGCACCAACGGGTTGTTCGACGCCCCAGCGGGCGCCGGCTCGGGGGTGCGGCGCTGCGGCTGCACGGGCTGGATGCGCGGAGCCGGCGGCTGGTCGTACGGCGACGGGCCGGGGCCCTGGGGCGCGTACGGCTGCCGGTGGCTGGGCGCGGAGGGGAAGTTGTAACGGTTCGGGTTCTGACCGTCGCCGTGACCCTGGGCAGGGTCGTACGACCAGTTGCCCGACGAACCGCCTGGGGGTGTTGCCACTTTCTCCTCCTCCGACTGTGCCTGGCACCCATCGCTGTGGAGCCGCGTCCCAAGACCTTACGGCCCCGGGACGCCAAAACGCACCGTCCGTCTGTTAGTTGAGCAGGCTGCCCTGGAGCTCCGCACGAAGGTCCGGGGTGAGGACCGTACCCGCTCGGTCCACCAACAGGGCCATCTCGTACCCGATGAGGCCGATGTCCGCCTCCGGATGTGCGAGAACCGCGAGCGAGGAGCCGTCGGAGATGGACATGATGAAGAGGAATCCCCGTTCCATCTCCACAACCGTCTGGTTCACGCTGCCGCCCTCGAAGATCCGGGACGCGCCTGCCGTCAGAGACGTCAGACCGGAGGCGACGGCCGCGAGCTGGTCGGCGCGGTCGCGGGGAAAGCCTTCGGACATCGCCAGAAGGAGTCCGTCGGCGGAGACCACCACCGTGTGGGACACCCCCGGGGTGTTGTCCACGAAGTTGGTGATCAACCAGTTCAGGTTCTGTGCCGCCTGGCTCATCGGGCTCACACTAACGCTCCTGGTTGTAGGTGCTGTCAGGACCGAAGCCCTGGCCGTTCGTTTCACTGCCTGCGCTGCGTCCGCGTTGGACGCCCCGGCGCAGGTTGCTCAGCCTGCCCCGGACGTCCTCCGGGGCGCGGGAGACCTGTGGGCCTCCCTGGGGGGTGCTTTCGGCGGCACCCTCGATCAGGTTGGCCTTGGGTACCCGCCTCGGCAGGCCGGAGGAGGTGACCCCGCCCGCCTTGGGCTTCCTCAGCTGCGAGGCCTGCTGCCAGCGCTCGTCGTTCGCCGAGCGCCAGTCGCCGTCGCCGTTGCTCTCCGGTGAGGAGGCCGGCGGCTGCTGGCTCGCGTGCCGTTCGCCGGAGCCGTTCGCACCGCCCGCGGTGGATCCGCGGCGGGGAAGCCCGGCGTCCGTCAGCGCGTGGGCGGAGGAGGGGGCCGTTTCCGGACGGTCGAAGCCTACGCGGTCCTGCTCACCCGCGTCAGCGGCCTGCGCAGATTCCGTTTCCGGGGCCTGAGAAGGGTACTGGTTCGGGTAGCCGTTGCGGTAGCCGTCCTGCTGCGGCCAGTCGTCCTGGTAGCGCCGCTGCTCGAACGCCGGGAAGTTCTCCGCCGCACCCGCGCCCTGACCCGAGGACTGCTCCTGGGCCGGCTCCGCATAGGAGGGATCCGGGTAGCCGCCGTTCGACGAGAAGGTGTCGTTCTGCGGCAGGCCGCCGTTCGGCGCGTAGTACTGCTCCTCGTACGCCGGCCGCTGCGGCTCGTCGTACGCCGTCTGCCGCTGCTCCTCGTACGGCGCCTGCTGCTCCTCGTACGGAGCCTGGCGGTCGTACGCCGAGGGCTGCTGCTCCGGGTAGCCGCTCTGGCCGGTGTCGTAGGACCGGCCGGCGTCGTAGCCCTGCTGCGCGTGGTACTCGTCGGCGTAGCCGGAGGGGTCGGACTGCTCCCGGGAGCCGTCCCGCCCGGGCAGGGCGGGCTGCTGGTCGTTCTGGGACTCCAGGGCCGCCCTGCGCTCCTCGCGCATCAGGGAGCGGCCGACGGGGTCCAGCTCGCGTATGTCGTCGGGGACGTCCGAGTAACGGCTGTCGTCGAAGCCGAGCTCGGCCGCCGTGCGCATCGGCTGGCCGAAGTTCTCACCGCCGAAGTTCTGCTCCGGGATGATCTGCGAGACCGTGAACTCGTCGCGGTCCACGTGCTGCTCGCCGCCACCGCCGTGGGTGATCGCGTCCGGCAGCATGACCAGCGAGGTGGTGCCCGCCTGCTCGCCCGAGGGGCGCAGCTGGACGCGGATGCCGTGCCGGTCGGACAGCCGGCCGACCACGAACAGGCCCATGCGCTGGGAGATCGCGGCGTCCACGGTCGGCGGGTTGGCCAGCTTGTGGTTGATGTCCGCGAAGTCCTCGGCGGTCAGGCCGATGCCCTTGTCGTGGATCTCGATCATCACGCGGCCGTCGGGCAGCCGGGTCGCGGTCACCCGGACCTTGGTCTGCGGGGAGGAGAACGTCGTGGCGTTCTCCAGCAGCTCGGCGAGCAGGTGCACGAGGTCGGTCACGGCCCGGCCGTGGATCTCGGCCTCCGGCACGCCCGACAGCTCGATGCGCTCGTACTGCTCCACCTCGGAGGAGGCGGCGCGCAGCACGTCGACCAGCGGCACCGGCTGGTCCCAGCGGCGGCCGGGCTCCTCGCCGGCGAGGACGAGGAGGTTCTCGCCGTTGCGGCGCATACGGGTCGCGAGGTGGTCCAGCTTGAAGAGGTTCTCCAGCTGGTCCGGGTCGGCCTCGTTGTTCTCCAGGTCGGTGATCAGGGTCAGCTGGCCCTCGATCAGCGACTGGTTGCGGCGCGAGAGGTTGGTGAAGATCGCGTTGATGTTGCCCCGCAGCAGGGCCTGCTCGGCGGCGAGCCGGACGGCCTCGCGGTGGACCTGGTCGAAGGCGCGGGCGACCTCGCCGATCTCGTCCGTGGTGGTGATCGGGATGGCCTGGACACGGGTGTCGACACGGCCGGGGTCGGTGCGCGAGAGCTGGTCGACCAGCATCGGCAGGCGCTGCTCGGCGATGCCGAAGGCGGCGTTGCGCAGCTGGCGCATCGAGCGGCTCATCTGGCGGGCGACCGCGCCGGCCAGGATGAACGCCAGGAGCAGTGCGACGACGACGGTGGCACCCGTGATGTAGGCGTCACGCTGGGCGTCGTCGGCGATCTGCGCGGCCTCGGTCACCGCGGTGTCGGCGAGGTCGGACTCGATCTGGCGGTAGCCGTCGAACTTGAGGGTGTTCACGGCCCACCAGTTGGCGGGGGTGATGCCCTTGGCGGCGAGTGCGGCGCGGGCGGCCGGGTCGGTGGTGTCGAGGCGGGCGACCTCCCCGATCATCGTCTCCACCTTGGCGGGCGGCGGGACGTAGTCGGGGTCCCTCTGCTTGGCCTCCTTGGCCAGGTCCGCGCCCTTGGCCTTGATGTCCTGGGCGGTCTGCTCCAGCTTGGCCGCGTCGGCCTCGGTGCCACCGCCCTTGTACTCCTCGATGGCGATGCGCTCGAGGTAGGCGTAGGAGGAGAGCGCGACGCGCTGGCTGGCGAGCTGGCTGGGCGTGGGGCCCGGCTTGACCAGCATGTGCATACCGATGGAGCGCTCCAGGGAGAGCGCCGCCTTCGTCAGCGAGATCGCGTAGACCGTCCGCCCGTAGCTGGTGATGTTGCCCGTGCCCAGACCGAGTTCGTTGGCGAACTCCATCAGCGGGTGGGCCACGTCGACGTAGCCCTCCTGGGTCTGGACGCCCTTGAGCTGGGAGGTGTAGGCGGCGGCGCGCAGCTTGCTCAGCTTCGGCTCGGCCTCGCGGAACAGGCCAAGGCGGCGCTCCAGGCCCGGCTTGTCCGGCATGCTCTGGGCTGCGTCGTCGAAGCCGTCGGCGGCCTTGTCGGTCGCGGCGCGGGCCTTGACGACGGTCGGGTCGTTCGCGCCCTTGCCCTGCAGCAGCGGGGTCGCGGTGAGGTCCCGCTCGTTGTAGAGGGCGTTGGCGTAGGTGAGGGAGGCCTGCACCAGACGCGCGGTGTTCTCCGCGTCCTCGGCCTCCTGCCAGGTGTCGATCGAGCTCTTCACCTGGAAGCCGCCCATGACGAGGCCGACCAGCACGGGTATGAGCAGGATCGCGTTCAGCCTGGTCGCCACGCGCCAGTTGCGCGGGGAGAGGCGGCCACCGCTCTTCGCGGGCGCGGCCGTCGGCTCCGAACCGGGCACGGGGGCGGGCGCCGCTGTGCGCGGCGGCGGGGTGAAGTTGCCCCGGGCCGACGGCTCGGGACTGTTCTTGCTTCGCCTCACTCGACCAACAACCTCTCGGCGGTCGGCACCAACGTTGTGCCGCAGTGTCTCAGAGCCCAACCAGGCCATCGACGCACGCGTACGTCATTGACTATTGGGCAGTTCAGGCATTCCAGCACGACGACCTGCGCTCTTCCAAACAGTCGGGGGCGGGCTTTCAGAGTCTCTTGAGCCCCAGATAAAACGGTCATAAAGAGCGAGCCCCGCCAAAAGGCGGGGCGATTGTGCGCGCAGCGAGACCGGATGTGCGCGACGCGTGGCCGCACCACTCGATTCCTCTGCCGAAACGTTATGAACACCTTGGCCGACCGTGTCAAAGGACACAGCCGGCTCCGGTGTATCTACGACAACTTCCGTATGGTGCCTCAGATTTGGGTGCTACCTCAGGCGTGCCATCAGCGCGTGCTCGACCAGCGTGATCAGGGCACTCTTCGCATCGGCGCGATGCCGGGCGTCCGTGGTGATGATGGGGGTGTCCGGCCCGATCTGGAGCGCCTCGCGCACCTCGTCGGGGGAGTAGGGCTGCTGCCCGTCGAAGCCGTTGAGGGCGATGACGAACGGCAGGCCGCTGTTCTCGAAGTAGTCCACGGCCGGGAAGCAGTCGGCCAGGCGCCGGGTGTCCACCAGGACCACCGCGCCGATGGCGCCGCGCACCAGGTCGTCCCACATGAACCAGAAGCGGTCCTGACCGGGCGTACCGAAGAGGTACAGGATCAGGTCCTGGTCCAGGGTGATACGGCCGAAGTCCATGGCCACCGTGGTGGTGGTCTTGTCCCCGGTGTGGGTCAGGTCGTCGATCCCCGCGCTCGCCGAGGTCATCACGGCCTCGGTGCGCAGCGGGTTGATCTCCGAGACGGCGCCGACGAACGTGGTCTTGCCCACGCCGAAGCCGCCCGCCACCACGATCTTCGCGGAGGTGGTGGAACGACCCGCGTCAGAGCTTGCGAAGTCCACTGAGCACCCTTTCGAGCAGTGTCACGTCCGGCGCACCGGTTGCCTCGTCGCCGCCCGGCTGGTGGATCGCGACGAGACCGGCCTCCGCCAGGTCCGCGACCAGGATCCGGGCCACGCCCAGCGGCATGTTGAGCAGCGCCGAGACCTCGGCCACCGACTTCACCTCGCGGCAGAGGTGGCAGATGCGCTGGTGCTCCGGGAGCAGTCCCATGAGCGCGGCGGGGTCCGCCGTCGTACTGATCAGTGCCTCGATGGCGAGCTGATAGCGCGGCCGGGTCCGGCCGCCGGTCATGGCGTACGGCCGTACCAGCGGCTGGTCGCCCTCGTCCTCGTACGGCTCCGCGTACGGATCATGAGAGGCGGTGGGCGGGGTCATGGGTCCTCCGGGCGGGACACTGAGTCGGTCAGTCATGCCGTCTGACCAGGCCTGTGTGGGGTATGTGGCGGCCGGACGGTGATGTGGTGAGACGGGTGGTGCCGGGGGGGATCAGTGGAGCAGACTGCCTTGGAGTTCGGCTCGCAGGTCGGGGGTGAGTACCGCGCCCGCGCGGTCGACCAGGAGAGCCATCTCGTAGCCGACGAGGCCGATGTCGCACTCGGGGTGCGCGAGCACGGCCAGGGACGAGCCGTCCGAGACGGACATGAGGAAGAGGAATCCCCTCTCCATCTCCACGACCGTCTGCGCCACCTCGCCGCCCTCGAAGATCCGGGAGGCGCCCGCCGTCAGCGACGTCAGGCCCGAGGCGACGGCCGCGAGCTGGTCCGCGCGATCGCGCGGGAAGCCCTCCGACATCGCCAGGAGGAGACCGTCGGCGGAGACGACGACGGTGTGGGACACCCCGGGGGTGTTGTCCACGAAGTTGGTGATCAACCAGTTGAGGTTCTGTGCCGCCTGGCTCATCGGGCTCAACTAACGCTCCTGCTGGTGAGTGGGCCGTGGGTGGCTGCCGGTCTGGGTGGACCCGGCCTGACGACCCTGTGCGATTCCCCGACGGAGATTGGTCAGCCGGCCGCGCACGTCATCGGGGGCGCGTGAGACCTGCGGACCGCTCTGGTGGGTTTGCTGCTGCGCCGTGCCCGGGACGAGGTTCGCCCTGGGCACCCGGCGCGGCAGACCGGAGGTGGTGACACCACCCGCGGCGGGCTGGCGGACGCGCTCGGCCTGGCGGACGAGGTCGTCGTTGGGCGAGGTGCGCCAGTTCGCGGACGCGGACCGCTGGGGACCGGTGGGTCCCTGCGGCTGCTGCGGGGCCGGAGCCGAGCCGTTGTTCTGCGGCTGCTGCTCCTGCTGGCCCTGCTGTCCGTGGAACCAGTTGGTCTCGAGCGTGTCGTACAGCGGCGTACGCCCGTCGCCCGGGCCGGTCGCCGGCGGCAGCGCCTCGGGCTCCTGCCGGGGCTGCGGGGCCGGCAGACGCGGGGCGCCGAAGTCGGACCCGTTGTACCCGCCGTTGACCTGCTGCCGCTCGAACTGGCCGGTGCCCGCCGGGTCGGCCGGAGTGGCCGGGCCCGGAAGCCCCGGGCGGCCGGAGCCGTTGTCCCGGCGCGGCGCGGGGTACTGACCGGTGGAGCCGCCGTCCTGGCGCGGCGCGGGGAACTGGCCCGTCGCGTTGCCGTCCTGGCCCGGGCCGGCGTAGTGCCCGGCCGAGCCGCTGTCCTGGCGCGGCGCCGGGAACTGGCCCGTCGCGCCGTTGTCGTAGCCCTGCGGGGCCGGGAACTGACCGCTCGTGGACGCGGGGTCTCGGCGGCCCGATCCGGTGCCGAAGACGTCCGGGCGGACGAACTGGTTCTGGTCCTGCGACCCGCTGCTGTGCCGGGGAGCGCCGAAGTCGGCCGACGGCACGGCCGGCAGCTCCGCCGTCGAGCCGGGGCCCTGGCGGTCGTCGACGCGCGGCAGGGCGGAGGTGCGGGAGACGTCCTGCTCCTCGTGCCCGCGCGGGGAGTCCATCGGGGCGCGCGGTACCGGGGGCTGGGCGTTCTCGTCGCTCCAGCTCGGCACGCGCTGCTGCTGCGCGTCACCGCCGGGCAGCTCGGCCCGCGGACCGCCGCGCGGCGGCAGCTGCGGCTGCTGCCGGCGGCCCTTGCCCTGCTCGGCGTGGCGGCCCTGCTGCCGGCCCCGGCCACCGCGGCCCTCCCGGCCCTGCGGCGCCTCGGTGCCCGCGGCCTGCAGACCCTGCGGTGCGCCGGGCGCCTGGCCGAACCCGGCACCCGCGGGAGCGGGACGGCCCTGCGCGGGCGAACCCTGCTCGAACATCGAGTTGCCCTGACCCTGCGGCCCGCGCGCTCCGCCCGGACCTGCCGGACGGCCGGCGTCGCCGTCCCGGCCGGGCAGTGCGGCCCGCGGGCCCTGGCCGGCACCGAGCCGGCCCCCGCCGCCGCCGAACGCGCCGGACGCACCGGCCCCGAGGGCGCCACCGCTCTGACCGGCGGCGGCCCGCCGGGCCGCGGCCGCACCGGCGGCCGCCTGCGCGGCGGCCGGACCGCCACCGCCGACCGGCGGCTGACCGCCCTGCTTGGGCTGGGGCTTCTTGCCGCCCTGGGCGACGTCGACGGGCAGCATGACCAGCGCGGTCGTACCACCGGAGTCGGACGGGCGGAGCTGGATGCGGATGCCGTGCCGCTGGGACAGGCGGCCGACCACGAACAGACCCATGCGGCGGGAGACGGAGACGTCCACCGTGGGGGGAGAGGCGAGCCGCTCGTTGATCGCCGCGAGGTCCTCGGGGGAGAGGCCGATGCCGGTGTCGTGGATCTCGATCAGCACCCGGCCGTCGGGCAGGGCGTGACCGGTGACCTTGACCTTGGTCTGCGGCGAGGAGAACGAGGTGGCGTTCTCCAGCAGCTCGGCGAGCAGGTGCACGAGGTCGTTGACCACGCGGCCGGCGACCTCGGTCGTCGGCACGGAGGCCAGCTCGATGCGCTCGTACTGCTCCACCTCGGAGGCGGCGGCGCGGAGCACGTCGACCAGCGGGACCGGGCGGGTCCAGCGGCGGCCGGGCTCCTCACCGGCGAGGACGAGGAGGTTCTCACCGTTACGGCGCATGCGCGTGGCGAGGTGGTCGAGCTTGAACAGCGAGGAGAGCTGGTCCGGGTCGGCCTCGCGGGACTCCAGTTCGGAGATGAGCGACAGCTGACGCTGGATGAGGCCCTGGGAGCGGCGCGAGAGGTTGGTGAACATCGCGTTGACGTTGCCCCGCAGCAGGGCCTGCTCGGCGGCGAGGCGGACCGCCTCGCGGTGCACGTCGTCGAAGGCCGCGGCCACCCGACCGATCTCGTCCCGGGAGTGCACACCGACCGACTCCACGGACGTGTCGACGTCCTGCGGGTCGGACTCGGACAGCTGCTTGACCAGCTCCGGCAGACGGTCGGAGGCGACCTTGGTGGCCGTCTCCTCCAGGCGGCGCAGCGAGCGGATCATCGAGCGGGCCACGACGAAGGCGCCGACCAGCGAGACACCGAGCACGAGGAGGATCAGCGCACCGGAGATGATCGCGTCGCGCTCGGTGGCGCTGCGCAGCTCGCGGGCCTTCTGCTCCATCTCCTCGAGCAGGGTGTGCTCGATGTTCTTCATCTGCTGGATCTTGGTGGAGCTGTCGTCCAGCCAGTCGCGGTAGGACCGCTTGTCCTGCTGGGCGAGACCGCTCGCGGAGACCAGGGCGCGACCCGCGTAGGTGTCGGTCGCCTTGATGGTGGAGTTGCCGCCGTCCTCGATCGGCTTCAGCAGCTCGGCGGCGGCGTCCTCGCCGTAGATGCTCTTGAAGCTGCGGATCTCGGACTTCTGGCTCTCCGAGGCCGACTGGGCGTAGAGCCGGTCGTTCGGGGAGAGCTTGCCGGTGGTGGTGTTGCTGGCGGGCAGCGCCGCGGCGAGGGCCGCGCGCTGGATCGAGGAGTACTCCTTGGCGGAGGAGAACGCGGCCAGCGCACGGGTGCGCTGGATCATGTCCGGGTTGCTGGTCGCCTCGGCCATGTCCTGGGAAAGGGCGATCAGGTTCTCGATCAGACGGTGGTACGCCTCGATCGTCTGCGTGGAGTTGTCCTCGTCCGCGTAGGCGTTCTTGCGGATCTGCTCCAGGTCGCCGAGCTCGGTGGCGATCTGGATGAGGTACTCGCGGACGCCACTGAGGTTGCCGTCCTTGCTGGCGCTGTCGATCTCCTCGGAGCTGTCGAGGAAGTTCTTCCTGGCCCGGTCGGTCTTCTCGCGAAGTCCCTTGACCGCGAAGTCGGTCGCCTTGCCGCCGTGCGCGAGCGGGCCCGCCGACTGGTCGCGCTCCTCCTGGAGGGCGGCGGACAGCTCGGTGGCCTGCTTGGTCATGTCCGTCAGCAGCTTCATGTTGTCGAGCTGCTGGATGTCGTCCATGGACTGGTCGATACGCAGGGCACCCAGCGAGGTCGCCGCGACCACGGGGAGGGCGAGCAGCGACACCAGTCGGGTGGAGATGCGCCAGTTCCGCAGGGCTATTCGCGGGCCGGGGCCGGTCGGGCCCGTCGGCGGCTTCAGCGCCGGGGCGGGCGGGCTCGCGGGTCCGGAGGAGGCCGACGCACCGGGGCGCCCGGGGCGCTCACCGCCGTCGCCCGCCGGGCCCGGGTTCTGGGCGTGCTGGGGCGAGGGGCCGCCATTCATGGGGCCAGTCCCGCCGTGCGGCTCCGGCTCCGCCGAAGCGTTGCCATCCCTCTTGAAACGTCCCTGCACTAGCGTCGCAACCTCTGGACCAGGCACCCCGTCGGTTGGACGGCGGGGCACGGTGTCGGCGTTCTGGGGACGCCCTGAAAACGCCCCCGTGGTGGTCGTGAGTGACCGGCGCTGGCTCCCCCTTCTGGCCGCCACTCGGCGCGTCTGTGCGCCCCCTGTGCGCCGGCTCGATCCCGCGGCGGTCCGTGGCATTCCAGCACAGCACAGGATCTCCAACAAGGCTCGTAGGCCAGGCCGTGACATAGGTGACACCACGTGAGTGGCGAATCACCCGCCGTAGAAAGCGAGTTCGCCCATTTCGGGCATATGCACGCGACTTGCCGAGTGCGGTCCGGTGTCCCAGTCGCCATGATCAGGAGCGGAATAAGCGCTTCAGGGGGTCAATGTCCGCTTCGTCGGTCTGCGGGGTGCGTCCGGATTGCCGGAATTGCCCTCTACTTCGTGAGCAAACTCACACGCCGAAGGCGGCTCCTCAGCGAAAGAGCCGGGAATCCCATGTTTAGCCTGACGCTTTACAGAGAAGGCAAAACCGACAACCCGCGCCCCCGTGGGGGTCCCGCACCCTCCCGGCGCCCGTGACAGGACAGGGTCAAGTAAACAGTGAAGACGACGACGATGTTCCACAAGATCGCCAACCCGCGACGCACGACGCTGGCGCACCTGGACGACGCCGACGAACTGCAGACGCCGGAACAGCCGGAGCACCGCGTCGAACTTCCCACCCAGACCGCCAACCCCAAGCGCACCGTCCTCATGGACCCCCCGGTCGCGGCCGCCGCGGCCGCGGAATGACACCGGGTAGTACGCGTACCGGCCGCCGGATGCTCACGGCGGCGGGCGACGGATTTCCAGGGGCGCTCCCACGGACGGGGGCGCCCCTTCGCCGTGCGCGCTGCGGGGACCCCTCCCCGCGTTAGCCTGGAGCGTCAGACTCCAGCCGCTTCAGTCAAGGGGCCAAGCATCCCGTGCGCATCGCCAGATTCTCCATCGACGGGAACGTCGCCTTCGGCGCCATCGAGGGCGAGAAGCAGGACGAGCTCGTCCTGGACATCATCAAGGGCATCCCGTTCGCGGACTTCGAGCTCTCCGGCACCAAGGTGCCCCTCGGCAAGGTCCGGCTGCTGCCGCCGGTGCTCCCCAACAAGGTCGTGGCCTTCGGCCGCAACTACGCCGAGCACGCCAGGGAACTGGGCAACGAGGTCCCCGAGGCGCCCTTCGCCTTCTTCAAGCCCTCCACCTCGGTGATCGGCCCCGGCGACGAGATCCAGTACCCGTCCTTCTCCTCCGAGGTGCACCACGAGGCCGAGCTGGCCGTGGTCATCGGCCGCATGTGCCGCGAGGTCCCGCGCGAGCGCGTGAAGGAGGTGATCCTCGGCTACACCTGCGCCAACGACATCACCGCCCGTGACGTCCAGAAGCGCGAGAAGCAGTGGGCCCGCGCCAAGGGCTTCGACACCTCCTGCCCGCTGGGCCCCTGGGTGGAGACGGACCTGGACCCGGCCGACCTCACCATCCAGCTCACGGTCAACGGCCAGCAGCGCCAGCTCGGCCGCACCAGCGAGATGACCCACTCCGTCGAGGACCTGATCGTCAACATCTCCGAGGCCATGACGCTGCTGCCCGGCGACGTGATCCTCACGGGCACCCCGGCTGGGGTCGGCCCCCTCAACGTCGGCGACGAGGTCGCCGTCACCATCGAAGGCATCGGCACTCTCACCAACAAGGTTGTCAAGCGTGGCTAGCGCACCCGGCTCCCCCGTACGCGTCCGTTTCTGCCCGTCGCCCACCGGTAACCCCCACGTGGGCCTGGTGCGCACCGCCCTGTTCAACTGGGCGTTCGCCAAGCACCACCAGGGCAGCGGTGCTCAATTCGTATTCCGCATCGAGGACACCGACGCGGCGCGCGACTCCGAGGAGTCGTACACCCAGCTGCTCGACTCGATGCGCTGGCTCGGCTTCGACTGGGACGAGGGTCCCGAGGTCGGCGGCCCGCACGCGCCGTACCGCCAGTCGCAGCGCATGGACCTCTACAAGGACGTCGCCGCCAAGCTGCTCGACGCCGGCCACGCCTACCACTGCTACTGCTCCCAGGACGAGCTGGACACCCGCCGCGAGGCCGCCCGCGCCGCCGGCAAGCCCTCCGGCTACGACGGCCACTGCCGTGAGCTGAGCGCCGCCCAGGTCGAGGAGTACCGGGCCCAGGGCCGCGAGCCGATCGTCCGCTTCCGCATGCCCGACGAGACGATCACCTTCACCGACCTGGTCCGCGGCGAGCTGACCTTCACCCCGGAGAACGTCCCGGACTACGGCATCGTCCGCGCCAACGGAGCCCCGCTGTACACGCTGGTCAACCCGGTCGACGACGCCCTGATGGAGATCACCCACGTCCTGCGCGGCGAGGACCTGCTCTCCTCCACCCCCCGCCAGATCGCCCTGTACAAGGCGCTGATCGAGCTGGGCATCGCCAAGGAGATCCCGTCCTTCGGCCACCTGCCGTACGTGATGGGCGAGGGCAACAAGAAGCTCTCCAAGCGCGACCCGCAGTCCTCCCTCAACCTCTACCGGGAGCGCGGCTTCCTCCCCGAGGGCCTGCTCAACTACCTCTCGCTGCTCGGCTGGTCCCTCTCGGCCGACCAGGACGTCTTCACGATCGACGAGATGGTCGCCGCGTTCGACATCTCCGACGTGAACCCGAACCCGGCCCGCTTCGATCTCAAGAAGTGCGAGGCCATCAACGGCGACCACATCCGCATGCTGGACGTGAAGGACTTCACGGAGCGCTGCCGCCCGTGGCTCCAGGCGCCGTTCGCCCCCTGGGCGCCGGAGGCCTTCGACGAGGCGAAGTGGCAGGCCGTCGCCCCGCACGCGCAGACCCGCCTGAAGGTGCTCTCCGAGATCACCGACAACGTCGACTTCCTGTTCCTGCCGGAGCCGGCCGAGGACGAGGCCTCCTGGAACAAGGCCATGAAGGAGGGCTCGGACGCCCTGCTGCGCACCGCCCGGGAGAAGCTGGAGGCGGCCGACTGGACCTCCGCCGAGTCGCTGAAGGAGGCCGTCCTGGCCGCCGGCGAGGCGCACGGCCTCAAGCTCGGCAAGGCGCAGGCCCCCGTCCGGGTCGCCGTCACCGGCCGCACGGTCGGCCTGCCGCTCTTCGAGTCCCTGGAGGTCCTGGGCAAGGAGACGACGCTGGCCCGCATCGACGCGGCGCTGGCGAAGCTGACCGCGTAGACGCGGCACGGCGCAGGACATGACGAGGGCGGCGCCCGCACCGGGCGCCGCCCTCGCCGTGTCCGCCCGGCCGCCACCCGGTGCTCACCCTCCCGGCCAACTCCGTTCCGCCCCACGGAGGCTGGATCTCCTCGGTGCACACGTGCCAGACGGCAGGACGTCCGTCGGCGGGCTGAGGGCGCGGCGCGGTGGGTACGGTCGGAGCATGAGCATCCACGCCGTGGTCTGGGACGTCGACGACACCCTCTTCGACTACACCACCGCCGACCGCCTCGGCATGCACGCCCACCTCACGGCGGAGGGCCTGCTCGACGGCCACGGCACCGCCGAGCAGGCCCTCGCCCGCTGGCGCGAGATCACCGACCTGCAGTGGGCGCGCTTCGCGGCCGGCGAGGCCACCTTCGAGGACCAGCGGCGCGACCGGGTGCGGATGTTCGTGGAGCAGGACCTCACCGACGCCGAGGGCGACGCCTGGTTCCTGCGGTACGTCGCCCACTACGAGGCGGTCTGGGAGCTCTTCCCGGACGTCCTGCCCGTCCTGGACGCCCTCACCGCCAGCCACCGGCACGCGGTGCTCTCCAACTCCAGCCTCCACGTCCAGGACCGCAAGCTGCGCCTCCTCGGCGTCCACGACCGCTTCGAGACCATCCTGTGCGCGGCCGAGCTGGGCGTCTCCAAGCCCGCGGCCGAGGCGTTCCTCGCGGCCTGCGAGGCGCTGGACCTGCCGCCGCACCAGGTGGCCTACGTCGGCGACCACCCGGAGATCGACGGGCGGGGCGCCGCCGACGCCGGGCTGCTGTCGGTGTGGATCGACCGGGGCGGCCCGTACGCCACCGTCGAGCCGCCCGTCGGCCCGCACCGCATCGCCTCCCTCGCCGAACTGCCCTCTCTGCTCGGCGCGGATACTCGTTTTGGAGCCCCGTCCACCTTCAGGTAATGTTCTTCCTGCGCCGCGGGGAGCGGGCCGGAAGGCAGGAACCCTAGGCGCACTGCTAGAACAAGATCCCCTCAGGGGCTTGCGTTCCAGTGGCCTATGGTGTAATTGGCAGCACGACTGATTCTGGTTCAGTTAGTCTTGGTTCGAGTCCAGGTAGGCCAGCTCGCAGAGCTCATCTGCGCCAGCGGATTCCGATCCGCAAGCCCCCGTTGTGTAGCGGCCTAGCACGCTGCCCTCTCAAGGCAGTAGCGCCGGTTCGAATCCGGTCGGGGGTACTGGTCCCGAAGATCCACGATCGTTCGGGACTGCTAGGGCCCCCGTTGTGTAGCGGCCTAGCACGCCGCCCTCTCAAGGCGGTAGCGCCGGTTCGAATCCGGTCGGGGGTACTGACTGGTCTAAACCACATTGGTCTATGGTGTAATTGGCAGCACGACTGATTCTGGTTCAGTTAGTCTTGGTTCGAGTCCAGGTAGACCAGCTCGGACCTGCGGAAACGCAGTGTCCAGGCCCCCGTTGTGTAGCGGCCTAGCACGCCGCCCTCTCAAGGCGGTAGCGCCGGTTCGAATCCGGTCGGGGGTACGTAAGGAAAGGCCCTCCACTTCGGTGGAGGGCCTTTTCGTGTGCGCCCCGAGGGGGCGCGGGGAACTGCGCGATCAGCCACCGCGGGCCCGCGGCCGACGGCGAAACACTTCCTGCTGCGGCGATCGGTCGGGGAAGGCCTGCCGCGGCGTTGAGGCCGGCCCTCCCCGCATCGCTCAGCCGCGCCGCAGCGCCTCGGACAGCCGCCCCGCCGCATCGATCACAGCCTGCGCGTGCATCCGCCCCGGGTGCCGCGTCAGCCGCTCGATCGGCCCGGACACCGACACCGCCGCCACCACCCGGTTCGACGGCCCCCGTACCGGCGCCGAGACCGACGCGACGCCCGGTTCCCGCTCGCCGATCGACTGGGCCCAGCCGCGCCGCCGCACACCCGACAGCGCCGTCGCCGTGAAGCGCGCCCCCTGCAGACCGCGGTGCAGCCGCTCCGGCTCCTCCCAGGCCAGCAGGATCTGCGCCGAGGAGCCGGCCTTCATCGTGAGCGTCGAACCGACCGGGACCGTGTCCCGCAGTCCGGACAGCCGCTCCGCGGCGGCGACACAGATGCGCATGTCGCCCTGCCGGCGATACAGCTGCGCGCTCTCGCCCGTGACGTCCCGCAGATGCGTGAGCACCGGGCCGGCCGTGGCGAGGAGACGGTCCTCACCCGCCGCCGCGGCCAGCTCCGCGAGGCGGGGGCCCAGAATGAAACGGCCCTGCATGTCGCGCGCCACCATGCGGTGGTGTTCCAATGCCACGGCCAGGCGGTGGGCCGTGGGTCGTGCCAGTCCGGTGGCGCCGACCAGGCCCGCGAGGGTGGCCGGACCGGACTCCAGAGCGCTCAGGACGAGGGCCGCCTTGTCCAGAACGCCGACGCCGCTACTGTTGTCCATGCAACGATACTCGCGTCTCACTCTGTGAAACGCAAGTTCAAATTTCCGTGGAACCCGCCACCCTGGAATCACGAAGTCACAACGGCCCGTGACGTAAGGGCCTGGTGGTGTGTGCCCGGAATCAGGGGAACGGGCACCGCCTCTCAAGATCTCTAGTTGGGCCGGCGGAACGCCGTCGGCCGGAGGGAACAGCGATGGGTAGGACACTCGCGGAGAAAGTCTGGGACGACCACGTCGTCCGGCGGGCGGAGGGCGAGCCCGACCTTCTCTTCATCGATCTGCACCTGCTGCACGAGGTGACCAGCCCGCAGGCCTTCGACGGTCTCCGCAAGAGCGGCCGCACCGTGCGGCGCCTCGACCTCACCATCGCCACCGAGGACCACAACACCCCCACCCTCGACATCGACAAGCCCATCGCCGACCCGGTGTCGCGGATCCAGCTGGAGACGCTGCGCAAGAACGCCGCGGACTTCGGCGTGCGCCTGCACCCGCTGGGCGACGTCGAGCAGGGCGTCGTGCACGTCGTCGGCCCGCAGCTGGGCCTGACCCAGCCCGGCACCACCGTCGTCTGCGGCGACTCCCACACCTCCACCCACGGCGCCTTCGGCGCGCTGGCGTTCGGCATCGGCACCTCCCAGGTGGAGCACGTGCTGGCCACCCAGACGCTGCCGATGGCCCGCCCCAAGACCATGGCGATCACGGTCAACGGCGAGCTGCCCGAGGGCGTCACCGCCAAGGACCTGATCCTCGCGATCATCGCGAGGATCGGCACGGGCGGCGGCCAGGGCTACGTCCTGGAGTACCGCGGCGAGGCCATCGAGAAGCTCTCGATGGAGGCCCGCATGACCATCTGCAACATGTCGATCGAGGCCGGTGCCCGCGCGGGCATGATCGCCCCGGACGAGACGACGTTCGCGTACCTCAAGGGCCGTCCGCACGCCCCCGAGGGCGAGGACTGGGACGCCGCCGTCGCGTACTGGAAGACGCTGAGGACGGACGAGGACGCCGAGTTCGACGCCGAGGTCGTCATCGAGGCCGCCGAACTGTCGCCGTTCGTCACCTGGGGCACCAACCCGGGCCAGGGCGCACCGCTTTCGGCGTCCGTCCCCGACCCCGCCTCGTACGAAGACGCATCGGAGCGCCACGCCGCCGAAAGGGCCCTGGAGTACATGGGGTTGCAGGCCGGGCAGCCGCTGCGCTCCATCAAGGTGGACACCGTCTTCGTAGGCTCCTGCACCAACGGCCGCATCGAGGACCTGCGCGCGGCCGCCGAGCTGCTCAAGGGCCGCAAAGTCGCCGACGGGGTACGGATGCTGGTCGTCCCGGGCTCCGCGCGGGTCGGTCTGCAGGCCGTCTCCGAGGGCCTCGACGTCGTCTTCAAGGAGGCCGGCGCCGAGTGGCGGCACGCGGGCTGCTCGATGTGCCTGGGCATGAACCCGGACCAGCTGGCCCCGGGGGAGCGCTCCGCGTCCACCTCCAACCGCAACTTCGAGGGGCGGCAGGGCAAGGGCGGCCGTACGCACCTGGTGTCGCCGCAGGTCGCGGCCGCCACCGCCGTCCTGGGCCACCTGGCCTCCCCGGCCGACCTGGCCGACGCCGACGTCCCCACGCCCGCTGGAGTCTGATCAGTCATGGAAGCATTCACCACCCACACCGGCCGGGCCGTCCCGCTGCGCCGCAGCAACGTCGACACCGACCAGATCATCCCCGCCCACTGGCTCAAGAAGGTCACGCGCGACGGGTTCGAGGACGGGCTGTTCGAGGCCTGGCGCAAGGACGCGTCCTTCGTGCTCAACCAGCCCGAGCGGCAGGGCGCGACCGTCCTGGTCGCCGGCCCCGACTTCGGCACCGGCTCCTCCCGCGAGCACGCCGTCTGGGCGCTGCAGAACTACGGCTTCAAGGCCGTGATCTCCTCCCGCTTCGCCGACATCTTCCGCGGCAACTCGCTCAAGAACGGCCTGCTCACGGTCGTTCTGGAGCAGAAGACCGTGGACGCGCTGTGGGAGCTCACCGAGAAGGACCCGCAGACGGAGATCACCGTCGACCTGGTCGCCCGCGAGGTGCGCGCCGAGGGCATCACCGCCTCCTTCGAGCTGGACGAGAACTCCCGCTGGCGGCTGCTGAACGGCCTCGACGACATCTCGATCACCCTGCAGAACGAGGCCGACATCGCCGCCTACGAGGCGAAGCGCCCCTCGTACAAGCCGCGGACGCTCCCGGTCTGATCCGGAGCACGGCCCGCCGCCTTCGGACAAGGCGACTTTCGGCCACCGCAACACCCCCTCTGTACCCCCGATCGGCCCGATCGGGGGTACAGCCGTGTCTGCACCCGAACGGCCCTGCCGACCCCCGAGGTCGCAGTCAACTTCCCACGTTATGCCGGTGGTTGCCGGGGTACGCGACTGGTACAGCCGTGACTTCCGAGTGTGCCCGGACGACCGTTTGAGGCGGCAGTTGTCCCCTGCGCAGGCGACAACTCGCCCCAGATGGCACAATCTGTGCATGGAACACGACGGCCAACTCGAGCTCTATGCGGCAGTCGCGGACCAACTCAAGGAAGCGCACACAAGAGTGCGCGCACTGCAAGTCCCGGAGGGCGTACGGATGGCGCTGACCCGGAAGCTGCTGGTCATTACGGCCGCGGCCAAGCACGATCTCGCCGACGCGGCAAGGCGGCTGGAACGGTTCACGACGGATCTTGACGAGGGGCGTCTCCCCGGCGAGGAACGCTGAACCCGACAGCACCGCCGAGTTCGCTGCGGCACAAGGGTGATAAGCCCGTTTCGTGTTTGATTTGCGGTATATATCTGCCTAACGTGCGAAAAGCTTGAACACTTTCGTTCTGGCGATGTCTCCGAAGGGGAAGACGTGAACAAGGCGCAGCTCGTAGAAGCGATTGCCGACAAGATGGGCGGCCGCCAGCAGGCCGCCGACGCTGTCGACCATGTGCTGGACGCCATCGTCCGCGCGGTCGTCGCAGGTGAGAGGGTCTCCGTCACCGGCTTCGGTTCCTTCGAGAAGGTCGACCGTCCGGCGCGCTACGCCCGTAACCCGCAGACGGGCGAGCGGGTTCGGGTCAAGAAGACCTCCGTTCCGCGCTTCCGTGCGGGGCAGGGGTTCAAGGACCTGGTCAGCGGCTCGAAGAAGCTGCCGCGGGGTGGCGAGGTCTCCGTCAAGAAGGCGCCCAAGGGCAGCCTGACCGGCGGTGCCGGCGCGACGGTCAAGAAGGCCGCCGCGAAGAAGGCGACCACGAAGGCGGCCGCCGCCAAGAAGACCGCCGCGAAGAAGACGACGGCGAAGAAGGCCACCACGAAGACCACCGCCGCGAAGAAGACCACGGCGAAGAAGGCCCCCGCCAAGACCACGGCCGCGGCCTCCAAGACCGCCGCCGCGAAGAAGACCACCGCCAAGAAGGCACCGGCGAAGAAGGCCACGGCCAAGAAGGCGCCCGCCAAGAAGTCGACGGCGCGCAAGACCACCGCCAAGAAGACCACCGCCCGCAAGAAGTAAGGGCGAAGGGGTACTCACGCGCCGGGCCGGACTCCGCACGGAGTCCGGCCCGCGGTGTGTCCGGCGAGTGGTCGGAGAATTCCGTGGTCAGAGGGTCTGCAGGGTCACCAGGGTGATCCTGAAGTCGTCCCGGGGGCCCTCCACCTCGATGCGGACGCGCTGGCCCGGGCGCAGCAGCCTGAGGCCGCCCGCGTCGAACGCCGCCGCGTCGAAGGGCACCGGCGTGCCGTCGTCCAGGAGCACCTGCCCGCTGCGGCTCTCGGGGTCGTACGTGTAAGCGGTCGCCTGCATGGCCGCAGCCTACTGCCCGGGGATCAGCAACCGCGCGGCGGCCGCGGCCGTATGAGGCCCGACGCCCAGGGCCAGCGCGCTGCGCAGGTCGTCGCCGGTGTCCACGTCCTGGCGCACCGAGTCCACGGCGGCGAGGGTCAGTTCCTCGGCCCCCGACGCCCGGTGCCGGGAGCGTGAATCGGCGCCGAACGCCGGGCGCAATTCCCGGCCGGGAGCGGCGGCGAGCAGGGTCGTGCCGATTGCGGCCGCATCCGCGAGAAAAGCGCGCGGGAATTCGGCGGCGGCGTCGAGTACCCGGGACAATTCCGCGGGGCGCAGCGCCGGCAGATCGGCGTTCAGCGCGGCCACCGCACTCGCCGGGCGGGCGGACCGCACGGCCCGTGCCGCGTGTGCGAGCGCGGCGTTGAGGCCGCTGCCCGGCTCGTCGGCGACGACCCCGGCGCCCAGTGCGGCCAGCTCGCGGCCGGCCCGGGCGTCGTCCGTGACGACTGCCACATCGCGGACCGCCGGGCAGGCCAGCGCGGCCGCCACCGTGTCCTGGGCGAAGGCGAGCGCCAGGTCCGGCCGCAGCCCGTCGTCCGCGGTGTCCGCGAGTCTGCTCTTGGCCCGGGCCAGGGGCTTCAGGGGTACGACCAACGTCCACTGCACAGGTGTTCCGCCCTCCTCTTGTCGCGGCCATTGTCACCCTGGGCCTCCGGCGGGCGGCGTGCCGGGGCGTACGGTGTTCTCGACAGACCGGCGGCCTGGGGCGACACTTGTGCGGCCCCCCGTGGCCCCGGCTTCAGGCCCTAGAGGAAGGTGTCCGCGTGCCCCGCCGCAGAATCGGCTTCTGGTACCGCTTCGCCGCGGTGATCTGCAAACCACCGCTGGTGGTTCTGCTCAGGCGGGACTGGCGTGGAATGGAGCACATTCCGGCCGAGGGCGGATTTATCACCGTGGTGAACCACAATTCACACATCGACCCCGTCGCATACGCGCATTTCCAGTACAACACCGGGCGCGTTCCGCGTTTCCTCGCGAAGAGCGGACTATTCAAGAAGGGATTCGTCGGGGCCGCGATGCGCGGCACCGGGCAGATCCCCGTCTACCGCGAGAGCACGGACGCGCTCAGCGCCTTCCGGGCCGCGATCGACGCCGTGAATCGCGGGGAATGCGTCGCGTTCTATCCCGAGGGCACCCTCACCCGCGACCCCGACGGCTGGCCCATGACCGGCAAGACCGGGGCCGCCCGCGTCGCCCTGCAGACCAAGTGCCCGGTGATCCCCGTCGCCCAGTGGGGCTGCAACGAGCTGCTGCCGCCGTACGCGAAGAAGCCGCATCCGCTGCCCCGCAAGACGCACCGTGTGCTCGCCGGGCCGCCGGTGGACCTCACGCGGTTCTACGACCGGGAGATGACCGCGGACCTCCTGAAGGAGGCCACCGAGGCCATCATGGCCGCCATCACCGCCCTGCTGGAGGAGATCCGCGGGGAGAAGGCGCCCGGGACGCCCTACGACCCGCGCCAGGAGCGGATCGAGCAGCGGCGCCGCACACAGGAGCAGACGGAGCGCAGCGGGCAGCAGACCGGGCGGCCGGTGCAGCCGGCCCCCTCGGCATCGTCGGGACAGTCGTCGCAGTCGGCGCGGAAGGAAGGGCTGGGCAAGTGAGCAAGCCGGTCAAGGCGGCGGTCCTGAGCGCCGGTTCGTGGGGTACGGCCTTCGGGATGGTGCTCGCCGACGCGGGCTGCGAGGTCACCCTGTGGGCCCGTCGCCCGGAGGTCGCCGAGGCGATCAACTCCACGCGCACCAATCCCGACTACTTCCCGGGCGTCGAGCTCCCGGAGCGCGTGCGGGCCACCACGGACCCCGCCGAAGCCGCCGCGGACGCCGACTTCACGGTCCTGTCGGTGCCCTCGCAGACCCTGCGCGGCAACCTCGCCGAGTGGAGCCCGCTGCTCGCCCCGGACACGGTCCTGGTGTCGCTGATGAAGGGCGTCGAACTGGGCTCCGCGATGCGCATGAGCGAGGTCATCGACGACGTCGCCAAGGTCGGCCCGGACCGGATCGCCGTGGTCACCGGGCCCAACCTGGCCCGCGAGATCGCCGCGCGCATGCCGGCCGCGGCCGTGGTCGCCTGCACCGACGAGGCCGTCGCGCAGCGCCTCCAGGCCGCCTGCCACACGCCGTACTTCCGCCCCTACACCAACACGGACGTGGTGGGCTGCGAACTGGGCGGAGCCGTGAAGAACGTCATCGGCCTGGCCGTCGGCATCGCGGACGGCATGGGCCTGGGCGACAACGCCAAGGGCTCGCTCATCACCCGCGGCCTCGCCGAGACCACCCGGCTCGGGATGGCGCTCGGCGCCGACCCGCTGACCTTCTCCGGACTCGCGGGCCTGGGCGACCTGGTGGCCACCTGCTCCTCGCCGCTGTCGCGCAACCACACCTTCGGCACCAACCTCGGCAAGGGCATGACCCTGCAGGAGACCATCGCGGTCACCAAACAGACCGCCGAGGGCGTCAAGTCCTGCGAGTCGGTGCTCGATCTGGCCCGCCGGCACGGCGTCGACATGCCGATCACGGAGACGGTCGTCGGCATCGTGCACGAGGGCAAGCCGCCGGTGGTCGCCCTCAAGGAGCTGATGTCGCGCAGCGCCAAGCCCGAACGACGCTGAGCGACGCGAGGCCGGGGCGCTGTCTCCGGGCACTACCAACGGGTACTCTCAACGCGATATGAGCACCGAGAACCTCCCCCAGAGCCCCGAGCAGCCGCCTCGCAAGCCGCGTGTGGCCGTCGTGTTCGGCGGCCGCAGCTCCGAACACGGGATCTCCGTGGTCACCGCCGGCGCCGTCCTCAAGGCCATCGACCGGACGAAGTACGACGTCCTGCCGATCGGCATCACCCAGGACGGCCGCTGGGCGCTCACGGCGGACGAACCGGAGCGGATGGCCATCGTCGACCGGCGCCCGCCGAGCGTGGAGGCCATCGCCGAGTCCGACGAGGGGGCCGTGATCCTCCCGGTCGACCCCGCCAGCCGCGAAGTCGTCTACAGCGAGCCCGGTTCGGTGCCGAAGGCGCTCGGCGAGGTCGACGTGGTCTTCCCGGTGCTGCACGGCCCGTACGGCGAGGACGGCACCCTGCAGGGTCTCCTGGAGCTCTCCGGCGTCCCGTACGTGGGCTCGGGTGTGCTCGCCTCGGCCGTCGGCCAGGACAAGGAGTACATGAAGCGGGTGTTCACCTCCTTCGGGCTCAAGGTCGGCCCGTACGTGGTGGTCAGGCCCCGCGAGTGGGAACGCGACGAGGCCGCCGCCCGCAAGAAGATCGTGGACTTCGCCGGCGAGCACGGGTGGCCGCTGTTCGTGAAGCCCTCGCGCGCCGGTTCGTCCATCGGCATCACCAAGGTCGACGACCTCTCCGGTCTGGACGAGGCGATCGCCGAGGCCCAGCGCCACGACCCGAAGATCATCGTCGAGGCGGCCCTGCGCGGCCGCGAGATCGAGTGCGGTGTCCTGGAGTTCGAGGACGGCCCCCGGGCCTCCGCCCCCGCCGAGATCCCGCCGCCCCAGGCCCAGGCGTACTACGACTTCGAGGCCAAGTACATCGACTCCACCCCGGGCATCGTCCCGGCGCCGCTGACGCCCGAGGAGACGGCCGAGGTGCAGCGCCTGGCGGTCGACGCCTTCGAGGCGGCGTCCTGCGAGGGACTGGTCCGCGCGGACTTCTTCCTCACCGAGGACGGCGAGTTCGTGATCAACGAGATCAACACCATGCCCGGCTTCACGCCCATCTCGATGTACCCGCAGATGTGGCAGGCGAGCGGGATCGGCTACCCGGAGCTGGTGGACCGCCTGGTGCAGGCGGCCCTGCGCAGGTCGACCGGCTTGCGGTGAGGCGCCCTTGAGGCACGGCGCTCAGGAGGCGATCCCCTCGGGGATCGCCTTTTTCACAGCCGCGGCCAGATCGATCAGGACGCCGGAGCTGTCCACCCCCTCCGGCACCGCCACCTCGACGTAGGCCGCACGGTTGGCCGTGGTGAAGCGATGGCCGCCGTCCTGCCGCTCCATGAGCCAGTCGACCCCGTTCACACCCCCGGCCACCGCGTCCTCGTCGCGCCCCTCGGCGACCTTCGGATCGACCATCTTCGGCGGCTGCGGCACACCGCATCGCAGTATGATCGCCGGGCTGCCCCAGGCCGCCGTCAACGCCGAGGCGGGCTCGGGATCCTCGCGACGCTCACCGCCCACCTTCGCGGGCAGTACCTTGTCCAGGTCGCGGCACAGTTCCGTGACCTTCGCGTCCGGACTGGGAACCGCCGCCGACGCGCTGTCGTCTGCTGAGGAGCAGCCCGCTGCCGTGATCAACAGCGCGACGGCGGGCAGTCGGGACAGGTGCGGTACACGACGGTGCCGGTGACGGAAAGAGTTCACCGGCACAGGGTAGACGGGGGCTACAGATGCACGACCGGGCAGGTCAGGGTGCGGGTGATGCCGTCCACCTGCTGAACCTTGGCGACCACCATGCGACCGAGGTCGTCGACGGTGTCGGCCTGGGCCCGCACGATCACGTCGTACGGTCCCGTCACGTCCTCGGCCTGGATGACCCCAGGGATCTTGCTGATCGTCTCGGCGACGGTCGACGCCTTGCCGACCTCCGTCTGGATCAGGATGTACGCCTGTACCACGGAACCTCCAGGGCGGCCACGAGGATCATGTGGGGAAAAGGAACGCCACGGTATCGCGTTGCCGCTCACCGCGGGGAGACCCGCGGGCACCGGGTCTTGCGCGCCGGGGCGCGGGTCCGGCAGAACGTGACGGTCACCTCGACCGTAGCGAGGACCGAGATGCCCCGCGACCGGGCACGGACAGGGACAGAAGGGGAGAAAGGGCAATGAAGGGCACTGTTGGTGAGCTCGGTGAGTTCGGGCTCATCAGGGAGCTCACCTCCCGTCTGACCACCACCCCGGCGGTCCGGGTCGGCCCCGGCGACGACGCCGCCGTGGTGGCCGCGCCCGACCGCAGGGTCGTGGCCAGTACGGACATCCTGGTGGAGGGCCGGCACTTCCGCCGGGACTGGTCGACGGCCTACGACGTCGGCCGCAAGGCGGCCGCGCAGAACCTCGCGGACATCGCCGCCATGGGCGCCGTGCCGACCGCGCTGCTGCTCGGCCTGGTCGTCCCGGCCGAACTGCCGGTGACGTGGCCGAGCGAGCTGATGGACGGCCTGCGCGACGAGTGCCAGGTGGCGGGCGCGGCCGTGGTCGGCGGCGACGTCGTACGCGGCGACTCGATCATGGTGTCGATCACCGCGCTCGGCGACCTGCGCAACCAGGAGCCCGTGACGCGGGCGGGCGCGCAGCCCGGCGACCTGGTCGCGGTGACCGGCTGGCTGGGCTGGTCGGCGGCCGGGTACGCGGTGCTCTCCCGGGGGTTCCGCTCGCCGCGGGCGTTCGTGGAGGCGCACCGGCGGCCGGAACCGCCGTACCACGCCGGTCCGGCGGCCGCCGGGCTCGGGGCGACCGCGATGTGCGACGTGAGCGACGGGCTGATCGCCGACCTCGGGCACATCGCCGAGGCCAGCAAGGTGCGCATCGACATCCGCTCCGGGGCCATCGACATCCCGACGCAGATGAACGACATCGGGCAGGCCGTGGGCGTCGACCCGATGCAGTGGGTGCTGACCGGGGGAGAGGACCACGCGATCGTGGCGACGTTCCCGCCGGACGTGAAGCTGCCCGCCCGCTGGAAGGTCATCGGCGAGGTGCTCAACCCCTCGGCGCTGCCCCAGGTGACGGTCGACGGGGCGCCGTGGACCAGCAAGGGCGGCTGGGACCACTTCGGGGAGATGGAGTCGTGATCCCCACGGTCCTCACGGTGGCGGGCTCCGACTCGGGCGGCGGCGCGGGCATCCAGGCCGACCTGAAGACGATGCTCGCGCTCGGGGTGCACGGCATGAGCGTCCTGACGGCGGTGACGGCACAGAACTCCCTCGGTGTGCAGGGAGCTTGGGAGCTGCCCGCTCAGGCCGTGCGGGCGCAGTACCGCAGCGTCGTCGACGACATCGGCGTCCGGGCGGTCAAGACCGGCATGCTCGCCTCCGCGGAACTGGTGGAGACGGTCGCCGAGTTGCTGGCGGGCACGGACGCCCCGGCGGTGGTGGACCCGGTCGGGGTCTCCAAGCACGGCGACTCCCTGCTCGCCGCCTCGGCGCTGGACTCCGTTCGTACGAAGCTGCTGCCGGTCGCGGCGGTCGCCACACCCAACCTCGACGAGGTCGCCCAGCTGACCGGCGTGCGCGTCGAGTCGGAGGGCGACATGCGGCGGGCCGCGGCGGCGGTGCTCGGGTACGGGCCGCGCTGGGTGCTGATCAAGGGCGGGCACCTGCCCGGGGACGCCGTCGATCTGCTCACCGACGGCTCCGACGAACACTGGTTGCGGGCGCCGCGCCATGACAACCGCCACACGCACGGCACCGGCTGCACACTGGCCTCCGCGATCGCCGCGCGGCTCGCGCAGGGCGACTCGGTGCCGGATGCGGTGACGGCGGCCAAGGAGTACGTCACCGGGGCGATCGCGGCCGGCTTCGCGCTCGGCGGGGGGATCGGGCCGGTGGACCACGGCTGGCGGTTCCGGGGGGACGGGTAGCCGCACCGGGCGGCGGGCCGCTGTTGCCGGGCGCTGCTCTCCGGAGCGGCACCCGGGCACACCAAGCGGCACTCGGGTACGCCAAAGAGCCGGTCCACGCGAGGTGGACCGGCTCTGCAGCGAACCGACAGTGGCCGCGCGCTAGCTGAGCGTCAGCGCGAGACCTTGCCGGCCTTGATGCACGAGGTGCAAGCGTTCACGCGCTTCGGCGTCCCGCCCACCACGGTACGCACACGCTGGATGTTCGGGTTCCAGCGGCGGGACGTACGGCGGTGCGAGTGCGAGATGTTGTTGCCGAAGCCCGGCCCCTTGCCGCAGACGTCGCAGTTGGCAGCCACGGGTCACTCCAAAGACTTCAGATGCACTTACGGTTGATCCCGGCATGCCGGGATCAGGATCGATGATCTGAGTGGCGCTGCCAGGGGGAATGGCCCGATGTGGATCGGGCAACCGGAGCAGCATACAACGACTGCTCCAGTGCAACGAAACTACCATGGCCGGCCCGGTGCCCACCCCGGGCCGTGTTCCGGTGGACACGGCTCCGGGGTCTACGCTGCCTGCCACGTCCAGCAGCTCAGGGAGGCGCAGTGGCGCAGGTGCCGCAGACATTCCTCGATGCGGTCGCGGTGCGCACCTGGTGCGGTCTCGCGCTCGAGACGCTGGGGCGGGCGCGTGAGGAGATCGACGCGATCAACGTCTATCCCGTGGCCGACGGGGACACCGGCACGAACCTGTACCTGACCGTGGAGTCGGCCGCCGCGGCGGTCGAGGCGGTGTTCGCGGGGCACGCGGCGGGATCCGGCCCGGACGGGCGGCCGACGCTCTCCGACGCCGTCCGGGCCATGGCCCACGGCGCGCTGATCGGGGCCCGCGGCAACTCCGGGACGATCCTGGCGCAGCTGCTGCGCGGCATGGCCCAGGTGCTGGCCGGCGGCGAGGGGCCGCACGCCGACGGACCGGGGCTGCGCGAGGCCCTGCGGCGCGCGGCGGACTCGGCCCGCCAGGCCGTGGCCCACCCCGTGGAGGGCACGGTCCTCACCGTCGCCTCGGCCGCCGCCGACGCCGCGGACAGCGCCGAGGGCGACTGCGGCACGGTGGCCCGGGCGGCCTACGCGGGCGCGCGGGCGGCTCTGGCGGCGACCCCGGGGCAGCTGGCCGTGCTGGAACGCGCCGGGGTGGTGGACGCCGGGGGCCGCGGGCTGGTGGCGGTGCTCGGGGCGCTGGTGGAGACGTTCACGGGGGAGAGGCCGCGGGCCGTGCCGGTGAGTGCCGTCACGGCTGCGGGCCGTGCCGCGCCCGGCGTTCCCGGGGCCCGGACCGCCGGACAGGGGGATGCCGGGCAGGGCGACGCCGGGGGCGCGGTGGGTGCCCACGCACGCGTGGCGGCCGTGCAGGCCGGTGAGCCTGTGCCGGCCGCCGGGGCCGTACGCCTCGGTGAGCCGGGGCCGGGCGCGGACGGCGGGCCGGTCCCTGCCCCGCACGCGTGCGGGGAGGCGGCCACCGGTGACTCCGGCGACGGCGGTGCCGCAGTCGCCGGCGGGGACGGCCCCGCGTTCGAGGTGATCTACCTCCTGGAGGCCGGGGACGCGGCCGTCGCGCGGCTGCGCGAGCGGCTCGACGGGCTCGGCGACTCACTGGTCGTGGTCGGCGGGGACGGACTGTGGAACGTGCACGTCCATGTCGACGACGCGGGCGCGGCCGTCGAGGCCGGTATCGAGGCCGGGCGGCCGTACCGGATCCGGATCACGCACTTCGGCGCCGGCGACGTGCACACCACGGGCGCCGAGCGTCCGCCCAGGGAGCGCGCGCAGCGGGCCGTCGTGGCCGTCGTGCCCGGCGAAGGGCTGGCCGGGCTGTACGCCGAGGCCGGCGCGACCACCGTGCTCGCCCGCCCCGGGGAGCCGCCCGCGAGCGGCGAGCTGGTGCAGGCCGTACGACGGGCCCACGCGCGCGAGGTGGTGCTGCTGCCCAACGACGCCGAGCTGCGCCACACCGCCGCCGCCGCGGCCGAGCAGGTCCGCACGGAGGGCGTCCGGGTGGCACTCATCCCGACCCGCTCGGCGGTCCAGGGCATCGCGGCCCTGGCCGTGCACGAGCCGGAGCGCCGCTTCGACGAGGACGTGGTGTCCATGACCTCGGCCGCCGGTGCCACCCGCTACGCCGAGGTCACCGTCGCCGAGGCCGAGTCCTGGACGATGGCCGGGATCTGCCAGGCCGGTGACGTCCTGGGCCTGATCGACGGCGACGTGGCCGTGATCGGCTCGGACGTCGCGGCCACCGCCGAAACGGTCCTGGACCGGATGCTCGCGGCCGGGGGCGAGATGGTCACCCTGGTGCTCGGCGACGACGCCCCCGACACCGTCGCCGAGCACCTGGAGAGCCGGGTCCGCGAGGGATACCTCGCCGTCGACACGGTGGTGTACCGGGGCGGGCGGCAGGGGGCGCTGCTGCTCATCGGTGTCGAGTAGGGCGGGCCGTTCAGTCCCGGTCCTCCGCCGCGACGCGCAGCAGGTGCCCGGCCTCGGACCGCCGCGAGCGAATCACGTCGCCGCCGCGGTCCGCCGCGCCGTCGCCGCCGGAGCCCTTCGCGCCGTCGCCGTAGCCGTCGTAGGCCGCCAGCACCGCACGCGCGCGTCGTCGGCCTGCGCCTCGGCATCGGCCCGGGCCTGCTCGTGCCGGGCGTCCCGGTCGTCGAGGTGCAGCGCGGGCAGGGAGAGCGGGTGGAACGCCCGCAGGACGACATCGCAGCCGAGCGGGTCGAGCCGGGCCCGCGCGGCCGCCAGGAAGCCGGACAGGGCCAGTTCCCCGGCCGGGTCGACCGCGTCCAGGTGCGCGGTCACCGTCTCGGCGTCCAGCTCGGCCACCACCGTCCCGGGCCGCACCGACGGCAGCGCCTCCACCAGCTCGCTGTCGTACGTGTAGCCGCCGTTGACCACACCGATGCCCTGCGCCGACGCGATCGCGGCGACCTGCCGGTACTCCTCGACGGTCCGCGTGAAGTGCACCACCGGGTGCCGCTGCACGAACTCCTCCAGGGACAGCCGCCCGTCGGAGGTCTCGAACGGCAGCCACGGCAGCATCGTGCGCAGCATCTCGCGGTCGTGCCGGGCCAGCGACTTCACGCCCAGGTGGTGCACCGACAGGAACGCCGCGAGCCGCTCCGGATCCCCGGCCGCCAGGCCCGTCAGCCAGGCGCGGATCCGCTCGCCCAGCGCCTCCCGTACGGCGGCCAGCGTCTCGTCCTCGTACAGCGCCTCGCGCGACGCCGTCGGCCGCAGACTGTCGGTGTCGAGCACGCAGCGCACGAAGAACGCCCAGTCGGGCAGCAGCTGTTCGGCCCGCTCGGTCAGCAGCATGCCCTTCAGGTGCACCCGGTGGCCCGCGCGCCGGGCCGGGCTCACCGCGGAGGGCAGCACGTACGCCACCCCGCGCACGCCGGCCAGCGGCACGGTCAGGTCGATCGTGTCCAGGGGTGTGAAGCCGAACAGGTCGTGGCAGTGCCGCGCGAGGGCGGTGCGGCGGGCGGCCGGGCCCGGGTACGCCCGGTCCCAGGGCGTGGGCAGGTCGGTGACCGCCTCCTCGCCCACGCGGACGTCGTACGGCAGCAGCGAGCCGAAGTCCCGTGCCAGCGCGCCGACCCGCTCGGGCGCGAGCCACTGCGCGCACCCCGCCCGCGCCACCAGATGCACGGTCGTGCCCGGTTCGGGCCGGTCGGCGTCCGGCAGCGTCCGCACGGTGTACGAACCGTCGTCCGACGCCGTCCACTCCACCGGCGGCGCCTGCGGCGTGCGGGCGCTGCGGCTGACCACCCGGATCCGCTCGGCGACCACGAAACAGGCCAGCAGACCGATGCCGGACTGCCCGAGGAAGTCCGACCGGGCCTCCTGCAGCCCCTCGGCCCGCTTGGAACTGCGCCCGATCGTGGCCAGCAGGCTGTGCACGTCGTCCTCGGTGAGCCCCACGCCGGTGTCCTCCACGCGCAGGGACCCGCCCTCCGCGTGCAGCCGCACCCGGGCCGGGGCGTCCGGCTCGTCCGTGCGCCGGGCAGTGACGGCGTCCACGGCGTTCTGCAGCAGCTCGCGCAGATACACCTTGGGACTGGAGTAGAGGTGAGGGGAGAGCAGGTCCACCGGACCACGCAGGTCGACCTGGAACCTATGAGGTGACTGGGGCGAAGGTGCCGCCTGGGATGCCTGTGAGGTCTGGGAGTCCATCTTCACGGCGCCGGTGGGGGACTCGCGACGGCGCGGGGTCGGGCGGTCCCGGTGGGGCGTGACCGCGAAGGAGGGCCGGGAGCGCGTCATCCCAAGGCGCGAACCAGCCGCCTGACCAGGGATTTCCGGGATCTTTACGGCGATACGGCCGCGGCCCGCGGGCCGTTGTCAGTGCGGTGGTGTGCAATGGATCTCGTGCCCGCACTGGAAGAACCGCTGCAACAGCCGCTGAAGTCGGTGCTCGGCCCCGCCACCGCGAAGGTGATGGCCGAGCACCTCGGCCTGCTCACCGTCGGCGACCTGCTCCACCACTACCCGCGCAGATACGAGGAGCGCGGCCAGCTCACCCACCTCGCCGACCTCCCCATGGACGAGCACGTCACGGTGGTCGCCCAGGTCGCCGACGCCCGCCTGCACACGTTCGCCTCGGCCCGGGCGCCGCGCGGCAAGGGCCAGCGCCTGGAGGTCACGATCACGGACGGCAGCGGGCGCCTCCAGCTGGTCTTCTTCGGCAACGGCGTGCACAAGCCCCACAAGGAGCTCCTGCCGGGCACGCGCGCGATGTTCGCCGGCAAGGTCTCCGTCTTCAACCGCCGTCTCCAACTGGCCCATCCGGCCTACGAGTTGCTGCGCGGCGACCCCGAGGAGTCCGTCGAGACCTGGGCCGGCGCCCTGATCCCGATCTACCCGGCCACCGCCAAGCTGGAGTCCTGGAAGATCGGCAAGGCGCTCCAGACGGTCCTGCCCACCGCGCGGGAGGCGGCCGACCCGCTGCCGGAGTCCCTGCGCGAGGGCCGCGGCCTGATCCCGCTCCCCGAGGCCCTCCTGAAGATCCACCGCCCGCACACCAAGGCGGACATCGAGGACGCCCGCTCCCGCCTCAAGTGGGACGAGGCCTTCGTCCTCCAGGTCGCCCTCGCCCGCCGCCGCCACGCGGACGCCCAACTCCCCGCCGTCGCCAGGAAACCGGCCCCCGACGGCCTGCTCACGGCCTTCGACGCCCGCCTCCCCTTCACCCTCACCGACGGCCAGCAGCGGGTCTCCCGGGAGATCTTCGACGACCTGGCGACCGAGCATCCGATGCACCGGCTGTTGCAGGGGGAGGTGGGCTCCGGGAAGGCCCAGCCCCTCGACGCGCAGGTGCTCACCCCCATGGGCTTCCGTCGCATGGGAGATCTGCGGGTGGGTGATGAGGTGGTCGTGCCGGACGGAGACATCGGGCTGATCGACGGTGTCTTCCCGCAGGGTGAGCGCGATGTGTGGCGCCTGGTCCTGTCCGACGGGAGTTCCGTCGAGTGCGACGACGAGCATCTCTGGATCGTCACCACGAGCTGTGGGTGGCACCGTGGCCAGACTCCCAAGGTCATGACGACCCGGGAGATCCGTCTCGACACCTTCGAGGCCGACGGGTCCTCGAAGTGGTACATCCCGCCCGCGCAGCCGGTCGACCTCGGCGGCGACGCCGGGCTGCCCCTCGACCCTTACCTGATGGGGCTGCTGCTGGGGGATGGTTCATTCCGGCACAGTCTCCGTCTCTCCACCATCGACGACGAGATCCGTGAGGCGGTGGCGGCGGCAGTGGCGCCTGATTGCCGGCTGGTACCGGTGAAGGGGTCCCCCTGTGACCACACGATCCAGCTCAGGCAACGTGCTGGAGGCATGCGGAATCCGGTCATCCAGGTCTTGCGCGAGTTGGGCCTCTGGGGAAGGACGTCCCACGACAAGTTCGTCCCTCCGGCTTTCAAGAACGCTTCGATCAAGGACCGTCTCGCCCTCCTGCAAGGGCTTCTGGACACGGACGGCACCGTCCAGGCCGACGGCCTGAGCATCTCCCTCTGCTCGGCTTCACGCCGGCTCGCGGAGGACGCCGCGTGGCTCGTACGCTCTCTGGGCGGCCGGGCACGCGTGCTGCCGGGGAAAGCCGCGTACACCGTGCAGGTGTCGCTGCCGGACGTGTACGCCCCCTTCCGGCTCACCCGCACAGCAGAACGCGTGCGTCCGAGGCCGAAGTACAACACGTTCCGGCGCGGCATCCGGGCGGTCGAGTACGTGGGGCGGAAGCCCGTCCAGTGCATCAGCGTCGCCCACCCCAGCCACGCCTACATCACCGACAACTTCACCGTCACCCACAACACCATGGTCGCCCTGCGCGCCATGCTCGCCGTCGTCGACGCCGGCGGCCAGGCGGCCATGCTCGCGCCCACCGAGGTGCTCGCCCAGCAGCACCACCGGTCGGTCGTCGAGATGATGGGCGAGCTCGCCGAGGGCGGCATGCTGGGCGGGGCCGAGCAGGCCACCAAGGTGGTGCTGCTCACCGGCTCCATGGGCGCCGCCGCCCGCCGACACGCCCTGCTCGACCTCGCCACCGGCGAGGCAGGCATCGTCATCGGCACGCACGCGCTGATCGAGGACAAGGTCCAGTTCCACGACCTGGGCCTGGTCGTGGTCGACGAGCAGCACCGCTTCGGCGTCGAGCAGCGCGACGCCCTGCGCGGCAAGGGCAAGCAGCCCCCGCACCTGCTCGTCATGACCGCCACGCCCATCCCGCGCACGGTCGCGATGACGGTCTTCGGCGACCTGGAGACCTCCGTCCTCGACCAGTTGCCGGCCGGCCGCTCCCCGATCGCCAGCCATGTCGTCCCGGCCGCCGACAAGCCCCACTTCCTGGCCCGCGCCTGGGAGCGGGTCCGCGAGGAGGTGGCCAACGGCCACCAGGCGTACGTCGTCTGCCCCCGCATCGGCGACGAGGAGGACGACCCGAAGAAGTCCGGCGGGAAGAAGCCGCCGGAGTCCCCGGAGGACGCCGCCGAGAAGCGCCCGCCCCTCGCCGTGCTGGACGTGGCCGACCAGCTCGCCAAGGGCCCGCTGCAGGGCCTGCGCGTGGAGGTCCTGCACGGCCGTATGCACCCGGACGACAAGGACGCCGTCATGCGCCGCTTCGCCGCGGGCGACACCGACGTCCTGGTCGCCACCACGGTCATCGAGGTCGGCGTCAACGTCCCCAACGCCACCGCCATGGTGATCATGGACGCCGACCGCTTCGGCGTCTCCCAGCTCCACCAGCTGCGCGGCCGGGTCGGCCGCGGCTCGGCCCCCGGTCTGTGCCTGCTGGTCACGGAGATGCCCGAGGCGAGCGCGGCCCGCCAGCGCCTGAACGCCGTCGCCTCCACCCTCGACGGCTTCGAGCTCTCCCGCATCGACCTCGAACAGCGCCGCGAGGGCGACGTCCTCGGCCAGGCCCAGTCGGGCGCCCGCACCAGCCTGAGGATGCTCGCGGTCATCGAGGACGAGGAGATCATCGCCGAGGCCCGGGAGGAGGCGACGGCCGTCGTGGCGCAGGACCCGGAGCTGACCCGCCTCCCGGCCCTGCGGACGGCTCTGGACGCCCTGCTGGACGAGGAGAGGGAGCAGTACCTGGAAAAGGGGTGAGGGTGACCGCCCCTCCTTCAGGAGCGCGGGGCTGTACCTCATGTGCGGCTACCGCCGCGCGGGCGCGACCAGCCACACTGATACGGAAAGCCGCCCACGACCAAGGACCGAAGATGACCCGCGTGATCGCCGGCACGGCCGGCGGACGCCGCCTGGCCGTCCCGCCAGGCACAGGAACCCGCCCCACCTCGGACCGGGCCCGCGAGGGCCTCTTCTCCACCTGGCAGTCCCTCCTCGGCGGCGCGCTGGACGGCGAACGCGTCCTCGACCTCTACGCGGGATCAGGAGCCGTCGGCCTGGAGGCACTCTCCCGGGGCGCGGGCCACACTCTCCTGGTCGAGGCCGATGCGAGAGCCGCCCGCGTCGTCCGCCAGAACGTGAGGAACCTCGGCCTCCCCGGCGCCGAGGTCAGAGCGGGCAAAGCGGAACAGATCATCCGCACCGCACCCCCCGGTGACCCGTACGACCTCGTCTTCCTCGATCCCCCGTACGCCGTCACGGACGACGATCTTCGCGAGATCCTGCTCACACTCCGCGCGGAAGGCTGGCTCGCCGGAGAAGCCCTCGTCACCGTGGAGCGCAGCACCAGAGGCGGCGAATTCCGGTGGCCCGAGGGTTTCGAACCCCTGCGGGCCCGTCGCTACGGCGAGGGAACGTTTTGGTACGGTCGCGCCGCCTCTACGTGCGAAGACGCACGATGACCGGACCGGAGAGCGAGGGATCACAAGTGCGCCGCGCCGTCTGTCCCGGGTCGTTCGACCCGATCACCAACGGACACCTCGACATCATCTCCCGCGCCTCCAGGCTGTACGACGAGGTCTACGTCGCGGTGATGATCAACCAGGCCAAGAAGGGCCTGTTCGAGATCGACGAGCGGATCGACCTGATCCGCCGGGTCACCGCCGAGTACGGCAACGTCCGCGTCGAGGCCTTCCACGGGCTGCTCGTCGACTTCTGCAAGCAGCGCGACATCCCCGCCATCGTCAAGGGCCTGCGCGCGGTCAGCGACTTCGACTACGAGCTGCAGATGGCCCAGATGAACAACGGCCTCTCGGGCGTGGAGACCCTCTTCATCCCCACCAACCCCACCTACAGCTTCCTGTCGTCCTCCCTGGTCAAGGAGGTCGCGACCTGGGGCGGCGACGTCTCCCACCTGGTGCCCGAGGAGGTCCTGCAGGCCCTTGCCGAGCGGCTGCGGAAGGACTGAACGCGCCCCGGGCGCCCCGCGGTGACCTGACAACCCGTCACCCGGTGTCCCGCGGCGACCCCATGGCCGTACAGTCGTCCCGTCCGTCTCCAAGGCATCAGTAGAGAGTGGCGAGCACACGGTGGACGTGCAGAAGAAGCTCGACGAGATCGTCACCACGGTCTCCGGCGCCCGGTCCATGCCCATGTCGGCCTCGTGCGTGGTCAACCGCGCCGAGCTGCTCGCGATGCTGGAAGAGCTGCGCGCGGCGCTGCCCGACTCCCTCGCCCAGGCGCGGGAGCTGATCGGCGACCGCGAGCAGATGGTCGAGCAGGCCCGTCAGGAGGCCCAGCGGATCATCGAGAGCGCGCACGCCGAGCGCGGGTCGCTGATCTCCGACACCGAGATCGCCCGCCGCTCCCAGGCCGAGGCCGACCGGATCCTCGCCGAGGCCCGCCAGGAGGCCGAGGAGGTCCGCGCCGAGGCCGACGACTACGTCGACTCCAAGCTCGCCAACTTCGAGGTCGTCCTCACCAAGACCCTCGGCTCCGTCGGCCGCGGCCGCGAGAAGCTCCTCGGCACCGGCCCGGGCACCGACGAGCGCGGCTACGAGGACGAGGACGCCCCCGAGCGCAGCCACGACCCGGAGACCCAGCGCCGTACCGCCGACGAGTACGTCGACGCCAAGCTCGGCGCCTTCGAGGCGGTCCTCGCCAAGACCCTGGACGCCGTCGGCCGGGGCCGGCAGAAGCTGCACGGCCGGATCGCCACCGACGACCTCGGCGCCCTGGCCGACGACACCAGCACCGTCCAGCACTCCAGCGACGCCGACTACCTCGCCGGCCTGGCCGGCCACGCCGAGCAGCCGCCCACCCCCGCCGAGCCGCCCGCCGCCCCCCAGCAGGACTACGCGACGCCCCAGCCGGCGTACGGCTACCAGCAGCAGCCCGACCCCTACGGCGGCTACCCGCAGCAGGCCTACGCCGCCCAGCAGGACCCGTACGGCTACCAGCAGGCCGATCCCTACGCCTACCAGGGCTACGACCCGCAGCAGGCCGGATACGACCAGAACCAGAACCAGGCGCAGCAGCAGGAGCAGCAGGGGCAGCAGGGATACGCCCTCGACGAGACCAGCCTGTTCGACACCAGCATGATCAGCGCCGAGCAGCTGCGGGCCTACGAGCAGGGCCGCGGCCAGGGCTGAGGACCGGATTGGGCCGACAGCGAAAGGTCCAGTATCCTGGCTCTTCGGTCGCGCGTACGTCCGTGATCACCGCTGCCCGGGAACACCGCAGGGCAGCTCCCGAGCTGGAAGACCGAAAGCAGGAATGGCCCTGAACGCCCGCCTCGACCACCGTAATCCCCTCGTGTTCGACACACACGAGCTGGGACGGCGTCCTGGTGCGCTGCAGCGCCTGACCCGCACGGTCGACGCTCCCAAGGACCTCGGTATCAAGGGAGTCATCGGAGTGCCGGAAGGCGCCCCGGTGGAGCTCGACCTCCGCCTGGAGTCGGTCATGGAAGGGGTGCTCGTCACAGGCACCGCCCGTGCCACGGCCGAGGGGGAGTGCGTAAGGTGTCTGGAGCCGCTGGAGCAGCAGCTCGAAGCGGACTTCCAGGAGATGTTCTCGTACCCTGACGCCGACGACCGGGGCCGCGCGATCGCGGAACCGGGCGACGACGCCGAGGACGACGAGGACAGGCTCTTTCTCGAGGACGGCCTGTTCGACCTCGAGCCCGTGCTGCGGGACGCGGTGGTGCTCGCACTGCCGATGCAGCCGGTGTGCCGGGAGGACTGCCCTGGTCTGTGTGCCGAGTGCGGCGCACGCCTGGCGGACGACCCGGACCACCATCACGATGCCGTCGACATCCGTTGGGCGGCTTTGCAGGGACTCGCCGACACCATGTCGGACGGCGAGAAGGACGAGATGAGCGGCGCCGAAGCGGGCGTCGACGAGAAGCAGGAGAAGTAGCCGTGGCTGTTCCGAAGCGGAAGATGTCGCGCAGCAACACGCGCCACCGCCGGTCGCAGTGGAAGGCTGCGGTCCCCACCCTGGTTGCGTGCGAGCGCTGCCACGAGCCCAAGCTGCAGCACATCGCGTGCCCGTCGTGCGGCACCTACAACAAGCGCCAGGTCCTCGAGGTCTGAGCGGCTGGTGAGAGGCACTGTGTCCACGCCTAAGAACAAGTCTTCCCGCGCGAGCGGGAGTGCTCCGGCGGACAACCAGGCCTCGTCCCACACGCTTCTGGAAGGGCGGCTCGGCTACCAGGTCGAGTCCGCCCTTCTGGTGCGAGCACTGACCCACCGGTCGTACGCATACGAGAACGGCGGTCTGCCGACCAACGAGCGCCTGGAGTTCCTCGGGGACTCCGTCCTCGGCCTCGTGGTCACGGACACGCTGTACCGCACCCACCCCGACCTCCCAGAAGGCCAGCTGGCCAAGCTGCGGGCCGCGGTGGTGAACTCGCGTGCGCTGGCCGAAGTGGGCCGCGGGCTCGACCTGGGCTCCTTCATCCGGCTCGGCCGCGGTGAAGAGGGCACGGGCGGCCGGGACAAGGCGTCCATCCTCGCCGACACCCTGGAAGCGGTGATCGGCGCGGTCTACCTCGACCAGGGACTGGACTCGGCGGCGGAGCTGGTGCACCGCCTGTTCGACCCCCTGATCGAGAAGTCGTCCAACCTCGGTGCCGGCCTGGACTGGAAGACCAGTCTCCAGGAGCTCACCGCGACCGAAGGACTCGGCGTTCCCGAGTACCTGGTCACGGAGACCGGCCCCGACCACGAGAAGACCTTCACTGCTGCCGCCCGCGTCGGAGGCGTCTCGTACGGCACCGGCACCGGCCGCAGCAAGAAGGAGGCGGAGCAGCAGGCCGCCGAGTCCGCCTGGAGGTCCATCCGGGCCGCGGCGGACGAGCGCGCCAAGGCGGCGAAGGAAGCCGAGGCGACGCAGACGGCAGCCGTTGAGGCCGCCCACACGGCTGTCGACAGCAGCGTCGACGGCTGACGAACGGGCCGCCGCCCCCGGGCGACGGCCGCAGAGCGCACCCGAGCGCCCGCCCCCGCCCGGGGGCGGGCGCTCGGTCATCCACCAGGTTCGTGACGGGGGATCCATGCCCGAGTTGCCCGAGGTCGAGGTCGTGCGGCGGGGACTTCAGCGGTGGGTCGCCCACCGGACCGTCGCCGAGGCCGAGGTGCTGCACCCGCGTGCGGTGCGCCGCCACCTCGCGGGTGCCGACGACTTCGCGCACCGCCTCAAGGGCCACCGCATCGGCGTCCCGAGCCGCCGCGGCAAGTACCTGTGGCTGCCCCTGGAGGACACGGACCAGTCGATCCTGGCCCACCTCGGTATGAGCGGCCAGCTGCTGGTCCAGCCGCACACGGCCCCGGACGAGAAGCACCTGCGCGTCCGCGTCCGCTTCACCGACGCCCTGGGGACCGAACTGCGCTTCGTCGACCAGCGCACCTTCGGCGGCCTGTCGCTGCACGAGAACACCCCGGCCGGCCTGCCCGACGTCATCGCGCACATCGCCCGGGACCCGCTCGACCCGCTCTTCGACGACGAGGCCTTCCACCAGGCACTGCGCCGCAAGAGGTCCACGATCAAACGGGCCCTGCTCGACCAGTCACTGATCAGCGGCGTCGGCAACATCTACGCCGACGAGGCCCTGTGGCGCTCCCGCATCCACTACGAGCGCCCGACGGCGACCTTCACCCGCCCGCGCACGCACCTGCTGCTGGGCCATGTGCGGGACGTCATGAACGCCGCCCTCGCCCAGGGCGGCACCAGCTTCGACAGCCTCTACGTCAACGTCAACGGCGAGTCCGGCTACTTCGACCGGTCGCTGGACGCGTACGGGCGTGAGGGCCTGCCGTGCCGGCGGTGCGGCACGCCGATGCGCCGCCGGGCGTGGATGAACCGGTCGAGCTACTTCTGCCCGGCGTGTCAGAGGCCGCCGCGCGCCTCGTCGTAACGCCGGCGGGCCTGGAGCACCTCGTCCATCCGCCCCTCCACGAAGTGGATGAGGCTCAGCAGCCGCTCGGCGACCCCGCGGCCGAGCGGCGTCAGCTCGTAGTCCACCCGCGGCGGGTTGGTCGGCTGTGCCTCGCGGTGCACCAGACCGTCCCGCTCCAGGGCGTGCAGCGTCTGCGACAGCATCTTCTCGCTGACACCGTCGACCCGGCGGCGCAACTCGTTGAAGCGCAGGGAGCCCTCGTACAGGGCGCCGAGGGTCAGCCCGCCCCAGCGGCCGGTGACGTGCTCCAGCGTGCCGCGCGAGGGGCACGCCTTGGCGAACACGTTGTAGGGGAGGTCGTCCAGTCCCTCCGCGGACTCCTGGGTGGTGGTCATAGAGCCAGCGTACGGCAGCGCAGCGCTAACCGACAGGTTGCGCTAACCGTCGGTCAGTAGCCGAAGTTCTGCGTCCACCAAGGGCCGCCCGAGCCGAACTCGACGCCGACGCCGAGCGTCTTGAAGTCGCAGTTCAGTATGTTGGCGCGGTGGCCGGGGCTGTTCATCCAGGCGTCCATCACGGCCGCCGCGGTGCCCTGACCGCGGGCTATGTTCTCGCCGCCGAGGTTGGCTATCCCGGCCTTCTCGGCCCGGTCCCACGGGGTCCGGCCGTCGGGGTCGGTGTGGTCGAAGAAGCCGCGGGCGGCCATGTCCTCGCTGTAGTCCTGGGCCAGGCCGGCCAGGGCGCTGTTTGCGGCGACCGGGGTGCAGCCGACCTTGGCCCGCTCCTCGTTGACGAGGCTGAGCACCTGGGCCGCGGCGGCCGACTCCTGGGAGAGGGCGGCGGAAGCGCCGGGCGCCTTGGGCGCCTTCGTGGCCGTGCGCGAGGGCTTGGGCTCCGGCTTCTCGCTGGGCGTCTGCGCCGGTGCCTTCTTCTCCGGGGTCTTCTCCGGCGTCTTCTCCGCCTTCTCCGGCGTCTTCGTCGGCGCGGCCGACGACTTCGACTCGGACGGCGACGGCGAGGCGGAGCGCTCGGTGCCCCGGCTGGTCGGCGCCTCGTCCCGGCTCTCGGCGCTGCCGGAGGTGCCGCCCTGCCCGGTCGGCGTGTTGGTCGGCACGTCGCCGGCCTGCACGTTGTCGGCGCCGCTGCCGCCGCCGAGCTTGTAGTTCTCCAGGCCGGGCACCGCGCCGGTGGCGACCGCGACCGTGCCGAGGGCGACGGCGGCGGACACGCCGAGCAGGCCGCCGCGCACCGGGCGCGCGGCCTTCTTCCGGCGCCGGTGGGCGCCGGCGCGGCGGGCTCCGCCGTCGGGCGTGAAGCCGTCGCTCGCGTAGACGGCCGTGTCGTCGTAGTAACGGTCACCGGGCGCGGGCGCCTCGGCCCCGAACAGGTAGGCCTCGCTCTGCGCGTAGGTGCCGGCGTACGCCTCGGGGTTCAGGTAGGGCGCGATGCCCATCGTCGGGGCCTCGTCCACGCCGGGGTACAGCGGATCGTGGCCCTCCGCGAAGCCGTCGGTGTGGGTGATCCCCGTCGCGCGGCCCGTGGCGGCGCGGCCGGCGGCGGAGCGTCGGTGGCGTCCCATGTCCTGGCCTTCCTCGTCCTGGCGGTCGACTCGTCGCGAGATCAACACCAAACTCACTCGATCGTGTGAGTTTCATATGAGATTCGTTGATGGGGGACGGTACCGCATGGCGCAAGGGGAGGAAGTGCCCGGAGGGAGATTGGGCGGTTAGGTTGCAGTCATGAGCGAGGATGTGCGGTTGGTCGCCTGGGTGCGAGGACGCGTCCAAGGTGTGGGTTTCCGCTGGTTCACCCGGGCCAAGGCCCTGGAGATCGGCGGTCTGAGTGGCTTTGCTCTCAATTTGGGCGACGGTCGCGTCCAAGTGGTCGCCGAAGGGGCCCGGGAGGGCTGTCAAGACCTCCTGGAGTGGCTCCAGGGTGACGACACGCCCGGCCGCGTGGACGGCGTCACCGAGATCTGGGACACACCTCGCGGCGGTTACGAGGGCTTCGCGATCCGCTGACCCCGCACCGCCGGGCGGCCTCCCCGGCCGCCCGCGAGCGGCCCGCCGGACGCCGCCGGAAACGGAAACTCGCTGGTGATTGCCGAGAACCGCTTGCCTCGGCGCGCCGCACACGCAAGGATGATCGCCACGCCCCGAGGGCCCCGCACAGACCGCCACGATGCCGTTCCAGGCCGTGTGCGGACGGGTCGCCTTCCAATACGGGGCGTGATCGTGTTGACCGTCAAACTTTTTGGTGAGACGCTGAAAGCACCCCGCGCACCTTAGCTGTTTGGCATGGCTGAACGGCAGCACAACTGAAGGCCCTGCCAAGCACCGCGGGTGCGAATCCCTCACGACCCACACCGCATCGGTCGGTCACTCATTGTGGAGGACCATCCATCATGGCAAAGGCGCTTCTCGGTTACGTCGGCGGCTCCGACCCTCGACTCCTCGCCGAGATGCGACGGCTCCAGCAGCGCGTCCAGGACCTGGAATCCGAGCTCGTACGGATCCAGGCCGAGAACGAGGCGCTGACGGCTGCCGCTTCTCACGACAGGATCATGGAGAGCGTTGACGCACACCAGGCGGAGCCTGCGCTCACCTGATCACTGCACCGCTCCACATCGGTACGGCAGTGGTCGGGCCGCCCGTCACAACCGCTCAGTGTCAGAAGTGCAAGGGACGCCACCGGCGTCCCTTCTTTCTTTCCCCGCGCATCCTTTCACCGTCTTTAACGTCTGGTCTGCCCTGCGCGTTCAACAGTGAAACCGCGGGTTCATGGAGTGAGACGTACCCGGGCGGTAAAGTCCGGCGGCGTGCACCTCAAGGCCCTGACCCTCCGCGGGTTCAAGTCGTTCGCCTCGGCGACCACCCTCCGGTTCGAGCCGGGGATCACGTGCGTCGTCGGACCGAACGGCTCGGGCAAGTCCAACGTCGTCGACGCGCTCAGCTGGGTCATGGGCGAGCAGGGCGCCAAGTCGCTGCGCGGCGGCAAGATGGAGGACGTCATCTTCGCCGGCACCACCGGCCGCCCGCCCCTGGGCCGCGCCGAGGTGTCCCTGACCATCGACAACTCCGACGGCGCCCTGCCCATCGAGTACGCCGAGGTCACCATCACGCGGATCATGTTCCGCAACGGCGGCAGCGAGTACCAGATCAACGGCGACACCTGCCGCCTGCTCGACATCCAGGAACTCCTCTCCGACTCCGGCATCGGCCGGGAGATGCACGTCATCGTCGGGCAGGGCCAGCTCGACTCGGTGCTGCACGCCGACCCGATGGGCCGCCGCGCCTTCATCGAGGAGGCCGCCGGCGTCCTGAAGCACCGCAAGCGCAAGGAGAAGGCGCTGCGGAAGCTGGACGCGATGCAGGCCAACCTCGCGCGCGTGCAGGACCTCACCGACGAACTCAGACGCCAGCTCAAGCCGCTCGGCCGGCAGGCCGCCGTCGCCCGCAGGGCCGCCGTCATCCAGGCCGACCTGCGCGACGCCCGCCTGCGCCTGCTCGCCGACGACCTGGTGCGCCTCCGCGAGGCGCTCAAGGCGGAGGTCGCCGACGAGGCCGCCCTGAAGGAGCGCAAGGAGGCCGCCGAGGAGGAGCTGAGGAAGGCCCAGCAGCGCGAGGCCCTCCTGGAGGACGAGGTACGGCGGCTCGCGCCGCGCCTGCAGCGGGCCCAGCAGACCTGGTACGAGCTCTCCCAGCTCGCCGAGCGGGTGCGCGGCACGATCTCGCTGGCCGACGCCCGCGTCAAGAGCGCCACCTCGGCGCCGCCCGAGGAGCGGCGCGGCCGCGACCCCGAGGACATGGAGCGCGAGGCCGCCCGCATCCGCGAACAGGAGGCCGAGCTGGAGGCGGCCCTGGAAGCGGCCGAACGTGCCCTGGAGGACACGGTTGCCCACCGCGCCGAGCTGGAACGCGCCCTGATCCAGGAGGAGCGGCGCCTGAAGGACGTCGCCCGGGCCATCGCCGACCGGCGCGAGGGACTGGCCCGGCTCAGCGGCCAGGTCAACGCGGCCCGCTCCCGGGCGGCCTCCGCGCAGGCCGAGATCGAGCGCCTGGCCGCCGCCCGCGACGAGGCGCAGGAACGTGCCGTCGCCGCCCAGGAGGAGTACGAGGCACTCCAGGCCGAGGTCGACGGCCTCGACGCCGGCGACGCCGAACTCGCCGAGCGGCACGAGGCGGCCAGGCAGCGGCTCGCCGACGCCGAGTCCGCCCTCACGGCAGCCCGCGAGGCGGCCACGGCCGCGGAGCGCCGGCGCGCCGCCACCCAGGCCCGCCACGAGGCCCTGGCCCTCGGTCTGCGCCGCAAGGACGGCACCGGCATCCTCCTCGCGGCGAAGGACCGGCTCTCCGGCCTGCTCGGCCCGGCGGCGGAGCTCCTCACGGTCACCCCGGGCCACGAGGCCGCCCTCGCGGCGGCCTTCGGCGCCGCCGCGGACGCGGTCGCGGTGACGAGCCCGGCGTCGGCCGCGGACGCGATCAGGCTGCTCCGCAAGCAGGACGGCGGCCGGGCCACCCTGCTCCTGGCGGGAGACAACTCCGGGGACACGGCACCGCACCCGATGTGCGACTGCCGCAGCACGGGCGTGACCGGCCCCGACGCAGCCGCAGACGCACGGCACACCCACGCCGCCGATCTGGTCCGCGGCCCCTCCGAACTGATGCCCGCCGTCCGGCGGCTGCTGCACGGCATCGTCGTCGTCGGCACCCTCGAAGACGCCGAGGACCTCGTCTACACCCACCCCCGTCTCACGGCGGTGACCGCCGAGGGCGACCTGCTGGGCGCCCACTTCGCCCACGGCGGCTCCGCCGGTGCCCCGAGCCTGCTCGAAGTGCAGGCCTCCGTCGACGAGGCCGCCGCCGAGCTGGAGCAGCTGGCCGTGCGCTGCGAGGAACTGGCCGAGGCGCAGCGGCAGGCCGTCGAGCGGCGCGGGGAGTGCGCCGCGCTGGTCGAGGAGCTGGGGGAGCGGCGCCGGGCCGCCGACCGGGAGAAGTCGGCCGTCGCCCAGCAGCTCGGACGGCTCGCCGGGCAGGCGCGGGGCGCGGCCGGGGAGGCCGAGCGGTCCGCCGCCGCCGCGGCCCGGGCGCAGGACGCCCTCGACACCGCGCTCCAGGAGGTCGAGGAACTCGCCGAGCGGCTCGCCGTCGCCGAGGAGACACCGATCGAGGAGGAGCCCGACACCGCCGTACGGGACCGGCTCGCCGCCGACGGTGCCAACGCCCGCCAGACCGAGATGGAGGCCCGCCTCCAGGTCCGTACGCACGAGGAACGGGTCAAGGGCCTGGCAGGGCGGGCCGACTCCCTGGACCGGGCCGCCCGGGCGGAGCGCGAGGCACGCGCGCGTGCCGAGCAGCGACGGGCCCGGCTGCGGCACGAGGCGGCCGTCGCCGAGGCCGTGGGCTCGGGCGCCCGGCAGCTGCTCGCGCACGTCGAGGTCTCCCTGGCACGCGCCGACGAGGAGCGCGCCGCCGCCGAGGCCGCCAAGGCCCGCCGCGAGCAGGAACTCGCCCGCGCCCGCACCGAGGGACGCGATCTCAAGGCCGAACTCGACAAGTTGACGGATTCGGTCCACCGGGGCGAGGTACTCGGCGCCGAGAAGCGGCTGCGGATCGAGCAGCTGGAGACCAAGGCGCTGGAGGAGCTGGGTGTCGAACCGGCCGGGCTGGTGGCGGAGTACGGCCCGCACCAGCTGGTGCCGCCCTCGCCCCCCGCCGACGGCGAGGAGCTGCCGGAGGATCCGGAGCATCCGCGCAACCGGCCGAAGCCGTACGTCCGCGCCGAGCAGGAGAAGCGCCTGAAGGCGGCCGAGCGTGCCTACCAGCAGCTCGGCAAGGTGAACCCGCTCGCCCTGGAGGAGTTCGCGGCGCTGGAGGAACGCCACCAGTTCCTCAGCGAGCAGCTGGAGGACCTGAAGAAGACCCGGGCGGACCTGTTGCAGGTGGTGAAGGAGGTCGACGAGCGGGTCGAGCAGGTCTTCACCGAGGCCTACCGGGACACCGCCCGGGAGTTCGAGGGCGTCTTCAGCCGGCTCTTCCCCGGTGGCGAGGGACGGCTGGTCCTGACCGACCCCGACAACATGCTCACCACGGGCGTGGACGTCGAGGCCCGTCCGCCGGGCAAGAAGGTCAAGCGGCTGTCACTGCTCTCCGGTGGGGAGCGGTCGCTGACGGCCGTGGCCCTGCTGGTGTCGATCTTCAAGGCCCGGCCGAGCCCGTTCTACGTCATGGACGAGGTCGAGGCCGCCCTGGACGACACCAACCTCCAGCGGCTCATCCGGATCATGCAGGAGCTCCAGGAAGCCTCCCAGCTGATCGTGATCACCCACCAGAAGCGCACGATGGAGGTCGCCGACGCGCTGTACGGCGTCTCCATGCAGGGCGACGGTGTGTCGAAGGTCATCAGCCAGCGCCTGCGCTAGATGCGTGCACTGCACACTGGTCCCACCTGCGCTTCCCCGTGATTTCAAGGCTTGAACACACTCCTGTCACACCCCTGCCGCATTTCCACAGCAGCTCACCTATTGACTTCGAAACTTGAAGGCATAGTCTCGGCAACGTTCCTTTTACCTTCAGGTACCTTCAGGTGGACCTCGAAGGGCTGACCCCCTCCGGCGGCGTTGCCGGTGGCCCGAGGAGTACACGTGACCAGCACAACGCAGGCACCCAAGTCAGGAGCCAGGACGGCTCATCCCGATCATCTCGGGCACGTCATCTTCATCGCGGCGGCCGCCGCGATGGGCGGTTTCCTCTTCGGATACGACAGTTCCGTGATCAACGGCGCCGTCGAGGCCATCCGGGACCGCTACGACGTCGGCTCCGCGGCCCTCGCCCAGGTCATCGCCATCGCCCTGATCGGCTGCGCCGTCGGCGCCGCCACCGCCGGGCGCATAGCCGACCGCATCGGCCGCATCCGGTGCATGCAGATCGCCGCCGTCCTCTTCACCGTCAGCGCCGTCGGCTCCGCGCTGCCCTTCGCCCTGTGGGACCTCGCCTTCTGGCGCGTCGTCGGCGGCTTCGCCATCGGCATGGCCTCCGTGATCGGCCCGGCCTACATCGCCGAGGTCGCCCCGCCCGCCTACCGCGGCCGGCTCGGCTCCTTCCAGCAGGCCGCGATCGTCATCGGCATCGCCGTGTCGCAGCTGGTCAACTGGGGTCTGCTGAACGCCGCCGACGGCGACCAGCGCGGCGAGCTGATGGGCCTGGAGGCCTGGCAGGTCATGCTCGGCGTCATGGTCGTCCCGGCCGTCCTCTACGGGCTGCTGTCCTTCGCGATCCCCGAGTCCCCGCGCTTCCTGATCTCCGTCGGCAAGCACGAGCGCGCCCGCGAGATCCTCACCGAGGTCGAGGGCAAGGACATCGACCTGGACGCCCGTGTCGCCGAGATCGAGGGCGCCATGAAGAGCGAGCACCGCTCCAGCTTCAAGGACCTGCTCGGCGGCAGCTTCTTCTTCAAGCCGATCGTCTGGGTCGGCATCGGCCTGTCGGTGTTCCAGCAGTTCGTCGGCATCAACGTCGCGTTCTACTACTCCTCGACGCTGTGGCAGTCGGTCGGCGTCGACCCGACGGACTCGTTCTTCTACTCCTTCACGACGTCGATCATCAACATCGTCGGCACCGTCATCGCGATGATCTTCGTCGACCGCATCGGCCGCAGGCCGCTGGCGATCATCGGCTCGGTCGGCATGGTCATCGGCCTGGCCCTGGAGGCCTGGGCGTTCTCCCACCACCTGGTCGACGGCAGGCTGCCCGCCACGCAGGGCTGGATCGCCCTGGTCGCCGCGCACGTCTTCGTCCTCTTCTTCGCCCTGTCCTGGGGCGTGGTGGTCTGGGTCATGCTCGGCGAGATGTTCCCCAACCGGCTCCGCGCCGCCGCCCTGGGCGTGGCCGCCGCCGCGCAGTGGATCGCCAACTGGGCCATCACCGCGAGCTTCCCGTCGCTGGCCGACTGGAACCTGTCCGTCACGTACGTGATCTACACGGCCTTCGCCGCGCTCTCCATCCCGTTCGTCCTGAAGTTCGTCAAGGAGACGAAGGGCAAGTCCCTGGAGGAGATGGGCTGAGTCCCGCCCCGCGCTCGGGGAGGAGGGCTCAAGTCCCCGCTGCCCCTCTCCCCGTGACCCGCCGCCGCCCCGGTTCGGCCACTGCCCGAGCCGGGGCGGCGGTCTGTCGTCCCACCGGACGAGGACGCCCCCGGGGCGACGAGGTGAAGCGTGCGACCGTGCCGGGCATGGGCACGTCTCCCTTCGCCGGGCGGGTGTCCGGGGACGGGTGTCCGGGGACGGGTGTCCAGGACGGGTGTCCGGGGACGTCGGATGACGAAGCGTCAGACATCCGGGGGTGTGGAGATCCGGCGGCCCGTGGCCCCGCCGGGCGGCGCGAGCGGGGTGAGCCGGGGGTCCATGGCCGATACTGGACGCGTTATGGACATCGTCATCCTTGCTGTAGTCATCGCCGTGGTCGTGATCGGCGCGCTCGGCGGGCTCATCGTCGGCAGCCGGCGCAAGAAGCAGCTGCCGCCGCCCCCGCCCGCGGCGCCCGACATCACCGCCCCACCGGCCGAGCCGCACGTCGGCGACGAGGCCGAGACGCCGCGGGAGGAACCGCGGCGCACGATAGAGGAGGTGGATCTTCCAGGCGCCTCGGCTCCGGTCGTCGTCGAGGAGCCGCCCGCCGAAGCCCCCGCGATCGAGATCCCGGAACCCACCGCCGGCCGTCTGATCCGGCTGCGGTCCCGGCTCTCCCGCTCGCAGAACGCCCTCGGCAAGGGCCTGCTCACGCTGCTGTCGCGCGAGCACCTGGACGAGGACACCTGGGAGGAGATCGAGGACACGCTGCTCACCGCCGACGTCGGCGTGCAGCCCACCCAGGAACTGGTCGACCGCCTGCGCGAGCGCGTCAAGGTGCTCGGCACCCGCACCCCCGAGGAACTGCGCACCCTGCTGCGCGAGGAGCTCGTCACCCTGGTCGGCCGCGACATGGACCGCGCGGTGAAGACCGAGCCGGAGGACCGCAAGCCCGGCATCGTGATGGTCGTCGGCGTCAACGGCACCGGCAAGACCACCACGACCGGCAAGCTCGCCCGGGTCCTGGTCGCCGACGGCCAGAGCGTCGTCCTCGGCGCCGCCGACACCTTCCGGGCCGCCGCCGCCGATCAGCTCCAGACCTGGGGCGAGCGCGTCGGCGCCTACACCGTGCGCGGACCGGAGGGCGGCGACCCCGCCTCCGTCGCCTTCGACGCGGTCAAGGAGGGCAAGGAGATGGGCGCGAACGTCGTGCTCATCGACACGGCCGGGCGCCTGCACACCAAGACCGGCCTCATGGACGAGCTCGGCAAGGTCAAGCGGGTCGTGGAGAAGCACGCCCCGGTCGACGAGGTGCTGCTCGTCCTCGACGCCACCACCGGCCAGAACGGCCTCGTCCAGGCCCGCGTCTTCTCCGAGGTCGTGGACATCACCGGCATCGTGCTCACCAAGCTCGACGGCACGGCCAAGGGCGGCATCGTCGTCGCGGTCCAGCGCGAGCTGGGTGTCCCGGTGAAGCTCATCGGGCTCGGCGAGGGCGCGGACGACCTGGCGCCGTTCGAGCCGGAGGCGTTCGTTGACGCCCTTATCGGGGAGTGAGCTCACCCACCCACGAGGAAACGGCCTCCGGGCGACCGGAGCCGAGCGACGAAGCGCCCGCCCCCGGGACAGGACCGGGGCCGGGCGCTTCGCTGTGCCGGACAGAACCTAGGCGCGTGACCGGTGCGCCACGTACGCCAGCGTGCCGAGCACCAGGCGGGCCTCCGGGGGCCGGGAGGCGGAGTCGAGGGCGGGGGAGCGCAGCCACCGCACCGGGCCGAGGCCGCCGCGGTCCGAGGGCGGTGCCGTGAGGTGGCTGCCCGGGCCGAGGCCGCGCAGGTCGAGGGCGGCCGGGTCGTCCCAGCCCATGCGGTACAGCAGCCCGGGCAGGTCGGCCGCGGCACCCGGGGCGACGAGGAAGTGGGCGCGGCCGTCCGGCGTCGCGGCGACCGGGCCGACGGGCAGGCCCATGCGCTCCAGCCGGGCCAGGGCGCGGCAGCCGGCGGGCTCGGCGACCTCGATGACGTCGAACGCCCGGCCCACGGGCAGCATCACCGAGGCGCCGGGGAACTCGGCCCAGGTCCGCGTGACGTCGTCCAGCGTCGCCCCCGCGCGGAGCACCGGCGCGAAGTCCAGCGGGTGCGCGCCCGGCGCCGGGCAGTCACGGCGGCCGCAGGAGCAGGCGCCCGCCGACGCCCGGGCGCCCGGGACCACGTCCCAGCCCCACAGGCCGGTGTACTCGGCCACGGTCGTGCCGTCCGACGTGCGGCTGCGGCGGCGCGAGCCGGTCCGGATGTCGCGCATGCCCCGGCTGATGCCGATCGTGAAGCCCATACCCCCTCCAACGGGTCCGACCTACCGGTGGTTACGCAGCGGACGCGGTGCGTGACTCTCTGTTTCCGCCTTCCCGGCGGCAGTTGGTTCACTCGGCGCCCGGACGTGCCCGGGGTGGTGCACCTGGCGACGCGCGCCCCTGAGTGCGTCGCTGCTTCCACTCCTGGTTGTGCTGTGTCAAGTGAATCGTGCGAGGCCACAAGGGAGTTCATTCGTTGGGGTGGCGAATGGTGGCGTTTCCGTGTGAGCCGTGGCAGCACCGGTGATCGTAGGATTACTTTGTGTGCACGAGGCCTGGGGGCACATGCACCCACGGGTATGCCGGAGGCAAGGCGGCTTTCCGTTCGAAGGGTGACAAGGGCCCGACGGACGGTCGTACGAACCGGCATGCTGATAGGGCTTGGCGCACTCGGCGGCAAGTGGTCTCAGGGATGGGGGCGTTCCAGTGAGCGGCAACGGCGGAAGCGGGACGAACGCTGCGGGCGCGCCGCACGCGGACAAGCGCCCGAACGAGCTGCTCACCTCCTGGTTCGTCCGCAGCGGCTGGTCCAAGGGCGAGCTCGCCCGCCAGGTCAACCGCAGAGCACGCCAGCTGGGCGCCAACCACATCTCCACGGATACCTCGCGCGTGCGCCGCTGGCTCGACGGCGAGAACCCCCGCGAGCCGATCCCCAGGATCCTGTCCGAGCTGTTCTCGGAGCGCTTCGGCCTCGTCGTCTCCGTCGAGGACCTGGGTCTGCGCACCGCGCGCCAGTCGCCCTCCGCGACCGGCGTCGACCTGCCCTGGACGGGCCCGCAGACCGTGGCCCTGCTCAGCGAGTTCTCGCGCAGCGACCTGATGCTGGCGCGGCGCGGCTTCCTCGGGAGCTCGCTGGTCCTGTCCGCGGGCCCGGCCCTCATCGAGCCCATGCAGCGCTGGCTCGTCCCCTCGCCCCCCGCCCCGCGCTCCGAGGCCGACCCGGCCGGCTCCGGGCGCGCCCGCGGCCGGCTCTCCAAGCCGGAGCTGGACCTGCTGGAGTCCACGACGGTGATGTTCCGCCAGTGGGACGCCCAGTGCGGCGGCGGCCTGCGCCGCAAGGCGGTCGTCGGCCAGCTGCACGAGGTCACCGACCTGCTCCAGGAGCCGCAGCCGGAGGCCACCACCCGGCGCCTGTTCAAGGTCGCCGCCGAACTCGCCGAGCTGGCCGGCTGGATGTCCTACGACATCGGCCTCCAGCCCACCGCGCAGAAGTACTTCGTCCTCGCGCTGCACGCGGCCAAGGAGGCCGGCGACCGCCCCCTCGGCTCGTACGTGCTGTCCAGCATGAGCCGCCAGATGATCCACCTCGGCCGCCCCGACGACGCGCTGGAGCTGATCCACCTCGCCCAGTACGGCAGCCGCGACTGCGCCAGTCCCCGCACCCAGTCGATGCTGTATGCGATGGAGGCCCGCGCCTACGCCAACATGGGCCAGCCCGGCAAGTGCAAGCGGGCGGTCCGGATGGCCGAGGACACCTTCGCGGACGCCGACGAGTGGGACGAGCCGGACCCCGACTGGATCCGCTTCTTCTCCGAGGCCGAGCTGTACGGGGAGAACTCCCACTCCTACCGCGACCTCGCCTACGTGGCCGGCCGCAGCCCGACGTACGCCTCGCTGGCGGAGCCCCTGATGCGGCGGGCCGTGGAACTCTTCGCCGAGGACGGCGAGCACCAGCGTTCCTACGCGCTGAACCTGATCGGCATGGCCACCGTGCACCTCCTGCGGCGCGAGCCCGAGCAGAGCACGGTCTTCGCCTCCCAGGCCATGCAGGTCGCCAAGAAGGTCCGCTCCGAGCGCGTCAACACCCGGATCCGCAAGACCGTCGACACCGCCGCCCGCGACTTCGGCGACCTCGGCGAGGTCGTCGACCTCACCGAGCGGCTCGCCGCCGAACTGCCCGAGACCGCGGAAGCGGTCTGAGAACCACCGGGGCGGCCGCAACCCGCCCCGCCCCGAACCCCGGCCGCGGCCGGTCCTCCCGAACTGCCCGACTCGGCTCCCCCATGCCAGGTCATCGGAAGGCCGGCCGCGGCCGGCTTGCGTCCCCCGGCCCCGGAGAGCCGAAGGTTGCGCCACGATAACGATCAGCGCGCCCGCCATCCGGCAGTTCATCGACGCGTAACACGCCACACGCCTTCGTCACGGCCGCGAAACAACGAGGGGCCTCCACCGAAACCGCGCTGCGCCAATCTCGTGGCGCATAACCGGCCCACCCCTCATTCCGCTCGAGGCTTCGCCCGCACGGGGCCGTACCAACGACGAGGAGACGCCGATGGCACCAGCCATCACCCTTGCCGCAGAAGCGCCCAAGCTGTCTGCCGCCAACACAGGGTTCATGCTCATCTGTTCCGCCCTGGTGATGCTCATGACCCCGGGTCTGGCCTTCTTCTACGGAGGCATGGTCCGCGTCAAGAGCACCCTGAACATGCTGATGATGAGCTTCATCAGCCTCGGGATCGTCACCGTCCTGTGGGTGCTGTACGGCTTCTCCATGGCGTTCGGCACCGACTCCGGCAGCCTCATCGGCTGGAACTCCGACTGGGTCGGCCTCGGCGACATCGGCCTGACGGAGCTGTGGCCCGGCTACACCATCCCGGTGTTCGTCTTCCTGGTCTTCCAGCTGATGTTCGCGATCATCACGCCCGCCCTGATCAGCGGCGCCCTCGCGGACCGCGTGAAGTTCAGCGCCTGGGCCCTGTTCGTCGCCCTGTGGGCCACGGTCGTCTACTTCCCGGTCGCGCACTGGGTGTGGGGCGCCGGCGGCTGGGCCTTCGAACTGGGCGTGATCGACTTCGCCGGTGGTACGGCGGTCCACATCAACGCCGGTGCCGCGGCCCTCGGCGTGATCCTGGTCATCGGCAAGCGCATCGGCTTCAAGCGGGACCCGATGCGCCCGCACAGCCTGCCGCTGGTCATGCTCGGCGCCGGTCTGCTGTGGTTCGGCTGGTTCGGCTTCAACGCCGGCTCCTGGCTCGGCAACGACGACGGCGTGGGCGCGCTGATGTTCGTCAACACCCAGGTCGCCACCGCCGCCGCGGTCCTCGGCTGGCTCGCCTACGAGAAGATCCGCCACGGCGCCTTCACCACCCTGGGCGCCGCCTCCGGCGCCGTCTCCGGACTGGTCGCCATCACCCCGGCCGGCGGCGCGGTCTCCCCGCTCGGCGCGATCGCCGTCGGCGCCATCGCCGGTGTGCTGTGCGCCATGGCGGTCGGCCTGAAGTACAAGCTGGGCTACGACGACTCCCTCGACGTCGTCGGCGTCCACCTCGTCGGCGGCATCCTCGGCTCCCTCCTCATCGGCTTCTTCGCCACCGGCAAGGGCCAGTCGAAGGTCGAGGGTCTCTTCTACGGCGGCGGCCTGGAGCAGTTCTGGAAGCAGTGCGCCGGTGTCTTCGGCGTCCTCGCCTACTCCCTGATCGTCTCCGCGATCCTCGCCTTCGTCCTCGACCGGACCATGGGCATGCGGGTCACCGAGGACGACGAGGTCGCCGGCATCGACCAGGCCGAGCACGCCGAGACCGCATACGACTTCAGCGGCGCGGGCGGCGGGGCCGCCAAGACCGCCGTCACGGCCCCGGTCGCCGCAACCGCGAGCAAGAAGGTGGACGCATGAAGCTCATCACCGCCGTCGTGAAGCCGCACCGGCTCGACGAGATCAAGGAGGCCCTGCAGGCCTTCGGAGTGCACGGACTGACGGTCACCGAGGCCAGCGGCTACGGCCGCCAGCGGGGCCACACCGAGGTCTACCGGGGCGCCGAGTACACCGTCGACCTCGTCCCCAAGATCCGCATCGAGGTCCTGGTCGAGGACGACGACGCCGAGCAGCTCATCGATGTCGTGGTCAAGGCGGCCCGTACCGGCAAGATCGGTGACGGCAAGGTCTGGTCCGTCCCCGTCGACACGGCCGTACGGGTCCGGACCGGCGAGCGCGGCCCCGACGCGCTCTGAGACAGAGGAACAGGAGTCGCCGGGTGACGGGAACTGACATGCGCAAAGAGGCAGAGGACTCGGGACCCAGCGGCTACGCGGCGGCCCGGCTGCGCCTCCTCACCGAGGAGGCGCGGTCCGGGCCGCCGCGCCGTGCGGCCCTGGCCGAACTCACCGACGACTGGCTCACCGGCCTGTTCGCGGCGGGCGCGGAAGGACTGCGCGGCGTGAGCCTGGTCGCCGTCGGCGGCTACGGGCGCGGCGAGCTGTCCCCGCGCAGCGACCTCGACCTGCTCCTGCTGCACGACGGCGGCGACCCCAAGGCGGTCGCCGCCCTCGCCGACCGGCTCTGGTACCCCGTCTGGGACCTGGGCCTTGACCTCGACCACTCGGTGCGCACCCCCGCCGAGGCCCGCAGGACCGCCGGCGAGGACCTCAAGGTGCAGCTCGGCCTGCTGGACGCCCGGCACCTCGCCGGCGACCTCGGCCTCACCGCCTCCCTGCGCACCACCGTGCTGGCCGACTGGCGCAACCAGGCGCCCAAGCGCCTGCCCGAACTGCAGGAACTGTGCGCCGAACGCGCCGAGCGGCAGGGCGAGCTGCAGTACCTGCTGGAGCCCGACCTGAAGGAGGCCCGCGGCGGACTGCGCGACGCCACCGCCCTGCGGGCCGTCGCCGCCTCCTGGCTCGCCGACGCCCCGCGCGAGGGACTCGCCGACGCCCGGCGCCGGCTCCTCGACGTCCGGGACGCCCTGCACCTGGCCACCGGGCGCGCCACCGACCGGCTCGCCCTGCAGGAGCAGGACCAGGTGGCCGCCGAGCTCGGCCTGCTCGACGCGGACACGCTGCTGCGGCAGGTGTACGAGGCGGCGCGGCTCGTGTCGTACGCCAGCGACGTCACCTGGCGCGAGGTCGGACGGGTGCTGCGCTCGCGCGCGGTGCGGCCCCGGCTGCGCAAACTGGCAAGGGAGCGGAGCGACTTCCTCAGAAGGGCGGTGGTGGGCGACGGGAGGGCGCTGGGCGGCGGGAAGCCGGCCACCGAGCGCTCCCCGCTCGCCGAGGGCGTGGTGGAGCAGGACGGCGAGGTGGTGCTCGCCCGCGCCGCCCGCCCCGAACGCGACCCCGTCCTGCCGCTGCGCGCCGCCGCGGCCGCCGCGCAGGCCGGACTCCCGCTCTCCCTGCACGCCGTACGGCGCCTTGCGGCCACCGTGCGCCCGCTGCCCACGCCCTGGCCCGCCGAGGCCCGCGAGCAGCTCGTCACCCTGCTGGGCTCCGGCCGCCCCACCGTCGAGGTCTGGGAGGCGCTGGAGGCCGAAGGGCTGATCACCCGGCTGCTGCCCGACTGGGAGCGGGTGCGCTGCCGGCCGCAGCGCAACGCCGTGCACCTGTGGACGGTCGACCGGCACCTCATCGAGACCGCCGTGCGCGCGTCGGAGTTCACCCGCCGGGTCAGCCGGCCCGACCTGCTGCTGGTCGCCGCCCTGCTGCACGACATCGGCAAGGGCTGGCCCGGCGACCACTCGGTGGCCGGCGAGATCATCGCCAAGGACGTGGCCGCCCGCATCGGCTTCGACCACCACGACGTGACCGTCGTCGCCACCCTCGTACGGCACCACCTGCTGCTCGTCGAGACCGCCACCCGGCGCGACCTGGAGGACCCGGCCACCGTGCGGGCCGTCGCCGAGGCCGTCGGCTCCCCGGGCACCCTGGAGCTGCTGCACGCGCTCACCGAGGCCGACGCCCTGGCCACCGGCCCGGCCGCGTGGTCGTCCTGGCGGGGCTCGCTCGTCGCCGACCTGGTCACCCGGGTCTCGGCGGTGCTCGCCGGGAACCTCCCGGACGACCCCGAGGAGGCCGCGCCCACCGCCGAACAGGAGCGGCTCGCCCTGGAGGCCGCCGCGACGGGCAGCCCCGTCCTCGCCCTGCGCGCCCAGACCGAGCCGCCGGCCGGGGAGGAACCCTCCGGTGACCCGGAACCCCTCGGGGTGGAACTGCTCATCGCCGTGCCCGACCAGCCGGGCGTACTGCCCGCGGTGGCCGGTGTCCTGGCCGTGCACCGGCTGACCGTACGGACCGCCGAGCTGCGCTCCCTGCGCCTCCCGGACGGGGTGGACGGCTCCGTCCTGCTGCTCGACTGGCGGGTCGCCGCCGAGTACGGCTCGCTGCCGCAGGCCGCCCGGCTGCGCGCGGACCTGGTCCGGGCCCTGGACGGCTCCCTGGACATCGCCGCCCGGCTCGCCGAGCGGGACGCGGCCTACCCGCGCCGCCGGGGCGTGGTGGCGCCCCCGCCGAGGGTGTCGGTCCACCCGGCCGCCTCCCGGCTGGCCACGGTCATCGAGGTGCGCTCCCAGGACGCCCCCGGCCTGCTGTTCCGCATCGGCCGTGCCCTGGAGGACGCGACGGTGCGGGTGCGCAGCGCGCATGTCAGCACCCTGGGCGCCAACGCCGTCGACGCCTTCTACGTGACCGGCCCGGAGGGCGCGCCGCTGCCCGGTGACGAGGCCGAGGCGGTGGCGCGGAAACTGGAGGAGACACTGCGCGGGTGAGGCCGACCCGGCGACTTGTCACGCCGGGATACCCTGGAGGGCGATTCCCCCGTCTGTCTCCGACCCCGAGGACCGCGAGCGCCGTGTTCGATACTCTTTCCGATCGCCTCTCAGCGACCTTCAAGAACCTGCGCGGCAAGGGACGGCTCTCCGAGGCGGACATCGACGCCACGGCGCGCGAGATCCGGATCGCTCTGCTGGAAGCCGACGTCGCCCTGCCGGTCGTCCGGACGTTCATCAAGAACGTCAAGGAGCGTGCCCTCGGCGCCGAGGTCTCCCGGGCGCTGAACCCGGCCCAGCAGGTCCTCAAGATCGTCAACGAGGAACTGGTCACCATCCTCGGCGGCGAGACCCGGCGGCTGCGCTTCGCCAAGCAGCCGCCCACCGTGATCATGCTGGCCGGTCTGCAGGGCGCCGGCAAGACGACCCTCGCGGGCAAGCTCGGCCGCTGGCTGAAGGAGCAGGGCCACTCACCGCTGCTGGTCGCCTGTGACCTCCAGCGCCCGAACGCGGTGAACCAGCTCAGCGTGGTCGCCGAGCGCGCCGGTGTCGCCGTCTACGCCCCGGAGCCGGGCAACGGCGTGGGCGACCCGGTCAAGGTCGCCAAGGACTCGATCGACTTCGCCAAGTCCAAGGTCCACGACATCGTGATCGTGGACACAGCCGGCCGCCTGGGCATCGACCAGGACATGATGCGGCAGGCCGCGGACATCCGCGACGCCGTCTCCCCCGACGAGATCCTGTTCGTAGTCGACGCGATGATCGGCCAGGACGCCGTCAACACCGCCGAGGCCTTCCGCGACGGCGTGGGCTTCGACGGCGTGGTGCTCTCCAAGCTCGACGGCGACGCCCGCGGTGGTGCCGCCCTGTCGATCCGGCAGATCACCGGCAAGCCGATCATGTTCGCGTCGAACGGCGAGAAGCTCGACGACTTCGACGCCTTCCACCCTGACCGGATGGCCTCCCGCATCCTCGACATGGGTGACCTGCTCACCCTGATCGAGCAGGCGGAGAAGACGTTCAGCCAGGAAGAGGCCGAGAAGATGGCCTCCAAGCTGGCGTCCAAGAAGGGCCAGGACTTCACCCTGGACGACTTCCTGGCCCAGATGGAGCAGGTCCGCAAGATGGGCTCCATCTCCAAGCTGCTCGGCATGCTGCCGGGCATGGGCCAGATGAAGGACCAGATCCAGAACCTGGACGAGCGGGACGTCGACCGCACGGCGGCCATCATCAAGTCGATGACCCCGGGTGAGCGCCAGGACCCGACGATCATCAACGGCTCGCGCCGCGCCCGTATCGCCCGTGGTTCCGGTGTCGAGGTTAGCGCCGTGAAGAACCTGGTCGAGCGGTTCTTCGAGGCCCGCAAGATGATGTCCCGCATGGCCCAGGGCGGCGGCATGCCGGGGATGCCCGGGATGCCGGGCATGGGCGGTGGCCCCGGCCGGGCCAAGAAGAAGCAGAAGCAGGCCAAGGGCAAGCAGCGCTCCGGCAACCCGATGAAGCGCAAGCAGCAGGAGCAGGAGGCCGCCGCCCGCCGCGCGGCCGCCGCCGAGGGCGGCGCCTTCGGCCTGCCCCAGCAGGGCGCCAAGGACTTCGAACTGCCGGACGAGTTCAAGAAGTTCATGGGCTGACGGCCCGCCCCGCACGCCACCGAGGGCGCCCCCTGCGCGCAGGGGGCGCCCTCGCCGTCAGCTGTCGACGTCGTACGGGTCCTGACGGCCCGGGGGCCCTCCCGGGCGCCGATGAGGATGCTGCCGCCCTGCCCGTCGGCGAAGACCCGCTGCCGTCGTCCACGTCGGAGCCGTCGGTGACGCCTGGGGGCGCGGGCGGTGGCCGTGCTCCTCGCGTCGGCCGTACTCTTCGCGTCGGCCGTGCTCCTCGCGTGGGTCGTGCCCTTCACACCTGCACCGGATCAGGTGCCGGCCGTCACGGAACCCGGGCGATCAGATACCGGAAGACGTTCGGCATCCACACCGTGCCGTCCTGGCGCTGGTGGGGGTGGAGCGCCTCGGCCAGCTCCTTGTCGACCTGCACCTGGTCGGTCGCCGTCATCGCCGCGTCGAACAGGCCCGTCGACTTCAGGCCGCGCACCGCGCTGTCCACGTCGGCGTACCCGAAGGGACAGGCCACGCGCCCTGAGCCGTCCGGCCTGAGCCCGGCCCGCTGGGCGACCTCCTCCAGGTCGTCGCGCAGCGGCGGGCGGCAGCCGCCCGTGCCGCGCAGTGGCTCCGACAGCTTCGTGGCGACCCGCAGCACCGAGGTCGTGGCGCAGCGCTCCGGAGGACCCCAGCCGGCCAGCACCACGGCCGCCCCGTGTCCGGCGAGCGGCGTCGCCTCCGCGAGCAGCCCGCCGAGCCCTTCCGCGTCACCGGCGAGGCACCCGATCGGCTCGAAGGCCGTCACCAGCGTGTACGCGGGCGCGCCCGGCCGCTCGGTGTCCCGGGGCGAGCCCTCCACCAGCCGGGTGTCCGGACGTCCGTGCGTGCCCCACGCCTCGGGCAGCAGCCGCTGCCGTGCCAGGGTCATTCTTTCGGGGGATGAGTCGACACCGGTGACCGCCGCTCCCCGGGCGGCGGCCATCAGCAGGGCGAGTCCGCTTCCGCAGTCGAGGCCGAGCAGGTGCGTGGCGGGACCCACGTCCAGTCGCTCGTAGACGGCCTCGTAGAGCGGTACGAGCATCCGCTCCTGGATCTCGGACCAGTCACGCGCGCGTGCACGCAGGTCCACACGGGGTGCGGCCCCCGCGTGAGGCAGGTGCTGCCGCACGAGCGTAGGTGTCATAAGTAAGCGCCCCAATCCGCCGAGAGTTGCCTCTTGCCCGATTCCATGGCCCCCGTGACAGTGCGCTCGCACTCCCCCCGTATGCCAGGTAACTCCCCCCTCGACCCGTCGTCCAGTGGAATGCGGCAGGGCTTGTGAGATGTCATGTGCCGGTGGCGAGATTTCACATTCCGGCAACGCGGGCCCGCAGCATCGCGCCAAGGCGAAGGCCCCGTACTCACTCCCCGGGCGGACGATTCCCCGCGCTGGTACCGGGACCTGATCACTGGGGCCCATTCCGACGAGGCGGTTCTGGCCAAGGCCCGCGAGCTCGGCGGCCGGCCGGGGCGGCCGGGATCCGCGTCCACGTCGACGCCCGCGCCGACGTCCCCTTCGGTCGCCGAGCCGTCGCGTGGGAGCCCGAGGGCGTACCGGTCCGCATCGAGGTCGGCCCGCGTGACCTGGAGAACGGCACGCGATGCCGGCGCGGCGGATCCCGGGCGGCCAGGAGTCGGTCTCCCTGGGCGACGGCGATCTGGCCGGGCTGCTGCCCCGAGAACCTGGAGGAGGACCAGGCGCTGCTGCTGCGGCAGTCCCGCGAGCGCCGCGAGTCCCGTACCGCCGAGATCTCCACCTCAAAGGCGGTGAGGAGGGCGGGCCAGGCTCGCCGACCACGCCGTGACCGTACGGTGTCCGGTCACCGAGGACGGGTCGGTGCCGGACGACGGTGACGCGCCCGGTAACGTCGCGGTCGTGGCGCACGCTTACTGAAGCACAACGCCCGGCCGCCCGGGGGCGCAGGGCGGCCGAAACGCCCCTTGCGCCTTCGCGGACCCCCGTCTCCCCGGCGCGCGGAGCAGGCCTACGCGCCGGGGCGTACGTGCGGCTACGCACCACCTTGTGGTGAGCTGTGCGGCTTCTCCACAGATCAGCGCAGGCGTCCTCGTCGGGACGCATCAGAGGCAACTGACGGGTACGTGCAAATTATTTGGGATGCCCCGGAATCGGAACACTGGGGCACCCCGGCTCGTTGTCATTACGTGAGCACGACACAGACACCACCTGTTCTCGCCGCAGAGCTGGCACAGGCGTGGGCCGATATTCAGCGGTACCACCCCGAGCTGCCCGACCTTGCCGCGCCAGAGTCCCTGATCGGGGAGTCGTCGTCCGCGTGCGGTCACGAGCTCTCCTTCGAGCGACTGCTCCATGAGGCAGTCCATGGCATCGCCGCCGCGCGCGGCGTCCGCGACACCTCCCGTGCCGGCCGCTACCACAACCGCAGATTCCTCGCGATCGCCGAGGAGCTGGGCCTGGACCACCCCGAGGAACCGCATCCCAGCAGCGGCTTCTCCCTGGTCACGCTCACGCCCGAGGCGAAGCGCCGCTACCGTCCGACGATGGAGCGCCTCCAGCGCGCGCTGAAGGCCCACACCGCCGCGACCTCCTCCGACACCTCCCGCACCTTCCGGGGCCCGGCCGCCCGGCACGGCTCCTCGGGCGGCGGTGTCCGCGTCAAGGCGGTCTGCGACTGCGGGCGCAACGTCCGCGTCGTCCCGTCGGTCCTCGCCCAGGCCCCCATCGTCTGCGGCGGCTGCGGCAAGCCGTTCCGGATCCCCGAGGTCGTGGGGGCGGGAGCGGTGGCCGGCTGACGTCAGGCACCGGCATCTCGTGGCTGCCGGTCGGGACGTACAGCCGGAACGGATCGGCGCCCGGTGTGCTGCACCCGCACGCCGGGCGCCGATCCGGCATGCCCGCACGCCGCCCGGACCCCGGCCCGGAGCGGCCCCCGGGGTGTGGCACAATGGCTAGCTGTACTCGACAGCCGCACAGGAACCCTCTCGCCTCCGGCTGACGCGTCCATCGGGCACTCGGGTACCGCAACCCCACGCGGCTCTCTCGCCGTGCCCAACCACGTCAAATCCAGGAGAACCCACTCCCGTGGCAGTCAAGATCAAGCTGAAGCGTCTGGGCAAGATCCGTTCGCCTCACTACCGCATCGTCGTCGCCGACTCCCGCACCCGTCGTGACGGCCGTGCGATCGAGGAGATCGGCAAGTACCACCCGACGTACAACCCGTCGGTCATCGAGGTCGACGCGGACCGTGTCGCGTACTGGCTGGGTGTCGGCGCGCAGCCGACCGAGCCCGTGCTCGCCATCCTCAAGAAGACCGGCGACTGGCAGAAGTTCAAGGGCGAGCCGGCTCCGGCCCCGCTCCTGACCCGGCCCGAGAAGGCCGCGCGCCCGTCGTTCGAGGCTCTCGGCGGTGAAGACGAGGGCAAGGGTGAGGCGATCACCCAGAAGAAGAAGGCTGAGAAGAAGGACGAGGCCGCCGCTGAGTCCGCTTCGACCGAGGCCTGAGCATGCTCGAGGAGGCTCTCGAGCACCTCGTGAAGGGCATCGTCGACAACCCTGACGATGTGCAGGTCGCCTCGCGCAACCTGCGCCGCGGGCGGGTGCTCGAGGTCCGGGTCCACCCGGACGACCTCGGCAAGGTGATCGGCCGCAACGGCCGCACCGCACGCGCCCTGCGTACCGTCGTGGGCGCCATCGGCGGTCGCGGTGTCCGCGTCGACCTCGTCGACGTGGACCACGTCCGCTGACGCTGAACGCAACCGGCTCGGGCCGGTCCGGCGGATCAGGTCGCAGGAATCAGGCGGTTGCTTTCACGGCACGTGAGCGGGGCCTGGTGCGTCCAGCTGCAAGGCGGAGGAGGGAGTCGACGCGGAGCGTCGGCGACTGACGACAACGCGGCAGATGGGCGTGCCAGGCCCCGCGTCTGCGACAGGATCCGCCGGATCGGCCCGAGGGCCGGGGAGGGCCTGAGGGCCGTCCCCGGCCCGCAGTCGTATGACAGGAGAATGCACTCGTGCAGCTGGTAGTCGCACGGATCGGCCGTGCCCATGGCATCAAGGGTGAGGTCACCGTCGAGGTACGCACCGACGAGCCGGAACTCAGGCTCGCCCCGGGCGCCGTGCTCGCCACCGACCCCGCCTCCGTGGGGCCGCTCACCATCGAGACGGGCCGCGTGCACAGCGGCCGTCTCCTGCTGCGCTTCGAGGGCGTGAGCGACCGCACGGGCGCGGAGGCCCTGCGCAACACCCTCCTGATCGCCGAGGTCGACCCGGAGGAACTGCCCGAGGGCGAGGACGAGTACTACGACCACCAGCTCATCGACCTCGACGTGGTCACCGCCGACGGCACCGAGGTCGGACGGATCACGGAGATCTCGCACCTGCCCACCCAGGACCTGTTCATCGTGGAGCGCCCCGACGGCAGCGAGGTGCTGGTCCCCTTCGTCGAGGAGATCGTCGCCGAGATCGACCTGGAGGAGCAGAAGGCCGTCATCACCCCGCCGCCGGGCCTGATCGACGACCGTGCCGAGATCGCCTCCAGCCGGGACGAGTCCTGATGCGCCTCGACGTCGTCACGATCTTCCCCGAGTACCTCGAACCGCTGAACGTCTCCCTCGTCGGCAAGGCCCGCGCGCGCGGACAGCTCGACGTCCACGTCCACGACCTGCGGACCTGGACCTACGACCGGCACAACACGGTCGACGACACCCCCTACGGCGGCGGCCCCGGCATGGTCATGAAGACCGGGCCCTGGGGAGACGCCCTGGACACCGTCCTCGCCGACGGCTACGAGACGGGCTCCCGGGAGCCCGCCCTCATCGTCCCCACGCCCAGCGGCCGCTCCTTCACCCAGGAACTCGCCGTCCACCTCTCCGAGCGCCCCTGGCTGATCTTCACGCCGGCCCGCTACGAGGGCATCGACCGGCGCGTCGTCGACGAGTACGCCACGCGCATGCCGGTGTACGAGGTGTCCATCGGCGACTACGTCCTGGCCGGGGGCGAAGCGGCCGTGCTCGTCGTCACGGAGGCCGTGGCGCGGCTGCTCCCGGGCGTCCTGGGCAACGCCGAGTCGCACCGCGACGACTCCTTCGCGCCCGGCACGATGGCCAACCTCCTGGAAGGGCCCGTCTACACCAAGCCGCCCGAGTGGCGCGGCCGGGACATCCCCGACGTGCTGCTCAGCGGCCACCACGGCAAGATCGCCCGCTGGCGCCGGGACGAGGCCCTCAAGCGCACCACCGCCCACCGGCCCGACCTCATCGAGCGGTGCGACCCCAAGGCCTTCGACAAGAAGGACCGCGAGATGCTCTCCATCCTGGGCTGGGCACCGGACCCGGCGGGGGAGCCGTACGGCCGATTTTGGCGCAGGACCGACGGCGTGGAAGAATAGCCAGCTGTTGTGCGTACGTCCGGCGCGCGCCCCTGCCACAGGGGGAGACGACGCCCGTCCCGACGAGCACAGCCCAGATCCGAAACACCTAGTTTCCGTTGATGACCTGTGGCATCAGCGAAGAAAGCAGACGACATGTCTCACCTGCTCGACTCCGTCGACTCCGCCTCGCTGCGCAGCGACGTCCCCGCCTTCCGCCCGGGCGACACGGTCAACGTGCACGTCCGCGTCATCGAGGGCAACCGCTCCCGTGTGCAGCAGTTCAAGGGCGTCGTGATCCGCCGCCAGGGCTCCGGCGTGCGCGAGACCTTCACGGTCCGCAAGGTCTCCTTCTCCGTCGGCGTCGAGCGCACCTTCCCGGTGCACACCCCGATCGTGGAGAAGATCGAGCTCGTCACCAAGGGTGACGTCCGCCGCGCCAAGCTGTACTACCTGCGCGAGCTGCGCGGCAAGGCCGCGAAGATCAAGGAGAAGCGCGAGAGCTGAGCGCTCTCCGGAGTTCACACCGGAGCCGGATAGCATCTGGCTCCGATGGACACCGAAGCACAGCACCCGGAGCGCGACCGCTCCTCCCGCCCTTCCGACTCCGAGGAGACCCCCTCGGACTCCGGAGGTCCGGAGGGCCGGTCGCGTTTCGCGTTGGTGTCGCGGATCAGCGCCCACGTCCCGGGCGGCCGGATCACCCTGGCCCTCTTCCTGTGCCTGCTGTTCCCGCTGCTGCTCGGCACCTTCGTCCTGCGGCCGTTCCAGATTCCCAGCGGATCCATGGAACAGGCGTTGAGGATCGGGGACCGGGTTCTCGTAAATAAGTTGGCGTACCGTTTCGGTGCCGTGCCGCAGCGGGGAGACATCGTCGTGTTCGACGGGACCGGGTACTTCGGGCACGCGGACTACATCAAACGCGTTGTCGGCGTGGGGGGAGACCACGTGGTCTGCTGCGACGACGAGGGGAGGATCCAGGTGAACGGCCGGCCGGTCGACGAATCGGGCTTCCTGTACCCCGGGGACAGCCCGTCCTCCGTGCCCTTCGACGTCGTCGTGCCCGCCGGCAGGCTCTTCCTCCTCGGCGACCACCGCAGCGACTCCAGCGACTCCCGCGCCCACCTCGGCTCACCCGGCGGCGGCATGATCCCGGTCGGCGAGGTCATCGGCCGCGCCGACTGGATCGTCTGGCCCTCCGCCCACGCCACCCGCCTCGACCGCTCCGGCGCCTACGCGCGCGTGCCGGCGCCGGGAAGGGCGGGCGCCCATGGGTAACCGCGGCAAACCGCGCGGCGTGCCCGCCAGCCCCGCGGAGAACCTGCTGCCCACCGGCGCCCGGCGCGCCGCCGGGCCGTCCAGCGGCCGGACGCGGGCCGAGCGGCGCAAGCTCCAGCGCAAGGTCAAGCGGCGCCGCAGGCGCGGTGCCGTCAAGGAGGTACCCCTCCTCGTCGGCGTCGCCGTCCTGATCGCCCTCGTGCTGAAGACCTTCCTCGTCCAGGCCTTCGTGATCCCGTCGGGCTCCATGGAGCAGACGATCCAGATCGGCGACCGGGTGCTGGTCGACAAGCTCACCCCGTGGTTCGGCTCCAAGCCGCAGCGCGGGGACGTCGTCGTCTTCAAGGACCCCGGCGGCTGGCTCCAGGACGAGCAGACCACGCCCAAGAAGGACGACCCCGTCGGCGTCAAGCAGATCAAGGAAGGGCTCACCTTCATCGGCCTGCTGCCGTCGGAGAACGAGAAGGACCTCATCAAGCGGGTCGTCGGCGTCGGCGGAGACCGCGTCAAGTGCTGCGACACACAAGGACGCGTGACCGTCAACGGCATCCCGCTGAACGAGGACTACCTGTACCCCGGTGCCGCCCCGTCCGACACGCCGTTCGACATCACGGTGCCGCAGGGACGCCTGTGGGTGATGGGCGACCACCGCAACAACTCCGCCGACTCCCGCGCCCACCAGGACACCGACTACGGCGGCACGGTCTCCGAGGACGAGGTCGTGGGCCGCGCCATGGTCATCGCCTGGCCCCTCGGCCACTGGACCACCCTGGAGGAACCGAACACCTACGCCTCCGTGTCCGACGCGGGCACCGGGTCGACCGCGGCTCCCCGGCCGTCGCATAGGGTTGCCCCGGACGATTCGAACGGAACGATCCAGCTCCCGACTCCTGCGGAACTCCCGCTCGTTATGGGAGTGGTGGGCCTGCGTCGTATATGGGGCAGGCGGCGGCACAGAGTGAGGAGTTGGCGTGGGGGATGTGGCGGTTGGCGCACGGTCCGGACACGACGGAGAGGAACACCGCGGACGCCCCGCGGAATCCGCCGTCCCGGCCGCGGACAGCGCCGTGACCTCCGGGAGTGACTCCGGGGCAGCCGAGGACGACAGGGTGACAAGCGAGTACAGCACAGCAGAGGGCGAAGGTCCGGGCGGCACGTCCCGGACGCCGAAGAAGCCGCGTTCCTTCTGGAAGGAGCTGCCGATCCTGATCGGCATCGCGCTGGTGCTGGCGCTGCTGATCAAGACCTTCCTCGTGCAGGCGTTCTCCATCCCGTCCGACTCGATGCAGAACACCCTGCAGCAGGGCGACCGGGTGCTGGTGGACAAGCTCACCCCCTGGTTCGGCTCCGAGCCGGAGCGCGGCGAGGTCGTCGTCTTCCACGATCCCGACAACTGGCTCGCGGGCGAGCCGACCACGGACCCCAACGCGCTCCAGACGTTCCTCAGCTGGATCGGCCTCATGCCGTCCGCTGAGGAGAAGGACCTCATCAAGCGGGTCGTCGGCGTCGGTGGTGACACGATCGAGTGCAAGGGCACCGGCCCGTTGACGGTCAACGGCAAGGAGCTCGACGAGCAGTCGTACGTCTACCCCGGCAACACGCCGTGCAGCGTCGACGACCAGGGCGGCCAGTTCAAGGTGAAGGTCCCCCAGGACCACATCTGGGTGATGGGCGACCACCGGCAGAACTCCCGCGACTCCCGCTACAACCAGTCCGACAAGAACAACGGCATGGTCCCCGTGAAGGACGTCGTCGGACGCGCCGTCGTCATCGCCTGGCCGGTCAACCGCTGGGCGGGCCTGCCGGTGCCGGACACCTTCGACCAGTCGGGCCTGGACGCCCGGGCGGCCGCCGCCCTGCCGCTGGCGCCGCAGGGGCTGGCGCTGGCCGCGGTGGCCCCGGTGGTGTGGTGGCGCCGCAGGAAGCAGTGATTCCGACGGCGTGATGACCCTGGTCGGTACCCCCGGGTAGGGTGCGGATCCATGGGTGGCGAGAGCATGACGCACACGGCCCCGCGCGGCGGCGGCTCAGGAACCGGCCCGGTGGGCAGCCGGACCGGACAGCGGTTGTCCGGGCTGGCCGTCGCACTGGGCCTGGTGCTTTTCCTCGGGGGATTCGCCTGGGCGGCGGTCGTGTACCGGCCGTACACCGTCCCCACCAGCTCGATGACCCCGACGATCGACGCCGGTGACCGGATCCTGGCGCAGCGCGTCGACGGCGGCGCGGTGCGCCGCGGTGACGTCGTCGTCTTCAAGGACGTGTCCTGGGCGAACGCGCCCATGGTCAAGCGCGTGGTCGCCGTCGGCGGCGATACGGTCTCCTGCTGCCAGGACGGCGGGCTCAAGGTCAACGGCAAGAAGATCGACGAGGCGTACCTGCCCGCGGGCGCGTCGGAGGGGGCGAACAACTTCCCGACCGTGACCGTCCCCGAGGGCCGTCTCTTCCTGCTCGGTGACGAGCGCGGCAGCTCCGTGGACTCCACCGCCCACCTGACCGACGCCGCCAGCGGCACGGTGGCCCGCTCCGCCGTGGACGCGCGCGTGGACGCGGTCGTCTGGCCCATGGAGGGCATGCTGGAGCGGCCCACGGGCTTCGAGCCCCTCGGCGCCCTCTCCTCGCCCGGACCGCTGCGGACGATCACCCTGCTCATCGTCGCCGGCGGCGTGCTCGTCCTCGGCGGAGGCGCCTACGGGCCCGTCGCCAAGCGTGCGGGCGCGGCCCGCGCACGGCGGGCGAGCGCGGAGCCCGCCGGTGTCCGCTGAGGCCGCCGGGGCGGGCCAGGACACCTACCAGGGAGGACTGCGCAAGGTCGCCCGGGTGATCCTGCTGGATCCGCGGGACCGCATCCTGCTGCTGCACGGGCACGAGCCGGACGATCCGGCCGACGACTGGTGGTTCACGCCCGGCGGGGGTGTCGAGGGCGACGAGACCCGTGAACAGGCCGCCCTGCGGGAACTCGCCGAGGAGACGGGCATCACCGAGGTCGAACTCGGCCCGGTGCTGTGGCGGCGCAGGTGCTCGTTCCCGTTCGCGGGCCGCCGCTGGGACCAGGACGAGTGGTACTACCTGGCTCGCACGGACCGGACGGCCGTCGCCGCCACCGGGCTGACCGAGCTGGAACGGCGCAGTGTCGCCGGAGCGCGCTGGTGGACGTGTCCGGAACTGACCCGGGCACATGAGACGGTGTATCCGACCAGACTCGCCGGGCTGCTGCGCACGCTGCTCGACGAAGGTCCCCCGTCCAGGCCCGTGATCCTTGACCCGGAAATCGTCTAGGGGTTCGCGGGACTGGCGCACAATGGTGGGATCGCACGGCTGAAGGGGAACATGCCATGAGCGCCGAGGACCTCGAGAAGTACGAGACCGAGATGGAGCTGAAGCTCTACCGGGAGTACCGCGATGTCGTCGGTCTGTTCAAATACGTGATCGAGACCGAGCGGCGCTTCTATCTGACCAACGACTACGAGATGCAGGTGCACTCGGTCCAGGGTGAGGTGTTCTTCGAGGTGTCCATGGCGGATGCCTGGGTCTGGGACATGTACCGGCCGGCGCGGTTCGTGAAGCAGGTCCGGGTGCTGACGTTCAAGGATGTGAACATCGAGGAGCTGAACAAGAGCGATCTGGAGCTGCCGAGCGGCTGAGTCCGCTCGCTCCGGTTCATCGCTCGCCCCGGTTCATCGATCGCTCCGGTTTATCGCTCGCCCCGGAATTTCACCCGGGAGGGTGGCGGGGTTTTCCACATCCGCCGGTCCGTCCACCAAGATCCACTCGATGGGCGCGGGTGCGTGATCGTCGGTGCCGGAGGTGGTGCCGACATGAACGCACATCTGGCACGCAGCGCCATGGGCAGGTACGGAGAGACCCTGGCGGCACGGCGGCTGTCCGAAGCCGGCCTGACGGTCCTGGAGCGCAACTGGCGCTCCGGCCGCACGGGTGAGATCGACATCGTGGCCAGGGACGGCGACGTCCTGGTCGTCTGCGAGGTGAAGACCCGCAGGGAGGGCCCCTTCGAGCATCCGATGGCGGCCGTGACACCGCGGAAGGCCCGGCGGCTGCGGGACCTCGCCGAGCGCTGGATCCAGACCCACGGGGGCGCTCCGCCCGGCGGCGTCCGCATCGGCGTGGTCGGGGTGCTGCTGCCGTCGCGCGGCGCCGCCGTGGTCGAGCACGTGCGGGGGGTGGCGTGATGGCGTTCGCCCGTGCGTGTTCGGTGGCGCTGGTGGGCGTCGAGGGCGTGGTCGTCGAGGTCCAGGCGGATCTCGAACCGGGCGTGGCGGCGTTCACGCTGGTGGGGCTGCCCGACAAGAGCCTGACGGAGAGCCGGGACCGGGTGCGCGCCGCGGTCGTCTTCCCTGTCAAGTTCATCTGTTCAGGCATGTCCCCCTCCTAAGGGCTGTTACGCCAGCGTGTCGCGGGGCTCTGGTGGGGTAGCTCAAGCGAGAGCGAGTCGGCGGGAGCCGGAGCGAGGTTCATCCGATCTAATCGAACATGTGAGTGAATCTCGTGGGATGCCTTACGATCGGATACGGCGCCATCGGGTCGGCAACCCATCAAGCCGGAGCATTGCGGTGCTGCTCCCAACCGCACTAGGGTCGTTGCGGCGATCTTGGTCTGGTGAGAGCCCCTCGGTGCTAGCCCAATCGTGAGGGCTGCCGCGTGATTTTCCGTGTCTTCGGACAGGGTGGCTCGGTTAAGGCCTATGTTGCCGAACGACCTAGACGGGGCTTCTCGGAGGGCGGGAAGGTGCAGTCGCGCCTGATGGTGGTGATGTGCCTCTGGCGCGAGTTAGGGCCCCTCGTGGGGCAGGTCTACGGGTGAGGACGGGATTGAGTCATGGCGGTTGCGGCGCGAGGACCAGTCGATGTGCTCTCGAAGTCGGTCCCGTCGGGCACGCTGATTCCGCAAGAGTCGAAGTTGCAGGCGGTGAACGCCTTCGGCGTGCAGGCCATCGTTGCCTATCGATGCGATGCGGTCGAGTGCAAGAGGCGCGCAGATGCAGGTATGGCGCCGTTGACCCGGCCGGACGTGCTGGATCTACTCATGGGCCTGCCTGAGGGCGAAGCGGTGCCCGTTAGCGCCTTGAGCGGACCCGAACGGCGAGCCCTCAAAGCGACGCCAAAGGGTGCGGTCATCCAAAGCAGCCGAACCGTAACCAGGCAAGCTGTCCAGCCCTTGCGTGTTGATCTTGCCATCGTGCCTGGTAGAGGGTGGGAGTCGGCAATGGAGAAGGCTGAGCTCTTCACCCCGTTCTGTGCGCGAGCGGTACTTATCGAGCGCCCATTGCGTCGCAAGGATGACGCAATGCTGCAGGCTGACTTTTATGGCATCGGCCTCTTGGCTCTGGTTGGCAATGAGCTGGACGTGCTGGTTCCACCGCGGCCCTTCGTGAAGCGCCGCCACACTGTTGCTGGCTGGAAATTCCTCGAAGACATGTACACCCAGCTGGCGTAGTGAAGCGTGGCGGCCGTGTGAACAGCCTCTGGTAGGTGGCCGGAGCGGCCACGCTAGGAAGCAGGCAGCGTCGCCCATGCCGACAGGGGTGGCGGAGGCTGGAAGCCCCTCTTTGCTGAGAGCCCGATGCGCTGGTTCTCGAGCGGGTAGCGGTTGATGGCAGCTGCACACTTTTCCTGCCACCAGGTCTTTCGCTTTGGACCGACTTCGTAGCCGGCCATTTCGCTGACCCATGTGCTCCAGGTGAGGATGTTGTGGTCCTCGGCTTCGACACGTGTCTCGCGATCAGTCTTGTAGAAGCGGTCGAGCCCACGTCCGTTGCAGATCTCGCAGGGGCACGTCGCAGGCTCCGCGTTTGCGTAGCGGTGGGCGAGCGACTCGGCACCCTTGAAGCACATGAGCTCCGGCATCAAGATATTCGGGTACACAGGGCCGTTCGGCTTGCTGACCTTGGCTCGCTCGCCGGGTGCCACGCTGTGTCGCACAGAGCTTGTGACGCCGATGCCGGCGCAGAGGGCACCGTGGACCATCGCATCGATGGCTGCCAGGTCTGTCCGCAGCAGCATCATGCCCTCGACCTCGGAGATCACGCGGCGGAGGTTTGCGGGGATGACCTTGGCGTGCTGCAGCGGATCGAACTGGCCGACCAGCACGAGGGCCTTTGACTGGTTGATGCGCTGGCACGCGGCGATGAGCTGGCCGACGCGCTCATTGCTGAGCCACGTGACGTCGACAGGCACAGTCACGACCGTGTCGAGGCGCTCGATGCGTTGTGCGGCGCGGATCACCGCTTTCAGCGGCTTGGAGGCTCCGGGCGCGATGTAGCCCGTGGGCGTCAGTGCGGCGCTTGCCCCTGCTGCCTTCTGGAAGCCGAGTGCGTCATCGAGGGTCGCGAACATCTGGTCTTGCGGCAGGAGGAACGGCTCGTCCTCGGTCGCCGTGTGGGTCGTGTACGGGGCGCTGTCGATCAGCATGGTGCCGGTGAAACCCGCCTCGGTCCGAAGCTTGAAGGCACGGGTCTCGGCATTGTCTCCAGTCATCACTACGCCACCGAGGGCGTTGTCGATTGCGTTGCGCTGGCGCGGGATGAAGCGTGAGTGCTCGTGCAGCAACACGCGCCCAGCCAGGATCGGAGTTGCAGGGACGCTGGCATCGAGTACCCGCAGAGCAGGCGGGCGCTGTCCGAAGGGTGCGGGGTTGCTCAAGAGTTCACCTCACAGGTGGGCCGGAGTCGCAACGGCCCCGGACGAAGAGGAAGCGCACAAGTAGATCTCGTGGAACTCCTCGTGACCCAGGCCTGCCAGTTGAGCTGCATGGGTGGGATCGAGGTGGTGCTGTTGCTCAAGCCGGGTTACGACCTGAGCGATGTAGTGCGGGGTCTCGCGCTGAACAGTGACGGGTTCGACGGTGCGGTAGCCGAGCGCCGACATTTCGACCATAAGGTTGCGGTACTGCCACTCGCTGACGACTCCGAGAGAGAGTGCCCGCCTGATGAGCGCGGCCATGGAAACGCCCCACCTGGCCTTCAGCTCCATCAGTCTCTGCAAGTCAACGCCCGGCTTCAGCTCGGGGAGGATCGCGTCATGCGGCATGAGGAACTCGGCCGCAAAGCGGTCGGCCTGCTCTTCCTGGAGGCGCCCCTCTCCGGGTTCCCTGTGCATCGTGACGTGCCCAAGCTCGTGCGCCAGGCTGAAGCGGAAACGGTCGCCGGGCGCGGTCGAGTTGAGCAGGAAGAGTGGTGGGCTGCCGTCCGGCCACTGGCTGACGGCGTCCAATTCCGCTGTTCCAAGGTCCCGGACGACCACTGAGGCGCCAGCGCCCTCTATGACTGAGACCAGGTCGTCGATCGGTCCTTGGTTGACGCCCCACTCTTCCCGCAACGTAGCAGCCGCATCCTCGGGTGTGTCCAGGTCGTCAACCTCGATGTGACGGAAGTCGTGGTTCTCTAGGTCGGTCAACGGTGCGGTGAGTGCCTCAACCTGTAGCCGAGTCAAGGTCAGAGTGGCATGGATGCGGCGGAGGCTCGTGGCCCCCATCGAGGCACGCTTCCGGTGGTGGACCAGGCCAACGCCGACACCGTGAGTGTCAGTGGTGCGGCATAGCATCTCAGGCGTGTACCCGAGAGCTTCCGCGTACAGCTCAAGGCGATCGTCCCTCACCTGCAAACGGCCGGCTTCGGCGCGGCTCACGTACCCCTGGGAGACCCGGTTGGCGCCGTCGAGTCGCGACATCGTGACTGCCAGGTCCGCTTGCGTCATCCCGCGGGACTCTCGAGCCAGCGCGAGCATGGCGGGCACCGCGATCTGGCCCTCGCCAGTCTTCATCGTCCACCCCTTCCATCCTCAGGCTCTCCGCAGAGTATACACAGATCCATCCCTCGCTGTAGCACCCCAAAATATTCCGCGTTCAATCCTGCGTTGGGGTAGGGATGGTGGGTGTGGTGCGTGGAGGAGCGTGCCCTGCGGACGCGTGCCGCCCCAGTTCTCCGTGGGTCGGCCTCCGGCGGGCCGTTGCGTCCCTGGTGAGAGAGATTTGCAAGCCTCAGTGCGCAAGCCGTGCGAAGTGCTATGAATTGGGCGCGGTGAAGCGGGAGTTCAGCCTCCCGCAAGGAGCGCGGAGTGGGAGAGGTCCATGGGATTCAATCGACGGCAGACGGACTCGGTCGGAGTTCCGAGTGATCCGGACCAGTTGTACCGGTTGCTGGCTCGGGGGAATCGAGGGCCTGACTCCGTCTGGGGGCACCAGTCCAAGGTCATGGAACACTGGCACACCCAGTTCCATGACAAGGAGGATGTTGCGCTCGAGTTGCCGACCGGTGCGGGCAAGACCCTCGTCGGTGGGCTGATCGCCGAGTACCTGCGCCGGGCTGAAGGGTCCCGCGTTGCCTATCTGTGTCCCACGCGGCAGTTGGCTGTGCAGACAGCGCGGAAGCTGGAGGACTACGGAATCCCACCTTCGCTCCTCATCGGCTCGTGGAGGGAGTGGGACCAGGCCGACCTGGCGCGCTATCAGGCCGCCGGGTCCGTTGCCGTCAGCACGTACAGCCACGTGTTCAACTCGCGGCCGAAGATCGACACTGCCGACGTACTGATTCTTGACGATGCGCATGCGGCCGACGGGTACGTGTCCAAGCCCTGGAGCCTGAAGGTCAACCGTCGCTCGCACGAGGGTGCCTACAAGGATTTGCTTGCCGCTCTGAGCCCGGCTTTGGATCCCCTCCTACTGCCGCATCTGTGCTCTGAGAACCCTGGGACCCAGTACCTGACAGGGATCTACCTGGCCTCGCCCGTGGCCGTCGCCGCCCACGCCAGCCATGTGGAATCGGTCGTCCGGGAAGCTGTTGCCCAGAACAAGGTCAGCGACGACGCCGTGCACGCATGGAAGTTCCTCGAGACTCACGTGGCGGACTGCCTGGCGTACGTGTCACACCGCGAGATTCTCATCCGCCCTCTGATCGCCCCGACCTTCCAGCACAACGCCTTCAGTAGCCCTAAGCAGCGGATCTACATGAGCGCCACATTGGGTGCCGGCGGAGAGCTAGAGCGAGCCTTCGGACGGCCCAGAATCCACCGCATCCCCGTCCCTTCTGGCTGGGACAAGGAAGGTACAGGACGGAGGTTCTTCGTCTTCCCGGAAATGACCAGGGACCTGGCCTCCGACAGAGACGCAGTCGCACCCTTTGTCCGGCGAGTCATTGAGCAAGCCGGACGGGTGGTAGTACTCACCCCCGAAACCCGGGTGGCCGACCAGTTCCGTGAGCGATACCTCCCAGAGAACTACCACACCTTCGCCGCGAAGGAGGTCGAGGACGACCTCACTGTTTTCACCTCACAACCTGCTGCCGCGCTGGTTCTGACGAACCGCTACGACGGCGTTGACCTTCCTGATGAGGACTGCCGGTTGGTCGTTTTGGATGGCCTGCCGGCAAAGGGGGACCTTCAAGAGAAGTTTCTCCATGACTCCGTTGGCGCCGAAGAAGTGCTGCGGGAACGCATCCGTGCACGTATCCAGCAGGGTGCTGGCCGGGCGACGCGTAACATCCGGGACCATGCTGCGGTTGTCGTACTCGGCCGCAGCCTGACGTCCTATTTGGCCCGCCGCGACATCCAGGCATCCATGCACCCCGAGATCCATGCTGAGCTGGAGGTCGGCGTCGACGCTTCCCTCGACCAGACCTCGGACGGCGTGTGGGAGAACCTCGAAATCTTTAACCGTCAGGGCTCCGACTGGAGCGAGGTTGACGAGGACATCGTTCGAAATCGGGAAACTTACGACCGGCAGGACGGACCCGGCGCCGCAGCACTTCAGCGAGCCGTTCGCAGCGAGGTCGCTGCTGCGAACGCCCTCTGGTCCAAGGACCACCGCTTCGCACTCACCTCGATCAAGAGCGTCACCGATCAGCTTCGCAACGCTCAAACGCCCAAGCGATACAGCTCGCTGTGGAGCTATCTCGGATTTTGCGTGGCCCACCGCCTGGGTGAGGCCACCGGGGAGGCGCAATTCCAGCAGGCCGCAGAAAGCTACTTCAAGGAGGCACGGCGGAACAGCCTTGGAACGACGTGGTTCGATCGTGTCGCCCCTGTTGCAGCCCCTAGCGCAGCTGCGGTCGAAGAACTCGACCCAACTGACGAGGTGGCTATGAACTCCATCCTGGCCGCCAAGGACCTCTGGGAACCAGAAGCCTTTCAAGCCGCCCTAGCGACCAGGGCGGGTCTTCAACAGTCAGAGCCCGATCCTTACGAGGACGGCCTGGTTCACCTCGGGCGCCTCGCAGGAGCGAGTAAGAGCTATGGAGATCCCCGTGACGGCAAGGCTGCCAAGCCAGACGCCGTGTGGATCTTCGACAGTGCCCGGTGGGTCGTGTGGGAAGCAAAGAACCAGGCCAAGAACACAGGCGAGATTGGCGCGGACCAGGCGCGGCAAGCCGGCGGCCACCGGCGAACCACAGAGAAGGCCGAGGGTGCAGTTGCGCCCGCCGACTCCATCTGTGTCCTTGCGTCTCCAAAGCCGAAGGTGCACGAGAGTGCGTACAACGTTGCCGAGGAGAACGTCTACTGGGTACAGCCGCCCCGGGTGCTTGAGCTCTTCGACACGCTCACACGCGCATGGCAGGACGCGCGAGCCCGCGATCTTCGAACGATGACCGTCACGGCGCTCGCTGCGGTCTTTCGGGCGCACCAGGCACTACCTTCCCAGTGGCTTCCCACTCTCCGCCAGCACCCTCTCTGGCGTACGCCAGAAGAGTAGTTACAACGCATTGCGTAGGTTGGTGGTCGTCCCGCATCAGGCACCGTTCACGGCGGAAGCGCTGGCTCTGCTGATACTGGAAGACAGGTTGAGGTGGGCTCTGCGGATTCTCCCCATCGCCACGGTCATCGCAGCATGGCGATGGGGAGTCCTCTGGTCTGGCCCCGCCGCAACGTTTTCGCCCCGGGTGGCAGCAGGTGCCAGCTGCGAGCGTAGTAGTCCTCACACTTGTTCGTTTTGCGTCGCCGTCGTCGTGCCGGTTGCTTGAAGGCTCGGCTGGTCTCAAGGGTGGACTGGTCGGCAGCTTGGGTGGGTGATCACGCCGACCGCCGCGTCTAGGCCACCCGCGAAGAACTCCGGATCGCGATCGTGACCTGGAGCGAGCGGACCTACCACCGGTGCCGCAGACAAGCCTCATTCGGCCGGTTGACCCCCATTGAATTCGAGACCGTCATGACCGCGCTGGCCCTTCAGGCCGCGTGACTGAACCTGTCACCCGAACCTGCGTCAGACCCGTCGACGCGTGGAGTCGAAGATAGTGAGCGAGTGCCCGTTGCGCGGTGCCGGTGTGCGTCCTGGCTACCTGGTCGGACGCCGTCTTGAGTAAGTAACCACCTCCGTCCGGCCCACTGGACGTGTGGCTGATCGACAGCGAAGCAGTCTCCACGCGCATCACGACCGGTCCGGACTGGTGCCTGATTGTGGAGGCATCGGCCCCCTTCGCGGGGTACGACATGGCGGAGTCAGGCCACGTTGAGGTGGCGCCTGTCAGCGGCGAGACCCCATTCGCAGATCACCTCGGCTAGACGGTGCTGGCAGTTGCGCGGCATTCTGCCTAACGCCCGCCTTGTCTTCGTTCCCCGCGGCTCCACACCCATCGGGTCCAGTAGCTGACGCGTCAGGTCCGGTTGCAGCCCGTGCCTGCCTTGACGCAGGTCAAGGCAGGCACGCAGGTGGCCGGCGCACTCCTAATGCACCTGCCGAGGATGCGTCGCGCGGTGGCGTCCGAGGCTAGCGATCCCGCAAGCAGCTTCCCCGGACGGGCTCTAAAAAGGCAAGTTCAACTTGGGACACCCTGGAACGCGTTTGGCGCCTAGATCGCTCCGCTCTGCGTGGCAATGACTGTGACCAGCGCAAACGGCTACCAAGCGGCCTTTGGGACAGCTTGGAACGACCTTTTGAACGCCGGATTCCGGTTGGTCCACAGCATGCACAGTGGGGCAGTATCTACTGCATACGCCGCACCATTGAGGGCTCCTAACCCTGTCTGCGTGGTATGCGGTGGCGTCCGAGGAAGCCGTCCGTCTTAGAAAGGCTCTGTCGTGAGTCGAGTTTTCCCTTGTATCGGTCCGATGATCCCCCGTGTCCGAAAATTCGGCATTATTGCCGCCGTGGTCATCGTCGTGATTTCTGCTTTCTGCTCCACGACTTGGGAAATCCCTTCCATGGTTGAGATTGAGCTGATCACAGCTGTGATCAGCATGATTTCTGCCCTGATTGGACTTCTCGTGGTGCTGGCACCTCGGTCGAAGTCCCAGGTCGCCTGACGAGTTGATCGATGGGGCATCACGTTGAGAAATCGGCGGCTCCAAGGCCCAGTTTGCACGATGTGGCGCGACAGCTAGAGCTGTCGCGCCAGCAAGCTGCGCTTTCTTATGGACAGCTGTCCGCGATGACCGGATATGGCAAGTCTACTTTGCACCGGGCTTTGACCGGTAAACGCTGTCCGTGGGAAGTCGCCGAAGCCATCGCGAAAGCGTGCGGAGCGAAGGTAGACGAGATAGAGAGGGAATGGGTTGCGGCACAGACTCCTCTTTCGCCGGCGTCGGCTCAGCCTAACCCTGAAGCAATCAATACGTGGAGTGATCTCTACTCGGCAATGCAAGTGCTGCTGGCCAAAAGTGGGTTAAGCCTGCGGCAACTTGAACATCGGGCAGGTTCGGGAAGGTTACCGAGAACCACAGTGAACGAGGTTCTGCGAGGTCATCGTCGGCCTCGTGAGGAAATGCTGATCGATTTCGTCCGAACACTGGATGGAGAAGGTGAATTATCCACGTGGGGGGCGGCTTGGCAGAGGGTCCACGCCAGCCGCAGTAGCGGCTGGACACGATCGCACGAGCCGGTGCTCGTCACACCCTCAGCCCGAGTTCTGAGCGCTCTGGGCGACATCGATATGAGCGAGGTGAACTGCTTTGCCGAGCTAGTGGATAACGCCATTGATGCCTGGGCGGCTGACAGCGAGTTGGTGGACGCAATACCTAGGATATCGATCCATTTCGAGAGGGATGTCGCGCGGCGCCGACAGGACATAGTTGTCATCCGGGACAACGGCCCAGGAATGGATCGCGAAACTCTGGCGAGCGCCGTGGCCCTATCGTGGGCGGGGCGCGCCAGGCAGGCAGGATTGGGCCTGGGCTTCAACATAGCCACCGCCCGGCTAGGGAGGTACATCACAGTCCGAAGCGCCAAGATCGACAGCCCTGCGTGGACGGTACTTACGATCGATCTCTTAGGCATGAGTCAAAGCGGTAAATGGGATTTGCCGGTGATGACCCAGGAGAAAATCGAGTCGGACGACCATGGCACCGAAATCACGATCAGAGGCCTGCGGGAACCTTGGCGGGAATCCAAGGGGGGCACGCTACGGAGACATTTGGGGGATCTTTATAGCTATCCGATCAGATCGGGCATGTTGGCGATCGAGGTGAACGGGCGTCAAGTGGGACCTCGCCAGCCCTGCATCTGGGGAGAAACTCGCTCGGTCTCTAGGCGTGGAGGGCCCGTCGGCGCGATGGTGAAAATCGACGTGCCGCTTAGCGATGCAGTGCTTTGTCTCGATTGCCAACACTCCAACCCGGCGAAGTCGGAAGCGTGTTCGTGGTGCGGGAATTCCGGCCTCGTGGTGCAGCGGCGGAAAGTGTGGGGTTGGATTGGTGTCCAGCGGTATCTGGACTCAAGCGATTACGGGATCGATTTCATACGCAACGGTCGAAAGATTCTCAGGCGCGACAAGAGCCTTTTCAGCTGGGAGAATCCGGATACGCTTAGCAGTCACCTAGAGTACCCGTTGGAAGTTCCCGGGAATCGGGGGAGGATCGTTGGAGAGGTTCACTGTGACCATGTCCCTGTGAGTTACAGAAAGGACGACTTCAATCGCGACAGCGCCGAGTGGCGAGCAGTTGTGGGAATCGTGCGCGGCGAAGGTCCTCTGAGGCCACTTTACGCCCGACAGTACGGTTATCCAGTAAATGACAGTCCGCTAGCTGTAATCTTCAGGGCGTTTTATCGCAATGATCCGGGCCTCAAATGTCTAATTCCTGGCGACGGGACGAAAGCGATTCACTCGCAGGCTGCAGAATGGGCGCGTCTATTTCATGGCGGAGTGCCGGAGTATCAAAGCGATGAAGCGTGGTACCGGGCGGCTCAAGTGCATGATCAGATTCGTGCGTCGGGAGGATCTGACACGGAACCCCCTGCTCATGAGATGGGTGGGTGACCTGACGTCGAGTGGTTGCGTCGAGAGCGGCTCACGTTGAGTCTCAGGGCGCGATCCCGGAGGTGATCAATTACCGCAAATGGTGACATTCGACGGTTTCGTCATCGAGACACTGATCCCCGGAACTACGCAACACGACTCTCCGCCCCGAGCCTGGTGAAAGAGACATGGCCAGCGCGGGACACGCTCACTGCTGAAACAAGCTGGGGTGTGGGACTCTGTGGCTACTGCGAGCTTGCGGTTGCCAGCTTCGCCATCCCGGAAACGCACATGTGCAGCGACTGCTTCGAGTATCGATATCAGCGCTACTGACCCCCGATAGGTGCTGGTTGGGGTGGTACACGGAGTGCGAGTCTCCTACGGTGCTGCCCGGGCGAGGGAAATTGGCGGTGATACGGCATCCCGTCCGGCAGAATCGGGTGATCGACACGCCCTTTGGGGGAGCTATGCAGGAACTCCGCTTCGACGACGATATTCGGTTCACCGCGGCGGTCTACAGCGACCAGATGTGGCTGCACCGTGCGCTGGGAGCCTACGAGCTGAGCGTCCAGCTCGCCGTCGGGGTGTCGCCCTTCACCGAGGCCGGGAAGATCCTCGCCCTGGAGGCGGACCTGTTCGGCTTCGAGGCGACGGGGCAGCGCTCCCGGCTCGCCCGGACCACGGCGAACCTGGCGTACACCCCGACGGTGACCGTCCACCGTGTGAACCTGTCGTTCCTACTGACCTCGTTGCAGGTCCACGCGATTGAGGAGGGCCGCGCCGGCGACATCCGGTTCGAGATCGACCTCAACGCGACCCTGCCGCAGGCGCCCGGGTACCCGGGGAGCGCCCAGGACACGGCGCACATCACCATCGCCAAGAGTCGATGGGAACAGCAGCTCGCGCAGCTTGGGCCGTCTGCGGCGTTCGAGATGGCGGTGCCGTACCCGATCGGCGATCCGGAGCGGGACGGGGTCGGCCGGACGCTGCGGGAGGCGCAGCGGCTGCTGACCGTGGGCGAGGTGCGGGCGTCGATCCTGGAGGTCAGGCGGGCGCTGGAGTGGGTCCGGGAGAACGTCACCTGGGACAACCCCGGATCGAGGAAGCAAGCCAGCCAGTGCAACCAGACCGAGCGGTGGTGGCGGATTCAGGACGCCCTGTACAGCCAGACCTGCGGCGCCCTGCACAACGATGCGGTCACCAAGGCCTTTCAGTACGACCGGGCCGAGGCGGAGACGCTCCTGGCGATGACCTCCGCACTGCTGCGGAACGTGCCCGTCACCAGCGCGTGACGGGGCGGCCTGGCGCTCGCCCCGCGATCGAAACGAGGACCGCATGACAATCGAGCACAACGGCATTGCAGGCCCCTACTTCGAGTACGACGGACTGCCCGCCCTGCACGCAGTGGATAAGGATCTGCCGCTGATCCATCCGTACGCCCCAGTGGCGCCCGGCCGCTACATCACGTCCGGCGGCGGAAGGCTCACCATCCGTCCGGCCGACATGGGCACCCACATCCGGATCACGCTGGATCACCTGGGCTGTCCGGCCCAGCTCACCGACGAGAAGAACGCCGCCTTTAAGCGGCTCGCCCTGGCCGCCGAGGGGTACTGCGTGCAAGGTGGGTGTCGACACCGTGCCGCGTACGCGGACGGGGTGCTGCGCATCTTCGAGGTGCGAAACGGGAGCATCGCGCTCGCCGCGTTCGTGCGCGCCGCGCTTGCGGTCGAGCTGGGGGACTTCACGCCCGCGGACCGGCTCTTGCAGGAGACCGAAGCACTGGCCGGGCCTGTCCGCCGGGAGGACGAAGGGGACAAGTTCAGCGGCGGCTAGTCTGTATACGAGCGCGGATACCGGCCTGGGGACTGATGGGCAGTACGAGTTGACGGATCACGGAGGTCCTGCCGCGTTGTGTGGCGGGACGCCGATCTCCCGTAGGTGGACTTGAAGGCTGACCGGGGCCATCGGCTGTCTGGAGAGTGATGACAGATGGGTGGGGCCGCCTCGTTCCAGGTTCTACTCTCCCGATCTGCTCCAATGCTGAACAACGAGTGACTGTCCGAACAGCTCACCGACGTCCGGGAAAATCCGAGCGACCCTTGAATTTCTCGGCAGCCCGGATCAAAAAGTCCAACTTCTCCCGAGCCGGTTCTTCGCGGTCAGTCAGGAGCATTGCCTCGGCGAACCCGTAGGCGTAGCCGATCATGATGTTGGCCGGGGCTGAGGATTCCTCCTTACGGGCGCACAGGAAGTCGAACCACTGGTCGAGTTCATCCTTCAAGGGGCCACTGTGCAGTTCGCTCGTTGGGGGCGTACGCAGCGGTGTCTGGCCGAGGTCGATCCGTTCGGCCGCGTCCTCCTCGTCCACGCGCACGGAACCGATCCCGCGGCAGTCGTCGCATCGATCCCAGTGGAGTTCGCCATCGGCTCCGGCGACTTGCACGGATCCGTCCCCCCGGCAGTCGCTGCACGTGAACTCGTACTCGCCCGCGACCAGTGCCATGTGAGTGCGCCTCCCCCATAAACCGTGTTACAGCACCGGTGATCCTACGCGGATGCCGCTTCGCCGGAGTCGAGTACGGGAGACTCTGGCGACCACCAGCGATGAACCGGTCGGCACACCGCAAGCGACGCGGGTGGCCAGGTCGAGAGCCGGTAGGAGCTGCGGCATGCCGTCGAAGAGCCTGGCGGCATTCTCCGCATCTTCATGTGGCTTCTGCATGTTCTGGAGCAGGCCGGCCGCCTCGGCGTTCATTGCCGTGCCAGCATCAGTCGCCGCCTCAACAGTCTCGGAACTCGCCCACCTGCCCGCCGATTCCCCGGTGAGCAGCACGCCGTCACTCCTTGGACTCGACGTCGGCGATCAGGGCGAGGTCTGCGGGGAGCGGCGGCCCTCCTTCCCACGCTGGTCGGCCGGGTTAAGCAAGGCCATCACGGCGGCCCGCAGGAGCACGGCCGTCCGGGTCAACAAGGCACGCGAGACCCTTGTCTCCCGCAATCTGCCGAATTCCCCCAGGCGGCGACCCCGAAGAGCATAGGATCTCGAAATTATCGATCACGGGCCGCGCAGCCCGGGGGACTCCTTCCCGGAGAAGAGGGCGCCGCGGCCCCGTCTGCGGGGGAATCTGTGTACTTGGCGCATCTTCGGGTCGAGAACTTCCGGGTCTTCGGAGCTGCGGCCCAGAGCGAGGGCGAGACGGACGCGTCGTTGGACCTGTCGTTCACGGCCGGGACGAACGTGCTAGTCGGCGAGAACGACAGCGGGAAGACGGCGATCATTGACGCGATTCGGTTGTGCCTGCAGACCGCAGCGACGGACTACTACCGGGTCTCCCAGGACGACTTCCACCTCGGGAAGGACGGGCGGGCGGAGACCTTCACCATCGTGTGCGGGTTCACCGCCCTGTCGACCGAGGAGCAGGCGGTCTTCCTGGAGTTGCTCACCCACGACCGCGGCGGCGCTGCCTGGCTTTGCGTGACGTTCAAGGCCCAGCGGATGGATCCGGTACGAAACCGGGTCTCGGTCACCACCCGGACCGGACCGGACGGCAACGGCCCCGCCCTAGACGGCGCCGCACGCGAACTCCTGCGCGCCACCTACCTGCGCCCCCTTCGCGACGCGGAGGCGGAACTGCGCTCGGGCCGCGGATCACGGCTGTCCCAGATCCTCGCTGGCTACCCGGCGATGAAGGACCAGGGCATTGATGACTACGACCCCGAAGGCGACGACCCTCCGTCCACTCTGGTGGGGATCCTGCGCCGCGCCGAGCACGACATCCGATGCAACGATGCCGTCTCTGATGTGAGCCAAGACATCAACTCGGCTTACCTGCAGCGGTTCGCCATCGGCGACGACGTCCTGCGCGCCAAGATCAGCGTCGCCACCGACGCGACGCTGGCCCGCGCGCTGGAAAGGCTCGAACTGAACCTCTTCGCCGAGTCCGACGAGTGGACACGCCGCGGGCTCGGCTACAACAATGCCTTGTTCATGGCAGCGGAGCTCCTCCTGCTGGGCAAGAGCGAACTGGCACCCCTGCTGCTGATCGAGGAACCCGAGGCGCACCTCCACCCCCAGCTCCAGACCCGGATCATGGACCTGCTCCGCGACAAGGCCCAGGGTCCGCAGGAAGGTGGCAGAGCCCCGGTCCAGGTCATCCTCACCACCCACAGCCCCAACCTCGCCTCGTCGACGTCCGTCGAGTGCCTGACCCTCGTCGTTGGGGGCCGCACCTTTCCGCTGCGGCGCGGTATCACGCGCCTGACGGGCGAGGACTACGCGTTCCTGACCCGGTTTCTGGACGTCACCAAGGCCAACATGTTCTTCGCTCGAGGCCTGGCGATGGTCGAGGGCGACGCCGAGGCGATCTTCCTGCCCGCTCTCGCCGCTGCCCTGGGCATGCCCTTCAACGAGCACGGCGTCAGCGTGGTCAACGTTGGCCACGTCGGCCTGTTCCGGTACAGCCGCGTCTTCCAGCGCTCCGGCGAGCAGATCCCCGTCCCCGTCGCCTGCATCCGCGACCGCGACCTCGTCCCCGCCGGCACCTCGGCGGAGATGCGCGGCGGCCTGAAGTGCTGGGACGAGATGACGGAGCCGGAGATCACCGCGCACGTCGCGGACCTCGCCAGCGACGACGACGGGCCAGTGAAGACCTTCGTGTCGAACTGGTGGACGCTGGAGTACGACCTCGCCGTCACCTCCTGGACCATGGCCAGGCTGGTGCACCGCGCGGTCAAGCTCGCATCCGTTGCAGAACGGTCCTGGCCGGACGCCGCCAAGACCGACCAGGTCATTGCACGGGCCGACAAGGACGTAGACGAGTGGGCAGACCGGCACCTCACTCTGAAACAGGTGGCCCTGCAGATCTACAGACCGCTCAAGCTCAACAGCGCCAGCAAGTCGATCACCGCGCAGTTCGCCGCGCAGCTCCTCGCCTCCACCTCGCTCACGGAGAGCGACGTCCCACCCTATCTAGTTGAAGCGTTCAAGCACCTGTGCGGCGAGGTGGCCGCGTGACCGGCACGTCCCTGCCCGATGCCTTCGCCACCCACAAAGTGGAGGCCATGGTTAAGCTCCTCGGGCTCGACCCGCTCGACGCCGAGCAGTGGGACTTCCTGCAGAGCGAGACCACACAGGACCTCCAGGCCGCCCCGGGGTCGGGCAAGACCACCTTGATCGGGCTCAAGCTCGCGCTCATGGCCGACGCATGGACCTCCGCGACGTGCGGTGTGTGCGTGCTGTCCCACACCAACACAGCCAAGAACGAGATCGCTGACCGGGTGGCCTCCCTCGCCGCGGGGCGGAGCCTGCTGCGCTACCCGCACTTCATCGGCACCATTCAGTCCTTCGTGCACACCTTCCTAGCGCTGCCGGCCGTGCGGGCCAAGGGCGTCGAGGTCCGGTCCGTCGACGACGCGGCCTTCGAGACCGCAGCAATCCGGCTCCTGCAGCACCCTAACTACTCCACCTTGCGCAACTACGTGGAACGTCAGCGCGACGGCACCGGTATCGTCAGCGGGGCGACGTTCACCTACAAGGACGGCGAACTCGTGGTCACCGGCGCGACCAGGGAACCCCCCTTCCGCGCTGAGACAACCAGCGGCAAGCAGTTGTCCAGTCTCAAGTGGACGCTGGCCCGTCGAGGCGTCTTCCGCTATCAGGACATGTACGCCATCGCCAAGCAGTACCTCGCTGAGCACCCCGGCATCGTCCCGGCCGTCTCCGCGCGCTTCCCGTTCGTTCTCCTCGACGAGATGCAGGACACCAGCGCCACCCAGCACGAACTGCTAGACCTCGTCTTCGCCTCCTCGCCCACCGTGGTGCAGCGAGTAGGCGACACCAATCAGGGCATCTACAGCGACGCAGATGCCGTGAGTGGATCCGCCTTGTTCCCACTGTCCGGCGCCGCGGAGTTGCCAGTCAGCCGCCGCTTCGGACCGCAGATCGCGGCCGTGGCCAGCCGCCTGGCCGTCCGGCGTCCTCAGCAAATCCACGGAGCCGGTCCCCACGGCCAGGTGGCGGTATTGCTGTTCGACGAGACCACAGCGACCGACGTCGTGCCCACCTTCGAACGCATGGCCGCCGTGATCGTCCCCGAGGACATCCTCCTCAGGCGTCCCCCGCGTGTGCTGGGCGCGCGGCAGGGCCGGGGAGGCTCCCAGGCTTACCCGCAGTCGATCTCCTGTTATGTGCCCGGCTACACTCCGCCCGGCCGCCCGACGGCCCATCGCGCCCTGATCGACGCGGCCCGCGCGGCAGGGACCCAGTGGAGGTCCGGCGCGGACAGCCACGAAGTGTCCACCGAGTTGTGGAACGCCTTGCGCGCGTCCTTCGCGCCCCTGACCGGCGAAGCGCTACCGGCGCTGGGCCGCCTTGAGAGGTCTGCGGTGACCCCCGGCGGCAGGGTGCGGATCCTGCTGCGCGAACTCCTCGTCCACGGAGCTGCATTCGACGAGGCGGGCTGGGGCATGATCACCGAGCAGCTGACCGTCCAGATGAAGCTGCTCGCCGACCGGCCGCTGAAGACCGTCGGCCTGGAGTTCACCCCCGCAGCCGAGGCGGCCGCAGCAACGGGCGGCTTCCCCAGGAGCTCCGCCGCAGTGCCGGCGATGCGGTCCGTACCCGGGACTATTCAGAGCGCGAAGGGCGAGACCCATGCAGCAACGCTGATTCTGGAGTGCCTTGAGAAGAATGGCAAAAAGTTCGACGTGACCGAGGCGCTCCGCATTGTCGCGGAGGAGGGCGACCCCCAGCGGGAGCTGAAGAGTGTCCAGGCCGCTGTGCAGCTCGTCTTCGTCGGGGCGACGCGCCCCACCCACCTGCTGGTGCTCGCCGCCCACCGCGACCGCGGCAAGCGGTACGCGGAGGTGATGATCGACGCGGGCTGGGACGTCCGGGACCTCACCGAGCACTGATCCCTGCATCCCTCCCGGCGGAACCATCCCGCCCGCTGGCTAGAGGGCGTCTCTGTCACCGTGCGTTTGGGCCCGGTGGCTGGCGGGCCCCCGTACCCCGGCAGCGGCGTGAGGATGAAAACTCTGGCGCGCGCAGCACGCGCCTGCGATCTCAGCGCTGTGAGGGCGGTGGCGCCGAGAGCTGGGGCAGCACCCGGACTGTGCCGCCTCTCGCGCCGGAAGTGGTCTTGAGGTTGTCGTTCTCCACCTCCAGGACGTGGATGATGCGGACGAGTCGCTTGACCTCCTCACGTAGTTCGTTGCGCTCTCGGCGGACCTTCTTCAGTGCTTCCGCGAGTTCGTCGCGCTCCTTCTGGAGCCGCGTGGTGTCCTTCGGGCGGATGTTCTGGGCCCGCACCAGGGCATAGAACAGTTCCTTGAGACCGGTGTGCTTATGCGTGAGCTGTTGCGCCTCAAGCCCGCCTCCTCGGCGAGCGACTTGATCGTCAATTGGCCGTCGGACCGCAGGGGCACTCCGGTCAGCAGCCGGACCATCGCATCGGTGATTGCCTGGATCTCATCGGTGTCGTCCGGCCATTGGGTCCGTGCAGCTTCGGCGGCGGGGCCGAGCGCCGAGGCGATGATCTCCGTTAGCTGCCCACGACGGCAGTTGCCGGGACCTCACACGAATGCGGGGCTGGGTAAGCGAGGTCACCAAAGTGCCTTGGAGCTGACGCTGGCTTGGTCCTTTGGACGTTATGCCAGAACTCGCTGCGGCGAGTACCGGGTGTTCGGGTTCAGGCTGGGTTGTCGGGATGCTGGCTGATCCAGGCCAGGCCGATGGGGTCCAGGTGGTGGCGGGCCCGGGTAACGGCGACGTACGCAAGGCGGGCTTCTGCCTCATCGACGGGCTGGGGAACGGGGTGGCCCTGGGCGTCGACCTCATCGGTGTCGGCGGGCGGCGTGAAGTCGGGTGCGATACGTACCCGGGCCCATTCCCGGCCTTTGGCCTTGTGGGCGGTGGAGACGGTGACCTCGGCCGCGTCTTCGGGAACGAGTCGGTCGACGGCCTGCAGGATGGCCTCGGGTCCGTGCTCGTCGACGAGGTTGGCGAAGGGCTGCAGGTCGCGGCCGGCAGGGTCGTGCTCGGCGTAGTCGCGCAGCGCCGTCCAGGTGGTGAACAGCACGAGTTCGGGGTGGTGGGCGCGGTGTCCCTGGATGAGGTCGCGGGCGGCCCATGCCAGGGCGCGCAGGGAGTCACCGCCGCCGACCAGCGCCGTTGCGATGCCAGCGGCGATGAGTGTGAGGACCTCGGTCATCGCGCCGATGTTGGTACGGCACAGGACCGCATCCGGGTGCCCGGCACGGGATCCGATCGTGGTGGGAATGTCGGGTGTCCCGGTCAGCCGGATGGGAGCGTTGCTGAGGGTGAGCCAGCGGTTGGCCTCCGTGGCAAGCGTGGGGCCGAAGCGGAAGGAGCGGGTGAGCGTGAGGTGCTGGCCGGTGAACCGCGTCATCACATCCCGGGCACCACGCCAGCCGTAGATGGCCTGTGCCGAGTCGCCAACCATGACGATCTGAGTGTGGTCTTGCTGGGCCAGGACAATCTGCTCGAGAACGGGGTTGGTGTCCTGGGCCTCGTCCAGCAGGAGGAAGTCGCCGTGCAGGACGGGCTCAGTCAGGGCCCACATCTTCAGGTAATGGTCGTGCTCGAAGCGGACCGCGCCGCCGTAGGGGTCCTGCAGATCGGCCCACGCCTTCGCCGCGTACGGCAGGATCAGGTCGGCCAGTTCGGCATGGTCCTCGTCGTCCAGACCCCGCAGGCGCGGAACGTGGTGGTGGGCCAGTTGCATGTCGGCCGACTGGCAAAACCGGGCGACCGTCCGCAGCGTGGCGTTGGACAGCGTGGCCGGCATCAGTCCCGCCCGGCCGATGTCGGCCGGGGCGTTAAGGCCCAGGTCCTGCCCGATCCGCCAGCCAGGCCGCCTAGGAGCATTTAGGCGGCCGCGGAAGCGGTGGCCGAGCGCGGCGTAGGCCAGTGAATGGGCCGTCTTGCACTGGACCGCCGAGGGAAAGCGGGCGGCGGCGTCCAGGGCGATGGCCCGGTTGAAAGCGAGGTATCGCCCACGCCGCAGTGGCATCTGTTCCGTGAGGAAGACGAGCGTGGATGTCTTGCCTGTGCCTGCGCCAGCCTGGATGGCGAGGTGGCCGCCGCTGCGGAACGCCTCCAAGGCGGCGGTCTGTTCGTCGGTCGGGGAAAAGGGCATGGAACAGATCTCTCCGGAAGCTCGAAGCCCGCGCCACAGACACGTGGGCGCAGGGAAAGGGCCGCACCCTGGTCAGGTGCCGGAGTTAAAAAGTGCCAACGCATCCGCCCGTGTCTTATGTACGCGCCGCCCGGTCCGCCCGATGCGGTGACAAGAAGGCGACAAGAATCCGAATCCAAGACGCACGTGCGAGAGCGCCACCACGTTCGGGTGGCCGACGGGTGGCTGTGCTCAGGCGTCGGACTTCGGAGGCTCGTGCCCCGCGCATAGTGGATCCAGGAGCTCGCCCAGCGGGATGGAGAAGGCGTGGGCGAGAGCGTGCCAAGTGGCCAGCGTGCCGATCGTGCGGCCCTGCTCGATCTCGATCAGAGTCCGGCGTGACAGACCGCTGCGCGAGGCGAGTTCGTCATAGCTCCATCCGAGCTGCGCACGCAGGCGAGCGAGGGAGAGCCTGAGTGCCGTCGGGTCGGGCTCCGGCGGCGGGATGATCGTCACGCATCCATCCGACGGTGCAGACCCCTGCCCTGACAGTGCAGACCTCTGCCCTATTTTGTGTTGGTAAGGGTTGGCTCCGGTAGGGCAGGGGTCTGCACTACGGTGTTCCGCGTCCGGAGCCGCCCGGACGCAGGGTGGGCGGCTGACTGCTCACGGCTTGGAGGGACCGATGTCCATGGCACTGTCCGCACGCGCCTGGACCGTCACGATCAGCAGTCCGGCGGGGCGGCCCGTGCTGACGTGCAGTGCCTGCCCCCAGTCATTCGTGGCCGTGGGCGCTGATGGGGTCGTGCAGGTCCGTCGGCATCTTGCGGGCCACTTCGTCGAGTCTCGGCTGCCTGCCTACCTGCGTACCTGTCAGTGTCGGGAAAAGGGTTGTGTATGGCACGGGCGCCAGGGGCCCTGTTCCGGTCCGCTGCGGCTCCTGCTGATCCGGGCGGGCCGCGGCCTCACCTGGCACCTTGCGGATGCCTGCGTCGCGTGCGCTGCCGCGATCCCTTGCGCCGCCACCGTCCCCGAACCCCCGCAGGACGCGGCCGGCCGCCATGTGCGGGCGCCCGTGGGCGAGGCGGTTTCGGACCTCACGTGTGAGCCTGTCGAGTGGGTGGAGGCGCTGTGAGACGGAGACCGTGTTCGCCCAGTGGATCTGCAGACACCCCGTCGCGGTGCTGGATCCGGCCCGGGCGGGACTGATGGCTGCGCTGTGGGGCACAGGCACACGTTCGTCGGCCCGCTGGAGTGTGATCAGATCAGAATCGGCAGATATCTCCAGCCGCTGCCGCGCACCGCGACCTGAAGAACCCGAAGGCCGCCCTGACCTGGAACCAGCCGCGATGCCGACAGGGGTCTTCACGCGCTCAGTCGGCATGCGTCTCGCCATCGTCGGGACCGCCCACCTCCAGGCCCGCGACCTGGATCACGGTCTCGAGCTCGGCAACCGGTCCGTCGACGCCCTCGCCCGCGTCCAGTCCGCCCGCGCCAAGGACTATGTCCGCGAGTTCATCCACCGCCCCCGCAAGGAGCTCGGCGCTGCAGCCTGATGCGCCGCCGTGACCTGCGACGTAAATTCGAAGGCAGTGCCGATCGCCGTGGGCGGTCAGAAGCAGAACCAGGCGGCCCGGGGTAGACCGGGAGCCTGACTCCGCGCCGTCTAGGCTCTGTACCGAACCACAGGACTCCCCCCGGCGAGTGCGACGTAGTCGTGCACCGCGGGGGAGGGAGTGTTTGCACTGGGTCGGCGTGCCGATCCCGATGCCCGGATCGCGTCAGGAGTCGAGTGTGCGGAACGGGATGACGTTGTCCGCAGCTAGGAGGTCCGGCGAGGGCGCTGTTGTGTGTTGTTGATGGGTGAGGACGGCGTTGGCCAGCGTCAGATTGGTGACCAGTTGACGGAGTTCTTTGAGTTCTTTCTCCTTGTTGTCGAGGGTCTTCTTGAGCTTGGCGACCGTCTCCCGCAGCTGCTGTTCTGGCTCCGGCACCTGCTGGGTCTCGGCGCGGACACGCTGGTAGAACTCATTCTTCAGGTCGACGTGGCGCTTGAGCAGTGCCATGCGGTGGACGCCGGCCTCTACTGCGAGCGCGGTGGCGGTGAGGCCGCCGTTGGAAACGGTGGCCTGTCCGGCAAGGAGCCGGTTCATTGCCTCGCGAATGCGGGTGCGTTCGTCGTGGTGCGATGGGTTCATGTGAGGTCCTTGGCGCTCTGGGCGGTGGCGTCGTGGGCGTCGGCGGCGATGCGGAGATTGTCGGCGTTGCGTCGAAGGCGCCTAGCGATCTTCTCGGGTGCAGCGGAGGTCAACTGGTCGATTTCATCGGCCCGTTCCCGCATGTCACGGGCGTGGTCATCGGTGCGGACGGTGTTTCCGCAGCCTGTCTGACAGGCGTATTGCCTCGGTGCAGTGGCGTCCGGTTCGGGCTCGCAGAGCGCGTTGTCATGCTTGAATGCGCAGATCAGGAACGCGTCCGGGTTGTCGTAGAGCACGACACCGTCACGGGCCAGGAATTTGGCCGCTTTCTTCGCGAACGTGCGAGGGACGATCCGCCCTTCGAACCGGGGGGTCGACGCAGCAGCGGTGATGGCCCGGCGGGCGGCAGGGCCGGAGATCTTCTCTCCGTCGGCGAGACGGTCGCGTAGGTGAGCGGCGGTGTCTGCGGCAGCCAGCGCAGTTTCGACGTCGAGGACGCTGTGGACGCCGCCCCGGCTACGGGAACCGTAGGCACTGGACGTGCGGGCGTTCAGCACGGTGCGCATGTGCCCGTACTGAATCGCCAGCGCGATCAACCCGCCCGGGCGGCGGGCGATGTGCCAGGCCAGAGTCCTTCTGAACCGCGCCATCCCGATGGCTCCGTGCGGATCTTCGGGGATGACCTGGTCGGGTAGGTGATGGACGTGCGCCTCGTGGTTCGCCCACGCCACGAAGTCTTCAATCCGGTCCCTCAATGATGAACCTTTCAGCACTCCGTGAAGGCTGCGCCGGTAGATGTAGTCGTGGTGGGAGGAGCTCAGCAGCATTTCCTCCGGGGGCACCATGCGTTCGAGGACACGGATGGCGTGGACGACGGGCGTGATGGCAACCCATGGAACTTCCCGTTCCTCGCCTGCTGAGATGTGGTTGCCGTCATCGTCGGTGACGTTCTTGTAATGATGGCTGCGGATCAGGTGACGACTGGGCGTGCCGTCGGCGGCAGGGTCCGGGTCAGGGCAGCAGCCGGACCGCAGACCCTGCACTTCCTGCGGACGCATACCTGTCAGGTAGAGGCAGATGATCACCGCTGCGGTGCCGAGGTGCCGCATGAGCTCGCCGGCCTCGTCGAAGTCCATGTGCTCGCGCCAGGGATTCCCGTTGATCTGCCCGATGACAGGCACCGGCAAAGGACAGGGACCCGGCCGTGCGTTGGCCAACTCGGAGAGGCGATGCCGCTCGTTGAACCGGTCGACCTGGCTCAGGCTCGCACCGGTGAGGGCGGCCACGTATGTGCGCGCCAGACTGCGTCGGCCGTGCATCTGCACAGAGGGGAGCGGCTCACCTGACCGGGCCGCAGGAAGCAGAAGCTGGGCGAGGGCTGCCAGACCCTCTGGGCCGGCCTCGTTGTTCGCGGCTGTGGCGAGCAGGCGTTCACGCGCCTGCCAGGACGCGAGGATGTCGTCGGCGAAGTCGTCAACAAACCGGATCGCCCAGACCAACAGGGGACCGAGGACCTTCGGGTCGAGCGGTTCCATGCTGTTTTCTGCGCGCGAGCCATCAGCCGAGGGGAGGTAGTCGTCAATCCCCTCCTCCTCCCAGGGAGGCCGGGTGATGCCCGCAGGGCTGGCACTGAGCTGATCGAATGCCCAGAGATCCGTCAAGCGCGCGCAGATTTTTTCCGCGCTGCCACGGTTCACGCCGTCGGCCAAGCGCTCGGATATATAGGCGCGCCACACATCCTCGGTGCAGGCGTCGAGGCTCGTGATGCGGCGTACGTGCAGCCAGCGCGCCAGCCTCAGCCACTCGTAGCAGGTGTCTCGCATATCCGCGGCGGATGTCCTGCCTCGGGCACGGGCCCCTCGGTCTTGAAGGTAGGTCGGCCGGAGCCGACCGTTGATCATCGTCCAGGTGGCAAGTTTGACCTGATCGAGGAAGGGGGCCGGGCAGCCCCTCCAGTAGATCGTGAACAGCCTGGTGCCGGGATTGTCGATGAGCGGGGCCAAGGGCCAGATGGCTGCGCCATAGCGGGCATTGGCGTGCACATTGCCGGGCTTGATCCACTGCGGCAAGATCGCTGGGCTGTCCGGTCCGGGCAGGGACAGGACGTAGGGGTCGGCTTCGGCAAGGCTGGTCATGGCGGGAGGTCTTCCTTAAGGAGAAGCCGGACAATCGTGCGGTCGTTGTCGCTGACCCGGCCTGGGTCCGCCGTCCAGGCGGTCAGACCGATCTTGTCGCGCAGGTGCTCAAGCCGCAGCACGTGATCGCCCCAGCGCTCACGGAACCTGCGATCGTCCGTAACGGACCGCAGACTCAGGATCTGCTGGTACAAGTACGCGAGCCGCGGGTGATGGCCAGGGTGCACATGGGCGTTGGGACAGGCCAGACAGAGCAGAAAGTCTGCCCCGCAACCGCCCTCGGGAGCTGGCCAAGGACTGGAGTCTTCGTCCTCGCAGTCCGCTGTTGCCGTCTCTTGATGGCTTGGGTTCGGCGAGTTCGCGATCTTCCCGCCGAAGGCGGTGGCGCGTGCCTGATCCAGAGCCTCAAGAGCACCAGCTTCGAAGACACCACGCGAGGCCTTTTGAACCTGCAGGTCGGGCAGAACGTAGATGCTCTCGTGGGTGCCCTGCGTGTGCTGCAAAGGGCGGCCCACATGGGTCACCGTGGTCCGGCGAGCCCGCTGGAACGGCGACCCGCCCAACCCCTGGCCGCGCGCCCACCGCGACGCCAGATCGTCCGGGATCCCGAAATCCAGGAGGCCTAGCGAGGCGGGCCGGTCCAAGTCCCTATGCTTCTTCTCGGGTCGGTGGCTTCGAGCGACCATCAGTAGGTCAGTTCCCGGCACCAGCGTGTTGGCGAGGGCACGACCGTGAGCTGTGGCCGTCAGAGCTTGGGTAACCAGCCTTCCGGGGGAGTCGGCCCCTGAATCGGTCACGTTCTCGGTGGAGAACCACCGCCCCTTACCGGCGCGGTGCTTTTCGACCTGAATCTGGTAGGTCACCGAGGTTGTCTCACCGGCCGACGGCGCCGCAGTCGGCACTGGCATGCAGTCGTATTGGGACAGATTCCATCCGAACTGGTCGGTCAGCAGCACTGCTAGCGCCGTGAGCTCCGAGCGGTCGAGGAACAACCGGCCCCAGGTCTTCTCCGAACGGTTGCCCCCCAGCAGCTTGCGATGCGTAACGTGGACCTGCCCGCCCGGATAGGTCGTGCGCGGCACGTCCCCCGTGCGGGCGGTGTGATCGAGGATTTTCCCGATCTTCCACTCACGGCTGCCTGTAACAAGATGGCCCGCCCGCCACTCCTCTAGCAGTTGCGTGTTCTCACTGATCCGGAGAAGGGCCGCGCGGAACTGGCGTCGAGCGGTCAGCACCACCCGCTCCCGCTCGGCCTGCTCATAGGACTGCTTACTGGGTGTCGGCGATGGAATCCGGCGGGCCAGTTCTTCCGCCACCGGCCCGGCAGTCAGCCGTGGATCCTGCCGCAGCAGAGTGCGCACTGCGCTAAGCAGGCCTCGACCGCTGTTTGTGTCAATGTGCTTATCCCGCCAGCTCTGCAGCATGGCGACCGTCAGACCGTCAAGGTCATCGGGCGGGCACTCCAACGAGCCGACGAACTGAGCGAACAGCCCGATCTTGCTCCAGCAGGTGTTTGCCGTTCGGTGACTGGTCCAGTTGCGCGACTGGGCGGCAAACGCTGAGGCCAGCGACCGCTGCATCGGTCCAGCCACCTCAAGGCCGCCGAAGTCGTACTCTGCCTTGCGGCCGGCCTTGTTGATGACCGTCACGACGACAGATCCTGGGACCAGCGCCGGCTCGGCACGATGGTCGGGAGGCGGGGGCTGGGCCCTGTGTCCCCGCCCGCTCACGACACTGCCCCGAGGAGCAGGTCGATGTCCTGGATGCCCGCCGTCTCCCGGGCCAGCCGGGCGAACACGCCATCTAGATCCTCGACATCGTCGCCCTCATCAGCGGTTTCTGCAGCAGAGAGGATCGACTCGAGTTGCAGATGCGCGACCGGCGCGAGGTAGTGCCGCTTCGTCGTCTCCACATCCGCATGTCCCAGCAACGTCTTGACCAGCCACCACGGGTCGCCGAATAGCAGGGCGAAGTCCCGCCGGTCCTTCTTGGTGAGCCCGTAGCGCTTCTCGAACAGCTCGTTCAGCAAGATCAGCATGTAGAGCGCCATCGAGTGCCGGCAGGAGTGCGGCGTCATGTACGGGGTCTTGGCCTGTACCTCTGCCAGCCTGAACTGCCGCCGGATCTCCCGCTCTTCCTCTGTCAGGAGGGTCATCTCGCAGCGCAAATTGGCCATCCGGAATACACCGTTCCACCGGTCAGGGGTCATCGGCAAACCCTGTTCCGTCAGCCACAACCACGCTGGCTCCGGCCCTTCCGGTCCCTCGATGAACAACCACTGCCGCTCACGCCAGCCCAGACGGCTGAGCTCCTTGCCACCGACAACGCCGTCCGAATCCACCCACTCGACCTTCGGTCTCAGACCATGCGTCACCCGTGTGACAAGCCGCATCATCGGCAGACGCTGATAGCGGCCCGCCTCTTGAGCGCGTTGCACGGCCCACGCCCGCTCCGATTCGACGTACGCCTCGACCTGGCCGACGGAATCCACTGACGCGTAGAACGTCCGACTGTTCTTGGACCTGGTCACCGCTCCAGCGATCTGGCCATGCATGTAGCGGCCATGGCGCAGGCGCTGAGTCGGCAGCTCGAAAAGGAGCAGCGAACCGCCTTCTTGTCGCCGCAGGCCCGAGCTCAGCAGTAGCTGCACGAAGCTCGTGTTCCGCAGCTCAGTCCGTGATTCCCACATCGGTGCTGCGAGACCGGAGCGGGTGTGACCGCGCAACCCGATGTCTGACCACAAGCCCCAGGTCCGCGGGGTCCCCCACGACACTCGCGAGCTGACGGAGTCTGCCGCCCGGTCTTCGCTTCGCGAGACATCCACCGGCAAGGGGTAGACCTTGCCCCACTTGAACAGTTTCGTGAACGCCGCAGCCTCGCGGTCCCACTTTGTGCCGCTGATCAAGGTGGGGTTCTCCGGGGCATCGCACCGCCAGTCCCGGTAATCCTCCAAAACCCGCGGCGTCGCTTCCCTCCATGACAGCCCGCGCGAGGACAGATAATTCAGCAGTAGCCGGTAGTCCGTCCCATAGTTCCTCTTCGTCTCCCGTTCCAGGTTTCGGAAAACCGTGGATCGTACGAGATCCAAGAAATCCCGGTCCACTATGCCGTCCGGCCTGACGTACACGGGATCGCCGGGCTTGAGGCCGATACGGGCCACCGCTCCCGGCAGGTCATGCACCCCGAAGCTGCCGTCCGTGGGCGGCGTTCCCCACTGCCCCGGATCTGGAACCCACACCACGTGCCACTCTCTCAATCCGAGCTCCTCCCTGCGCGCTTGAACAGATGACATCATCAGGGAAGTGGAGAACTCGGGCGCGGCCTGGCCGCAGAAGAAGCTCACGGTGGGCCTGAGCCCCGCCTCCGTCCCCAAGTCCGGCAGCGGCTTCGACCTGTCAAATGTTTCGCAAAGACTTACTTAGCCCTGGCGGGTTCGCCCTGGCCAGGGGCACGACGAAGCCCCGCCGGCCACCACACCGGCGGGGCTTCGCGCTGCGGGGCCCTAGTTCCCGTTCAGGGCCCGATGGATCAGCACCCTGGCCAGGATGCCCAGGGCTACCGGGTCCGGCCCTACGAGGTCGGCGTGCGCGCGGTGCGCCCACACCTCCCAGCCGGGGCCGCTGTTGGCTTCCTGGTGCCCGAGATACACCGCATCATCCGGGTTCCCGATCACCTCGTCGCAGTGGCGGCATACCCGCTGCCGGCTCACCGGTGCGCCTCCGTCAGATTCTCCACGTGGTCGCACAGGGCGTTGACCGAGCGGGCGAGCCCTTGAGCGTGGGCGATGCCTGCGGGCAGGTTCCGGCCGGGCTCCTGGCCGAGCCGCAGCCGGGCCGACCCGATGCACGCCAGCGCGCAGGCCCGGGGTACGTCGTCCTCCGGGAGGCCCTGTGCGGCGTCCTCCACGGCCGGGACGAGCAGCATCATGTGCCCGCGCAGGGTGAGCGTCAGGGTCTCCAGTTCCTCGGGGGACGGGGGTTCGGCGTCCTCGGCGAGCAAGCGCAGGGCCGTGGACCGCATTGTCTCGATGTCGAGCGGGCGCGCATCGCGCGCTTCTGGTGTTCGAGGTCGGGAGGTACGTTGCATGTGTCGTCCGGTCCTCTCCGGTCGGCCACACCCCGGGCCGTGACAGCGGCGCCGGGGCCTATTTAGTTGGACCATATAGGGCGCTGTAGGCAGGTGTAGACCCCTCTGTGTGTCTTCGCAGGTCAAGGGGTGTCTACGGTGCCGGTGTGACCAAGGAAGACGACGACCTCCCCGTGATTGACCCCGCCGGCCCGCAGCTCGTGTACGTGGTCATTGCGGACCACGTCGAGAAGCAGATCCGGCGGGGAGACCTGCGCCCCGGCCACCGTCTGCCCGGTGAGCTGACCTTGGCCGCGACCTACGGCGTGGCCCGGATGACGGTCAGTCGCGCCGTCCGGGAACTGCGCGAGCGCGGCTTGGTCGTGACCGTGGTCGGCAAGGGGTCGTTCGTGGCCGACCCGCTGCCATCCCCGCCGGGGGACTGAGGCGCCGTGCTGTCCCCTTGTCCCCTTGTCCCCCGGCGGGACAAGGGCCGGGACATCCCCGGGGACATGTCCGGGGACAAGCCGCGCCCCTTTGTCCCTCCCTCCTTCAGCCCCCGCCCCGTCTTGTCCCGCATCCGTTGTCCCTGGAGACACGGGCTGTGGAGGGGGACAAGCCCGAGGGGACATGCCGCCACCTGCCCTGATGCGGGGACAAGACGCCCTCCCCGGAGAGCGCGGGACAAGGGGGACACGACGTGTCCCCGGACATGTCCCCTGACGTGTCCCGGCCCGTGTCCCAAGGGGACATGACAGAACCCCCGCCGAGGGTGACCAGCCCTCATGGGCAAGGCGGGGGTTCTGCCGTGTCCGGCCCCGGAAGGAGTGGGGGCCGGGGATCAGGGGGACCGGTAGGGGTCGCCGTCGGCCCGCATCACGACAACCCCGCCCGGATCAGATGGTCCACAACCTTGGCCCGCTCACCCTCGGACCAGAACGGGTCCCGGATCAGCTCCCCGAGTGTGGTTGCCTCGCCCCAGGTCACGCCGAGGATCGTTTCCATGGCCGCGAGGGCCTGCCGCGCTCGGCCCGCCGCGTCCTGGAGCTGCGCGCGGGTGGCGTCCATGATGGGCGGCTGGGGCGTCGGGGTGAGGTCCACGCCCGTGCTCAGGAGGACCAGTTCCACGACCGTTCCCACGGCCGCCCGGTAGTCCTGGGTCAGCGCCTCGATAGCTTCGCGGCCGTTGTCGATGAGTTCCTGCCGTGCCGTCACCGCTCGCTCCTCTCGCGCAGGTCGAACAGGGCTCCTCCGCCCTCCACGCCGCAGGCCGCCTTGACCCGACGACGATCCGGGGCGGACAGCTCGTTGAAGTGGGCCAGGCACGGCCGCCAGTTGGAACCCTCGCCGGCGCAGACGCACCGGTTCGTCGTGCCGCGCTTCACCGGCGGGACACGGAACGGTCGGAGGTGCCGAACACGGCGGCGTGGGCGGGGCAGTACGTGGCGTGGGTGCAGCCGCAGGGCAGGTTGCCCCCGCCCCGCCTCGCAGGGGCTCCAGCGGCCGTCACAGCCGCTGTGGCGGGGTCCACGGTCGCCAGGCTGCGCAGGGCCGCCGCATGACGCTGGGAAGCCGCTGAGAGGCCGTCACGGGCCGCGCGGAACTCCCGTTGCGCCTTCGCCCGTTCCTCGGCCCGCTGGCGGTCCCCGACGGCCGCATCCAGGCGTGTGCGGGCCTTCCGGCGGGCCGTCGCCTCCTGCTGCCATCGGGTGCGGTCACGCGGGCACGGCTCGGCGCCGAGCAGGGCCCGGTAAGCCGGCGAGTCGGCCGGGCGCATCCCGCCCAGCGCACGGGCCGAGGCATCCGCGAAGCACCACCGGCAGTTGCCCCGCCACGCCTCGCGCGGTATCGCGGCCGTCTCGACGGCGGCCCGGCCGAACAGGGCCACCGCGTCCGGGTTCAGAGTGCGCAGCGCGTCCCGGCCGCGCGGGGAGGAGCTGACCCGCCGGGCCTGGTCGGGGTTGGCGATGTCCTCGCGGCCGTCGGCCAGCACCACCTTGTCCAGCTCCTCGTCGGGCCAGATGGTGCGGCGCACCTGCCGGGCGAACGCCACGGCGTCCGGCTGCCGCAGGGACGCCTCCAACTGCCGTTCGTGCACCAGGCGCTCGACGTCGTCCGCTCGGACGGCCGCCGGTTCGCCGGCGCGCGAGGCATCGCGCACTCGACCGGTGCGCATCATCTGGCGAAGCCCTCGTTCCGTGAGCCCGAGGACCCGGGCCGCAGTAGAGACCGGTATCTGATCCATGGCCTGACCTGTCCCGTTAGGTTCCGGAAAGCAACATCCGGAATGAAAGATACGCTCACATTCGGCGCACGCTTTCCGCTCGCCGTGTGGTCGGGTCAAGTCAGGGAGGCGTGCGCCACTTTGATTTAACTAATTCATCACCCTTCCGGGCAGTCAGTGATGACTTAGTTAAATCAATCGAACCGTAATGTTCGGCACGCCCCAGCCGCCGTTTCAATCAGTCATTTAGCGCGCATAATTGACGTAGCGGCCCCCGATGGGCCCCATGCGGGTACGGCGCCCGCCAGGAACGCCGGCTGTGCACGTAGGCCGGAGGAGGGGAGAGCCCTCCAGCCGTAGGACTCGATTTTCACGGAGTGCTACGTGCCCAGGAAGTACACGGTCTCTCAGGCCGTCATCGAACGGAATCGCAAGGGTGCCGCCGCCACGAATTCGCTGGACCGCTACGTCCAGCGGATCGTGGACAGCGCCCCGGAACTCACCCCCGAACAGCTCGACAAGCTGCGGGCCCTGCTGCGGCCGACGGGGGGCGCGGCGGAATGAGCGCATACGTAGAAAGCCCCGGCGGCAACCGGGGCTCTCAGAAAGTCATGTCGGGCGCTAACACGACAACGACTGGTGTTAAGGCTACCGCAGCGGACGCCGGAATTAACCGGATCATGGAACCGCACCGGCACGAGATCCTGACCGAGTCGGCCGTCAGCGAGGACGTGGCCGCCGCACGCGGGTACGAGACGCTGGAGGGCACTCCGGAGGACTGCGACCGGCTCAAGGCGCTCGGGTTCACACAGGGCGCGTGGGACCGCGAAGACGCGTGGCCGTTGCTGCTCATCCCGGTGCGCCGGGCGACCGGTGAGGTCATCACGCACCAGATCAAGCCCTTCACGCCGCGCATGGTGGCGAAGAACGGCAAGTCGCGGCCGGTGAAGTACGAGACTCCCAAGGGCGGGAGCCTTCACCTGGACGTCCCGCAGTACACCCGCGAGCGCCTGGCAGACCTGGCCGTCCCGCTGTGGTTCACCGAGGGCGTCAAGAAGGTGGACAGCCTCGCGAGCCGGGGACTGGCCGCCATCGGCCTGACCGGTGTGTGGTGCTGGCGCTCCACCCTCGGCACCCTCGGCGACTGGGAGGACGTGCCGCTGAGGGGCCGTGCGGTGGCCGTCGTGTGCTTCGACGCTGACGCGGCGACCAACCCCGACGTACGGGCCGCCATGCGGCGCTTCGGGGCGTGGCTGCGCTCCAAGGGCGTGCAGGCGGTGAAGTACGTCGTCGTCCCGTCGGAGGTCAACGGCACGGCCGTGAAAGGCGTGGACGACTACTTCGCCGCCGGGGGAGACGCCGCCGGCCTGGCGGCCGTCGCCACCGACAAGGCCCCGGACGACGGCCCGCGCGATGCCGCGTTCTCTGACACGTTCCTGGCGGCCGACCTGGTGGCCGACGAGCTGGACGGCCGTTTCCGGTTCGTGGACGGCATCGGGTGGCTGCGCTGGACCGGCACGGTGTGGGAGGAGGCGTCCGAGCGCCACGTCTCGCAGCTCGTACAGCAGTGGGCCACGGCCAAGTTCCACGCCGCCCTGGACGCGGAGAAGACGCAGCCGGGCCGCCACCGGGCGGAGATCGACGGATGGCGTACCGCGCTCGGGGCCAGCAAGCAGGCGAGCATCATCAAGCAGGCGTCCGCACGACCCGGCGTCCTCACCGACGCCAACGACCTGGACGCGGACCCCGACCTGCTCAACTGCCCGAACGGCGTGGTGGACCTGCGGACGGGCGAGCTGCGCCCCCACGACCCGGACAGGCTCATGACGAAGATCGCCGGGGCGGAGTACCGGCGCGGCTACACGCACCCCGACTGGGACAAGGCGCTGGAGGCCGTCCCGGAGAGCGTCCGGAGCTGGTACCAGGTACGCACCGGCCAGGGCATCACCGGCCACCTGGTCCCCGATGACGTCGTGGTGATCTGCCAGGGTTCGGGGAGCAACGGCAAGACGACCTGTGCGGACACCCTGGCCACCGCAGCCGGGAAGCGTGGCGGGTACTACGTCAACGTCTCGGACCGGGCGCTGATGGGCAACGCGAACGACAACCACCCGACGGAGTTGATGGACTTCCTCGGGGCGCGGCTGGCCGTCCTGGAGGAGACCCCGGAAGAGGGCCAGTTGGACACCACCCGGGTCAAGCGCCTCGCCGGTACGGCGCAGATCACGGCCCGCCGGATGCGGCAGGACCCGGTGACGTTCGACGCCACGCACTCCCTGTTCATCAACACGAACCACCGCCCGAGCGTGACGGCTACCGACCACGGGACGTGGCGGCGCCTGGCCCTGCTCCGGTTCCCGTACACCTTCCGCAAGCCGGGGGAGCCGCTGAAGGGTCCCAACGACCGCCAGGGAGACCCGAACCTGCGCGATCGGTGCAAGCTCAACGACGGCCCGCGCATGGCCGCCCTCGCGTGGATGGTGGAGGGCGCACGGCGCTGGTATGAAGCCGACAAGGTCATGCCGCCGCTTCCCGAGCGGGTCGAGGAGGACACGCGGGAGTGGCGCATGGAGACGGACGTGGTGCTGCGCTTCGCCCATGAGCGCCTGGTCCCCGAGCCGAATGCCCACGTCTCTGCTGCGGACCTGCTGAGCGAGATGAACGCCTGGCTGGCCAGCCACGGGATGCGCGAATGGTCGGACAAGACCCTGGCGGCGCGGCTCGGCGGCCACGACTGGGCCGCCCAGCACGACATCGTGAAGAAGGTCCAGCGGCGCAATGCACGGCTGTCCCGGCCGACCTCGGGCGACCCGTTCCAGGACATGCAGCGCAAGGAGCTGGGAGACCGGTACGCGGCGTGGCTCGGGGTGCGGTTCAGGGAGCCTGACGCACCCGCGCAGGTCATCCCGGCACGGGAAAGCGCCGCAACCGTGGCATAGCACCTCAAAGCACAGATACAGGACGCCCGGGGCGCAGTTAGTGCACTCCGGGCGTTCTCGCGTTTCCGCAGGTAGGGCCCCCGGGGCGCACCCCTGGCACGGGTTGTACATGGGTGGAAAGGGTGCTCCCGTTAACCGTAGAAATCTCCCACGCGTAAGGGTTAACCGGATGACCCTTTCCACCCATGTACAACCCATGACACCGCAGGTCGGAGCCGTCCTCACCCCGTGGACCCCGGCCACCGAAAGCCCGCCACGGCGGCGGGTGCGCCGGACGACCAGGCGCGCGTGTGTCTCGCTCAGCCCCGTCCCGGTATCAGCCACGCCATCTCCTCTGTGACCCCGGCCCGTACCCCCCTGCCGGGCCTGTCCGTCGGCCCGGCGGCTGACACGAGGCTGCCGACACCCCCGCGCCCACCGGGCCGACCGGACGGGAGAGAACCAAGGCCAGCGGCCCGCACGCCCCGTGACGGACACCGCGACAGCCACCCATGACGGGCGTGACGGACGTCCGTGACAGCCGCGACAGCCATCCGTGACGGGCGTGACCGACGCCGTGGCAGATGTCCGTTTGGTCGGAAGCGGGATCGCGGGGACCATGCCCCCACCAGTCCGCCGGCGAATCACAGAGAGGCGGTCAGCATGGGTGCCCCGCCCCAGCGCAGGCTCAACGCCGCGCAGCGCGCCGAGCGCGCGGAGAAGGTGTTTCGGCTGAAGCTGTCGGGCCTGCCCGAACGGCGCATCGCCGATGCCATCGGCCTGTCCCAGTCGCAGGTGAACAAGATCGTGGCTCAGGAGGCCGCGCGCAGGGTCGGCCCCGTGGCCGACGAGTTCGTGGCCATGCGGGACGCCGAGCTGACCGAGCTGTGGCGGCGCGTGTTCGCCACCATGACGGCGGCCGGGGACGCCGACGGCCGTCTGAGGGCCGTGGACCGCCTGGTGAAGATCAACGAATCCCGCAGACGACTGCGGGGCGCGGATGCCCCCGAGGCGCTGAGCGTTCAACTGGACCGGCGCCTGGACCAGGAGACCGAGGCGGTGACGGCGGCCGTCCTGGCGGCCCTCAAGGTGCTGCGCGTGGAGGGCGAACGGCGCACGGCCGCCCTGGAGGCCGCCGCCGCCGTGCTGGGCGGCCAGCCCGAGCCCGAGCCGCTACCCCCGGCACCTGCGACGTGCACGCCGTACGTCGCAGACGGCGGCCTCTACATCGACGGCCCCGGCGGCCTGCGGTACCGCGTGGTAGCCGAGGAACGGATTCCCTCGCCCGTGGTCGCGCAGCTCGCCTTGCCCCCGGGACCGTCACGGCCAACGGCGCAGCAACGGGACGACGCGGATGCGGTGCTGGACGCCGTCGCCGAGTTTGAGCAGGAGTTCGGCCCGCTCGACGAGGACGACGACGCGGACGGTACCGGCGGTACCGGCCCGGACGACCCCTACGAAGGCGGTACCGCCGGTACCGGGACGGGTGATGTGTGATGGTCCGAGACCCCGAGGCGCGGCGCCGTGAGATCCGCCGGGAGCTGCGCGACATCGCCCGGCGGCCCAACGAGCCGGGAGCGGCGGCCAGGGTGGCCGCGCTGCGCGGGGAGTACCGCCGGCTGACCACGGCGGCCCGCCGTGCGCCCGAGCCCTCGCGGCCGGCGACCCCGCCGACCGTGGCCGAGCAGGAGGCGGCAGCGATGAAGACGTGGCCGCCCGAGCTGCGCGCCCGGGTGCGGGACGCGGCCCTGACCCGGGTGGTGCTGCCGTGGAGGAGCTGACCGTGTCACACCGCATCCGGCGCGTCCCGCCGGCGGACCTCGGGGCGCTGCTGCGCGTGGCCCGTGAGCAGATGGAGCTGCGCCAGGTGGAGGCCGCGTTCCTCGCCGGGGTCAGCCGCTCGCACCTCGCCAACATGGAGGCGGGCCGCCGCCTGCCCTCGGTCAGCGTCGCTCGCGCGCTCGCGGACGTGCTCTGCCTGGAGGGCGGCGACCGGGAGCGGCTGCTGTCCGTGGCCGTGGACGACGCGGGGCGCGACCACCCGGAGCGTTCGCCCGTTGTGTCCGCTTCGCCCGATCCTGGCGGCGTTTCCTAGGAAACTCGCATACACCAAACGACCCTTTGGTGTATGGTGTGGGTATGACGACGCCGAGGAACACCCGCCGGACCAAGACGACCCGCACGCCGAACCTGGCCATCGGGTACCTGCGGGTGAGCACCGACGAGCAGGTGAAGTCCGGGGCTGGCCTCGACGCGCAGCGCGCGGAGATCGAGGCGTTCGCCGCTGCACGCGGCTTCACCATCGGCGAGTGGTTCGTGGACGAGGGCGTATCCGGCGGCACGTCGCCGCTGAAGCGCCCGGAGTTGTCCAAGGCGCTGGAGGCGCTGCGCACCGGCCCGGCGTCCATGCTGCTGTTCCGTCGCTCGGACCGCGTGGGCCGGAAGGCGTCGGACCTGCTCGCGCTGCGGGACCGGGCGGAGGGTGAGGGCTGGCAGCTCGCGGCGGCGGATGGCTCCGTGGACAACTCCACGCCGCACGGGCGCCTGATGTTCACGCAGCTCGCGGGCTTCGCGGAGTTCGAGCGGGACCTGATCCGTTCCCGGACCCGCGAGGGCCTGGCCGCGAAGCGGGCCGCCGGGGTGCGCCTCGGTCGGCCGGCTGCTCTCCCTGACGACGTCGTGGCCCGGATCATCCGTGAGCACGACGAGGACGGCCGGGGCTGGACGGCGATTGCGAACGGCCTCACCGTCGACGGCGTGCCGACCGCGCAGGGCGGGGCCAAGTGGTACCCGTCCACGGTCCAGAAGGTCTACCGGGGCCAGGACGCCGCCCGGCTGCGCACCGCGTCCGCCGCGAGCTGAGCGGACACCCGACGGGCCGAAAGCCTCTCCACCTGGGACTTTATAGCGATACAGCGCAACTCTTGCCAATCTTGCGAAACAGTGCGACTCTGTTGGTAGCAAGACAGGCGGGCGGGCTGGCGACAGTCCACTAGGAAGGCCCCCAACGACCAAGGAACTTGGCCGGGGGCGTTCACCGACTCCGGTGAACGCCCCCGGCCATTTGCGTATACGGAGGAACCGAGATGTCAGACGAGACACCGGCGGACCTGATCCGAACGAGGGAGGCGGCCCGACTGCTGGGCCTGACTCCGCAGACCATCCGCCAGTGGGTGGCCGACGGGAAGCTGAACGGCTACCGGGTCGGCCGGCTCATCAAGGTGTCCCGGGCCGAAGTGCTCGCCTCCGCGAAGCCCATCGACCCGGACAACTGAAAGAGGGCCGCCGGGGTGGCACCCCCGACGACCCGACGCCTCCGTAAGCCCCTGTCACGAGACCTGAAAGGCAGAACCATCATGCAGCACTTCCCCACCCTCTCCGCGCTCTACACCCCGCGCCCCATGTCCGGCGCCTCCGCCGCCGCCGTGCTCTCCACGGCGTTCGCCGGCGAGGACGACGCCCTGGCCGACCTGCTCGCCAGCCTCGGCGCGCAGGCGGACATCCCGCAGCCCCGCAGCTCCGCCGCCGCCGAGCTGCACGCCGCGCTGCTGGACAAGGGTCGTGAGACGGCCGCCCGTCTGTCCTGACCGCCGTCCGCGCCCAACCCATCTACGCGCCCTGGAGGGGGACCCGTCATGGCACACAGCACCGCAGCCCGCACCGCACTGCCCTGGAACACCGCACAGACCACGCTCCACACCGTGACCGCGATGGCGTGGGCCTCGTTCCTCGCCGGCATCAACCTGTTCGGGGACGACCGCATGGCCGCCGCTCACACGCTGCCGATGCTCCGCAGCCACGCGCTGCTGTGGCTGGAGGAGGAGATGACCCGCACGGGGATGCCGGGCTTCGAGGGGCCGGTCCTGCCCGCGTAGTTGGAACTGCGACCGCCGGGGCGTCTGACACGCCCCGGCGGTCGTGCCCCGTCAACCGGCGCTGTCCGCCGACCAGTAGAGGAGCAATGCCAGCATGACGTACGAACAGGCCGACCCTCGACCGGACTTCCGCGAGGAGATCGGCACGCCCCTGGCCCGACCGCGCTGGGGCCGCCGGCTCCACCTGGTCCCCGACCCGCAGCCGTCCGACGCCGAGTCGGCCCTGCGTGAGGTCGAGGCGGAACTGGAGGCCGTGCGGGCGCGCGGACCGGTCATCGCCGCCACCGTCGACCGCCTGAACCGGGCCGTGGAGCGCCTTGCGGCGGAGCTGCGGGCCGACTGACCCGGCAGGCAGCGAGCGCAGCAGAAAGCCCCTGCGGGACGTCCCGCAGGGGCTTTCTCGTGTCTGGCTCAGGCGGACGGAGTCCAGTCGATGCGGACGGACTCCGGGTCGAAATACCCCGTGTCGCGGCCGGGGACGTAGCCCTTGGGCCGGCCGCGCCGGGCGGGGAGGATCGTCACCGTCATGAGGGCCGTCAGGATGGCGCGCTTCCGGTCCAGGTGGAATCCCTTCCAGGCCGCCTCCACGTCGGGGGTGCCGAGCGGGACGCCCGCCAGGACGGAGCCCGTGGACAGCTCCGCCATCTGCTCCTCCACGGCGGCCAGCTTCTCGCGGGTGCGCGCGGTCCCGTCGATCATCTGCTGCCGGGTGATCAGGTCGTCCGCGTAGTCGTCTCCGTACTGCTTCAACTTGGCTCGGAGGACGGCTGCGCGGGCCGCGAGGTCCCCGCGCTGCGGGTCGTCGGCCGAGGGGCGCAGGAGTCCGACGGCGTCCGGCCGGGCCAGCCGCTCGACGACCACCCGCTCCACGAAGTCGTCCACTGCGGCGGCGTTGCGGGTGACGTGCTTGCCGGACCAGCAGCGGTAGGCGGGCTGGTGAGTCCGCCGGGAGCCCCGCCCGGACGTGGTGCAGCGCACGGTCAAGGTGCACCCCGGCTCACCACAGCGATACAGGCCCGAGCCGAGCCACTTGCGGGCGCTGGACGTCGTCGTCCGCCGCTCGGGGTTCTCCAGGACGGCCTTGCAGGCTCGCCACTGATCCTCGCTGACGACCGGCGCCCACTGCGCCCTGCCGATGACCTCGCCCCGGTGCTCCATGAGACCGGCGTTACGAGGCCGCAGCAGCAGCCGGCGCAGCTCGGTCGGCTTCCAGGCCCGGGACTCCAGCTCCCCGGGGCTCCCGTCGGCGGCGCGCTTGCGGCGCGGCACGGTGCGGACCCCGGCAGCCTCCCACTCGGCGCAGACCGCGCGCAGGGACTCGCCGTCGATGATCGCCTGAGTGGCGCGGCGCAGGTGCCGGGCCTCGTCTTCGCGGACGGTCACGCCGTCGCCCTCGTACCCGAACGGCCGGGGGCCGCCCCGGTACCGGCCCTGGACGGCGGCCTGCTCCTTGGCGGCCGTGATGCGCTCCACGGCGTGGGCCACTTCGTGCTTGCTCACGCTGGCCAGGATCTCAGCCTGCATCACGCCGGACGCGGTGCTCAGGTCGATGGTGCCAGCACGTACCGTGCGGATCGGTACGTGACGTGCCTGCACGGCCTTGATGAGGTCTTCCAGGTCGGGCAAGCGGCGATACAGGCGGTCCGAGTGCCAGGCCAGGACCGCGTCCGCGCGGCCCTCGCGGATGTCGGCCAGCAGTGCGCGGAAGCCGGGGCGGGTCTTGCCCGAGTACGCGCTGATGTCGTTGTCCCGGCGGATCTCCACGACCTTCCAGCCGAGGTCCCGGGCAAGGGCCCGGCAGTCCTTCTCCTGGCGCTCGACGCCAGCGGCGCGGCCGGTGGGGTCGCTGCTGATCCTCGTATATATGACGGCCCGCACGGGCGCTTCCTTGGTCATGCGTCCATCGTCCCGTTAAAACCGTCCTAGCGGAACATTCGACCTGGCGGTCGCGGCAGCGGTCCTCGGCGCGGCGGAGCGCATCGACCCGCGCGTCCTCGCCGACATCGTGATGATCGGGGAGCTGGGGCTGGACGGGCGGGTGCGGCCCGTGCGAGGGGTGTTGCCCGCGGTGCTGGCGGCGGCCGACGCGGGCTACGAGCAGGTGGTCGTTCCGGAGTGCGCGGCGGCCGAGGCGTCCCTCGTGCCCGGGGTGTCCGTGCTGGGCGTGCGCAGTCTGCGGCAGCTGATCGCCGTCCTGGCCGACGAGCCCGTCCCCGACGAGGAGCAGGACGAGCTGGGGCGCCCCGACCCCCTCCTCGCCGGTTTGCGCGTGCCGGGCACGGGCGCGGCCACCGGCATGCACAGCGCCGGAGCCGCCCCGCACGACCACGGGCACGACCTGGCGGACGTCGTCGGACAGACCTCGGCGCGCACGGCCGTGGAGGTGGCGGCCGCGGGCGGGCACCACCTCTTCCTCGAAGGGCCTCCCGGAGCGGGCAAGACGATGCTCGCGGAGCGGCTGCCCTCGATCCTGCCCCGGCTCGGCCGGCAGGAGTCGCTGGAGGTCACGGCGGTGCACTCGGTGGCGGGCCTGCTGCCCCCGGGCAAGCCCTTGATCGACCTCGCCCCCTACTGCGCCCCGCACCACTCGGCCACCATGCAGGCACTGGTCGGCGGCGGTCCCGGCATCGCCCGGCCCGGCGCGGTCTCGCTCTCGCACCGGGGCGTGCTCTTTCTGGACGAGACGCCGGAGTTCAGCAGCCGGGCCCTGGACGCCCTGCGCCAGCCGCTGGAGGCCGGGCACGTCGTCATCGCGCGCAGTGCCGGTGTCGTGCGCTTCCCGGCGAAGTTCCTGATGGTGCTGGCGGCGAACCCGTGCCCGTGCGGCCGGTTCTCCCAGCGGGACACCCTGTGCGAGTGCCCGCCCTCGGCGATCCGCCGCTACCAGGCCAGGCTCTCCGGCCCCCTCCTCGACCGTGTCGACCTCCGTGTCGAGGTGGACCGCGTCACCCGAACCGAGCTGACCGCCCGCGGCGCCCGGGGCGAATCCACCGCGACGGTCGCCGACCGGGTGCGAGCGGCCCGGGAACGGGCAGCACAACGCCTCGCCGGCACACACTGGCGCACCAACAGCGAGGTGCCCGGCCGAGAGCTGCGCAGCCGCTGGCACGCCGAGCCCGGCGCGATGGACGAGGCCGAGCGGAGCCTGGAGCGGGGCGTCCTGACCGCCCGCGGACTCGACCGGGTCCTGCGCGTCGCCTGGACCGTCGCCGACCTCGCCGGCCACGACCGGCCCGACGCGACGGACGTCGCCCTCGCCCTCCAGCTGCGCACCGGTGTGCCGCGGGGCGTGCCCATGGCCATCGGTGCGCTGACGTGAGCGGCGCCGGCGCACCGGACGGCGAGCTGCTCGACCGCGTCTTCCTCACCCGGGTCATCGAGCCCGGCGACGAAACGGGCGGGCGGTGGGTGCGGGAGTACGGAGCCGGGGAAGTGGTGCGGCGGTTGCGGCAGGGCGGGGCGGCGCTGCCCGGGGCGAGCGGGAAGCGGTGGGCCGGGCTGGTCGCCCGGGCCTCGGTCGCACGACCGCGGCGGGATCTCGCCGTCGCCCGCGACGCCGGGGTGCGCTTCGTGTGCCCCGGGGACGCCGAGTGGCCGGGGCAACTCGACGATCTCGGGGACGGCCGGCCCCTCGGGCTGTGGGTGCGGGGGCGGGCCAGTCTGCGGATGTGGGCGCTGAAGTCCGTCGCCGTCGTCGGAGCCCGCGCCTGCACCGAGTACGGGGCCCACATGGCGGCCACCCTCGCCGCCGGCCTCACCGAACAGGGCTGGGTCGTGGTGTCCGGCGGAGCCTACGGCGTCGACGGAGCGGCACACCGCGGAGCGCTCGGCGCGGGCGGTGCCACCGTCGCCGTCCTCGCCTGCGGACTCGACCGGCCCTACCCGCGCGGACACACCCGGCTGATCGGCAGGATCGCCGAACAGGGACTCGTCGTGGGCGAGCTGCCGCCCGGCGACCATCCGACGCCGAGCCGCTTCCTGCTGCGGAACCGGGTGATCGCGGCCCTCACCCGCGGCACCGTCGTCGTCGAGGCCGCCCACCGCAGCGGCTCCCTCGGCACGGCACGGGCGGCACAGCGCCTCGGCCGCTACACCATGGGCGTGCCGGGTCCCGCCACCAGCGGGCTGTCCGCCGGCGTGCACGGCCTGCTGCGCGGCGAGGCGGTCCTGGTCACCGACGCCGCCGACGTCGTCGAACTGGTGGGCGACATCGGGCAGCTCGCCCCCGACCGGCGCGGCCCCGTCCTGCCCCGGGACCTGCTGGAACCGGCCGCCCGCCAGGTGCTCGCCGCACTGCCGGCGAGCAGGGCGGCCCGGCCGGAAGAGATCGCGCGCCGCGCACAGACGGCACCCGACGACGCGATCGCGAGACTGTACGAACTCCGAGCACTCGGTTACGTCGAACGACAGGGCGAGGGCTGGAAGTTGACACGCCAGGCGGTGATATCGGTCCGCGGTGATCGCGAGTCGGGTTGACCGCGTCTGTTCGGCCGTCCGGGGGAACCCCTACGCCCCTTGATATCGCGCCCAGTTGGGGTTCTCCGGTGATCACACCGAGCCATCCGTTCGACTCGGCGGAGCACCTCGCGGAACGTATCTGCGCCCGTTTCGCCCCCCGTCCTTCGCACACCGCGACACTGCAGTCACGCTACGCTCACGAGGATCCCGACACGGACAGGCAACGCGACATCAGACAGACAGCCCTCCCCGGCGACACCACTCCGCAGCAGAACGGCACAAGGCGACGAATGCCCCAGCACACCTCCGGCTCCGACCGGGCGGCGATTCCCCCAGCCGCCCGTGACGGCGGCAGCGTGCGGCCGCCCGCTCCCTCGACGCTCGACGAGTTGTGGCGGTCGTACAAGGCGACGGGGGACGAGCGGCTGCGGGAGCAGCTCATCCTGCACTACTCGCCGCTCGTGAAGTACGTGGCCGGACGCGTCAGCGTGGGGCTGCCGTCCAACGTGGAGCAGGCGGACTTCGTCTCGTCCGGGGTGTTCGGGCTGATCGACGCGATCGAGAAGTTCGACCTCGACCGGGAGATCAAGTTCGAGACGTACGCGATCACCCGGATCCGGGGCGCCATGATCGACGAACTGCGGGCGCTGGACTGGATCCCCCGCTCGGTGCGGCAGAAGGCGCGCAACGTGGAGCGGGCCTACGCCACGCTGGAGGCGCGGCTGCGGCGGACGCCGACGGAGGGCGAGGTGGCCGCCGAGATGGGCATCGCGGTGGAGGAACTCCACGCCGTGTTCAGCCAGTTGTCGCTGGCCAACGTGGTGGCCCTGGAGGAGCTGCTGCACGTCGGGGCCGAGGGCGGCGACGGGCTCAGCGTCATGGACACGCTGGAGGACACCGCCGCGGACAACCCCGTGGAGGTCGCCGAGGACCGGGAGCTGCGGAGGTTCCTGGCGCGGGCGATCAACACGCTGCCCGAGCGGGAGAAGACCGTGGTCACGCTGTACTACTACGAGGGCCTCACCCTGGCCGAGATCGGGAACGTCCTGGGCGTGACGGAGAGCCGGGTCAGCCAGATCCACACCAAGTCGGTGCTCCAGCTGAGGGCGAAGCTGGCGAGCTTCGGCCGCTGAGCCGTCCGCAGGGCACCGGGTCCGAAGGAGCCACTCCCACCGGGCCCGGCGCGTCCGTACAGTGGTCGACGTGCCAAGGATTCGAGCGGCCTCCGTGGCCGAGCACCGGTCGATGCAGCGAGCCGCCCTGCTGGACGCGGCTCGTTCCTTGTTGTCCGAGGGCGGTACGGAGGCGCTGACCTTCCCCGCCCTCGCCGAGCGGACGGGCCTCGCGCGCTCGTCCGTCTACGAGTACTTCCGGTCCCGGGCCGCAGTGGTCGAGGAGCTGTGCGAGGCCGACTTCCCGGTCTGGGCCGCCGAGGTGTCGGCGGTGATGGAGCGCGCGGAGACGGCCGAGGGCAAGGTCGAGGCGTATGTGCGCCGGCAGCTGGAGCTGGTCGGGGACCGGCGGCACCGGGCCGTGGTGGCGATCTCGGCGAGTGAACTGGACGCGGGGGCGCGGGAGAAGATCCGCGCGGCCCACGGCGGGCTGGTCGCGCTGATCGTCGACGCGCTGGAGCAGCTCGGGCACGAGCAGCCCCGGCTCGCGGCGATGCTGGTGCAGGGCGTCGTGGACGCGGCCGTGCGGCGGCTGGAGCTGGGGGCGGCGGAGGAACCCGGGGCGATCACGGACGCGGCCGTCTCCATGGCTCTGCGGGGCGTGCGCGGCTGAGTCCGCCGCCCGGGAGCGCACGAGGAGGCGCCGCCCGCCGTTCACCCGAGCGGCAGCAGGCGCGACGGGCCTCTGGACAGGAGCCAGGGCGGCAGCAGCGACAGCGGGTTCAGATAGGCCCCGGCCCTCCTGAGGCCCCAGTGGACACAGGTCGCCGCGCAGTGCGAGCCCTTCGCGTCCACCGTGCCGACCACCTGGCCGGCTTCCACCGCCTCGCCCTCCTCGACGGACGGCGTGACCGGCTCGTACGTCGTACGCAGGGCAGGGGTGCCCGTCCCCGTCAGCTCCACCGAGACCACCCCCTTGCCCGCCACCCGGCCGGCGAAGGACACCGTCCCCGCCGCCACCGCCCGCACCGGAGCCCCCGCTGCCGCGGCCAGGTCCACGCCGCGGTGGCCCGGGCCGTAGACCGTCGCGGGCGGCTCCCATCCGCGCAGGACCACAGGACGTGAGCCGACCGGCCACGCCCGCCCGACGGCCGGCACGGAGCCGTCCGGGACGGGCACGTCGGCCGCGTCGGCCGCATCGGAGGCGTCGGAGGCGTCCGCCCCGCCCGCACCGTCCGCCCCGTCCGCCGCGAACAAGGGCGGCGGCGGGGCCAGCAGGACCGCGGCCGTCAGCACCAGCAGCAGGGCCAGGCGCGTGATCACGCGCACACATCGGTTCGCTCGCATGCCGGAAGCGTCCCCGATCACCGGCCGGCACCGGCCGCGGCTGTGGACCGGTGCCCGGTTGTGGACAACGGCGTCACCCGGGGCCCCGTGGGTCCCGTACACTTCTGGTGGCGACCCGGGCCACCGGGTCGACTTCGCACGCCCCGATACGAACCCCGGCAACGGGTCGTATCAGCGCCCCTCGGTCCCTCGTGGCACGGCGCGCAGCGGGCGTCAGGCGCGGAAGCCGTCCGGCATCCGCGGCACAACCGAGAACATTCAAGGAGATACGGCCATGGCCGTCGTCACGATGCGGGAGCTGCTGGAGAGCGGCGTCCACTTCGGTCACCAGACCCGTCGTTGGAACCCGAAGATGAAGCGCTTCATCTTCACGGAGCGCAACGGCATCTACATCATCGACCTGCTCCAGTCGCTGTCGTACATCGACCGCGCCTACGAGTTCGTCAAGGAGACCGTCGCCCACGGCGGCACGGTCATGTTCGTCGGCACGAAGAAGCAGGCGCAGGAGGCCATCGCCGAGCAGGCCACCCGCGTCGGCATGCCCTACGTCAACCAGCGCTGGCTGGGCGGCATGCTCACCAACTTCTCGACCGTCTACAAGCGCCTGCAGCGCCTGAAGGAGCTCGAGCAGATCGACTTCGAGGACGTCGCGTCCTCCGGTCTGACCAAGAAGGAGCTCCTGGTCCTCTCCCGCGAGAAGGCCAAGCTGGAGAAGACCCTCGGCGGTATCCGCGAGATGCAGAAGGTGCCCAGCGCCGTCTGGATCGTGGACACCAAGAAGGAGCACATCGCGGTCGGTGAGGCCCGGAAGCTCAACATCCCGGTCGTCGCCATCCTCGACACCAACTGCGACCCCGACGAGGTCGACTACAAGATCCCGGGCAACGACGACGCGATCCGCTCCGTCACCCTGCTCACCCGTGTGATCGCCGACGCCGTCGCCGAGGGCCTCATCGCCCGTTCCGGCGTCGCCACCGGTGACAAGGGCGAGAAGGCCGCGGGCGAGCCGCTCGCCGAGTGGGAGCGCGACCTGCTCGAGGGCGAGAAGAAGGCCGACGAGGCCGCCCCGGCCGCCGAGGCCGAGAAGCCCGCCGAGGCCGAGGCCGAGAAGCCGGCCGAGGACGAGAAGCCGGCCGAGGCCGAGCAGGCCTGACCCGTCAGTCCGAGGTGACGGCGGGAGCGGGGACATCCAGTCCGCTCCCGCCGTTCACCCGTAGGTCAGCGGACGGACCACGCCCCCTGGCTTGCTGGGGCGCATCCGCAGATCTTCGATCTTCCAGACTTCGAGAAAGATTCACAGACTCATGGCGAACTACACCGCCGCCGACGTCAAGAAGCTTCGTGAGCTCACGGGCGCCGGCATGATGGACTGCAAGAAGGCGCTGGACGAGGCCGAGGGCAACGTCGAGAAGGCCGTCGAGGCGCTCCGCATCAAGGGCCAGAAGGGCGTCGCCAAGCGCGAGGGCCGCTCCGCCGAGAACGGCGCCGTGGTCTCGATCATCGCCGACGACAACTCCTCCGGTGTCCTCGTCGAGCTGAAGTGCGAGACGGACTTCGTCGCCAAGGGTGACAAGTTCCAGGGCGTCGCCAAGACCATCGCCGAGCACGTCGCCAAGACCTCCCCGGCCGGCATCGAGGCCCTGCTCGCCTCCGAGATCGAGCCCGGCAAGACCGTCCAGGCGTACGTGGACGAGGCCAACGCCAACCTGGGCGAGAAGATCGTCCTGGACCGCTTCGCCCAGTTCGCCGACGGCTACGTGACGGCGTACATGCACCGCACGATGCCCGACCTGCCCCCGCAGATCGGTGTCCTCGTCGAGCTGGACAAGCCGAACGCGGAGATCGCCAAGGGCGTCGCCCAGCACATCGCCGCCTTCGCGCCGAAGTACCTCTCCAAGGAGGACGTGCCGGCCGAGGTCGTCGAGTCCGAGCGCCGCGTCGCCGAGGAGACCACCCGCGCCGAGGGCAAGCCCGAGGCCGCCCTGCCGAAGATCGTCGAGGGTCGCCTCAACGGCTTCTTCAAGGACGCCACGCTGCTCGGCCAGCCGTACGCGCTGGACAACAAGAAGTCGGTCCAGAAGGTCCTGGACGAGGCCGGTGTCACCCTGAAGCGCTTCACGCGCATCAAGGTCGGCATCTGAGTCCGTACCGCGATCGACGCGCGACCCCGATAGGGTCGACAGCAGTCGTCCGCGTACGCCGTCACAGCGGTGACGGACGACAGCAGATCTGACGAGGAGGCCATTGCCGTATGGGATGCGAAACACGCCCCACCGGCAATGGCCTTCTTGGTATGTGCAACACGTGAAAGAGGCGGGAACCCCATGACCACCAAGGCCCAGAAGAGCGACGACGGCAAAGTACGCGGCCGGTTTCTGCTGAAGCTGTCCGGAGAGGCCTTCTCCGGCGGTGGGGGCCTGGGCGTCGACCCCGACGTGGTGCACAAGATCGCCCGCGAGATCGCGGCCGTCGTGCGCGACGGAGCGCAGATCGCGGTCGTCATCGGCGGCGGCAACTTCTTCCGCGGCGCCGAACTCCAGCAGCGCGGCATGGACCGGGCGCGCTCCGACTACATGGGCATGCTCGGCACGGTCATGAACTGCCTGGCCCTCCAGGACTTCCTGGAGAAGGTGGGCGTGGACTGCCGCGTGCAGACCGCCATCACCATGGGCCAGGTGGCCGAGCCGTACATCCCGCTGCGCGCCGTACGGCACCTGGAGAAGGGCCGCGTGGTGATCTTCGGTGCCGGTATGGGCATGCCGTACTTCTCCACCGACACCACCGCCGCCCAGCGCGCCCTGGAGATCGACGCCGAGGCGCTGCTGATGGGCAAGAACGGAGTGGACGGGGTCTACGACTCCGACCCCAAGACCAACCCGGACGCCGTGAAGTTCGACCACCTCGGCTACGGCGAGGTCATCACCCGCGACCTCAAGGTCGCCGACGCCACGGCCGTGACCCTGTGCCGCGACAACAAGCTCCCGATCGTGGTCTTCGAGCTGCTGGCGGAGGGCAACATCGGACGGGCCGTCAAGGGTGAGAAGATCGGCACGCTGGTGGGGGACCCCGGCAGCCGGGACTGAGACCCCGAGTACCACCCCGTCCGGGGGACGGACGGGTCGGAGCCGGGCCGGGGGATGGACAATGTCCCGCCGGTCGGGAACCGTGCAGGAAGAAGACGCGACGCAGCCGGCCGCCGCCCCACATGGAACCGCAGCCGGGCCTACTCAAGACACGCAGGAGCAAGTGGTGATCGAAGAGACCCTCCTCGAGGCCGAGGAGAAGATGGAGAAGGCCGTCGTGGTCGCCAAGGAGGACTTCGCCGCGATCCGCACCGGCCGTGCGCACCCGGCGATGTTCAACAAGATCGTGGCCGACTACTACGGTGCGCCGACCCCGATCAACCAGCTGGCCTCGTTCTCGGTGCCCGAGCCGCGTATGGCCGTGGTGACCCCGTTCGACAAGAGCGCGCTGCGCAACATCGAGCAGGCGATCCGCGACTCCGACCTGGGCGTCAACCCGAGCAACGACGGCAACATCATCCGTGTGGTGTTCCCCGAACTGACCGAGGAGCGCCGCCGCGAGTACATCAAGGTCGCCAAGGGCAAGGGCGAGGACGCGAAGATCTCGATCCGCTCCGTGCGCCGCAAGGCCAAGGAGGCCATCGACAAGCTGATCAAGGACGGCGAGGTCGGCGAGGACGAGGGCCGCCGTGCGGAGAAGGAGCTCGACGACACCACCGCGAAGTACGTCGCGCAGGTGGACGAGCTCCTGAAGCACAAGGAAGCGGAGCTGCTCGAGGTCTGATGAACGACTCTTCCTGGGGGGCGCCGCCACAGGCCGGGTACTGGGGGCCCACCGACCAAGGGCATGGCCAGGCATACGGCCAGAGCCACGGCCACGGGCACATCCGGAGCCAAGGCCACGGGTACGTCCAGGGGGCCGCCCCGGCGGGTCCCGCATACGATGCGCATGAAGCGCCTCAGACTCGGCCCATGCCCATCGTGCCCGACGCAGCCGCGTACGGCGGCAACCAGGATGACGACCGGGGGGCCGCTCAGCGCAGCGGCCCCCCGGTCCGAAGCGAGACGAATCCGGAGCCCATGCCCGACTCCTCAGAGCCGGCGCCCACGCCGCAGAAAAAGAGCGCGGGTCGCGACCTCGGTGCCGCGATAGGGGTCGGCGTCGGTCTCGGAGCGGTGATCGTCGCCTCGCTGTTCGTCGTCAAGGCCGTGTTCGTCGGTGTCGTCGCGGTCGCCGTCGTCGTGGGCCTGTGGGAGCTGACCAAGCGGCTGGAGGAGCGCAAGGGCATCAGGGCACCGCTCGTCCCGCTCGCGATCGGCGGTGCCGCGATGGTCGTCGCCGGGTACGTCAGGGGCCCCGAGGGCGCCTGGGTGGCGATGGCGCTCACGACCCTGGCCGTGCTCGTCTGGCGCATGACCGAACCGCCCGAGAACTACCTCAGGGACGTCACCGCGGGCGTCTTCGCGGTGTTCTACGTGCCGTTCCTCGCGACGTTCGTCGCGATGATGCTCACCGCGGACGACGGGCCGCAGCGGGTGCTCACCTTCCTGCTGCTCACCGTGGTCAGCGACACGGGGGCCTACGCGGTCGGCTGGCGGTTCGGCAGCCACAAGCTCGCCCCGCGCATCAGCCCCGGCAAGACCCGCGAGGGCCTGCTGGGCGCGGTGGCCTTCGCGATGGCGGCGGGGGCGCTGTGCACGCAGTTCCTGATCGACGACGGTGCCTGGTGGCAGGGTCTGCTGCTGGGTCTCGCGGTCGCGGTCACCGCCACGCTCGGCGACCTCGGCGAGTCCATGATCAAGCGGGACCTCGGCATCAAGGACATGGGCACGCTGCTGCCCGGCCACGGCGGCATCATGGACCGTCTCGACTCGCTGCTGCCCACCGCGCCGGTGGTGTGGCTGCTGTTCGTGCTCTTCGTCGGATCCGGCTGAGCCGGCCCGGCACCCTCGGCGAGCTCCCGTCCGGACCGGACGGGAGCTCGTTGCCGTCTCGGGAGGACGCCCGGAGTGCGAAGTGGGACGATTCTGGTGTAACCGGCACATGGGGGTCAACATGTCCAGCATCAGAGAGACCATCGATGTCGACTGCCGCCCCGAGGACGTCTACGAGTACGTCACGGACACCTCGCGCATGCCGGAGTGGCAGCTGAGCGCCGTGTCCGCGGAGCGCCTCGACGAAGGGCCCGTCGGCGTCGGCACCCGGGTCCGCGTCACCCGGCACATGGGACGCCGGGTCATGCCGCAGACCATGGAGATCACCGAGTACGACCCGCCGCACAGCTGGGGCATGCGCGGCGTGGACGGCCCGGTCCGGGCACTGGTGCACGGCGAGGTCGAGCCCTTCGACGAGGGCCGCCGCTCCCACGTCACGATCGACATCGACTTCGAGGGCCACGGCATGGGCAAGGTCCTCGTCCCCCTCGTCGTACGCCCGCAGATCCGCAAGGAACTCCCGCGCAACGAGCGGCTCCTCAAGGACCGGCTGGAGGCTGCGGGGAAGTAGGCGGGGCGTACCTCAGGGGTTCCGCCGGCCGGGGCCGCGGGTCACCTGAATCGATCTGCGACACTGGTACGGCCATGCCTAAGCCCGGAGAACTCACATTCGTCGCCCCCCGCGGAGCCAAGAAGCCGCCGCGGCATCTCGCCGATCTCACTCCTGCCGAGCGCAAGGAGGCCGTTGCCGCGGTCGGGGAGAAGCCGTTTCGCGCCAAGCAGCTGTCGCAGCACTACTTCGCGCGGTACGCGCACGATCCGGAGCAGTGGACGGACATCCCCGCCCAGTCGCGCGGCCGGCTGCAGGAGGCGCTGCTGCCCGAGCTGATGACCGTCGTGCGGCATCTGTCGACCGACCAGGGCACCACGCGCAAGACGCTGTGGCGCCTGTTCGACGGGACGCTCGTGGAGTCCGTGCTGATGCGCTACCCGGACCGGGTGACCATGTGCATCAGCTCGCAGGCCGGGTGCGGGATGAACTGCCCGTTCTGCGCGACCGGGCAGGCGGGACTGGACCGGAACCTGTCCACCGCCGAGATCGTGCACCAGATCGTGGACGGGATGCGGGCCCTCAGGGACGGGGAGGTCCCCGGCGGTCCCGCGCGGCTCAGCAACATCGTGTTCATGGGCATGGGCGAGCCGCTGGCGAACTACAACCGGGTCGTCGGCGCCATCCGGCGGCTCACCGACCCCGAGCCCGACGGGCTGGGGCTCTCGCAGCGCGGGATCACCGTCTCGACGGTCGGGCTCGTCCCGGCCATCCACCGGTTCTCAGACGAGGGCTTCAAGTGCCGTCTCGCCATCTCGCTGCACGCCCCCGACGACGAGCTGCGCGACACCCTCGTCCCGGTGAACACGCGGTGGAAGGTGCGCGAGGTGCTCGACGCCGGCTTCGAGTACAGCGCCAGGTCCGGACGGCGGCTGTCGATCGAGTACGCGCTGATCCGCGACATCAACGACCAGGCGTGGCGCGGTGACCGGCTCGGGCGGCTGCTCAAGGGCAGGCCCGTGCACGTCAACCTCATCCCGCTGAACCCGACGCCCGGCTCGAAGTGGACCGCCTCCCGGCCCGAGGACGAGAAGGCGTTCGTCGAGGCCATCGCCGCCCATGGTGTGCCGGTGACGATCCGGGACACCCGTGGTCAGGAGATCGACGGGGCGTGTGGTCAGCTCGCGGCCACCGAACGGTAGTCTGACCGGCGTAAGAACATCTGCATATTCCGACAGGGGAGCGCCACAGCGCTGAGAGTGCGGCACACGGCCGCAGACCCTCCGAACCTGGCCCAGGTCATTCTGGGTAGGGAGATCGGTCACCACTCGAGCTGTTGCGCCCTGCCCGGGACCACGGAAAGTCCCGGGCGGGGCCGCGTCTTCTCCTGGTCACCCCAGGAGGAATGAAGTGAGCATCAACAGAACGCGGCTGACGGCGGCGGTCGCCGGGCTCGGTCTGGCCGGCACGCTCGCCGCGTGCGGCTCGTCCGGCAGCGGCCAGGAATCCGGCGGCTCCAAGACCGTCACGCTCGTCAGCCACGACTCGTGGGCCGCGTCCGAGGACGTCATCGCGGCCTTCGAGAAGCAGTCCGGCTACCAGGTCGACGTCCTCAAGGACGGCGACGCCGGGCAGGCCGTGAACAAGGCCATCCTCACCAAGGACAACCCGCAGGGCGACGTCCTCTTCGGCGTCGACAACACCCTGCTCTCCCGCGCCCTCGACAACGGCCTGTTCCAGCCGTACGAGGCGAAGGGCTCGGAGCGGATCAAGGCCGAGTACCGGGCCGACCAGGACAAGCACCGGGTCACGCCCGTCGACACCGGCGACATCTGCGTCAACTACGACAAGAAGTACTTCGCCGACCGGGATCTCGAGCCGCCGAAGAGCTTCGACGACCTCGTCAAGCCCGCGTACAGGAACCTGCTCGTCACGGAGAACGCCTCCTCGTCCTCGCCCGGCCTCGGCTTCCTGCTCGGCACCGCCGCGCGGTACGGCGACGACGGCTGGCAGGGCTACTGGAAGAAGCTCAAGGCCAACGGCGTGAAGGTCGTCGACGGCTGGGAGCAGGCCTACAACGAGGAGTTCTCCGGTTCGGCCGCCGGGAAGAAGGCCAAGGGCGACCGGCCGCTCGTCGTGTCGTACGCCTCCTCACCGCCCGCCGAGGTCGTCTTCGCCGACCCGAAGCCGAGCGCGGCCCCGACCGGGGTCGCCGAGGGCACCTGCTTCCGGCAGGTCGAGTACGCCGGGCTGCTGAGCAACGCGAAGAACAGCGAGGGCGGCAAGGCGCTCCTCGACTTCCTGATCAGCGAGAAGTTCCAGAACGACATGCCGCTCAACATGTTCGTCTACCCCGTGCGCGAGGGCGCACAGGTGCCGCCGGAGTTCGTGACGTACGGGCCGCAGGCGAAGGATCCCGAGACCATGGCCCCGGCGAGGATCGCCGAGCACCGGGACGAGTGGGTCAAGTCGTGGACGTCGCTCGTACTCAAGTGACCGGCCGGGCGCGGGGCGCGGCGGCGCGGTTCGGCCTGCTGGCCGTGCCCGTCGCGTTCTTCGCGGTCTTCTTCGCCTACCCCGTCGCCGCGATCGTCGCGCGCGGGCTGAAGACCGACGGGGCGTGGCAGCTCGGGCGGCTGGGGGAGGTGCTGGCGCAGTCCGGCGTCCGGCACGTCCTGTGGTTCACCACCTGGCAGGCGCTCGTCTCCACCGCGCTCACGCTGCTGATCGCGCTCCCCGGCGCGTACGTGTTCGCGCGCTTCGACTTCCGGGGCAAGCAGGTGCTGCGGGCGGTGGTGACCGTGCCGTTCGTGCTGCCGACGGTCGTCGTCGGTACGGCGTTCCTGGCGCTGGTCGGGCGCGGCGGGCTGCTCGACGAGCTGTGGGGCGTACGGCTGGACACCACCGTCTGGGCGATCCTGCTCGCGCACGTCTTCTTCAACTACGCGGTCGTCGTCCGGACGGTCGGCGGCCTGTGGGCGCAGCTCGACCCGCGGCAGGAGGAGGCCGCGCGGATGCTCGGCGCCTCACCGCTGAGGGCGTGGCGGCAGGTGACCCTGCCGGCCCTCGCCCCTGCCGTGGCCGCCGCCGCGCTCATGGTCTTCCTGTTCACCTTCACCTCCTTCGGCGTCGTCCAGATCCTCGGCGGACCCACCTTCTCGACCCTGGAGGTGGAGATCTACCGGCAGACGTCGGAGATCTTCGACCTGTCCACGGCGGCCGTGCTGACGCTGATCCAGTTCGCCGCGGTCGGCGCGATCCTCGCCCTGCACGCCTGGACCGTACGGCGGCGGGAGACCGCGCTGCGCCTGGTGGACGCGTCCACGACCGCGCGCCGGCCGCGCGGCCCCGGGCAGTGGGCGCTGCTCGGCGGGGTGCTCGTCACCGCCGTCGTGCTGCTGGTGCTGCCGCTCGCCGTGCTGGTGCGGCGCTCCCTGGACGCGCCCGGCCTCGGCTACTACCGGGCGCTCACCGAGGACGACGGGGGAGTGTTCCTGGTGCCGCCGATCGAGGCGATCGGCAACTCCCTGTCGTACGCCGTCGCCGCGACGGCCATCGCCGTGGTGATCGGCGGGCTCGCCGCCGTCGCGCTGACCCGCCGGGACGCCGGGCGGTTCGTGCGCGGTTTCGACGCGCTGCTGATGCTGCCGCTCGGGGTGTCGGCGGTGACCGTCGGCTTCGGCTTCCTGATCTCCCTCGACGAGCCGCCGCTGGATCTGCGGGCCTCGTGGATCCTCGTCCCGCTCGCGCAGGCGCTGGTCGGGGTGCCGTTCGTGGTGCGGACCATGCTGCCCGTGCTGCGGGCGGTGGACACGCGGCTGCGGGAGGCGGCGTCGGTGCTGGGGGCCTCGCCGTGGCGGGTGTGGCGCGAGGTGGACCTGCCGATGGTGCGGCGGGCGCTGCTCGTCGCGGCCGGGTTCGCCTTCGCCGTGTCGCTGGGGGAGTTCGGGGCGACGGTGTTCATCGCGCGTCCCGACAACCCGACGCTGCCGGTGGCCGTGGCACGGCTGCTGGGGCGGCCCGGGGAGCTGAACTACGGCCAGGCGATGGCCCTGTCGACGATTCTGATGGTGGTGTGCGCCGTGGCCCTGCTGGTGCTGGAGCGGCTGCGCACGGACCGGAGCGGGGAGTTCTAGATGCTGCTGGGCGTGCGGGGAGCGACGGTCCGCTTCGGCGGGCGGGCCGTGCTGGACGCCGTCGATCTGGCGGTCGCCGAGCACGAGATCGTGTGCGTGCTCGGGCCGAGCGGCAGCGGCAAGTCGACCCTGCTGCGGGTGGTGGCCGGACTGCAGCCCCTCGACTCGGGGCAGGTGACGCTCGACGGGCGTGATCAGGCGGGCGTGCCCGCGCACCGGCGCGGTGTGGGGCTGATGTTCCAGGACCACCAGCTGTTCCCGCAGCGGGACGTGGGCGGCAACGTCGCCTTCGGGCTGCGGATGCACGGGGCGTCCAAGCGGCAACAGGCCGAGCGCGTGACGGAGTTGCTGGACCTGGTGGGGCTGCCCGGTGCGGGGCGGCGGGCCGTCGCCGCGCTGTCCGGCGGGGAGCAGCAGCGGGTGGCGCTGGCCCGGGCCCTGGCGCCGAGCCCCCGGCTGCTGATGCTGGACGAGCCGCTGGGCCAGCTCGACCGGTCGCTCAGGGAGCGGCTGGTCGTCGAGTTGAAGGAGCTGTTCGGCCGGCTGGGCACCACGGTGCTGGCCGTGACGCACGACCAGGGGGAGGCCTTCGCGTTGGCCGACCGGGTCGTGGTGATGCGGGACGGGCGGATCGCCCAGTCCGGGACGCCGCTGGAGGTGTGGCAGCGGCCGGCCGACGCGTTCGTCGCGCGGTTCCTCGGCTTCGAGAACGTCGTCGAGGCCGCGGTCGGGGCGGAGGCCGCGGACACGCCGTGGGGCAAGGTGCCGGTGCCGGAGGGCGCGCCGCAGGGCACGCGCTCCCTGCTCGTCCGGCCCGGCGGTGTGCGCCTGGTGGCCGCCGGCGAAGGGCTGCGCTGCACGGTGGCGGCGCGGACCTTCAGGGGCACCCATGTCGCCGTCCGCCTCCAGCCGGAGGACGCCCCGCGCCTGGAGGCGGCGTGCGCGCTGCGGGCGGCGCCCGAGGTGGGGGACGAGGTCGGGGTGGAGTTCGACGCGGCGGAAATCGTGGTGCTCGACGGACCGTCCGCCGCCTAGGGTGCGGTGCATGACCGCGCTCGCGCATGACCGATACTGCGACGAAATCGCCGACCAGGTGACACGGCTGAGAACCGTGGTGACGTCCGGCGCCGATCTGTCCGGCACCGTGCCGACCTGCCCGGACTGGTCGCTGGAGGATCTCGTCCGGCACATGGGCGGTGCCCTGCGCTGGGTGGACTTCATCGTGCGGACCCGGGCCCGGGAGGAGGTGCCCGAGGAGCGGGTGCCGGACGTCGCCGGTCCCGCACCCCGGGGCGACGCCGCCGCGCTCGACGCCTGGCTGGCACGGAGCGGTGAGCAGGTCGTCGCGTCGCTGCGGGAGGCCGGGCCGGACACGAAGGTGTGGAGCTGGGCGGGGACACACGACAGCGGATTCTGGGCCCGCCGGATGACGCACGAGATCACCGTGCACCGCGCGGACGCCACCCTGGCCGCCGGACTGCCCTACGAGGTCGCGCCCGAGGTGGCCGCCGACGCGATCGACGAGTGGCTGCAGATCGTGGAGTTCATGCAGCGGACGCTTCCGCTCGAGTCGGTGCGGGAACTGCGCGGCGAGGGCCGCAGCATCCATCTGCACGCCACCGACACCGGACCCGGGCTGAACGCCGAGTGGCTCGTCGAACTCGCCGAGGACGGTGTCCGCTGGCGCCGGGGCCACGAGAAGGCCACCGTCGCGCTGCGCGGACCCCTCACCTCGGTGCTGCTCGCGTTCTACCGCCGGCTGCCCCTGGACGCCGGTGAGCTGGAGGTGTTCGGCGACCGGGAGCTGCTGGAGTTCTGGCTGCGGCGGGCGAGCTTCGGCTGAGACGGACGTGGCCCGCCCGTAGATCAGGGGCGGGCCACATCACGGTGCGCGGGGGCGTCAGCTGTCGCTCTTCGCCCCGCGGCGGCGCATGCCGTAGAACACCGCGCCGCCGCCGACGGCGACCAGGGCCGCCGCGATGCCGGCGATGACACCGGTGTTGGAGTCGGCGCCGGTCTCGGCGAGGTTCGAGTCACCGGCCGGGCCGGGCACGTTGCCGGCCGGCGTGGTGCCCTCGCTCCGCGACGGCTCGGGAGCAGGGGTGCCGATCTCCTCGGCCGGCTTCGACGGGGTGGCCGACGGGGCCGACGGGGCGGGCTTGGCGGGCGGGGTCGAGGCCGGGGGCTTCTCGTCCTTCTCCTTCTTGCAGGCCGTGGCCGGGGTGACGAGGTTGGGCGTGATGTCTTCGTCGACGTACGAGGTGGCCTTGACGTGGATGCGGTACTCGGCGTTCGGCTTCCACTTCTCGGCGAAGGTGACGGTGGTGCCCTCGCGGGAGCCCCGGACCACCTGCTCGCCGACCTTCTTGGCGTCGGCGCCGTTGTTCTGCAGGTACACGGAGACCGTGGCCGGGACACCGGCGGGGTCCACGTCGGTGACGGTGATGACGCCCTTGCCGCCGTCGCACTTGGCCTCGGCCGAGAAGTCGTTGATGTCGCAGGCGAGCGCGTCGCCCGCGGCACCGAGCGCGAGCGCGGCCGAGGCGGAGACGACGCCGAGGATCCGCACGGAACGAGCGACCGTACGGCGCGGGGCCGTACGACGGGATACGGACAGAACTGCCACGTTTGTCCTTTACGGGATTGCGTAATGCGGGGGGTTGGAGGAAGCGTTGACGGAACATCAGCACTTCCGGAGGCTCACAGGTCTATAAGCGCCGCATAAGTAGTGTCAACGTATGGACGGCTCGTAAGCACTAGCTTTGCCGTCTTATTAACCGCCGAGACGTTTCAACGCCCCGGGAGCCTCCTCGATCCGGTCGACCAGCGCGATCCGCCTCTCCATCGGCCGTCCCCCGGCCAGCGACTTCAGCAGCGGCCATGCGGGCAGCCGTTCCGTCCAGTGCGCCCGGTCCACGAGCACCATCGGCGTCGGCTCGCCGCGCGACTCGTAGTAGTTGGGCGTCGCGTTGTCGAAGATCTCCTGCACGGTACCGGCCGCGCCCGGCAGGAACACCACCCCCGCGTTCGACCGGGCCAGCAGGCCGTCCTCGCGTGTGGCGTTGGCGAAGTACTTGGCGAGGTGCGAGGCGAAGGCGTTCGGCGGCTCGTGGCCGTAGAACCAGGTGGGGATGCCGACGGAAGGCCCGCCGCCGGGCCACCGGGTGCGTATCTCGAAGGCGGCCGACGCCCAAGCGGTGATCGACGGGGTGAAGTGCGGTGCCTTGGCCAGCAGTTCGAGCGACTCGGTGAGCATCTCGTCGTCGAACGGTGCCGCGTAGGCGCCGAGGTTGGCCGCCTCCATCGCGCCGGGGCCGCCGCCGGTGGCGACCGTGAGGCCTGCCCGGGCCAGTTCCCGGCCGAGCCGTGCCGCTCCCGCGTACTCCTCGGTGCCGCGGGCCATCGCGTGCCCGCCCATCACGCCCACCACCCTTGCGCCGGAGAGGAGTTCGTCCAGGGCGTCCGAGACGGAGTCGTCGTGGACCGCGCGCAGCATCGACGCGTAGATGTCCCTGTCCGCCTTGGTGCGCTGGAACCAGGAGTAGGCCAGGGCGTCCGGGGTGGACTCGTAGCCGTCGGCCAGGGACGCGAACAGCTCGTCCGGCGAGTAGAGCAGACCGCGGTACGGATCGAAGGGCAGGCCGGGCACCGGAGGGAAGACCAGAGCGCCGTCCGCGCGTATCTTCGCGGCGGCCTCCTCGCGCATCGCGCAGCCGAGGAAGACGGCGCCCGTGGTGTCGGTGGTGAGCAGCTCGCGCGTACGGTCCGTCAGGTCCACGCCCTGGACGCGGTGACCGGCGAGCGTGCCGCGCGCCGAGACGGTCGCGTCGAACTCCTGGAGCGTCTCGATCTCATGGTCGTCGTGGTGGGCCGCATGGGCGGGCATCGTCTGCACCCGCCCATGCTAGGCAGCGCGGTTCAGCCCTGGACGGCGGCCGGGTCCATCCACACGACCTCGAAGGTGTGGCCGTCCGGGTCGTCGAAGGCGCGGCCGTACATGAAGCCGTGGTCCTGCGTCTCGCCGGAGACCGAGCCGCCGGCCGCGACGGCCCTGTCGACCAGTTCGTCGACCTTCTCGCGGCTCTCGGCGCTCAGCGCGATCAGCACCTCGCTGGTCCTCTTGGAGTCCGCGATCTCCTTCTTGGTGAACTGGCGGTACTTCTCCTCCGTGTGCACCATCACGACGATGGTGTCGCTGACCACGACCGACGCGGTGGAGTCGTCGCTGAACTGCTCGTTGATCGAGTAACCCAGCTCCGTGAAGAACTTCCTCGAGGAACCCAGGTCGGCGACGCACAGGTTCACGAAAATCATCTGCTGGTACATGCGGGGTCTCCTCCGACGGGTCCGTGCTCGTTACGCGGGGATAGACCGGTGGGCCGGGCGGAACTCATCGCCGTACGGGAACTTTCCCTCGGTGAGTCCTCAGCGCGCCAGGGGCAGGGCCGCCAGCTCGGCGACCGTCAGGGTGAGCGGACCGAACAGGCCGAGCAGCGCGCCCGTGCGGACGGCAGCGGCGGCGCGGAGCATCGAGGCGGGGGCGCCGAGGCGCACCAGCGCCGCGGTGGTCTCGGCGCGGGCCTGCCGGGCCTCGACGGCCGCCGTGCACAGGGTCGCCACGGTGCAGCCGGCCACGAGGGCCACGCCGAGGGAGGTGAGCGGGCCGAGCGACAGCCCGTCCGGGGCGTGCAGCAGCGCCATGGCCCACGCGGCCGACAGCACCGCGCAGACGACGCCCAGCGGGCGGCCGATGCGGACGGCCTCGGCCATGAGGATCCGGCCGGCCAGGAGCCGCAGGGCACCGGGGCGGGCCGACTGCAGCAGCCGTCCGCACAGGTGCGTCAGGCCCGGACCGGCCAGGGCCAGTCCGACCGCGGCCAGCGCCCAGCCGGCCAGGACACCGGGGGAGGCGCCGGAGAAGCTGAGGTCGGGGGGCGTCGGGGCGGTGCGGCTGGTGTAGGTCTCGACGGCGAGGCCCGCGGCCAGGACGGCGATGCCCCAGGGGAGGCCGGAGGGAGCGGCGGTGGGGCCGTCGGTCCGCTTGGTGTCGCGCAGGGCGGCGTCGAGGGCGTCGGGGTCGTCGGCCCCCACGGCCCCCACGGCCCCCACGGTGGCCACGGCAGCCACGGCAGCCACGGCGGCCACGGCGTCCGGCGCGGCCGGGCGGCGCGTGGTCGGGCCGGTGGGGTCGCCGGCGGGGTGCGTCGCGTCCGCGGCGTCACCGTCGGGGGAGGTCGTGCCGGCGTGCGGTTCGCCGTCCCGGCCGGGGGCCGCGGCCGTGGGGCCCGGCGGCCGGGCCGGATCCGCGACCGCGCTCACCGTGCCGCCCGCGCCCGCGGCCGTCGCCGCCGAGGCCGCCTCGCTCGTGCGGGCCTGCGGAGGGCCGCCGTTCTTCGCGGCGGGCGCGGCCTCCCCGCCGGCCGAGGGGCGGATGATCTGCCGGCCGAACCGGCCGTAGTCGCCGAACGTCTCCGGTGCGCTCTCGCGGCGGTAGGCGCCGAAGCGGCCGTACAGCCGGGACGTCCGGGGCGCGGCCGGGCGCTGCTCCCTCGGCCGCAGGGCGAGCGCCACCGCGACCGACGCGCCGGCGGGCACAACCCCCAGCAGCGTCAGGGTGCCCGCGAGCGGCAGAGGCCGGCCGGCGCCGAGCAGCTCGGCACCGGCGCCGTCGAACGGCAGGCCCGCCAGGTCGCCCCGCAGATGGAGGAAGACCAGCAGGGCCACCATGGAGCCCAGCGTGCAGGACAGGGCCGTGGTCGCCGCCGAGACCGCCATCATGCGCAGCGGTCCGAGGCCGATCGCCGACAGGCCCTGGCGGGGTCTGGTGCCCGGGTCGGTACGGGCCACCGCGACCGCGAAGTAGACCGTGGCGGCCAGCGGGGCCGCGCACCAGGCCAGGCGCATCAGGGAGTCGCCGGTGGCGCCGGGGTGCCCGAGCGCGTGGCCGAGGGCGCAGAGCAGCAGGAAGCCCGTGCCCCCGGAGGCCGCCGCGACCAGCAGGCGGCGCAGCTGGACGGCGGGGTGGGCGCCGCGCGTCAGACGGAGAGCGAGCACGCGGCCCGGCCTTCCGCCTCGGCGGTCTCGGCGACCGGCGGCAGGTGCACCGTCTGGACGCGCCGCCCGTCGAGCAGCGACACCGTGCGGTCGGCGAGGGCCGCGGTCTCCGCGTCGTGGGTGGCGAGGACGACGGTGATGCGGTGGGAGCGGGCCGCGGTGGTGAGGGTGCGCAGCACATGGGCGCGGTCGGCGCGGTGCAGGGGCGCGGTGGGCTCGTCGGCGAACAGCACCGACGGGGCGGGGGCCAGGGCGCGGGCGATGCAGACGCGCTGCCGCTCGGCCTGCACCAGCTGGTGCGGGCGCTTGCGGGCGCTGTCGCCGATGTCCAGGCGCTCCAGCCACTCCAGGGCCGCGGTCTTGGCGCGGCGCCGGCTGGTGCCGCGCAGCATCAGCGGCAGCGCGGTGTTCTCCCAGGCGTTGAGCTCCGGGACGAGCGAGGGGGCCGGGTCGATCCAGCCGAAGCGGTCGCGGCGCAGCCGCTCGCGGGTGAGGTGGCCCATGGTGTGCACGGGCACGCTGTTGAACCAGACCTCGCCGCGCCGGACGGGCACCAGACCGGACAGGCACCGCAGCAGGGTCGTCTTGCCGCTGCCGCGCGGGCCGCCGACGGCGAGGATCTCGCCCTCCCGGACGCCGAGCGAGACACCGCACAGCGCGGGCGATCCGTCTTCGTGCTGGTAGTGCAGGGCACGTGCCCAGAGCACGTCGTTGTCCGGCGGGGCCTCCATGGGCGTACACCTCGGTTCAGATCCGTAGTTCCCGTGCCATCCCCCGTGCGGGGGAACGAAGGCGGGGCCGATCGGTCACTGGGCACGCTAGGCAGAAAGGCGGCCCGGCTCCGGACAGCACGCGGCCCCGGGCCGCCGTTTCTCACTCGAACGGGCGGCACCGGGGCCGGCGTTGATCATCCATGCAGACGATCGGAGCGACGGCCGCTCAGAGCTTGGTCCACGCCTCCGAGAGGGTGGCCCGCAGGATCTGCTCGATCTCGTCGAACGTCGACTGGTCCGAGATCAGCGGCGGGGCGAGCTGGACGACCGGGTCGCCGCGGTCGTCGGCCCGGCAGTACAGGCCGTTCTCGTACAGCTTCTTGGAGAGGAAGCCGTACAGGACGCGCTCGGTCTCGTCCTCGTTGAAGGACTCCTTGGTGGCCTTGTCCTTGACGAGCTCGATGCCGTAGAAGAAGCCGTTGCCGCGGACGTCGCCGACGATCGGCAGGTCGTGGAGCTTCTCCAGGGTGGCGCGGAAGTTGCCCTCGTTGTCCAGGACGTGCTGGTTGAGGTTCTCGCGCTCGAACAGGTCGAGGTTGGCCAGGCCGACGGCCGCGGAGACCGGGTGGCCGCCGAAGGTGTAGCCGTGCAGGAAGGTGTTGTCGCCCTTGTAGAACGGCTCGGCCAGGCGGTCGGAGATGATGCAGGCGCCGATCGGGGAGTAGCCCGAGGTCATGCCCTTGGCGCAGGTGATCATGTCCGGGACGTAGTCGAACTTGTCGCAGGCGAAGACCGTGCCCAGGCGGCCGAAGGCGCAGATGACCTCGTCCGAGACGAGCAGCACGTCGTGCCGGTCGCAGATCTCGCGGACCCGCTGGAAGTAGCCGGGCGGGGGCGGGAAGCAGCCGCCCGCGTTCTGCACCGGCTCCAGGAAGACCGCGGCGACCGTGTCGGGGCCCTCGAAGAGGATCTGCTGCTCGATCTGGTCGGCGGCCCAGCGGCCGAAGGCCTCGGGGTCGTCGCCGAAGAGCGGGGCGCGGTAGATGTTGGTGTTCGGGACCTTGTGCGCGCCCGGGACCAGCGGCTCGAAGGGGGCCTTCAGGGCCGGCAGGCCGGTGATGGACAGGGCGCCCTGCGGGGTGCCGTGGTAGGCCACCGCGCGGGATATGACCTTGTGCTTGGTGGGCTTGCCGACCAGCTTGAAGTACTGCTTGGCGAGCTTCCAGGCGGTCTCGACCGCCTCACCGCCGCCCGTGGTGAAGAAGACCTTGTTCAGATCACCCGGCGCGTGGTGGGCCAGGCGCTCGGCCAGCTCCACGGCCTTGGGGTGGGCGTACGACCACACGGGGAAGAACGCCAGCTCCTGCGCCTGCTTGAAGGCGGTCTCGGCCAGCTCCGTGCGGCCGTGGCCGGCCTGCACCACGAACAGGCCCGCGAGACCGTCGAGGTAGCGCTTGCCCTTGTCGTCGTAGATGTACGTGCCCTCGCCCCGGACGATGGTGGGGACGGGGGCCTTCTCGTACGACGACATGCGCGTGAAGTGCATCCACAGGTGGTCGTACGCGGACTGGGAGAGGTCCTTGCTCACGGCTATCGGGTCCTCACGGTTATCGGGTTCCCCACATGTAGGTCTGCTTCTTGAGCTTGAGGTAGACGAAGCTCTCGGTGGAGCGCACTCCGGGTACCGCCCGGATGCGGCGGTTGATGACGTCCAGGAGGTGGTCGTCGTCCTCGCAGACGATCTCCACCATCAGGTCGAAGGAGCCGGCGGTCATCACCACGTACTCGCACTCGGACATGGCCGTCAGCGCGTCCGCGACCGACTCCACGTCGCCCTCGACGTTCACGCCGACCATCGCCTGTCTGCGGAAGCCCACGGTGAGCGGGTCCGTGACGGCGACGATCTGCATCACGCCCTGGTCGAGCAGCTTCTGGACGCGCTGGCGCACGGCCGCCTCCGACAGGCCCACGGCCTTGCCGATGGCGGCGTACGGCCGGCGGCCGTCCTCCTGCAGCTGCTCGATGATGGCGAGGGACACGGCGTCCAGCTGCGGCGAGCTGCCGTTCCTGGACTCACGGGAGGACTCGCGGTGCTCCCGCGAGCCCTTCTGGTCTGCGCTTCGACTGGCCACGGGGTCACTGTGCACGAGGTCTCGACACTTCCGCAAGCCGTAATCGATGAAATCCGTTGTTTACGTGTCCGAGGGCTGCGGATTCCGCACGATCGAAGGGAGCGGGGGTGTTGAAAACGTGGGTCGGCGGACTAGGGTGGGTGTCTCAAGTAATGGACATCCGAACTGGAGGGCCGGCAGTGAGCACCGAGCTGCGTCGTCTGCGCAACTACATCGGCGGTGAGTTCCGGGACGCCGCCGACGGACGGACCACCGAGGTGGTCAATCCCGCGACGGGCGAGGCGTACGCGACCGCTCCGCTGTCCGGGCAGGCGGACGTGGACGCCGCGATGGCGGCGGCCGCCGAGGCCTTCCCCGGCTGGCGCGACACCACGCCCGCGGAGCGCCAGAAGGCCCTGCTGAAGATCGCGGACGCCTTCGAGGAGCGCGCCGAGGAGCTGATCGCGGCCGAGGTGGAGAACACGGGCAAGCCCATCGGGCTGACCCGCTCCGAGGAGATCCCGCCGATGGTCGACCAGATCCGCTTCTTCGCGGGCGCGGCGCGGATGCTGGAGGGCCGCTCGGCCGGCGAGTACATGGAGGGCCTGACCTCCATCGTGCGCCGCGAGCCGGTCGGCGTCTGCGCGCAGGTCGCGCCGTGGAACTACCCGATGATGATGGCCGTGTGGAAGTTCGCCCCGGCGCTCGCGGCGGGCAACACGGTCGTGCTGAAGCCGTCCGACACCACCCCGGCCTCCACGGTCCTCATCGCCGAGATCATCGGCTCGATCGTCCCCAAGGGCGTCTTCAACGTCATCTGCGGCGACCGTGAGACCGGCCGCATGATGGTCGAGCACCCGGTCCCGGCGATGGCCTCCATCACCGGCTCGGTGCGCGCCGGCATCCAGGTCGCCGAGGCCGCCTCCAAGGACGTCAAGCGCGTCCACCTGGAGCTGGGCGGCAAGGCGCCGGTCGTGGTCTTCGAGGACACCGACATCGCCAAGGCCGTCGAGGACATCTCGGTCGCGGGCTACTTCAACGCCGGCCAGGACTGCACGGCCGCCACGCGCGTGCTCGTCCACGAGTCCATCCACGACGAGTTCGTCTCCGCGCTGGCGAAGGCCGCCGCCGACACCAAGACGGGACAGCCGGACGACGAGGACGTGCTCTACGGGCCGCTGAACAACCCCAACCAGCTCAAGCAGGTCGAGGGCTTCATCGAGCGGCTGCCCGCGCACGCGCGCGTGGAGGCCGGCGGCAAGCGGGTCGGCGACAAGGGCTACTTCTACGCGCCGACCGTCGTCTCGGGCCTGAAGCAGGACGACGAGATCATCCAGCAGGAGGTCTTCGGCCCGGTCATCACCGTGCAGTCCTTCCGCGACGAGGACCAGGCGGTCGAGTGGGCCAACGGCGTCGAGTACGCCCTCGCCTCCTCCGTGTGGACCAAGGACCACGGCCGCGCCATGCGGATGTCCAAGAAGCTCGACTTCGGCTGCGTGTGGATCAACACCCACATCCCGCTGGTCGCCGAGATGCCGCACGGCGGCTTCAAGAAGTCCGGCTACGGCAAGGACCTGTCGGCCTACGGCTTCGACGACTACACGCGGATCAAGCACGTGATGACGTCGCTGGACGCGTAACTCTCGCACCGCCGAGCGGCCCCGGACGGTTCCCTGCCGTCCGGGGCCGCTCGTGCGTCCGGGGGCGGGGGCCGCTTCGAAGGCCGGGGGCTACTTTTGAACGCGTTCAACTCGGGCGTAGAGTGCGCCTCATGAGCGACAGAGCCGCCCTGCTGAAGGGCATCCGTGCGTGGCTGGTCTTCTTCGTGGTGTGTCTGGTGCTCAGCGGCGCCACCGCCTTCCCCCTGGTCCACGAACTGCGGTGGGCCGAGAGCCTGTTGCAGGCGCTGTCCGTGGGCGAGTACCTGCCCGGCCTGACGGAGTGGATCGGGCGGGTGCGCGAGGGGCTCGACCGCGCGGACGCCGAGTACCCCTTCCTCCTGTACGGCACGGACTGGCTGGCCTTCGCGCACCTGGTGATCGCGGTCGCCTTCTACGGGCCCTACCGCGATCCGGTCCGCAACATATGGGTCGTCGAGTTCGGGATGATCGCCTGCGCCGGCGTCATCCCGCTCGCCCTGATCTGCGGACCGGTCCGCGGCATCCCCTTCTGGTGGTCGGTGATCGACATGGCGTTCGGTGTGTTCGGGGTGATCCCGCTGTACGTCGTGCGACGGCGGATCAAGCGGCTGGAGGCGCTGACCGCGCCGGTGGCCGCCGTCCCGGTACCCGGCGTCTGAACCGGCGTCTGAACCGGCAACCGTGGTCCGCGCCTTCGGCGAGACCAGGCGGCCGGGCAGGCTCCGTCACCGCCTCGTCCGCGGCACCGGCACGGACGACGCGCCGGTGCCGCGGCGCCCCACCTCACCTCACCCGCGAAGCCCGGGCCGATCCGGTCACCCGCGCGGGCCGGGCCGATCCGGTCACCCGCGAGGCCCGGGCCGATCCGGTCACCCGCGAGGCCCGGGCCGACCGGTCACCCGCGAGGCCCGGGCCGACCGGTCACCCGCGCGGGCCGGGCCGCTCCGGCGACGGCGCCGCGGCGTTCGCGCGCGCCGCGCACAGCACGTCCACGCGGTTGGTCGTGATCGAGTCCACGCCCGCGGCCAGCAGTCGGCGCATGGAGCGGCGTGTGTCCGGCGTCCAGACGGACAGCAGGTAGCCGTCGCGGTGGACCCGGTCGGCGAGTGCACGGTCCACCAGCGGGAAGCGGTAGTTGAGCCAGCGCGGGCGGATCGCCTCCAGCAGCACGGGCCGCGGCGGGGCGAGCGTCGTCCAGGTGAGGGCGATCTCGGCCGCCGGGTCGGCGGCGCGCACGGCGAGCATGGCGTCGGCGCCCGCGCAGTAGTAGACGCGGTCGGCCGCCCCGGCCTCCCGGACGGCGTCCGTGACCCGGCGCACCTCCCGCACGCCGGGCGAGCCGGGCAGGTCGACCATCACGCGGTGCCCGCCGGTCGCGGCCAGCGCCTCCGCCAGGGTCGGCACACCGCCGCCGGTCAGCCCGCGCACCTCGTCCCAGGACAGGGCGAGCAGCGGGCGCTCCAGTTCCCAGAGCCGCTTCAGCGTCGCGTCGTGCAGCAGCACGGGCACGCCGTCGCGGGTCAGCCGTACGTCGATCTCCACCGCGTCCGCGCCCCGGGCGAGGGCGGACCGCAGGGAGGCGACGGTGTTCTCGCGCACGCGGTAGGGGTCGCCCCGGTGCGCCACGGCGGTCACCGTCCGCCCGGGCCGCTGTGCCGTGGACGTCACCGGCCGAGCCACGCGGCGGTGTACGCGTCGATCTCGTCCGTGATCCTGGCCCGGCCGGCCGCGTCCAGGAAGGACGCCTCGACGGCGTTCTTCGCCAGCTCGGCCAGGCCGCGCTCGTCGAGGTCGAGGAGGCGGGCGGCGACGGCGTACTCGTTCTCCAGGTCGGTGCCGAACATCGGCGGGTCGTCGGAGTTGACGGTCACCAGGACCCCGGCCTCCACGAACTCCCTGATCGGGTGCTCGTCGAGGGTGCGCACCGCGCGGGTGGCGATGTTGGAGGTCGGGCACACCTCCAGCGGGATCCGCCGCTCGGCGAGGTGCGCCAGCAGCTTCGGGTCCCGCGCGGCGCTGGTGCCGTGCCCGATGCGCTCGGCCCCCAGATGCGTCAGGGCGTCCCACACCGTCTCCGGGCCGGTGGTCTCACCGGCGTGCGGCACGGAGCGCAGCCCGGCCGCGATCGCCCGGTCGAAGTAGGGCTTGAACTGCGGGCGCGGCACCCCGACCTCCGGTCCGCCGAGCCCGAAGGAGACCAGCCCCTCCGGGCGCAGCCGGTCGTCGGTGGCGAGCCGGGCCGTCTCCTCGGCGGCCTCCAGGCCCGCCTCGCCGGGGATGTCGAAGCACCAGCGCAGCACGGTCCCGAACTCGGCCTCGGCCGCCTTGCGGGCGTCCTCGATCGCGTCCATGAAGGCCCGCTCGTCGATCCCGCGCCGGGTGGAGGAGAACGGCGTGATGGTCAGCTCGGCGTACCGCACCTGCTGCCGGGCCAGGTCCCGGGCCACCTCGTAGGTCAGCAGCCGGACGTCCTCCGGGGTGCGGATCAGGTCGACGACCGACAGGTACACCTCGATGAAGTGCGCGAAGTCGGTGAAGGTGAAGTACTCGGCCAGCGCCTCGGGGTCGGTCGGCACCCTGGAGTCCGGGTGCCGCGCGGCCAGCTCGGACACGATCCGGGGGGAGGCGGAGCCCACGTGGTGCACGTGCAGTTCGGCTTTGGGCAGCCCGGCGACGAACTCCTTCAGGTCGCGCGGGGCACGGGGGTCGACGAGATGCTCGGTCAAGGGTTCCTCCCCGGAACGGCGCCCTGCCCGGCTCGTGGCCGGCGGGCGCGGGTGATCGGCTGATCGGTGACTCGGATTCATCGTATGCGGTGGCCGCGGCCCGCCCTCAGGGGTGCGGGACGGCCGCGGAGCGCGGCTCGCCGTGCGCCTCGCCGCGGGGGCGCGGCCGGGCCCCGCGCCCCCGCCCTGTGGCCCGCGCCGTACCGCCCCGTAGCATGGCGGCACGATCGACCCAGGGGGGATGCGCCATGACGGACCCGACGCAGCCGGACGGTGGCGGCGGCCACGACCCGTGGGCGCCTCCGGAGCACAAGCCGTCGCTCGACAAGAACCCGGCACCGGGCCCGCCGTCCGTGCACGACCAGGCCACCGTCACCTCCATGCCCAGCGTGGGCTTCACGCCGCCCGTCGGCACGCCCCCCTTCGACGGCACCGGCTCCGGCGCCGCGGTCCCGCCCCCGCCCGTCGCCCCCACCGGCCCGGCGACCGGCGGCTACGGCTACCCCGGCTACCCGCAGTCGGGCTACGGCTGGCCCGGTATGCCCCCGGCCCCGCAGAACGGCCTGGGCATCGCCGCCATGGTGCTCGGCATCGTCTCCTGCACCCTGTTCTGCCTGTACGGCGTGGTCTCCCTGGTCACCGGCATCCTCGCCGTCGTCTTCGGCATCAAGGGCCGCAAGCGCGCCGAGGCCGGTGTCGCCACCAACCACGGCCAGGCCCAGGCGGGTCTGATCATGGGCATCATCGGGATCATCCTCGGCATCGCGGTGATCGTCCTGATCGCCGTCGGCATCACGGCCGCGATCAACAGCGACGACCCCTACGACGAGGACCCCTACTACGGCGCCCTGGCGCCCGTGGCCACCGCGCCCCTCCAGCGCTGAAACACCCGTATTACGCGGCGGACTTGGCCACTACGATTCCCTGGTCTGACCAACGGAGGGGAGATCGTCATGTCCAACACCAATCCCACGCCCGGTGGCTTCGGCCCACCGTCCCAGCCGCCGCAGCAGCCGGCCCCCGGCTACGGCTTCCCGCAGCAGACCGGCCCGGGCTACGGCTACCCGCAGAGCGGTCCCGGCTACCCGGCCGCGCCGCCCGTGGGCTACCCGCAGGCCCCCGGCTACGGGATGCCGGCGCAGCCGAGCAACGGCATGGGCACCACGGGTCTGGTGCTGGGCATCATCGGCGTGGTCTGCAGCGTGACCTTCATCCTGTGGTTCTTCGGCGTGATCCTCGGCATCCTGGCGATCATCTTCGGCGCCATCGGCCGCGGCAAGGCCACCCGCGGTGAGGCCACGAACCAGGGCGCGGCGACCGCCGGCCTGGTCTGCGGCATCATCGCCACCGTGATCCTGCCGCTGCTGGGGTTCCTGCTCTTCGCGAGCATCATGGGCGGACTCGGCGCGGCGGCCTGAACGGACGCTCCACCAGGGGCCGGTCCCGGACCGGCCCCTTGTTCATGCCCCGGCGGCCCGTGCCCCGGCCGCCCGCAGCCGCTGCCGGGCCTCCATCAGCGCGAAGCCCAGCAGGTTCGGCCCGCGCCACCGCTCGGGATCCGTCGCCGCCTCGTCGTCCGCGGCCAGCCCGGTGCCCCAGACCCGGTCCACGGGGCTCGCCTCCACCAGCACCCGGTCACCGGTGCCGAGCAGGAACTCCCGCAGCCGCGGATGAGCGCCGAACTTGTGGACGCTGCCCTCGACGACGATCCGGAACCGCTCCCGCGCCCATACCGTCTCGTCGAAGCCGCGCACCAGCCGCCCCGCCTTCTTCGCCCCGGCGGGATGCCCGGCGGCGAGCACGGACCGCTCCGCCGCCGCGTCCTGGAAGAGCCGGGCCTTGGCCGCCATCATCCAGTGCTCGGCCGTCGCGTACTCCACGCCGTCCACCGAGAACGGCGCCGGCCACCACTGGCTCAGGCAGCTCGCCCCGATCCGGCCGTCCGGCCGCGGCCGGTGTCCCCAGAACTGCAGATACCTGACCCTCGCACCCGCGTGGACCGCCCTGATCAGGGCCTCCCGCGAGTCGATCGCCCCCGTGATCTCCACCATGCGGGCGAGTCTGGCACGCGCCACCGACACAGCGTCCCGCCTTTTCGCGGTGGACTCGACACCTGGTCGACAGATTCCGTCGCGTAACCAAAAATAAACAACGGAATCCCTTGTTGGCCTGTCGTCCCTCTGTCAGGATCGGCACTCAAATCGAGCCTGAGCCACGCCGGCCCCAGTGGGGACACGGAGGAGAGCCACATGCACAATCCGGGCACTGCCACCCCGGACCGATTCCCGGCCGAGGAGCGCTTCGCGGCGGGCGCGCAGTTCATCGCGGGCCGCCCGGCCAGGGGCACCTCCGGCCGGACGCACGCGGTCGTCGACCCGGCGTCGGGCGAGGAGGTCCTCACCTACGAACTGGCGGGCACGGCCGACGTCGACCGGGCCGTCGCCGCCGCCCGCGCGGCCTTCCCCGGCTGGGCGGGAGCCACCCCCGGCGAGCGGTCCGACGCGCTGCACCGCTTCGCCGCGGTCCTGGCCGAGCGGGCCGAGGACTTCGCCCGCGCCGAGTCGCTGCAGTGCGGCAAGCCGCTGAAGCTGACCCGCGAGTTCGACGTCCCGGGGACGATCGACAACACCGCCTTCTTCGCCGGTGCCGCCCGGCACCTGCAGGGCCAGTCCGCCGGTGAGTACTCCGGCGACCACACCTCGTACGTCCGGCGCGAGCCCATCGGGGTCGTCGGGTCGATCGCGCCCTGGAACTACCCGCTGCAGATGGCCGCCTGGAAGATCCTCCCGGCGATCGCCGCGGGCAACACCATCGTCCTGAAGCCCGCCGAGCTCACCCCGCTGACCTCGCTGCTCTTCGCGCAGGCGGCCACCGACGCCGGGATCCCGGACGGTGTGATCAACATCGTCACCGGCACCGGCAAGGAGGCCGGGGAGCACCTCGTCGGCCACCCCGACGTGGCCATGACCTCCTTCACCGGCTCCACCGCCGTCGGCAGGCGCGTCGCCGAGGTCGCCACCGCCACCGTCAAGCGCCTGCACCTGGAGCTCGGCGGCAAGGCCCCGTTCGTGGTCTTCGACGACGCCGACGTGGAGGCCGCCGCCCACGGCGCGGTGGCCGGGGCGCTCATCAACACCGGGCAGGACTGCACGGCCGCCACGCGCGCGTACGTGCAGCGGCCGCTGTACGAGGAGTTCGTCGCGCGGACCGCGGCGCTCATGGAGACCGTCCGGCTCGGCGACCCCTTCGCCGCCGGCACCGACCTCGGGCCGCTCGTCTCGCACGCCCAGCGCGACCGGGTCGCCGGGTTCGTCGACCGGGCCCGGTCCTACGCGCGCGTGGTCACCGGCGGCGAGGCACCCGGCGGCGAACTCGCCAAGGGCGCCTACTACCGCCCCACCCTGATCGCCGGCGCCGCCCAGGACAGCGAGGTCGTCCAGTCGGAGATCTTCGGACCGGTCCTGGTCGTGCTGCCCTTCGACACCGACGACGAGGGCATCGCGCTCGCCAACGACACCCCCTACGGCCTCGCCGCCTCCGCCTGGAGCCGGGACGTGTACCGCGCCAACCGGGCCACCCGCGAGATCAAGGCGGGGTGCGTGTGGGTCAACGACCACATCCCGATCATCAGCGAGATGCCGCACGGCGGCTACAAGTCCTCCGGCTACGGCAAGGACATGTCCGCGTACTCGTTCGAGGAGTACACCCAGATCAAGCACGTCATGTTCGACAACACCGCGGTGGCCGCGAAGGACTGGCACCGCACCGTCTTCGGGGACCGATAGTCGTAGCAGGCCGCCCGACCCGCGGCCGCCCACCCTCCGAAAGGGCACCACGCGCATGGAGCAGTACGAGCCCGACCGCCTGTCCCCGGCCCAAGTGGCCGCCATGCGGCGCAGCTTCACCAACGGCAGGGCCGCCCTCACCCGGCGCTCCCTGCTGCGCGCCTCCGCGGGCGGCGCGCTCGCCGCCGGCGGTCTCGGGACACTGAGCGCCTGCGGCATCCCGGCGGCCGGTCAGTCGCAGGGCGGCGTCCCGGCCGAGGACCGCTCGGCCAAGGAGAAGACGGTGACCTTCTCCAACTGGACCGAGTACATGGACGTCGACGACAGCGGAAAGCGCCACCCGACGCTGGAGCAGTTCCGCGAGCGCACCGGCATCAAGGTCAAGTACACCGAGGACATCAACGACAACAACGAGTTCTTCGGCAAGATCAAGCCGCAGCTCGCCGCGGGCCAGGACACCGGCCGCGACCTGATCGTCCTCACCGACTGGCTGGCCGGCCGCCTCATCCGCCTGGGCTGGGCGCAGAAGCTCGACCCGAGCAACCTGCCGAACGCCTACGCCAACCTCTCGGCCCAGTTCCGCAGCCCCGACTGGGACCCGGGCCGCGCCTACTCCTACGTCTGGCAGGGCATCTCCACCGTCATCGCGTACAACAAGAAGGCCCTCGACGGCGTCGAGGTGAAGTCCATCTCCGACCTGCTCGACAACCCCAAGCTCAAGGGACGCGTCGGCTTCCTGTCGGAGATGCGCGACAGCGTCGGCATGACGCTGCTCGACATGGGCAAGGACCCGGCCGACTTCACCGCCGACGACTACGACGCGGCCATCGCCCGCCTGCAGAAGGCCGTGGACAAGGGCCAGATCCGCCGCTTCACCGGCAACGACTACACCTCGGACCTGACCAGCGGCGACTTCGCCGCCTGTGTCGCCTGGGCCGGTGACGTCGTCCAGCTGAAGGCGGACAGCCCCGACATCGACTTCCTCATCCCGGACAGCGGCTACATGACGTCCACCGACAACCTGCTGATCCCCAACAAGGCCCGGCACAAGACGAACGCCGAGCGGCTCATCGACTTCTACTACGAGCCGAAGCCGGCCGCCGAACTGGCCGCGTACATCAACTACGTGTGCCCCGTCGACGGCGTGAAGGCCGAGCTGGCGAAGATCGACGAGGACGCGGCGAACAACCCGCTGATCATCCCCGACAAGGCCATGGCGGCCAAGTCGCATGCCTTCCGCTCGCTGAGCTCGAAGGAAGAGACCGAGTTCGAAGCGAAGTTCGCGAAGCTGACGGGGGCGTGACCACCATGACGAACACCACCGGCCCCGGCGGCGACGTCCGCCTCACGGGCATAGCCAAGACCTACGGCTCCTTCACCGCCGTCCACCCGCTCGACCTGACCGTGCCGCAGGGCTCCTTCTTCGCCCTGCTCGGCGCCTCCGGCTGCGGCAAGACCACCACCCTGCGCATGATCGCCGGCCTGGAGGAGCCCACCGCCGGCACCATCTCGCTCGGCGACCAGGACGTCACCGGACTCCCGCCGTACAAGCGCCCGGTGAACACGGTCTTCCAGTCCTACGCGCTCTTCCCGCACCTCGACATCTTCGAGAACGTCGCCTTCGGCCTGCGCCGGCGCGGCCTGAAGTCGGTCAAGAAGCAGGTCGAGGAGATGCTGGAACTGGTCCAGCTCGGCGAGCAGGCGCGCAAGAAGCCGCACCAGCTCTCCGGCGGCCAGCAGCAGCGCGTCGCCGTGGCCCGCGCGCTGATCAACCACCCCAAGGTGCTGCTGCTCGACGAGCCGCTCGGCGCCCTCGACCTCAAGCTGCGCCGCCAGATGCAGCTGGAGCTCAAGCGCATCCAGACCGAGGTCGGCATCACCTTCATCCACGTCACGCACGACCAGGAGGAGGCCATGACCATGGCCGACACGGTCGCCGTGATGAACGCGGGCCGCGTCGAGCAGCTCGGCTCCCCGGCCGACCTCTACGAGAACCCGCGCACCACGTTCGTCGCGAACTTCCTCGGCACCTCGAACTTCATCGAGGCCGAGGTCGACTCCACGAGCGGCGGGGAGATCGTCCTGAAGGCGGGCGGCGGCAAGCTGGTCCTGCCCGAGGCGCGCTGTTCCGCCCCGGCGGCCACCGGCGGCAAGGTGCTGGTCGGCGTCCGCCCGGAGAAGATCTCCCTCACGCACGCGGACGACGCCGGGGAGATCCCGGAGGGCCGCAACCGCATCACCGGCCGGATCGCCGACTCCAGCTTCATCGGCGTCTCCACGCAGTACGTGGTCGACAGCCCGGTCTGCACGGACTTCGAGGTCTACGTCCAGAACATCGACCGCGACCCCCGGCTCGCGCCCGGCGCCGAGGTCGTCCTGCACTGGAACCCGGACCACACCTTCGGCCTGGACGCCGCCCAGGACGCCGACGCCGGAGTGGAAGAGGCGGCCTGATGTCGACACTCACCGAGGCGCCACCGCCGCTCACCCCACAGGCGCCCGAAGCGAAGCCGCCGAGGCGCCGGGGCCGCCTGACCCCGTACTGGCTGCTGCTGCCCGGCATCCTCTGGCTGCTGGTGTTCTTCGCGCTGCCGATGATCTACCAGGCCTCCACGTCCGTGCAGACGGGCTCCCTGGAGGAGGGCTACAAGGTCACCTGGCACTTCGCCACGTACTGGGAGGCGCTGTCGGAGTACTGGCCGCAGTTCGTCCGCTCGGTGCTCTACGCCGGCACCGCGACGATCCTGTGCCTGCTGCTGGGCTACCCGCTGGCGTATCTGATCGCCTTCCGGGCGGGCCGCTGGCGGAACCTGATCATGATCCTGGTGATCGCGCCGTTCTTCACCAGCTTCCTGATCCGCACCCTGGCCTGGAAGACGATCCTCGCGGACGGCGGCCCGGTCGTCGGCGCCCTCAACACGCTGCACGTCCTGGACGTGACCAGCTGGCTGGGCCTGACCGCCGGGGACCGCGTGCTGGCCACCCCGCTGGCGGTCATCTGCGGTCTGACGTACAACTTCCTGCCGTTCATGATCCTGCCGCTCTACACCTCGCTGGAGCGCATCGACGGCCGGCTCCACGAGGCGGCCGGGGACCTGTACGCGCGGCCCTGGACGACCTTCCGGAAGGTCACCTTCCCGCTGTCGATGCCCGGCGTCGTCTCCGGCACGCTGCTGACCTTCATCCCGGCGGCCGGTGACTACGTCAACGCCGACCTGCTCGGCTCGACCGACACCCGCATGGTCGGAAACGTGATCCAGACGCAGTTCCTCAGAGTGCTCGACTACCCGACGGCGGCGGCGCTCTCCTTCATCCTCATGGCGGCCATCCTCCTCATGGTCACCCTCTACATCCGCAGGTCCGGGACGGAGGATCTGGTCTAAATGCCCTTCGTCAACTGGCTCAAGAGAAATCTCGTGGTCATCGCGGGACTGCTGACCCTCGGCTATCTGCTCCTGCCGAACGTCATCGTCACGGTGTTCTCCTTCAACCGGCCGAAGGGGCGCTTCAACTACGAGTGGCAGCAGTTCTCGCTGGACGCCTGGAAGGACCCCTGCGGGGTCTCCGACCTGTGCGGCTCGCTGTCGGTCAGCCTCCAGATCGCCGTCTGGGCGACCCTCGGCGCCACCCTCCTCGGCACACTCATCGCCTTCGCGCTGGTCCGCTACCGGTTCCGCGCCCGCGGCGCGGTGAACTCGCTGATCTTCCTGCCGATGGCGATGCCCGAGGTCGTCATGGCCGCCTCGCTGCTCACCCTGTTCCTCAACATGGGCGCCCAGCTGGGCTTCTGGACGATCCTCATCGCGCACATCATGTTCTGCCTGAGTTTCGTCGTCACGGCCGTCAAGGCACGCGTGATGTCGATGGACCCGAAACTGGAGGAGGCCGCGCGGGACCTCTACGCGGGCCCGTTCCAGACCTTCGTCCGGGTCACCCTGCCGATCGCGGCACCCGGAATCGCCGCGGGCGCGCTGCTCGCCTTCGCGCTCTCCTTCGACGATTTCATCATCACCAATTTCAACGCCGGCTCGACCGTCACCTTCCCCATGTTCGTCTGGGGTTCGGCGCAGCGCGGAACGCCCGTCCAGATCAATGTGATCGGAACGGCCATGTTCGTCATCGCCGTGCTGCTCGTGCTGGTTTCCATGGCGGTCGGAAACCGCCGCAACAGACAAAAGGCATGACCGTAGGGAGTTGAAATCATGGCCCCGAGCGCCATGAACCGGTGGACTCGTTCGCTCTCCGACGCCCAGCCCGTCCCGTACTGGCTGGACGACCCCGGCCGGCCCCGTGCCGAACCCGCCCTCACCACCTCCGAGACCTGCGACCTGCTGGTCGTCGGCGGCGGCTACAGCGGACTGTGGACGGCGCTGAACGCCAAGGAGCGCGACCCCGGACGGGACGTGGTGCTGGTGGAGGGCCGCGAGGTGGGCTGGGCCGCCTCCGGCCGCAACGGCGGGTTCTGCGCCGCCTCCCTCACCCACGGCCTGCCCAACGGTCTCGCCCGCTGGCCCGGCGAGATCCACACGCTCCAGGAGCTGGGCGCCCGCAACCTCGACGCCATCGAGGCGGCGGTCGCCCGGCACTCCATCGACTGCGACTTCGAGCGCACCGGCGAGATCGACGTGGCCACCGAGCCCTACCAGGCGCGGGAACTGCGCGACTGGCACGAGGAGACCTCCCGGCGCGGTCTCGCCGACGGCGTCGAGTACCTGGACGCCGACGCCGTACGGGAGCAGGTGAACTCACCCACCTTCCAGGCGGGCCTGTGGGACCGCAGGGGCGTCGCCATGCTGAACCCCGCCAAGCTCGCCTGGGGATTGAAGCAGGCGTGCGTGAGGCTGGGCGTCCGCGTCTACGAGCACACCCCCGCGCTCGACCTGAAGCCCTACGGCCCGGGCATGGCCGTGCGCACCCCCTACGGCCGCGTCCGCGCCCGCCGGGTCGCCCTGGGCACCAACATCTTCCCCAACCTGGTCCGGCGCGTGCGCTCCTACACCGTCCCGGTCTACGACTACGCCCTGATGACCGAGCCGCTCACCGAGGACCAGCTCGCGTCGATCGGCTGGAAGAACCGCCAGGGCCTCGGCGACAGCGCCAACCAGTTCCACTACTTCCGCCTGTCCGCCGACCACCGGATCCTGTGGGGCGGCTACGACGCGATCTACCCCTACGGCGGCCGCGTCCGCGCCGAGTACGACGACCGGCCCGAGACCTACGCCAAGCTCGCCGGGCACTTCTTCACCTGCTTCCCGCAGCTGGAGGGCGTCCGCTTCACCCACGCCTGGGGCGGCGCGATCGACACCTGCTCCCGCTTCTCGGCGTTCTTCGGCACGGCCCACCAGGGCAGGGTGGCGTACGCGGCCGGGTACACCGGGCTCGGGGTCGGCGCCACCCGGTTCGGTGCCGACGTGATGCTGGACCTGCTGTCCGGTGAGCGCACCGAGCGGACCGAGCTGGAGATGGTCCGCAGGAAGCCGCTGCCCTTCCCGCCCGAGCCCTTCGCCTGGACGGGCATCGCCCTCACCAAGTGGTCCCTGGCCCGCGCCGACGCCCGGGGCGGGCGCCGCAACCTCTGGCTGCGGACGATGGACCGGCTGGGGCTGGGCTTCGACAGCTGAACCGGCGGCGGAACGGCCCGGTGGTGTGAGCCGGTTCACTCCATCGGGGTGCCGGAACCCGCGTAATGACCCCGCACCGGCCCCCTCTCCCTCGTGACGTCCCCGCGGACGCGCAGCGCGTCCGCGGGATCACGAGCCGCACGAGGCAGACAGGGGGTCGTTCTGATGACAGGGGCGAAGACGGCGGTCGAGTGGCTCTCCTCCGTCGCACCCGATCCCGGGGCCTGCCGCCGGGAGTGGGAGCGCCACCCGCTCGGGGTGGCGCTGCTGCCGGCGGGCAGCGCCTGGGACGTGCTCATCCTGCCCGCCGAACTCGGGTACGCCACGCTGGACGTGCTCAGCCGCGTCCTCGACCGGCAGGGCCCCGTGCTGGTCGACTTCGGGGACGCGCGCATGGGGTTCTTCGTCCCGCCGGGCACCGCCGCCCGCTGGCTCGGCACCGGCATCCGCACGGCGGGCCCCGGCACCTGGATCGTCGTGCCGTACCCGGGCCGCTCCTCACCCGGCGGCGTCCGCTGGCTGGTCCCCCCGGACGGCTCGGGCCTGCTGACCGACCCGGCCCTGCTGGAACTGGCGATGCACGAGGCGGCGGCGCTGGCGACCGGGCGGCGCGACCGGTGACCTAGGGCGACGGCCCCGGCGGTTCCGGCCGGCGGAGGAACAGCCACAGCGCCGTCAGCAGCAGCGCCCCCAGGCACCAGCTGGCCACGACGTCCAGCGGCCAGTGGTAGCCGCGCCGGACCAGCCCGTAGCTCGCGCCGAGGACGAGGGCGGCGCAGACGGCGAGCAGGACGGCGCGGGCGAGGGGAGCACGGAGCCGGGGCAGCAGGAGCAGCGCCGCCGAGCCGTAGGCGACGGCGGCGGTGGCGGTGTGACCGGAGGGGTAGTAGCCGGTGGCGGGCGGGACGGCCGGGGGGCCGGGACGGTCCGTCAGCTCCTTGAGCGGGACGACCAGCGCCGGGACCAGGACCATCAGCACGGCCGCCGCGACGGCCGGCAGCCACCAGCGGTCCGCACCGGCCCGGCGGGCCCGCAGCGCGGCGTATCCGAGCGCGACGGCGAGCACCGGGACCGCGACCTCGATGTTGCCCAGGTCGGCGAGGAGTTCGGAGCAGCGGTCCGGGTTCACCAGGACACGGCTGGCGCGCTCGTCGAGCCGGACGAGCGGTCCGTCGGCGACGACCTGCCAGGTGATCAGGGCGAACAGCAGCGCCGGGACGGCGAGCAGCGCGGCGACCGGGCCCGGGCGCGCGGGACGGTCCCGGTTCGCGGAGATCGGCATGGGGCCCAGCTTGGCACGGCCGCGGACGCCCGCCGCCGCGCGGGATCGGGATGTCGGTGCCGGGTGCGACACTGCCCGGCATGAACGGACCGAACCCGAAAGCGGACCTGCTGCGCTACCTCCAGGACGCGCGCGACGCGCTGCTGTGGAAGCTCGAAGGGCTCTCCGAGTACGACGTCCGCCGTCCGCTCACGCCGACCGGCACCAATCTGCTGGGACTGGTCAAGCACGTCGCCGGGGTGGAACTGGGGTACTTCGGGGACACCTTCGGGCGGCCCTACTTCGACGGGGAACCGCCGTCCTGGTGGTACACGCGCGACGCCGAACCCCACGCGGACATGTGGGCCACACCCGACGAGACCCGCGAGGAGATCGTCGGGCTCTACCGCGCGGCGTGGCGGCACGCCGCCGGCACGGTCGAGGCACTCGCGCTGGACGACGTCGGCCAGGTGCCGTGGTGGCCCGAGGAGCGGCGTGAGGTGACGCTGCACCACGTCCTGGCGCGGGTGATCTCCGACACCCAGCGGCACGCCGGGCACGCCGACATCGTGCGCGAACTCATCGACGGGAGCGTCGGCCTGACACCGGGCACGAGCAGCGTGCCGGAAGGCGACCGGGCGGAGTGGGAGCGCCACCGGCACCGGCTGGAGCGGGCCGCGCGGGAAGCCGGCGACGGCCGGTCCCGCGCGGGTGCCTGAGAAGGAGGAGGAGGCCGGCCGCCCCGGAACAGGGGGGGTGGTTCCGAGGCGGCCGCAGGACCGGAACGTCGCGCGCCCCGGGGGGTTTGGGGCGGGCGACCGTCCGATCGTGAGGAGATCCAGAGCCTCAGGCTCCGGTTGTGTGCGCGAGGGCACGACCAGGTCGAAGCTGGGGAGGCCCCGGCCTGATGTCACCCACAGTCCCCTGTGGGCGGGGTGTATCTCTCATCTGGGTAGAACCTACGACAGGGGCGGGGCCCAGGACAGGCCGCGAGACGCCCTGCCATCCACCTCGCACACCTTCTTCACACCGTCTGCCGCTCGCCGCCCCGGCACGCGACCGGAGCGGCTCACCTGCATCGACGAGGGCTCAGATGCGCGCGAAAGCCTGCTCGATGACGTCGAGGCCCTCGTTCAGCAGGTCCTCGCCGATCACCAGCGGCGGCAGGAAGCGGAGCACGTTGCCGTAGGTGCCACAGGTCAGGACCAGCAGGCCTTCGGCGTGGCAGGCCTTGGCGAGCGCGGCGGTCGCCTCCGGGTTCGGCTCCTTGGTGGCGCGGTCCTTGACCAGCTCGATGGCGATCATCGCGCCGCGGCCGCGGACGTCGCCGATGACGTCGAACTTCTCCTGCATGGCCGACAGGCGCGCCTTCATCACGGCCTCGATGTTCTTGGCCCTGGCGTTGAGGTCGAGCTCCTTCATGGTCTCGATCGCGCCGAGCGCGCCCGCGCAGGCGACGGGGTTGCCGCCGTAGGTGCCGCCCAGGCCGCCCGCGTGCGCGGCGTCCATGATCTCGGCGCGCCCGGTCACCGCGGCGAGCGGCAGACCGCCGGCGATGCCCTTGGCGGTGGTGATGAGGTCCGGGACGATCCCCTCGTCCTCGCACGCGAACCACTGGCCGGTGCGGCAGAAGCCGGACTGGATCTCGTCGGCGACGAAGACGATGCCGTGGTCGGAGGCGAACTTCCGGATCGCGGGCAGGAAGCCCTTGGCCGGCTCGATGAAGCCGCCCTCGCCGAGCACCGGCTCGATGATGATCGCGGCGACGTTCTCGGCGCCGACCTGCTTGCTGATCTGGTCGATCGCCTGCGCGGCGGCCTCGGGGCCGGCGTTCTCCGGACCGGTCGGCCAGCGGTAGCCGTACGCCACCGGCACCCGGTACACCTCGGGCGCGAACGGGCCGAAGCCGTGCTTGTACGGCATGTTCTTCGCGGTCAGCGCCATCGTCAGGTTGGTGCGCCCGTGGTAGCCGTGGTCGAACACGACGACGGCCTGCCGCTTGGTGTAGGCACGCGCGATCTTCACGGCGTTCTCGACGGCCTCGGCGCCGGAGTTGAACAGCGCGCTCTTCTTGGCGTGGTCACCCGGGGTGAGCTGGGCGAGCGCCTCGGCGACCTCGACGTATCCCTCGTAGGGCGTGACCATGAAGCAGGTGTGCGTGAAGTCGGCGAGCTGCGCCGTCGCCCGCCGCACGACGGCCTCGGCGGAGGCGCCGACGGAGGTCACGGCGATGCCCGACCCGAAGTCGATCAGCCGGTTCCCGTCGACGTCCTCGATGATCCCGCCGCCCGCGCGGGCCGTGAACACGGGCAGCACCGACCCCACACCCTGCGCGACCACGGCGGTGCGGCGGGCCTGCAGCTCCTGCGACTTCGGGCCGGGAATGGCGGTGACGACGCGACGCTCCTGCGGCAGTGCGCTCATGGGGGGCTCCTGGGTGGTGCGGAGGGACTTGTACAGACCGGAGACTTCTTTTCTCGCAGGCTAGGACGGGGGGAGGGGGGTGGGCATGCTCCATGTGGGCGTTGTCGGCACAGCGGCTTGTCCGGGGTGGACATGGCGCTCTGGTGGGCTGCTGCCCACGACGCGGCCGCGTAAGCGGTGAACTCCCCAGGCGGGGGCGTTAGATTGGCTCGCTGATGGTGGACGGAGCGGCTGGTCAGGGGGCAGGGGCGATGGACAGCGACGGGACACAGGAGGCCCGGGGTACGCACGCGCATCCCGTGCCGCGTCCGGCGGGACCGCCGGAGGTGCCCGCGATGCCTCCCCGGCCGCCGCGGGCACCGGCGGCCCCGCCGCCGCCCGACGGCTCGGCGTTCCTCGCCTGGCTGCGCACGCCCCGGCCCGACGCCGGGCCCGGCGTGTGGCGTTTCGGGCACCGGCCGCGGCCCGCCGAGGCGCCCGAGGAGATCCCCACCCGGCAGCTGCTGAGCGGGGCGCTGATCGCCTTCCTGGTGGGATGGCTCATCTGGTCGCTGCTGCAGAACGGGTACCTCGGCTCCTGGTGGTGGGTGCCGTTCGACCTGATCGTCCCCGACGCCTGGCGCGGCGGCGACAGCGATCTCGGCGAGACCGGCACGTTCCTGGTCTACCGGGGCTACGAGCTGCTCGTCGCTCTGGCGATCATGGTCGGGGTGGCCCGGCTCGGCCGCTGGGGCGAGGTGTGGCGCCGCTTCGTCGCCCCCCGCTTCCGCCGGCCCGAGGTCCAGGCGGCCGATCCGGCGTCCCAGGACGACCCGGCCCAGTGGAACGAGCTGCGCGCCGCGGGAGCCGCGGACGCCGCCGAGCGGCTCGCCGCCGACGCCCGCTCGGGGTTCATGAAGGACGTCGACCACGCCCGGATCCTCCGTGCCTGGCAGGGCGTGCGCACCGGGCGGCACAGCCTCGCCACCTTCAGCGGCGCCGTGCTCAGGGACGGCGCGGCCGCCTGCCTCCACCCCTCCGGAGAGCGGGACCTGCCCGCCCGGGTGGCGCTGCACGACCTGGTCACCGGCCAGGTCCGGCTCGGCACCACGGTCGACGACGCCCGCAACCCCTACGCCTACCGCGGAGCGGGCCTGGCCCTCGGCCCCGACCTCCTCGGCACCTCCCTTCTCGCCGTCGGCCCCGCGGGCTCCGGCAAGACCGGGGCGGTGGTCCGCCCCGTCGCCGAGTCGCTGTGCCTGCACGCCCTGGCCGGGCGGGCCGCCGTGGTCGTCGTCGGGGCCGCCGGGGCGGGGCTCGGGCCCGCCGACGCCTACGACGTCGTCGTGCGGATCGGCAACCAGGAGTCCGAGTACGACCTCGATCTGTATGGGGGCGGCAACGACCCCGACGAGGCCGCGGCCGTGCTCGCCGAGGGGCTCGTCGGGGACCTGGCCGATCCGCATCCGGGCAGCGACAGCCGGCGCTCCACGACCGTGCTCGCCCAGCTGCTCGGGCCGTTCCGCGCCGTCCACGGGCGCTTTCCCTCCGTACCGGAGCTGCGGCAGCTGCTCGACGGGGCGCCCGGGCCGTTCGCCGCGCTGCGGCAGGGGCTGCAGGACGCGGGGCAGGAGTCGCTGCTGCGGGAACTCGACGCCCGGGAGCGGCAGATGGGACAGCCGGGGGACGTCGGCGGGGTGCTGGCCGATCGTGTCGCGCTGCTCGACCGGCCCGCCTTCGCCGGGTTCTTCGACACCTCCGGGCAGTCGCGGCCCTTCACGCTGAAGGCCCTCGACCATCCCGTGCGCGTCCGGATCGACCTGCCCCAGCGCGGGCACGCCGACGCCTCCCGGATGCTGGCCCGGCTGGTGCTGGCGCAGTTCACGGCCAGTGTCGCCGTACGGGAGGACCGGTCGCTGTTCGCCTGTCTGGTGCTGGACGACGCGACCGGCGTCGTCACCCCCGAGGCCGTGCGCGGCATCCAGCGGCTGCGTTCCGGCAACGCCGGTGTCGTGCTGACCCTGCGGACGCTGGACGACGTGCCCCGGCCGTTGCGCGGGCCGCTGCTCGGGGCGACCGGCTGCCGGATGGCGCTGTCGGGGCTCACGCCCTGGGACGGGCAGGACTTCGCCGAGGTGTGGGGCAAGGAGTGGACCGAGGCGCGGGACGTCACCGACCGGCAGATCATCGCCGAGACCCCGGCGGGCAAGGCGCTGCACGCCGTGCGGCGGGTCATCACCGGCAAGGCCCCGACCGCCCGGGCCGTGACCGTCCGCCAGGTCGAGCGTGAGCGCTGGTCCGCCTCCGAGCTCGCCCACGGCGTTCCCGCCGGGCACGCGGTGCTGTCGCTGACGGATGTGGACGGCGAGCACGCGCCGCCGCTGCTGGTGAACCTCCGGGGGTGACGGGCGCCGGCCGGCCGCGCGGGAGCAGGGGAGCCGGGACGCGGGGACCGGCCTCTCCCGGTACGCGGGGACCGGCCTCTCCCGGTACACGGGGACCGTACGGTGAGGCAGAATCATCACAGGTCGTTCATACGCGGCGGCCAAACGAGCACAGAGATCACACAGCCCTGACGCAGACCTGAAGGCCTCATGCCCCCGACGCTCGCCTCGCTCGTCCACCACTCCGCGCTGAAACTCACCGTGCGGGCGGGGGAGGACCGCCTCGACGTGCCGGTCCGCTGGGCGCACGTCAGCGAGCTCGCCGACCCCGTGCCCTACATGGAGGGCGGGGAGCTGCTGCTGATCACCGCGCTCAAGCTGGACGCCGAGGACCCGGAGGCCATGCGCCGCTACGTGCGGCGGCTGGCCGGCGCCGGAGTGGTCGGGCTCGGCTTCGCCGTCGGCGTCAACTACGAGGAGATCCCCAAGGCGCTCGTCGACGCCGCCGAGGAGGAGGGCCTGCCGCTGCTGGAGGTCCCGCGCCGCACGCCGTTCCTCGCCATCAGCAAGGCCGTGTCCGCCGCCATCGCCGCCGACCAGTACCGGGCCGTCACCGCCGGGTTCGCCGCGCAGCGCGAGCTGACCCGGCAGGCGCAGACCGGCGGCCCGGAGGGGCTGCTGACCGCGCTGGCCCAGCAGGTCGACGGCTGGGCGGCGCTGTACGACGCCTCGGGCGCGGTCGTCGCCACGGCCCCGGAATGGGCGGGGCGCCGGGCCGCGCGGCTCACGGGCGACGTGCAGCGGCTGCGGGACCGCCCCGCGCCCGCCTCGTCGGTGGTCGGCGGGCCCGAGAACGAGGACCGGGTCGAACTGCACTCCGTCGGCACCGGCCGGCGGCCCCGCGCGGCCCTCGCCGTCGGGACGGCAGCCGCCCTCGGCACCGCCGAGCGGTACGCCGTCCACTCGGCCGTCGCGCTGCTGACCCTCACCACGGAACGCTCCCGGTCCCTGCAGGAGGCCGAGCAGCGGATCGGCGCCGCGGTGCTGCGCATGCTGCTGGCGGGGGAGCCGGACCACGCCCGCGCGGTCGCCGGCGACCTGTTCGGCGGGCTGCTGGACGCGCCGTTCCGGATGATGGTCGCCGAGCGGGTGCCGGTGCCGGCGTCCGTGGCACTGGCCCGCGCGGGGGCCCGGGCGGGCGGCACCCCGGCCGGCGAGCGGACCCCGGCCGCCACCGGCACCGACGGCGACCCCCTGGCGGTGCTGGCCGACGTCGTCGAGTCCGCTGCGGCCCGGGCCGGCGAGGCCGTGCTGGCCGTGCCGGAGGGGGAGCGGCTGGTGGTGCTGGCCGTGGACGGCGGCGCCGCGGCGGCGGCCTGCGGCGCGTACGCGGCCGCCCTGGAGACGGCCCGGGCCGGCGGGCGCGAGAAGGCGCCCGGCGGCGAGGAGGACGGGCTCGTCGTGGGCCTGTCGGCACCGGCCGGGCCGATCGCCGCGTCCGCCGCGTACAAGCAGGCCGAGCAGGCGCTGTCGGTGGCGCGGCGGCGTGGGCGCGTGCTCGTGGAGCACGAGCAGATGGCGGCCGGGTCCGTGCTGCCGCTGCTGGCCGACGACGCCGTACGGGCGTTCGCCGACGGCATGCTGCGCCCGCTGTACGAGCACGACGCCACCGGCCGCGGCGACCTGGTCGCCTCGCTGCGCGCCTGGCTGTCCCGGCACGGCCAGTGGGACGCGGCGGCGGCCGACCTCGGCGTCCACCGGCACACCCTGCGCTACCGGATGCGCCGGGTAGAGGAGATCCTCGGCCGCTCCCTGGACGACCCGGACGTCCGCATGGAGCTGTGGCTGGCCCTCAAGGCGACCTCCACGGACTAGCCAAACCGTAGTGTGCCCGGCCGCCACTGCTACGGCTCGGACAAACGCCCTCCGGCCACCCCGCGCCTACCGTGGATCCCGCAGTACTGGACCACCCCCAACGCCGAAGGGCCGGAACGAACATGACCTCCACCCACGCCTTCTGGCTCGCCGGCCGCCAGGCCACCGGCGAGGACACCTTCGACGTCGTCTCGCCCTGGGACGGGCGGCTCGTCGGTACGGTGAGCGTGCCGACGGACGCGCAGGTCGAGGAGGCCGTGGCCGCCGCGTACGCGGTGCGGGACGAGTTCGCCGCCACCCCCGCGCACGTGCGGGCCGCCGCCCTCGACCACGTCAGCAAGCGCCTGGCCGAGCGCACCGAGGAGATCGCGCGGCTGATCTCCGCCGAGAACGGCAAGCCCATGAAGTGGGCGCGGGGCGAGGTCGGCCGGGCCGTGTCCGTGTTCCGGTTCGCGGCCGAGGAGGCCCGGCGGTTCAACGGCGGCGAGGCCCAGCGGCTCGACACCGACCTCGGCGGCCAGGGCCGGCTCGCCCTGACCCGCCGCTTCCCGAAGGGCGTCGTCCTCGGCATCGCGCCGTTCAACTTCCCGCTGAACCTGTGCGCCCACAAGGTCGCCCCGGCCGTCGCCGCCGGCGCCCCGATCATCCTCAAGCCCGCCCCGGCCACCCCGCTGTCCGGCCTGATCCTCGGCGAGCTGCTGGCCGAGACCGAGCTGCCCGCGGGCGCCTGGAGCATCCTGCCGGTCGCCAACGACAAGATGCCCGCCCTGGTGCAGGACGAGCGCCTGCCCGTCATCTCCTTCACGGGCTCCGAGAAGGTCGGCTACGCGATCATGGACTCGGTGCCGCGCAAGCACTGCACCCTGGAGCTGGGTGGCAACGGCGCGGCCGTCGTCCTCGCCGACTGGGCGAGCGACGCGGACCTGGACCACGCGGCGAACCGCATCGCCACCTTCTCCAACTACCAGGGCGGCCAGTCCTGCATCTCCGTCCAGCGGGTGATCGCCGACGCCTCCGTGTACGACCGGCTGCTGCCGCGCATCGTCGCCGCCGTCGAGGCGCAGGTCACGGGCGACCCGAGCGACGACAAGACGGACGTCGGCCCGCTGGTCAGCGAGGACGCCGCCCGGCGCGTCGAGACGTGGGTCCAGGAGGCCGTCGACGCCGGTGCCCGGCTGCTCACCGGCGGCAAGCGCGACGGCGCCTCGTACGCCCCGACCGTCCTGGCCGAGGTGCCGGCCGGTGTGACGCTCTCCTGCGAGGAGGTCTTCGGGCCGGTCCTCACCGTGCAGAAGGTGGACGGCGAGGCCGAGGCCTTCGCCGCCGTCAACGACTCCAAGTACGGCCTGCAGGCGGGCGTGTTCACCCACGACCTGCAGACCGCCTTCCGCGCCCACCGGGCCCTGGAGGTCGGCGGCGTGGTGATCGGCGACGTGCCCTCCTACCGCGCCGACCAGATGCCGTACGGCGGCGTCAAGCAGTCCGGCGTGGGCCGCGAGGGCGTGCGCTTCGCCATGGAGGACTACACCTACGAGCGCGTGATGGTCCTCACCGGCATCACCCTCTAGTACATGGGAACCATTTCCATATAGGCTCCGCGAAAGGGCCCGGCACCGATGCCTTCCGGTGCCGGGCCCCTTCTGTACGCCGGCCTGTTCCGGACCCTCAACCGGAGAAGCCGACGTGCGCGAGCCGCAGCGGGCCGCGCAGTCTCAGCCGCACGTCGTGCACGCCCGCGGCGGCGACGGGCGCGCCCAGCACGACGTAGTCGTACGGGCCCGGGGTGGGCGTGGCCGTCGACAGCGCCGCGAGCAGCGGGCCGTCGTCGAGGGACACCTCGACCGTGCCCCCGCCGGACACCTCCACCGTCATCTGCGCCACGCCGGTCCCGAAGTCGCAGGCGCGGTAGACCAGTTCACCCGTCCCGCCGTCCACCGGCGTCACCGCGTCGCCCGCCGCCTTCGTCCGGTCGACGATCTCGATGCCGCTCTGCTCGTCGAAGCCGGCCGGGGCCAGACCGTCCGCGGCGACCGGGCGCGGCAGGGCCGGCTCGCCCGCCGGCGTCAGGACCGTCCGCAGCCGGACGTCCTCGCTGGACGCCCCGGCCAGCAGCTCGTACGGGCCCGGCTCCACCCGCGGGCGGTCCTGCGCCACGTCCCAGAACGCGAAGGCGGACAGCGGGACGTCGATGCTCACCTCGGCCGTCTCGCCCGGGCCGAGGACCACGCGGCGGTGGCCCAGCAGTTCGCGGCGCGGACGCGGCACGGACGCCGCCACGGCCCGGCCGTAGAGCTGGGCGACCTCGGCGCCGGCCCGGTCGCCGGTGTTGGTGACGGTGAAGCGGACGCGCACCGCCTCGCCCTCGGCCCGCGCGGTCAGGCCGCCGTAGGCGAACGACGTGTACGACAGGCCGTGGCCGAACGGGAACAGCGGGGTGCCCTCGAAGTAGAGGTACGTCTGGCGGCTGCCGATCACGTCGTAGTCGAGCAGGCCCGGCAGGTCGGCGTCGTCGGCGTACCAGGTCTGCGGGAGGCGGCCGGCGGGAACGACGTCGCCGGCCAGGACGCGGGCCAGGGCGGTGCCGGCCGCCTGGCCGCCGTGCGCGGTCCACAGCACGGCCGGGAGGTCCGCCGCGTCGACCGCGTACGGGTAGGAGGAGACCAGCGCCAGCACCGTCGCCGGGTTGGCCGCGCGGGCGGCCCGCAGCAGCCGCTCCTGGTGCCCGGGCAGGCGCAGCGTCGTCCGGTCCTCGGTCTCGCGGCCGTTGATGTGCGGGTCGTTGCCCGCGACCACCACGACCACGTCGGCCGCCGCGGCGGCCCGCGCCACCGCGTCCTCGCCGCGCTCGGCGACGACCAGCTCGAACACCTCGGGCTCCTGCTCGGCAACCTTCACGCCGTCGGCGGAGACACACACGTGCCGGCCCGTCCCCAGATGCCTCAGGAGGTGCCCGCTCCCGTGCGGTTCCAGGCGGAACGTCTCCTGGACGACCCAGCCGCCCGGCTGGTCGGCGGAGGCGCGCAGGAAGCCGTCCTCCGCGACCGACACATAGCGGCCGCCGGGGTCGCGCAGCGTCAGCACCCCCTCGCCCCAGTCGGCCAGCGCCAGTTCGGTGCCGGCCGCGTCCGTGGTGAGCGGAGGCAGGTCGGTGCGGCCCGACAGCAGCGCCGGGTCGAGCGCGCCCTCGGCGCCGCGCACCGCGTCGGGGGCGTCCTCGGCCGGGGGCACGTGCAGGAACGTGCCCGCCGCCGTGCGCAGCCGGACCCGGTCCACGCCCTCCGCGAACTCCACCTGCCGCGCGCCGAACCGCCCGGCCAGTCCCTCCAGCGGGGTCGAGCGGTGCAGCAGGGTGCCGCTGTACCAGTCGAGCTTGCACTCGTCGGCGAGCAGCCCGACCACGGCGATCCGGGTGCCGGCGGCGAGCGGCAGCAGCCCGTCGTTCCGCAGCAGCACGATCGCCTGCTCGGCGGCCTCCTGCGCGAGGGCGCGGTGCGCCGGGGTGTCGAACGCGCCGGTCGCGGCGTGCGGGTCGTCCTCCGGGTCGAACTCGCCGAGCCGGAAGCGCACCGAGAGCTGGCGGCGGACGGCCCTGTCGAGGTCGGCCTCGGTCAGCAGGCCCCGCTCCAGGGCGCCGCGCAGCCGCCCGGTGATCCGCGAGGAGTCCGTGCCGTGGTCGGTGAAGCTGTCGACGCCCGCGAGCAGGGAGGCGGCGGTGGCCTCCTCGTGGGTGTCGAAGTAGTGCTCGGAGTCCACCAGGTTGCTCGGCGCGCCCGCGTCCGAGCAGACCAGCAGCTCCTCGTCGGTCCAGGTGCGCAGGTGCTCGGCGAGGTACGGGGAGACGTGGTTGGGGCGGCCGTTGACCAGGTTGTACGCGGGCATCACCCCGGCCACCGCGCCCGCCTCGACGGTCTCGCGGAAGGCCCGCAGGTCGTACTCGTGCAGCACGCGCGGGCGCACCGAACTCGACGTCGTGGAGCGGTCCGTCTCGTTGTTGTGGGCCAGCCAGTGCTTCAGCACGGGCGCCGTGCGCCAGTAGGCCGGGTGGTCGCCGCGCAGGCCGTGCGTGTAGGCGGTGGCGATCGCCGAGGTCAGTTTCGGGTCCTCCGAGTAGCCCTCCTCGTTGCGGCCCCACAGGGGGTGGCGCAGCAGGTTGACCGTCGGGGCCCAGACGTTGAGGCCGACCCGGTCGTCCTTGGCGCGCATCGCGCGCACCTCCCGGGACACCGCGTCGCCGACGCGCCGCACCAGCTCCGGGTTCCAGGTGGCGCCGAGGCCGACCGCCTGCGGGAACACCGTCGCCGGGCCCATCCACGCCACCCCGTGCAGGGCCTCCTGCCCGGTGCGGAACGCGCCGATGCCGAGCCGCGGGACGGCGGGGGCGAACTGGTGCAGGAACGCGGTCTTCTCCTCCGGCGTGAGCCGCGACAGGAGGTCCTCGACACGGTCCGCGAACGGCAGGCGCGGATCGCGGAACGGCGGCACGGGCGGCGTGGGTGCGGTCACGTGGGATTCCCTTTGCGATGGAGCGGCGAGGCGCTTTCGAAGCGCTTCGATGCTGGGTCGACGCCGGGTCGAGTGTCAAGGGAGCGGCGCCATCACTTCAAGCAGTGCACAGGAAAGGTCCCTTCCTGTGGCGGCGGGAGAAGTTTCGGAACGACCCTTGTGCGCCCTGGGGTGTTCACTTAACCTCACAGCAACATCGAAGCGCTTCGACTAACGGAATGCCCCGTGTGGGTCGTAAGCCCGCTTCGGCTCAGCCAGTTCCACTCGAGACACCGCAGCCGACGGCCCACCGCCGGGTGTCCTGGTGTGCCATGAAGGGTTGACGCAATGACGCCGAACGCCGCCTCCGCCTCCTCCGGACCGAGCCGGAGAAGTTTCCTCGCCTCCACGGCGGTCGCCACCGCAGCGGTGGCAGGCGGGGTGCCGCTGCTGGCCGCCTGCGGCGGTTCGGACAGCGGTTCCAAGGACGGCACCACCTCGGGCAAGGCCGCGGACAAGCTGCTCCCGGCGTTCGTGGCCAGCGCGGTCGCCAAGCCGGACCTGCCGTCGAAGAACGGCTCGGCGGCCGGCTACACCGGCAAGGTCGACCTCGCGGCGCTCGCCACATCGGTCCCGGACAAGCTCGGCACCGGCGCCCCGTTCAAGATCATGTCGCCGTTCTGGGGCTCCCCGCCGAAGGCCGGCTGCGCCTACTACAAGGCGCTGGACGCCGCGGCGGGCACCAAGGTCACCTGGCAGAACCAGGACGGCAACACCTACGGCCAGAAGCTCGGCGCCGTCCTCGCCTCCAGCTCCATACCCGACATGGTCGTCGTGCCCGGCTGGGAGCTGGTCGGCAAGATCTCGAACGCGGTCACCGCCAAGTTCATGGACCTGGGGCCCTACCTGGCCGGCGACAAGGTCAAGAAGTACCCGAACCTCGCCGCCATCCCCTCCGACGCCTGGCGCATGAGCATCTTCGGCGGTGCGCTGCGCGGCATCCCGATGCCGACCGCCAGCGCGAACTGGATCGCGCCCCTGTACCGCGCGGACGTCTTCGACAAGAAGGGCTACTCGGTACCCACCTCGCCCGACGAGTTCATGAGCTGGGCGAAGGAGGCCACCAGCTCCAAGGCCAAGGTGTGGGCCTGCGGTGACATGACCTGGTCCGCGTGGAACATCTTCGGCGTCCGCGGCTCCGGGACGATCGGCTGGCACATCGGCGACGACGGCAAGCCGACGTACCGCATCGAGCAGCCCGCGTACCTGGAGGCCCTGGAGTGGGTCCGCAAGCTGTTCGACGCGGGCGTGGTCCACCCCGACGACAAGGCGCGCTCGGGCGACGCGGGCCAGCGGTTCACCGCCGGGGAGATCCTGGTCTGGAACACCAACATCGCGGACTGGTACGGCAGGGCCGCCGAACAGGCCGGGTCCAACCCGGACCTCCGGATCGAGGCCATGGACCTCTTCGGTGCCGACGGCGGCGACCCGAAGCTGTGGGCGTCCCAGCCCGCCACCATCTGGTCGCTGATCCGCAAGGGAGCCCCGAAGGAGGTCGTGGAGAACGCACTGGCCGCCGCCAACTTCTCCGCCGCCCCCTACGGCACCAAGGAGCGCATGCTCGTCGACTACGGCGTCGAGGGCACCCACTACTCGGTCAAGGACGGCGTCCCGGTCAAGAACGACCTGGGCAACTCCGAGGTGCTCAACGCCTGGGTGATGCTGGCCGCCCCCGCCGCCTACTACGCGCACCCCGACCTCCCCGACATCGCCCGCAAGCAGGTCGAGTGGCAGCAGCGGATGGGGGCCTTCATGACGAAGTCCTCCACGTACGGCATGAACGTCGTCGAGCCGTCCCGCTACGCCAGCCTCTCCAGCCAGTTCGAGCAGTTGGAGATCGACTACGTGCGCGGCAACAAGAAGCTGTCCGACGTGCAGCAGGCCATCTCCACCTGGAAGTCCTCCGGCGGCGACAAGCTGCGCGACTGGTACAAGGAGCTCATCGACAAGAACGGCAGCGGCAACTGATGTCCCTCACGGCCGGGAGCAGGCCCGACGGGACCCGTCCCCCCGCGGCCGTCGAGGAACCGGCGGCCGCGGTCACCGCCGCGGCGGCCCGGGGCCGGAAGGCGCGCAAGGCGGGCGAGGCGGGCAGGGCGGGCAAGGTGCCCTGGCGGATCCGGCTGCGCCGCGACCGCACGCTGATCCTGATGACGCTGCCCGTGATCGTGCTGCTGCTGATCTTCAACTACGTCCCGCTGCTGGGCAACGTCGTCGCCTTCCAGGACTACGACCCGTACGTCTCCAGCAACGGCGTCACGGCGATCTTCCACAGCCCCTGGGTCGGCGTCGAGCAGTTCTCGCGGATGGCCGACGACCCGCTGTTCTGGAGCGCGGTGAAGAACACCCTCGTGCTCTTCGGGCTCCAGCTGGTGCTGTTCTTCCCGATCCCCATCGCTCTCGCGCTGCTCATCAACAGCGTGATCCGGCCCCGGGTCCGGGCGGTGGCGCAGGCGATCATGTATCTGCCGCACTTCTTCTCGTGGGTGCTGGTGGTCACGGTCTTCCAGCAGGTCTTCGGCGGCGCGGGCATCATCGCGCAGACCCTGGAGGACCACGGGTGGAGCGGCTTCGACCTGATGACCGACGCGGACCTGTTCAAGTTCCTCGTCACCGCGCAGGCCGTGTGGAAGGACGCCGGCTGGGGGATCATCGTCTTCCTCGCGGCGCTGGCCGCCGTCAGCACCGATCTGTACGAGGCCGCCGCCATGGACGGCGCGGGCCGCTGGCGGCGCATGTGGCACGTCACGCTGCCCGCGCTGCGGCCGGTGGTCGCGCTGCTGCTGGTCCTCAGGGTGGGCGACGCGCTGAGCGTCGGGTTCGAGCAGTTCCTGCTCCAGCGGGACGCGGTCGGCGTGGGCGCCAGCGAGGTCCTCGACACGTACGTGTGGAACATGGGTATCCAGAACGGCGACTTCAGCTACGCGGCCGCGGTCGGCCTCGTCAAGGGAGTCATCGGAGTCTGTCTCGTCCTGGGCGCGAACAGGTTCGCGCATCTGCTCGGCGAGCAGGGGGTGTACAAGAAGTGAGCCTCAACACGCAGCTCGTCCGCAGCCTCAGGGCTCCCGCCCGCCCCGTGTGGGAGGAGCCGCCGGGCAGGGCCGGGCTCGCCGCGAAGGGCGGACTGCTGGTCCTGTGCTGCCTGGCGGTCCTCGGCCCGCTGTGGATCGTGGTCGTCACCAGCCTCTCCCCGAAGCCGGTGATCGACCGGGTCGGCGGTCTCGTCGTGATCCCCCAGGGCATCACCTTCGTCAACTACACGGAACTGCTCAGCGGCGGCCAGGTCAGCAGGGCGATCATGGTGTCGGTCGGGGTCACGCTGTTCGGCACGCTGTTCTCGATGACGGTGTCGGTGCTCGCGGCCTACGGACTGTCCCGGCCGGGCAGCCTGGGCCACCGGTTCTTCCTGATGACGATGATGGCGACCATGTTCTTCGGGGCCGGCCTCATCCCGACGTACCTCCTGGTGCAGACGCTGGGCCTCACCGACACCTATCTGTCGCTGATCCTGCCGAGCGCGGTGAGTGTCTTCAACATCCTGGTGCTGCGGGCCTTCTTCATGGGCATCTCGCCCGAACTCACCGAGTCGGCCCGCATCGACGGCGCCGGTGACCTGCGCATCCTGCTGACCATCATCATGCCGCTGTCACGGGCGGTGCTGGCCGTCATCTCGCTGTTCTACGCGGTGGGGTACTGGAGCGCCTGGTTCAACGCCTCCATCTACCTCACGGACCAGTCGATGATGCCGCTGCAGAACGTGCTCATCCAGCTCGTCCAGAAGAACAGCGAGGCGCCGACCGGACTGCAGCAGGCGGTCCGCACCGGCGAACTCTCCGCACTGGGGCTGCAGATGGCGGTCATGGTCCTGGCCCTGATCCCCGTGGCGGTCGCCTCGCCCTTCGTCCAGCGGCACTTCAAGAAGGGCATGCTCACCGGAGCCGTCAAGGGCTGACCGCCGCCCCTTTGGTGGGATGCCCCGTCGTCCGGCGCCTGCCGGCAGCCGGTGGCCGACCGCGCGGCTCCCCGCGCCCCATCCGGGGCGCTTCCCCCCTCCCCTCCGAACGACGAGGTATGTGCCATGCATGCGTCCAGCCCGGGCCGACGTGCCGTTCTCGCCGGGACCGCTGCCGCCGCCGCGCTCGCCACCCTGCCGGTCTCCCCGGGGCGTGCCGAGGCCGCCGCCCCCGCGGCGGACCGCTACCGCTGGCGCAACGCCGTCCAGGGCGGCACCGGCTTCATCACCGGCGTGCTGTTCCACCCCTCCGTCCGCGGCCTGGCCTACGCCCGCACCGACATCGGCGGCGCCTACCGCTGGGACGACCGGACCGGCCGCTGGATCCCGCTGACCGACCACATCGGCTGGGACGACTGGAACCTCCTCGGCGTGGAGGCCATGGCCGTCGACCCGGCCCACCCGGACCGGCTGTACCTCGCCCTCGGCACCTACGCGCAGCCCTGGGCCGGCAACGGCGCCGTGCTGCGCTCGCAGGACCGGGGCGCGACCTGGAAGCGCACCGACCTCACCGTCAAGCTCGGCGCCAACGAGGACGGCCGCGGCTGCGGTGAGCGGCTGCTCGTCGACCCGCGGGACAGCGACACCCTGTGGCTGGGCACCCGGCACGACGGACTGCTCAAGTCGACCGACCGGGGCGCCCACTGGCAGCCCGCGGCGTTCCCGGCCACCCCGGGCGCCACCGGCCAGGGCGTGACGCTCCTGGTCGCCGCCGGCCGGGCCGTCTACGCCGGCTGGGGCGACTCCGACGGCACCGCCGGGCGTGCCAACCTGTACCGCACGACGGACGGCACCACCTGGGAGGCCGTCCCCGGACAGCCCTCCGGCGCCGCCGCCCGGGTGCCCGTCCGCGCCGCGTACGACCGGCACGCACGGGAGCTGTACGTGACGTACGCCGACGCCCCCGGCCCCAACGGGCAGTCGGACGGCAGCGTCCACAAGCTGCGCACCACGGACGGGAAGTGGACCGAGGTCACGCCGGTGAGGCCGGGCGGCGCGACGCCCGACGGGGGGACCGACTCCTTCGGCTACGGCGGCTGCGCGGTCGACGCCCGCCGCCCCGGCACCGTCGTGGTCTCCACCAACAACCGCTGGTCGCTGGTCGACACCCTCTACCGGACCACCGACGGAGGCCGCACCTGGACGTCCCTGAAGGAGGGGGCCGTCCTGGACGTCTCCGAGACCCCCTACCTCAAGTGGGGCGGCGACGAGCCCAAGTTCGGCTGGTGGATCCAGGCCGTCGCGCTCGACCCGTTCGACTCCCGGAACCTCGTGTACGGCACCGGCGCGACCCTCTACGGCACCCGCGACCTCAGGCACTGGGCCCCGCGGGTGAGCGGCCTGGAGGAGGCGTCCGTACGCCAGCTGCTCTCGCCCCCGGCCGGCCGGGCGCACCTGATCAGCGGCTGCGGGGACATCGGCGTGATGTACCACGAGCGGCTCACGGCGTCGCCGTCGCGCGGCATGGCGTCCGACCCGGTGTTCGGCACGGCCACGGGGCTCGCGCTCGCCGCGGCCAGACCGGGTTACGTCGTGCGGGCCGGCTGGGGCGAGAACGGCAACGGCGCCTGGTCGGACGACGGCGGCCGGACCTGGGCGCCCTTCGGGTCCCAGCCGGACATGGCCCGGTCCGCGCCGGGCCCGATCGCCGCAGGAGCCGACGGCAGCGTGCTGCTGTGGTCCTTCGGCCCGGCCCACCCGGGGTACCGCTCGGCCGACAACGGCGCCACCTGGACGGAGATCCCCACCTTCCCGAAGGGGGCCGTGCCCGTCGCGGACCCCGTCGACCCGGACCGCTTCCACGCCTTCGACACCACCACCGGCACGCTCTTCGCCAGCACCGACGGCGGCCGCACCTTCACCGCCGGCGCCTCGGGCCTGAGTTCGGGTGACGGCGAGTTCCAGCTCACGGCGGCCCCGGGCCGCTCCGGCGACCTGTGGCTCAGCCTCAAGGGCGACGGGCTGCACCGCTCGACGGACGGCGGCGCGAGCTTCGCGAAGGTGGGCAGCTGCCAGGCCGCCTACACCCTCGGCTTCGGCAAGGCCGCCGCGGGCGCCTCCTACCCGGCGGTCTACCTGGTCGGCTCCGTCGGCACGATCACCGCCGTGTACCGCTCCGACGACGAGGCGAGGACCTGGACGCGGATCAACGACGACCGGCACCAGTGGGGCTGGACCGGCGCGGCGATCACCGGCGACCCGCGCGTGTACGGCCGGGTCTACGTCGCCACCAACGGCCGCGGCGTGCAGTACGGGGAGCCCGTCTGATGCCCGGGCTCGACGACGCGACCCGGGGCCGGCTCCTCTTCGGCGGCGACTACAACCCGGAGCAGTGGCCCGAGGAGACCTGGCACGAGGACGTCCGGCTGATGAAGGCGGCCCGCGTCAACTCGGTCACCCTCGGCGTCTTCTCCTGGTCGAAGCTCGAACCGGAGCCGGGGGCACGGGAGTTCGGCTGGCTCGACACGCTGATGGACCTGCTGCACGAGCACGGCATCGGCGTCGTCCTGGCCACCCCGACCTCCTCGCCCCCGCCCTGGATGGGCCGGCTGCACCCCGACACCCTGCCCGTCACCGAGGACGGCCGCACCGAGTGGTGGGGCGGACGGCAGCACTTCTCGCACTCCAGCGCCACCTACCGGCGCTACGCCGCCGCCATCACCGAGGACCTGGCCGCCCGCTACGCCGGGCACCCGGCCCTGACGATGTGGCACATCAACAACGAGTACTGCACCGCCGACCACGGCGACGAGGCCGCGGCCGCCTTCCGCCGCTGGCTGCGCGCACGGTACGGAACGCTCGACGCCCTCAACACCGCCTGGGGCACGGCCTTCTGGAGCCAGGGCTACGACACCTGGGACGGCATCCTGCCGCCCCGCCTGCCGCACTACATGCGCAACCCCACCCAGGTCCTGGACTTCCGGCGCTTCACCTCCGACATGCTCCTGGAGTGCTACGCCGCCGAGCGGGACATCGTCCGGCGGCACACCCCGCACCTGCCGGTCACCAGCAACTTCATGCCGCTGTTCTTCGGGCAGGACGCCTGGCGCTGGGCCGAGGAGGAGGACGTCGTCTCGGTCGACCTCTACCCCGACCCGCGCGACCCGCTCGGCGCGCAGCACGGCGCCCTCGTCCAGGACATGACCCGCTCCCAGGCGCGCGGGCCCTGGATGCTCATGGAGCAGGCCGCCGGACCGGTCAACTGGCGGGGCGTGAACCACCCCAAGCCCCGGGGCCTGAACCGGCTGTGGTCCCTGCAGGCCGTGGCCCGGGGCGCCGACGCCGTCTGCTTCTTCCAGTGGCGGCAGTCCCGGCAGGGCGCCGAGAAGTTCCACTCCGGCATGGTCAGCCACGCCGGGGAGGAGGGCCGGACGTTCCAGGAGGCCAAGCAGCTCGGAGCGGACCTGGAGCGGATCGCCCCGGAGACGGCCGGACGGCACGTCACCGCCGGTGTCGCCGTCCTGCACGACTGGCACTCCTGGTGGGCCGGCACCCAGGACGGCCGGCTGTCCGGGGAGGTGGACTACCCGGACGTCCTGCGCGCCTGGCACCGGGCCCTGTGGCAGGCCCACCTCACCAGCGACTTCGCCCACCCCGAGCACGACCTCACGCCGTACCCGGTGGTGGTCGCGCCCCAGCTGTACGCGCTCACCGACGCCGCGATCGGCAACCTCCTGGCCTACGTACGGCAGGGCGGCACCCTGGTCTGCGGATTCCAGACCGGTGTCGCCGACCAGGACGACCGCGTCCGCCCCGGCGGCATGGACGCCCGGCTGCGGGAGCTGTTCGGCATCCGCACCCTGCACGAGTGGTGGCCGCTGGACGCGGGGGAGAGCGTCGCCTGCGAGGGGTTCGGCGCGACCCTGTGGTCCGAGGAGATCGAGGCGAGCGAGGCCGACGAGGTCATCCCCTACCGGGGCGGCGAACTCGACGGACTGCCCGCGATCCTGCGCAGGGGCCGGGCCTGGTACGTCTCCACGCTCCCGGAACCCGGGGCGCTGCGCGACCTGCTGGCCGGGATCGCGGCCGGCGCGGGGGTCGGGCCGGTGCTCGACGGCCTGCCCGGGCAGGTCGAGGCCGTACGCCGGGGCGAGCTGCTGTTCCTGCTCCACCACGGCCGGGAGCCGGTGACCGTCGAGGTGCCCGGCACCCACCACGACCTGCTGACGGGCACGGACGTCACCGACCGGGTCACCCTCGGCCGGTACGGGGCGGCGGTGCTCCGGCCATGACCGACTCCGCCCCCGTCCACGGCACCTGGGAACCGCACCCGGCCGCCCGCTGGGAGGACGCCTTCCTCAGCGGCAACGGCCACCACGGCGCCCTCGTGTCCGGCGACCCGAACGCCGAGCGGGTCGTCGTCACGCATCACACCCTGGTGCGGCCGTCACGCGCCGACACCCGGCCCCCGCAGCTCGCCGCGGACCTCCCCGCCCTCCAGGACCGCCTCCTGGCGGGCGACACGACCGCCGCCGAGAGCTTCACGGACGGCCGCCCGCTCCAGTGGGTCCAGCCCTTCCACCCCGCGTTCCGGATCCGGGCGGACCGGCCGCCCGGCGAGGTGCGGGACTACCGCCGGGACGTCGACTTCACCACCGGCGTCGTCCGCGCGTCCTGCGACGGCTGGACGAGCCGGGTCTTCGTCTCCCGCGCCGACGACGTCGTCGTCCAGCACCTCACCGGACCCGCCCTGAGCCTGCGCGTCGACCTGGACCACCGGCTGCCCGGCGCCCCCGCCGGGCTGGGCATCGGCCACGGAGCCGTCCTCACCCCCGACGGCGCCCTGCTCAGCCTGCGCGCCCGCTACCCGGACAGCGACCTGGCCGTCACCGGCGTCACCCGGGTCACCGTCACCGGGGGCACGACCACCCTCGTGCCCCCGGGCGTGCGCGTCGAGGGCGCCCGGTCCGTGCTGCTGCTGACCCGGGTGCACCGGCACACCGGCGAACTCGACGTCGTCGCCCGGGGCCGTGCCCTGCGCGACCTGCCCGCCGACCCGGACGAGCTCCTCGACCGCCACGTCGCCCTGCACCGCACCGCCTACCGGCGCGTCACCCTCGACCTGGCCGCCGACCCCGCCGAACGGGCCCTGCCCGGCTCGGAGCTGCTGAAGCGGCCCCGCAGCGCCGCCCTGCTGGAGCGCCTCTTCGCCGCCGGCCGCTACCACCTGCTGTCCGCCTGCGGCCTCCTCCCGCCCCGCCTGACCGGGCTGTGGACCGGCGACTGGGACACCGCCTGGTCCGGCGCGTTCACCCAGGACGCCAACCTCAACCTGCAGACCGCGTCCGCCGCCGCTGCCGCCCTCCCCGAGGTCACCGAGGCCCACGCCCGCCTCGTCCAGCGCCAGCTGCCCGCCTGGCGCGACAACGCCCGCGCGATCTTCGGCACCCGGGGCGTCGTCGCCCCCGCCCACACCGACGGCGAGTCCGGCCACTCCTACCACTACAGCCGCGAGTACCCGCTGCACCTGTGGACCGCCGGCGCCGACTGGCTGCTGAAGCCGCTGGTCGACCACGACGAGACCCACGGCACCCGCGACCCGCGCACCGCCGCCGCCCTCGCCGAAGTCGCCCTGTTCTACGAGGACTTCCTCACCCGGACGGACGAGCACGGGCACCTCGTCGTCGTCCCCTCCTACTCGCCCGAGAACCGCCCCGCCAACGCGAGCTGGGGCACGGTCAACGCCGCCATGGACCTCTCCGCGGCCCGCCACGCCCTGCGCACCGCCGCCGCCTACCACCCGGGCACCGCGGAGGCGGGCCGCTGGCAGGCCCTCGCCGACCGCCTCCCGCCGCACCGCGTCAACGCCGACGGCGCCCTGGCCGAATGGGCCTGGCCGGGCCTGCAGGACAGCTACGACCACCGCCACCTCAGCCACCTCTACGGCGTCTGGCCCCTCGACGAGATCACCCCCTACGACACCCCCGCCCACGCCGCCGCCGCCCACCGCGCCCTGGAACTGCGCGGCGCCGAGAACGACTCCGCGCACGGCCACCTGCACCACGCCCTGGTCGCGGCCCGGCTCCGGGACGCCGGCCGGGTCGCGCACGCCCTCGGCCGGGTCCTGGAAGGCGACTTCTTCCACGTCTCCCTGATGAGCGCCCACTATCCCGGCCGCGACGTGTACAACGCCGACGCCGCGCACACCCTGCCGGCCGTGCTGATCGAGGCGCTGGTCCAGTCGACCCCCGACCGGCTGGTCCTGCTGCCCGCGCTGCCGCCGGGGTACCCCGTCGGCGCCCTGCGCGGGGTGCGCACCCGGTTCGGGGCCGAGATCGACCTCACCTGGAGTCCGGACGGCGGCGCCACCGCCGTGCTCCGGCCCGGCCGCACCACCCGCGTCGAACTCAGGACTTCCGCCGGTGCCGAGCCCCTCGACCTCGTCGCCGGAGAAGACCGCGTCCTCACCGTGAAGGAGCGGTAACCCCCCCGCAATTCCCCCCACCCATGGAAGGGACACCATGGCAACACGCACCCTGAGCAGGATCAGCAAGGCCCTGCTGGCCCCGGCCCTCGCGCTCGGCGCCACCGTCGGCCTCGCCTCCGCCCCCGCCTCCGCCGCCGTCTGGAACTCCTGCGACCAGTGGGGCAACACCAGCCTGAACGGCTACACGCTCTACAACAACATCTGGGGCTCCGGCGCCGGCAGCCAGTGCGTCTGGGCCAACTCCGGCACCAACTGGGGCGTCTGGGCCGACCACCCCAACACCGGCGGCATCAAGTCCTACCCGAACTCCAAGAAGGTGATCAACAAGACGATCACCTCTCTCTCCTCGCTCACCAGCACCTACAACGTCACCGTCCCGTCCTCCGGCGCGTACAACACGTCGTACGACATCTGGGACACCGACTACGACTACGAGATCATGCTCTGGGTCAACCACAACGGCGCCGTCGGCCCGCTCGGCACCTCCCAGGGCAGCGTCACCCTCGGCGGTCACACCTGGAACGTGTACAAGGGCGACAACGGCGCCAACCAGGTCTTCTCGTTCCTGCGGACGTCCGACTCCACCTCCGGCAGCGTCAGCATCCTGCCGATCCTGAAGTGGATCAAGGACACCAAGGGCTGGATGGGCAACGAGACCATCGGCGACGTGCAGTTCGGCTACGAGATCACCTCGTCGTCCGGCGGCCTGAACTTCACCACCGACAACCTGACGGTCAGCGGCGGCTGACCCTCCCCGGGGCCTGGGCCGGCCGCGCCCTCTCAGGCGCGGTCGACCCCGGCCCGCAGCACCTCGTACTCCGCGAAGGCCGACTCGACCTCGTCCCGGGTCAGTCCGTAGCGGAACAGGTCGTAGCTGTGCCGGCGGGTGCCCTCGGGGCGGGCGACGGCCGCGGGCAGCCGGGCGGCGTCCGCCTCGGTCCAGGGGGCGCCGACGGCGGCGTACAGCTTCGGCGCGCCGCTCGCGGGGTCGGAGCCCAGCCACGAGTACGGGGCGTCCACCAGCTGCTCCGCCGGGATCGACGCCCGGGCCGCCAGCCCGCGGTCCATCGCACGGCTCAGCAGGTCCAGCCAGACCCGGCCGATCCGGACCGGGTCCACCGGGCGGGTGCTGACGGCCATGCCGTGCTCGATCAGACTGCAGAAGGACGCCACGACCGTCACCGGGTCGCGGTGGCACCACACGAGCGTGGCGTCGGGGAAGACCCTCAGCAGCGCGTCCAGGTTCTCCAGGTGCATGGGCGACTTCAGCACCCAGCGCCGCCGCGGACGGCCGTACTGCAGCACCTGGTAGACCTGCTTGAGGTACCGGTAGTCGGCGGTGAAGTCCCGCGCGCCGTGCCACGCCCGGTACTCGGGGATGTCGGCCTGCGACAGCGGCATCAGGGCGTGCGGCAGCGCGAAGGTGCACTCCTCGGGGCCCTCGGCTGCCATCGCGTGGATGTCCCGGAAGCGGGGTGCGAACAGGTCGGTGCCGCGGACCATCCGGCGCCCGGCCGCGATCGCCCTGCGCCGCTGCCGGGGCGGCAACTCGAGGCCGGGGGAGAGCAGTTCCCACAGGCGGGGACTGCGGTGCGCGTCCGGCAGCGACAGCACCGCGTGGGTGACCGTGGTCGCGGTGCGCGGCAGCCCCACGACGAACACCGGCCGGTCGACGGGCTCCCGCTCGATCCCGGGGTGCTCGGCGATCAGCCGCCGCACCCGGGCCCGGTTGGCGAGATGCCGCCGGACGTGCCCCTGCGCGGACTGCCAGCCGACCGGCGTGAGGTTCTCGGCCTTCGCCCACCAGCCGAGCAGGGCGCGGAAGCCGTCGACGAACTCCCGGTTGCCGGGCGCCTCCCCGGTCTCCACGACGATGCGGTCGAAGATCCGGCCGGGATCGCGCCGGGAGCCGAACGCGGGCCGCAGCAGTGCGTTCGCGAGGGTGAGGGCGAGCGGAGACGAGGCCACCCGGGGAACCTATCCGCTCCAACCCCCCTGCGCCGTACGGAAGTCGGCCGAACGCGCGCAGGGGTGGCCGGAAGGCCTCCGTCGATCCGGCCGCCCCCGCCGCCCGGCTACTCCGCCACGGGCAGCCGCGCCCCGTCCCGCAGGAACAGCGGGATCCGGTCCAGCGGGGCGTCGACCGTCACGGTCTGACCGCCCTCGTACGTCTCCCCCGTCCACGCGTCCGTCCACGAGGCCCCGGCCGGCAGGTACGCCGTCCGGGCCGTGGCACCGGCCGTCAGCACCGGCGCGACCAGCAGGTCCGGGCCGAACAGGTAGGAGTCGTCCACCGACCAGGCCGCCTGGTCGCCGGGGAACTCCAGGAACAGCGGCCGCATCACCGGCAGCCCCTCCTCGTGGGCCGCGCGCATCACGTCCAGCACGTACGGCTTGAGCCGCTCGCGCAGCCGCAGGTACTTCTCCAGGACGGCCCCGGCCTCCTCGCCGTAGGACCACACCTCGTTCGGGCCGCCGGTCATCTCCGGGCCCAGCGGCATGCCCGGGTCGCGGAAGCCGTGCAGGCGCATCAGCGGGGACAGCGCGCCGAACTGGAACCAGCGCACCATCACCTCCCGGTACGCCGGGTCGTCCGGGTCGCCGCCGTGGAAGCCGCCGATGTCGGTGTTCCACCACGGGATGCCCGACAGCGCCGTGTTGAGCCCGGCCGCGATCTGGCGGCGCAGGGTCGGGAAGTCCGTGCCGATGTCACCGGACCACAGGGCGGCTCCGTAGCGCTGGCTGCCCGCCCACGCCGAGCGGTTGAGGCTGACGACCTCCTCCTCGCCCGCGGCGACGAGGCCCTCGTAGAAGGTGCGGGCGTTCTCGGCCGGGTACATGTTGCCGACCTCCAGGCCCGGGCCCGCCCAGTAGCGCAGGTTCTCCTGGAAGCCCGGCTTCAGCTCCGGCTCGCAGGCGTCCAGCCAGAACGCCGTGATGCCGTACGGGTCCAGGTAGTTCTCCTTCACCCGCGACCACACGAACTCCCGGGCCTCGGGGTTGGTGGCGTCGTAGAAGGCGACCTGGACCGTGGAGGCGACCTCCTTGTCGGGCCAGTCGGCGTGGGCCGTCGGGCCGTACTGGGTGCCGATGAACCAGCCGCGCTGCTCCAGGACCGGGTGGTTCTCGCTCAGCGGCGACACCGACGGCCACACGCTCACCACCAGCTTGATGCCGAGCTCCTCCAGCTCGCGCACCATCGCCGCCGGGTCCGGCCACTCCTTCGGGTCGAACTTCCAGTCGCCGAGGTGCGTCCAGTGGAAGAAGTCGCAGACGATCGCCGAGATCGGCAGGCCCCGGCGCCTGTACTCCCGGGCCACCTCCAGCAGTTCGTCCTGGGTGCGGTAGCGCAGTTTGCACTGCCAGAAGCCCGCCGCCCACTCCGGCAGCATCGGCGTGCGGCCGGTCACCGCGCTGTAGCGGCGCTGGGCGGCGGCCGGGTCGCCGGCCGTGATCCAGTAGTCGATCTGCCGGGCGGAGTCGGCGACCCACCGGGTGCCGTTGTGCGCCAGCTCCACGCGGCCGATCGCCGGGTTGTTCCACAGCAGGGTGTAGCCGCGGCTGGAGGTGAGCACCGGGATGCCGACCTCGGCGTTGCGCTGGATCAGGTCCAGCACCAGGCCCTTCTGGTCCAGGCGCCCGTGCTGGTGCTGGCCGAGGCCGTACAGCTTCTCGTCGTCGTAGGCGGCGAAGCGCTGCTCCAGGCGGTGGTGGCCGTTGCCGACGGCGGTGTAGAGGCGCGAGCCGGGCCACCAGAAGTGGGCGCGCTCCTCGGCGAGCAGTTCGGCGGAGTCGTCCGTGCGCAGGAAGCGGATCAGGCCCTCGGCGCTCACCTCGACGGTGAGCGCGCCGACGGTCAGCCGGGCGCCGCCGTCCTCCGTCTTCACCGTGGACGGTGTCGCGGGGGCCTCGTCGAGCAGGGCGCCGGGCAGTCCTTCGAGGACCGGGCCGCCGAGCCGGGCACGCACCCGGACCGCGTCCGGGCCCCACGGTTCGATCCGGACGGTCTCCTGGCGGCCGCTCCACTCCAGCGCGCCGTCCCGCTCGCGGAACGTGCCGACGGTGGGGGAGGACTGCGCCAGGCTCACCTGGGGCTGGATTTCAGCAGGCTGGTTCACGCGTGCTCCTGTGCTCCTGGAGGAGTGCGGACAGAGGTGTGCGGACAGGGGGGTGCCCTGGGCGCGGGGCCGGGGAGAGGCGCCCCGGGGAAAGGGGTGGTGCCCGCCGCCGGGAACGGCGGCAGGGGAGGAAAGGGGCGCGGTCAGAGGGCGCGCGGTGCCTACGGCCGGCTCGGCGCCGGCCCCGTGCTCCCCCGGACCGTCAGCTCGGGCGCGATCAGCACGACCTCGTCGCTGCCGCGCCCCTCCAGCTTGGCGACCAGGTGCTCCACCGCGATCCGGCCCATCTCCTGCGCGGGGATGGCGACCGACGTCAGCCGCACCGAGGACTGCAGCGCCACCTGGTCGGGGCAGATCGCCACCACCGACACGTCCTCGGGCACGGCCCGGCCCTGCTGGCGCAGCAGCGCGAGCAGCGGCTCCAGCGCCGACTCGTTCTGCACGATCAGCCCGGAGGTGGCCGGGCGCTCGTCGAGGATCCGGGAGAGCGTGACCGCCAGCGCGTCGTACCCGCCGCCGCACGGGCGGTGCAGCAGCCGCACGCCCAGTTCCCGGGAGCGGGACCGCAGTCCGTCCAGGGTGCGCTCGGCGAAGCCCGTGTGCCGCTCGTAGACGGCCGGGGCCTCCCCGATGACGGCGATGTCCTGGTGCCCCTGCTTGGCCAGGTGCTCCACGCACAGCGCGCCCGTCGCCCTGAAGTCCAGGTCGACGCAGGTCAGCCCGGCGGTGTCGGCGGGCAACCCGATCAGCACGGACGGCTGGTCGGTCGCGCGCAGCAACGGCAGCCGCTCGTCGTCGAGTTCGACGTCCATCAGGATCATGCCGTCGGCGAGCCCGCTGCCGGCGACGCGGCGCACCGCGTCGGGGCCCTCCTCACCGGTGAGCAGCAGCACGTCGTACCCGTGCGTGCGCGCGCAGGTCGCGACGGCGATGGCGATCTCCATCATCACGGGCACGTACATGTCCGTGCGCAGCGGCACCATCAGCGCGATGATGTTGGACCTGCTGCTGGCCAGGGCGCGGGCCCCGGCGTTCGGGTGGTACCCGAGCTCGCGGATGCTCCGCTCGACCCGCTGCCGGGTGTTCGCGGAGATGGACCGCTTGCCGCTGAGGACATAGCTCACCGTGCTCGCCGAGACTCCGGCGTGCTGGGCGACCTCGGCGAGGGTGACCATCCAGCTCTCCAAGCTCTTGTGAAGCGCTTCGACAGTGCGCATTGCTGTTATGAACGGGTGAGGGTGGTTCGACAGTAGCTCCAGCGGGAGTACGTGTCCATAGGCTGTCGAAGCGCTTCGACAGCAATTTCCGCGGCGGAGTCCGTACCTCGGGGCGACACCTCGATGCAACACCGCCGCCGGGCGCGCCACAAGGGCCGGCGCGCTCCGCCCCCTTCGGCTGAACGGACGCGCGAGGACTGGTGGGGGCGTCCGTATTCGGGTACCAACGATCCAGTAGCACTGGTCGGTAACGTACAGTCCTCAATCTTCCTAGTTGCGGCGAGGTGCCCCTCATGTCCGCTTCCACCACCCCCTCATCACGTCCCGCCGTCACCGAGCGGGAGGCCCGTGAGGTGGCGGAGGCCGCCCGGGAACAGCACTGGCGCAAGCCCAGCTTCGCCAAGGAGCTGTTCCTCGGCCGCTTCCGGCTCGACCTCATCCACCCCCACCCCGTCCCCGCCGACGAGGCGGCCCAGCGCGGCGAGCAGTTCCTCGCCAAGCTCCGCGACTTCGTCGAGACCAAGGTCGACGGCGCCCTCATCGAGCGCGAGGCCCGCATCCCCGACGAGGTGATCGACGGCCTCAAGGAGCTCGGCGCCTTCGGCATGAAGATCGCCACCAAGTACGGCGGACTCGGCCTGACGCAGGTGTACTACAACAAGGCCCTGGCCCTGGTGGGCTCCGCCAGCCCCGCGATCGGCGTGCTGCTCTCCGCGCACCAGTCGATCGGCGTGCCCCAGCCCCTGAAGCTGTTCGGCACCGAGGAGCAGCGCGAGCGCTTCCTGCCGCGCTGCGCCCGCACGGACATCAGCGCCTTCCTGCTCACCGAGCCCGACGTCGGCTCCGACCCGGCCCGCCTGGCCACCACGGCCGTGCCCGACGGCGACGACTACGTCCTCGACGGCGTGAAGCTGTGGACCACCAACGGCGTCGTCGCCGACCTGCTCGTCGTGATGGCCCGGGTGCCGAAGAGCGAGGGGCACAAGGGCGGCATCACCGCCTTCGTCGTGGAGACCAACGCCCCCGGCGTCACGGTGGAGAACCGCAACGCCTTCATGGGCCTGCGCGGCATCGAGAACGGCGTCACCCGCTTCCACCAGGTCCGCGTCCCCGCCGCCAACCGCGTCGGCGCGGAGGGCCAGGGCCTGAAGATCGCCCTGACCACCCTGAACACCGGGCGGCTCTCCCTGCCGGCCTCCTGCGTCGCGGCGGGCAAGTGGTGCCTGAAGATCGCCCGCGAGTGGTCGGCGGCCCGCGAGCAGTGGGGCAAGCCCGTCGCGCACCACGAGGCGGTCGGCTCCAAGATCTCCTTCATCGCGGCCACCACGTTCGCCCTGGAGGCCGTGACGGACCTGGCCTCGCAGATGGCCGACGAGGACCGCAACGACATCCGCATCGAAGGCGCCCTCGCCAAGCTCTACGCCTCCGAGATGGCCTGGACGATGGCCGACGAGCTGGTCCAGATCCGCGGCGGGCGCGGCTTCGAGACGGCCGAGTCCCTCCGCGCCCGCGGCGAGCGCGGCGTCCCCGCCGAGCAGCTGCTGCGCGACCTGCGCATCAACCGCATCTTCGAGGGCTCCACGGAGATCATGCACCTGCTGATCGCCCGGGAGGCCGTCGACGCCCACCTCTCGGTCGCCGGCGACCTCATCGACCCCGAGAAGTCCCTGGGCGACAAGGCGAAGGCGGGCGCCAACGCGGGCGCCTTCTACGCCAAGTGGCTCCCCAGGCTGGTCGCGGGCCCGGGCCAGCTGCCCACCTCCTACGGCGAGTTCCGGCACGGCGTCGACCTCTCCGGCCACCTGCGCTACGTGGAGCGCACCGCCCGCAAGCTCGCCCGCTCCACGTTCTACGCCATGTCCCGCTGGCAGGGCCGCATGGAGTCCAAGCAGGGCTTCCTCGGCCGGATCGTCGACATCGGAGCCGAGCTGTTCGCCATGAGCGCCGCGTGCGTGCGCGCCGAGCACCTGCGCGCGCAGGGCGACCACGGCCGCGAGGCCTACCAGCTCGCCGACGTCTTCTGCCGCCAGGCCCGCATCCGGATCGAGGAGCTCTTCACCCGCCTGTGGACCAACACCGACGACCTCGACCGCAAGGTCGTCAAGGGCGTCCTGTCCGGCACGTACGCGTGGCTGGAGCAGGGCATCGTCGACCCGTCGACGGACGGGCCGTGGATCGCCGACGCGACACCCGGACCGTCCCGGAGGGAGAACGTCCACCGGCCCATCCGGTGACCCGGCCGTCACCCGGCCTCCGTGGGGGCGCGAGCCGATGCGGCGCGCGCCCCCACGGAGGGGACGCGCTGTCCTCAGCCGCTGCGCTTACGGCGACAATGGAGGGATGAGCGACAGTCCAGCCCCCCTCGCCGACCCGCACCTCGTCTACGACCCGGTCGCGGGCGACGGCCCGAAGGACGTGGTGATCCTCGGGTCCACCGGGTCCATCGGGACCCAGGCCATCGACCTCGTCCTGCGCAACCCCGGCCGGTTCCGGGTCACCGGCCTGTCCGCCAACGGCGGCCGGGTCGCGCTCCTCGCCGAGCAGGCCCGCCGGCTGCGCGTGCGCACGGTCGCGGTGGCCCGCGAGGACGTCGTCCCGGCCCTGCGCGAGGCGCTCACCGCGCAGTACGGGACGGACGAGCCGCTCCCCGAGGTCCTCGCCGGCCCGGACGCGGCCACACAGCTCGCCGCCTCCGACTGCCACACCGTGCTGAACGGCATCACCGGCTCCATCGGCCTCGCCCCGACCCTCGCCGCCCTGGAGGCGGGCCGCACCCTCGCGCTCGCCAACAAGGAGTCGCTCATCGTGGGCGGCCCGCTGGTCAAGGCCCTCGCCAAGCCCGGGCAGATCATCCCGGTCGACTCCGAGCACGCCGCCCTCTTCCAGGCCCTGGCCGCCGGCACCCGCGCCGACGTCCGCAAGCTGGTCGTCACCGCCTCCGGCGGCCCCTTCCGCGGCCGGAGCAAGCAGGAGCTGTCCCACGTCACCGTCGAGGACGCCCTCGCGCACCCCACCTGGGCCATGGGCCCGGTCATCACGATCAACTCCGCGACCCTCGTCAACAAGGGCCTGGAGGTCATCGAGGCGCACCTGCTCTACGACATTCCCTTCGACCGCATTGAGGTGGTCGTGCATCCCCAGTCGTATGTCCACTCGATGGTTGAGTTCACGGATGGATCGACACTGGCCCAGGCGACCCCGCCCGACATGCGCGGGCCCATCGCCATCGGCCTCGGCTGGCCCGAGCGCGTCCCCGACGCCGCCCCCACCTTCGACTGGAGCAAGGCCTCGACCTGGGAGTTCTTCCCGCTCGACAACGAGGCCTTCCCCTCCGTGAACCTTGCCCGGCACGTCGGCGAACTCGCGGGCACCGCCCCGGCGGTGTTCAATGCGGCCAACGAGGAGTGCGTGGAGGCGTTCCGCCGGGGCGCACTGCCCTTCAACGGGATCATGGACACCGTCACGCGGGTCGTCGAGGAGCACGGCACCCCGCGCACGGGAACCTCGCTCACCGTGTCGGACGTCCTCGAAGCGGAGACCTGGGCGCGGACCCGGGCCCGGGAACTGGCGGCACAGACGGCGGAGGCCCGTGCATGACGACCCTGATGTTCATCCTCGGCATAGTCCTCTTCGCGGTCGGCCTGCTGTTCTCGATCGCGTGGCACGAGCTGGGGCACCTGTCCACCGCCAAGCTCTTCGGCATCCGCGTGCCGCAGTACATGGTCGGCTTCGGGCCCACCCTCTTCTCGCGCCGCAGGGGTGAGACCGAGTACGGCGTCAAGGCCATCCCCTTCGGCGGCTACATCCGCATGATCGGCATGTTCCCGCCCGGCCCCGACGGCCGCACCGAGGCCCGCTCCACCTCCCCGTGGCGCGGCATGATCGAGGACGCCCGCAGCGCCGCCTACGAGGAGCTGCGGCCCGGCGACGAGAAGCGGATGTTCTACACGCGCGCCCCCTGGAAGCGCGTGATCGTGATGTTCGCCGGCCCCTTCATGAACCTGATCCTGGCGGTGGTGCTGTTCCTCATCGTCCTGATGGGCTTCGGCATCACCCAGCAGACCACCTCGGTCAGCTCGGTCTCCCAGTGCGTCATCGCGCAGAGCGAGAACCGCGACAAGTGCGAGAAGGGCGACCCTGCCTCCCCGGCCGCGGCGGCCGGCCTCAAGGCGGGCGACAGGATCGTCTCCTTCGACGGCGTGCGGACCGACGACTGGAACGAGCTGTCCGACCTGATCCGCTCCAGCCCCGGCCAGGAGGTGCCGATCGTCGTCGAGCGGGACGGCAAGGACGTCACCCTGCGCGCCGAGATCGCCACCAACCAGGTCGCCAAGAAGGACGGCAGCGGGCAGATCGTCGAGGGCGAGTACGTCCAGGCCGGCTTCCTCGGCTTCAGCGCCGCCACGGGCGTCGTGAAGCAGGACTTCGGCGAGTCCGTGACCTGGATGGGGGACCGGATCGGCGACGCCGTCGACTCCCTGGCCGCCCTGCCCAGCAAGATCCCGGCCCTGTGGAACGCGGCCTTCGACGGCGCCGAGCGCGAGGCGGACTCCCCGATGGGCGTGGTCGGCGCGGCCCGCGTCGGCGGCGAGATCTTCACGCTCGACATCCCGCCCACCCAGCAGCTGGCCATGGCCGTCATGCTGGTCGCCGGCTTCAACCTCTCCCTGTTCCTGTTCAACATGCTCCCGCTGCTGCCGCTCGACGGCGGCCACATCGCGGGCGCCCTGTGGGAGTCTCTGCGCCGCAACCTCGCACGGCTGCTGCGCCGGCCCGACCCGGGCCCCTTCGACGTGGCGAAGCTCATGCCGGTCGCGTACGTGGTCGCCGGGATCTTCATCTGCTTCACGATCCTGGTCCTGATCGCGGACGTGGTGAACCCGGTGAGGATCTCCTAGTCACCCGGAGCCGGAGGCGGCCGGGCACGCTCCGTGCCGGGCCGCCTCCGCTCGAGTGGCACCCCGGGTGGGATGTGCCCGAGCCCGTGCCCGTGCCGTAATCTCGAAGCTCGGAGCCCGCTGCTCACGGGACCGGACCTTGATCCACGACTTGGGGTTGCACAGCAGATGACTGCGATTTCTCTCGGCATGCCGTCCGTTCCGACCAAGCTCGCCGAGCGCCGGAAGAGCCGCCAGATCCAGGTCGGGTCCGTGGCCGTCGGCGGAGACGCCCCCGTGTCGGTGCAGTCGATGACCACGACGCGCACCTCCGACATCGGCGCGACGCTGCAGCAGATCGCCGAACTGACCGCGTCCGGCTGCCAGATCGTCCGCGTCGCCTGCCCGACCCAGGACGACGCCGACGCGCTGGCCACCATCGCCCGCAAGTCGCAGATCCCGGTCATCGCCGACATCCACTTCCAGCCCAAGTACGTCTTCGCGGCCATCGAGGCGGGCTGCGCGGCCGTCCGCGTCAATCCCGGGAACATCAAGCAGTTCGACGACAAGGTCAAGGAGATCGCCAAGGCGGCCCGCGACCACGGCACCCCGATCCGCATCGGCGTCAACGCCGGCTCCCTCGACCGGCGCCTGCTGCAGAAGTACGGCAAGGCCACCCCCGAGGCCCTGGTGGAGTCCGCGCTGTGGGAGGCGTCCCTCTTCGAGGAGCACGACTTCCGCGACATCAAGATCTCCGTCAAGCACAACGACCCGGTCGTCATGATCGAGGCCTACAAGCAGCTCGCCGCGCAGTGCGACTACCCGCTGCACCTCGGCGTGACGGAGGCCGGCCCCGCCTTCCAGGGCACGATCAAGTCGGCGGTCGCCTTCGGCGCGCTGCTGTCCCAGGGCATCGGCGACACGATCCGCGTCTCCCTCTCCGCGCCGCCCGCCGAGGAGGTCAAGGTCGGCATCCAGATCCTGGAGTCGCTCAACCTCAAGCAGCGCGGCCTGGAGATCGTCTCCTGCCCGTCCTGCGGCCGCGCCCAGGTCGACGTCTACAAGCTGGCCGAAGAGGTCACCGCCGGGCTGGAGGGCATGGAGGTCCCGCTGCGCGTCGCCGTCATGGGCTGCGTCGTCAACGGCCCCGGCGAGGCCCGCGAGGCCGACCTCGGCGTCGCCTCCGGCAACGGCAAGGGCCAGATCTTCGTCAAGGGCGAGGTCATCAAGACCGTCCCCGAGTCGAAGATCGTCGAGACCCTCATCGAGGAGGCCATGAAGCTGGCCGAGCAGATGGAGAAGGACGGCGTGACCTCCGGCGAGCCGTCGGTGGCGGTCGCGGGCTGAACCGGCCGGGACTGCCGGGCCCTCGGGGGCGCGGGGCCGGCGTCGGCATGAGGCTCCACCGCGTGGGCACAAGCCACAACGCACCCGCACCCGCCGGTGCACCGCAGCCCCCGAGCTCCAAGGCGCCCCGCACCAGCAGCGCAGCTATAGTGCGGGGACCAGCAGACCCCAGTGTGTGAGGCCCCGCACGTGTTGACGCAGACCACCTCCCGGGTCCTCGAACCGAGCGACCTGGACGCCGCGCTCGCCGTCCTGGACCGCGAGCCGGTCGCGAACGCCTTCGTGACCTCACGCGTGCGGATCGCCGGTCTCGACCCGTGGCGGCTCGGCGGCGAGATGTGGGGCTGGTACGAGGACGGCATACTCACGTCCCTCTGCTACGCGGGCGCCAACCTCGTCCCGATCTGCGCCGGCCGGCGCGCCGTCCGCGCCTTCGCCGACCGCGCCCGCCGCTCCGGCCGCCGCTGCTCCTCCATCGTCGGCCCCGCCGGACCCACCGCCGACCTGTGGCGGCTGCTGGAACCCCACTGGGGCCCAGCCCGCGAGGTCCGCCGCCACCAGCCGCTCATGGTCGCCGACCGTCTCCCGGACGACATCGCCCCGGACCCCTACGTCCGCCGCGTCCGCAAGGACGAGATGGAGACGATCATGCCGGCGTGCGTGGCGATGTTCACCGAGGAGGTCGGCGTCTCCCCGCTGGCCGGCGACGGCGGTCTGCTCTACCAGGCGCGCGTCGCCGAACTCGTCGGCTCCGGCCGCGCCTTCGCCCGCTTCGGCCCGGACGGCAAGGTCGTCTTCAAGGCCGAGATCGGCGCCGCGACGGACCGGGCCTGCCAGATCCAGGGGGTGTGGGTGGCCCCCGAGTACCGCGGCACCGGCCTCGCCGCCCCCGGCATGGCGGCGGTCCTGCGCTACGCCCTGGCCGACGTCGCCCCGGTCGTCAGCCTCTACGTCAACGACTTCAACACCCCCGCCCGCCGGGCCTACCAGCGGGTCGGCTTCCGCGAGGTGGGCGCCTTCATGAGCGTCCTGTTCTGAGACGTCCCGCGGGCCGGGGACCGCAGGACCGCACACGCGCGCGGCCCGGCCGCGGGAGCGCCCGGCCGGAGACGATGAGCCCCGGCCGGCGGCCGGCGGCCCCCTGTAGGCTCCCCGCATGGACCTCGTGATCGGCCCACTCGACCTCTCCGCGCACGTCGACGAGGCCCTGGCCGTCCAAGCCGTGGCCTTCGGTCTCGGCCCCGACGAAGTCGCCGTCCGACGCCAGATCGTCCTGCGCCACATGACCTATCCCGGCGCCCGCGCCCTCGGCGCCACCGTCGCCGGACGCCTGGTCGGCTTCGTCTACGGCATGCCCAACGACCGCACCCACTGGTGGTCCACCGTGGTCGAGCCCTACCTCCGCGCCCAGCACCACGACCACTGGCTCGACGACTCCTTCGTGATCACCGAGTTGCACGTCCACCCCGCCCACCAGAACCGCGGCATCGGACGCTCCCTGATCACCACTCTCACCGACGGCGCCGCCGAACCCCGCTCGATCCTCTCCGCGATCGACACCGAGAGCCCCGCCCGCGCCCTGTACCGCTCCCTCGGCTACCACGACCTGGCCCGCCAGGTCCTCTTCCCGAGCGCGCCCAAGCCGTACGCCGTGATGGGCGCCCCGCTCCCGCTGCTGCGCCGATAACCGATTTCCACCGTCCCGTACCGCCCGGATAACCTCCTGGCATCATTCACACGCAGCAGGAGCAGATCCATGGTGAACGTACCGGTCCAGCGCATGTCCCAGTTGATGGCGAAGACGTTGCGCGACGACCCGGCCGACGCCGAGGTCCTCAGCCACAAGCTCCTCGTCCGCGCCGGCTACGTCCGCCGCACCGCCGCCGGCATCTGGAGCTGGCTGCCGCTCGGCAAGAAGGTCCTCGCCAACGTGGAGCGCATCGTCCGCGAGGAGATGGACGCCATCGGCGCCCAGGAGGTGCTGCTCCCGGCCATCCTGCCCCGCGAGCCCTACGAGGCGACCGGCCGCTGGGAGGAGTACGGCCCCGAGCTGTTCCGCCTGCAGGACCGCAAGGGCGGTGACTACCTCCTCGGCCCCACCCACGAGGAGATCTTCACCCTGCTGGTGAAGGACCAGGCGTCCTCCTACAAGGACCTGCCGGTGATCCTCTACCAGATCCAGACCAAGTTCCGCGACGAGGCGCGGCCCCGCGCGGGCATCCTGCGCGGCCGCGAGTTCCTGATGAAGGACTCCTACTCCTTCGACACCGAGGACGACGGCCTCGCGCGGTCCTACGCCCTGCACCGCGAGGCCTACCAGAAGATCTTCGCGCGCCTGGGCCTCGACTACCGCATCTGCGCCGCCACCGCCGGCGCGATGGGCGGCTCCAAGTCCGAGGAGTTCCTCGCCCCCGCCGAGGCCGGCGAGGACACCTTCGCCGACTGCCCCCGGTGCGACTTCGCCGCCAACACCGAGGCGATCACGTACGAGCTGAAGCCGGTGGACGCCTCGCAGGTGCCCGCGGCCGAGGACATCCCGACGCCCGACACCCCGACCATCGAGACCCTCGCCGCCCACCTCGGCGTCCCGGCCTCCGCCACGCTGAAGAACCTGCTGGTGAAGGTCGACGGCGAGATCGTCGCCGTCGGCGTCCCCGGCGACCGCGAGGTCGACATGGACAAGGTCGAGGCGCACTTCGCCCCGGCCGTCGTCGAGCTGGTCACCGAGGCGGACTTCACGGCCCGCCCCGACCTGGTCCGCGGCTACGTCGGACCGCAGGGCCTGGGCAAGGTCACCTACATCGCCGACCCCCGCGTCGCCCCGGGCACCGCCTGGATCACCGGCGCCAACAAGCCCGGCACGCACACCAGGAACGTCGTCGCGGGCCGTGACTTCGAAGTCGGGGAGTACGTCGACGTCGTGGTCGTGCAGGAGGGAGACCCCTGCCCGAAGTGCGGCACGGGCCTCGTCCTCGACCGCGCCATCGAGATCGGCCACATCTTCCAGCTGGGCCGCAAGTACACCGACGCCCTCAAGCTCGACGTCCTCGGCCAGAACGGCAAGCCGGTCCGCGTCACCATGGGCTCCTACGGCGTCGGCGTCTCCCGCGCGGTGGCTGCCCTGGCCGAGCAGACCGCCGACGACAAGGGCCTGTGCTGGCCCCGGGAGGTCGCCCCGGCCGACGTCCACGTGGTCGCCGCCGGCAAGGCCCTGCAGACCGAACTGGCCCTCGACATCTCGGGGAAGCTGGCCGCGGCCGGTGTCCGCGTCCTGGTCGACGACCGCGCCGGCGTCTCGCCGGGCGTCAAGTTCACGGACTCCGAGCTGATCGGCGTCCCGCAGATCCTGGTGGCGGGGCGGCGCGCGGCCGACGGCGTGGTGGAGCTGAAGGACCGCCGCACCGGCGAGCGCGAGGAGCTGACGGTCGAGGAGGCCGTCGCCCGCCTCACCGCGTAGGCGCCCTCCTGTGAGTGCTCCGGGCGACCGGAGCACTCACAGCCAGCCCGCGAACTCCAGCAGCAGCTCCGCGTCCCGGGGCCGGCCCACCCGCCCCGCCCGCACACCCGACTCCACGGCCCGGAACAGCGTCCAGCCGCGCAGCCGCTCCTGGTCCACGTCGAGGGACTCGGCGAGCCGCTTCACCCGGCGGCGGGTGGTCGCCGCGCCGGACGGCTGCGCGATCAGGTCCTCCACCCGGTCGCGGACCAGCCGGGCCAGATCGAACGCGCACTCGCCGACCACCGGGTCGGGCCCCACGGCCAGCCACGGCATCCGCTCCCCGGCGAGCACCTTGCTCTGCCGGAACGTGCCGTGCAGCAGCCGGTGTTCGGGGGGTGCGGCCAGCAGTTCCGCGCGCGCCGCGAGCGCCAGGTCCACCAGCGGGGCCACCTCGGGATCGGCCTGGGCCCGCGCCCGCATCGCCTCGGCCTGCCGTCCGGTGCGCTCGGCCACGGTCTCGAAGGGAAAGCCGGCGGGCGGCTCGACCCACAGCCGCCGCAGCGTCCCGGCCGCCTCCAGCAGCGCCTTCGCCTCGGGCAGCGACCGCACCGACACGTCCGGGTGCAGCCGCTCCAGCAGCAGCACCCCCTCGGATTCCTCCGCGTCCGGGAGCACCCGCGCGTCCGAGGGCTGCTCCAGCAGTTGCACGGCACCCCGCCCCGCCCACTGCGCCAGCGCGGCGCGCTCCGCCCGGGGGCGCGCCCGGTCCGGGGCCAGCTTGAGCACGGCCGGTGTGCCGTCCGCCGTGCGCACCAGCACGACCAGGCTGCTGCGCCCGCCGGGCACCTGCACCCGCTCCACGATCAACTCGCGTAGCGCGACGGCCCGGCGTGCCGCCCCGGGCAGCCGCTCCAGCCAGTCGTCACCGTCCGGCGCCGTCTCACCGAGTGCCCTGACCAGGCGCTTCGGCGGTTCGAAAACCATGCGCGAGCCCGTTCCCTTCCTGCTGTCCGCGGTGCGTGCCCCGAGGGGTCACGCCGTCGGCGCCGCCGAGGGCGGGGCCGTGCCCGCCCGCTCGGCGAGCCCAGGGAAGGCTACGCTCTCCCCGCGCCAGCGCACCGCGCGCACCGCTGCCTCCCGCAGCGCCTCGGCGGCCAGGGCCCGCCGCCCACCGCCCGCGGCGCGCACCAGGTCCGAGTACACCGCGGCCACCCGGTCCTCCAGCTCGGCCGCGAACCGCACCGCGGCCGCCGCGTCCGGCACCGGGAAGGGCAGCGCGTACCCGGCGGCCGCCGCGACCGGCCGGCCGCCCAGGTCCCTCACCTCGCGCACCAGCGCGTCCCGGCGCGCCCGGTGCGCGTCGTAGGCGGTGCGCGCCTCGCCGCGCTGCTTCTCGCCGATCCTGCCGCCGACGACGCCGTACCCGTACACCGCCGCGTGCTCGGCCGCCAGGGCCGCCTGGAGAGCCCGCAGCTCCCGGTCCTCGTCCTCGCTCACGCGTCACCCTCCGTCAGCAGAAACACGTGCGCCGCCCCGGCCGCCGCCACCGAGGCCAGCAGCCGCGCCAGCTCGCCCGGCGCGGCCAGCAGCTCCTTGGCCCGCCGGTCGGCGAGCTCCCGCTCCGCGGCGGCGAGCCCGGCCAGGGCCTCCCGGTCGCTGCCCGGCACGGCGCCGTTGCCCGGCGCGGTGGCCGTGGGGGAGGGCGACGGTGAGCCGGTCGCCGAGGGCGCCGCCTTCCGGCCGCCCCCGAAGGCCTCCGCGTGCCGGACGACCTCCGCCCGCAGCGGAGCCAGCCGCCGCGCCAGCGCGGGCCGCGCGGCGATCACGGCGTCGTACCGCTCCAGCAGCCCCTCGCTGTCCCGCGCCGCACGCGCGCGTGCCCGGCGCTCGGCGGCCGACGGGCCGTCGCCCGGCTCCGGGGCGTCCCCGGAGCCGGAGGTGCAGCCCGCGAGGGCGAGGGCCGCCGGGCCGGCGGCGAGCAGACTCCTTCTGCGCGGACCCGAGCGGGCACGCGGCGATGGCGGGAACGGCACGTCAGACGTCCTCGGGGGCTCGTTTTCGAGAAAGAAGCGGCGGGAAGGGCTGCACGCCCGTGATCACGGTACCCGGGCCCCCGCCCGGGACCACTCAGCGGCACCGTTCGTCACGGGGTGGACGGCAACACACCCTGCGACCGGATACCCTTTGACCAGACACGCGACCCATCCCACAACAGCACACGCGGCCGAGGAGTCACCCGGATGAGCACCACCCAGAGCGAGAGGCTGCGAGAACTGCTGGAACCGCTCGTCGCATCCCAGGGGCTGGATCTCGAGGAGATCGCCGTGGACTCCGTCGGCCGCAAGCGTGTGCTGCGCGTCGTCGTCGACTCGGACACGGGCGCCGATCTGGACCGGATCGCCGATGTGAGCCGCGCGCTCTCGGCGAAGCTCGACGAGACGGACGCGATGGGCGAGGCGGAGTACACCCTCGAGGTCGGCACCCCGGGTGCCGAGCGCCTCCTCACGGAACACCGGCACTACGTGCGCGCCACGGACCGGCTGGTGAGGTTCCAGCTGGACGGGGGCGACGAACTGGTCGCCAGGATCCTGAAGGTCGACGACGAGGGCGTCGACACCGAGGTGCCCGGGGTCAAGGGCCGCAAGGCCACCGCGCGCAGACTCGCCTTCGACGACATCGTCCGGGCGCGCGTCCAGGTCGAGTTCAGCCGCAAGGACAACAAGAAGGAAGAGGAGGCGTAGCCGTGGACATCGACATGAGCGCCCTGCGGGGCTTGGTTCGGGAGAAGGAGATCTCCTTCGACCTGCTGGTCGAGGCGATCGAGTCGGCCCTCCTCATCGCCTACCACCGCACCGAGGGAAGCCGCCGCCACGCGCGCGTGGAGCTCAACCGGGAGACCGGCCATGTGACCGTGTGGGCGAAGGAGGACCCCGACGACCTCGAGGAGGGCCAGGAGCCCCGCGAGTTCGACGACACCCCGTCCGGCTTCGGCCGTATCGCCGCCACCACGGCGAAGCAGGTCATCCTGCAGCGGCTGCGCGACGCGGAGGACGACGCGACGCTCGGCGAGTACGCGGGCCGCGAGGGCGACATCGTCACCGGCGTGGTCCAGCAGGGCCGCGACCCGAAGAACGTGCTGGTCGACATCGGCAAGCTCGAGGCGATCCTGCCGGTGCAGGAGCAGGTGCCGGGGGAGAGCTACGCGCACGGCATGCGGCTGCGCTCGTACGTGGTCCGGGTCGCCAAGGGCGTCCGCGGCCCGTCCGTGACGCTGTCGCGCACGCACCCCAACCTGGTGAAGAAGCTCTTCGCCCTGGAGGTGCCGGAGATCGCCGACGGTTCCGTGGAGATCGCCGCGATCGCCCGTGAGGCCGGTCACCGCACCAAGATCGCCGTACGGTCCACCCGGTCGGGCCTGAACGCCAAGGGTGCCTGCATCGGCCCCATGGGCGGCCGGGTGCGCAACGTGATGGGCGAGCTGAACGGTGAGAAGATCGACATCGTCGACTGGTCGGAGGACCCGGCCGAGATGGTGGCGAACGCGCTCTCCCCGGCCCGCGTCTCCAAGGTCGAGATCGTGGACATGTCGACCCGGTCGGCCCGCGTGACCGTGCCGGACTACCAGCTGTCCCTGGCCATCGGCAAGGAAGGGCAGAACGCCCGGCTGGCGGCCCGGCTCACCGGCTGGCGGATCGACATCCGCCCGGACACGGAACCGGCCGGCGACGACGGCCGAGGGGAATAGATCCAAGCCGCGCGCCGTTCAGATCACGACAGCTTGGCGCGCGGCATCTGTTCGATTCCTGCCCCAAAGGGGTGAGGAGCGTACGGGGAGGTAGACTTAGCAGTGTCTGGCCGGACGCGCGCCCGCTCATGCCCTGAACGCACCTGTGTCGGGTGTCGGGAGCGAGCGGCCAAGGCCGAGCTGCTGCGCATCGTGGCGATCGAGGACGCATGTGTCCCCGATCCACGCGGTACGCTGCCCGGCCGGGGTGCGTACGTACACCCCGCCCAGGTCTGTCTCGACCAGGCGGTACGCCGCCGGGCGTTCACCAGGGCACTGCGCGCCCCAGGAGCGCTCGACACAAAGGCGTTGCGCCGATACGTCGAGCAGACGACAGTTGCCGAGCAGGCAACACGGTAAGACGTGCCGTACGGAACCCCGTGCGGCTAGGTACCTCGCGAGTCGAAAGCAGGTCGAGATTGCGATGAGCACTCGATGAGTACGCGATGAGTACGCCCATGAACTAGCGACGGTCCGGACGCAACCCGGACCTCAAAGGAGCGAAGTGGCTAAGGTCCGGGTCTACGAACTCGCCAAGGAGTTCGGTGTCGAGAGCAAGGTCGTCATGGCCAAGCTCCAGGAACTCGGTGAATTCGTCCGTTCGGCGTCTTCGACGATCGAAGCGCCCGTCGTACGCAAACTGACGGACGCCCTCCAGCAGGGCAACGGAGGCGGCAAGTCCGCCCCCGCACGCAAGGCTGCCCCGGCGAAGCCGGGCGCCCCCTCTCCGGCGCAGGCTGCCCGTCCGGCCGCCCCGCGCCCGCCGGCCCCCAAGCCGGCAGCCGCCGAGAAGCCCGCGGCTCCCGCCGCGCCGGCCACTCCCGGCCCCCGTCCCACCCCGGGCCCGAAGCCCGCGCCGCGGCCCGCCCCGGCGTCCCCGGCTCCGACCACGCCCGAGTTCACGGCGCCCCCGTCGGCTCCCGCCGCGCCGGCGCCCTCCCAGGGTTCCGGCCCGCGTCCGGGCGCCCCGCGTCCGGCCGGCCAGGCGCCGCGTCCGGGTGCCCCGCGTCCGGGTGGTCCCGGCCAGGGCGGCCAGGGCCGTGGTGACCGCGGCGACCGTCCCGGTGCTCCGCGTTCGGGTGGCGGCGCCCCCCGTCCCGGTGCCCGTCCGGCGGGTCCCCGTCCGGGTAACAACCCCTTCACCTCTGGTGGCTCCACCGGCATGGCGCGCCCGCAGGCGCCCCGTCCGGGCGGTGCCCCGCGTCCGGGCGGTCCCGGTGCGCCCGGCGGCGCCCCGCGTCCGCAGGGCCAGGGCCAGGGCGGTCCCCGTCCCCAGGGCGCGGCGGGCGGTCCCCGTCCGCAGGCTCCGGGCGGCGCCCGTCCCACGCCGGGCGGCATGCCCCGTCCGCAGGGCGGCGGTCCCCGTCCCGGCGGCGGTCCCGGCGGCCCGCGTCCCAACCCCGGCATGATGCCGCAGCGTCCGGCTGCCGGCCCGCGTCCCGGTGGCGGTGGCCCCGGCGGCCGCGGTCCCGGTGGCGGCGGTCGTCCCGGTGGCGGCGGCGGTCGCCCGGGTGGCGGCGGCTTCGCCGGTCGTCCCGGCGGCGGCGGTGGCGGCGGCTTCGCCGGCCGTCCCGGCGGTCCCGGTGGCGGTGGCGGCGGCTTCGCCGGCCGTCCCGGTGGCGGCGGTGGCCGTCCCGGCTTCGGCGGCCGTCCCGGCGGTCCCGGTGGCCGTGGTGGCACGCAGGGCGCCTTCGGCCGTCCCGGCGGTCCCGCGCGTCGCGGCCGCAAGTCGAAGCGGCAGAGGCGCCAGGAGTACGAGGCCATGCAGGCCCCGTCGGTCGGCGGCGTGATGCTGCCTCGCGGCAACGGCGAGACCGTTCGCCTGTCGCGCGGTGCCTCGCTCACCGACTTCGCGGAGAAGATCAACGCCAACCCGGCGTCGCTCGTCGCGGTCATGATGAACCTCGGCGAGATGGTCACGGCCACGCAGTCCGTCTCCGACGAGACGCTGCAGCTCCTCGCCGACGAGATGAACTACACGGTTCAGATCGTCAGCCCCGAGGAGGAGGACCGCGAGCTCCTGGAGTCCTTCGACATCGAGTTCGGCGAGGACGAGGGCGACGAGGAGGACCTGATGGTCCGCCCGCCGGTCGTCACCGTCATGGGTCACGTCGACCACGGCAAGACCCGCCTGCTCGACGCCATCCGCAAGACGAACGTCATCGCGGGCGAGGCCGGCGGCATCACCCAGCACATCGGTGCCTACCAGGTCGCGACCGAGGTCAACGACGAAGAGCGCAAGATCACCTTCATCGACACCCCGGGTCACGAGGCGTTCACCGCCATGCGTGCCCGTGGTGCCCGGTCGACGGACATCGCGATCCTGGTCGTCGCGGCCAACGATGGCGTCATGCCGCAGACGGTCGAGGCGCTCAACCACGCCAAGGCGGCCGAGGTCCCGATCGTCGTCGCGGTCAACAAGATCGACGTCGAGGGTGCCGACCCGACCAAGGTGCGCGGTCAGCTCACCGAGTACGGGCTGGTGGCCGAGGAGTACGGCGGCGACACCATGTTCGTCGACATCTCCGCCAAGCAGGGTCTGCACATCGACTCCCTGCTGGAGGCCGTGATCCTCACGGCCGACGCCTCGCTCGACCTGCGGGCCAACCCGAACCAGGACGCGCAGGGCATCGCGATCGAGTCCCGTCTCGACCGCGGCCGCGGTGCCGTGTCGACGGTCCTCGTCCAGCGCGGCACGCTGCGGGTCGGCGACACCATGGTGGTCGGCGACGCGTACGGCCGGGTCCGGGCGATGCACGACGACAACGGCAACAGCGTGGCCGAGGCCGGTCCCTCGACGCCGGTCCAGGTCCTGGGCCTGACCAACGTCCCGGGTGCGGGCGACAACTTCCTGGTGGTGGACGAGGACCGTACGGCCCGTCAGATCGCCGAGAAGCGCGCCGCCCGCGAGCGCAACGCGGCCTTCGCCAAGCGCACGCGCCGCGTCTCGCTCGAGGACCTGGACAAGGTGCTCAAGGCCGGCGAGGTCCAGCAGCTGAACCTCATCATCAAGGGTGACGCTTCCGGTTCCGTCGAGGCCCTGGAGTCCTCCCTGCTCCAGCTCGACGTCGGCGAAGAGGTCGACATCCGGGTCCTGCACCGCGGCGTCGGTGCGGTCACGGAGTCCGACATCGACCTGGCGATGGGCTCGGACGCGATCGTCATCGGCTTCAACGTCCGCGCTGCCGGACGTGCCCAGCAGATGGCGGAGCGCGAGGGCGTGGACGTCCGCTACTACTCGGTCATCTACCAGGCGATCGAGGAGATCGAGGCGGCCCTCAAGGGCATGCTCAAGCCGGAGTACGAAGAGGTCGAGCTCGGTACGGCGGAGATCCGCGAGGTCTTCAAGTCGTCCAAGCTGGGCAACATCGCGGGTGTCCTCATCCGCTCCGGCGAGGTCAAGCGCAACACCAAGGCGCGCCTCATCCGCGACGGCAAGGTGGTCGCGGAGAACCTCAACATCGAGGGACTGCGTCGCTTCAAGGACGACGTCACCGAGATCCGCGAAGGGTTCGAGGGCGGTATCAACCTCGGCAACTTCAACGACATCAAGGTCGACGACGTCATCGCGACGTACGAGATGCGGGAGAAGCCGCGGGTGTGACCCACGGTGCACACCGACCGGCCGACGCGGCACCCGCCGCGTCGGCCGGTCGGCCGTTCGCAGCGTCACGCGGCCCGTGCCCGGCTCGGGAAAACCCGATCGAGCACCGGGCGCGGACGAGGTAACGTTCCTGATGTCCCTGCCACCACACCGCAGGGCCATCGATCCCGTACCGGCGGGTCATCCGGATACACACATGTACGTGGGGACTCTGTCCTTCGACCTGCTCCTCGGCGACGTGCGGTCGCTGAAGGAGAAGCGCTCCGTCGTCCGCCCCATCGTCGCCGAGCTCCAGCGCAGGTACGCGGTGAGCGCGGCCGAGGTGGACCACATGGACCTCCATCGCAGAGCCGTCGTCGGTCTGGCGATGGTGTCCGGCGACGCGGGGCACCTGAGCGAGGTACTCGACCGGTGCGAACGGCTCGTGGCCGGCCGCCCGGAGGTGGAGTTGCTGTCCGTCAGGCGGCGCTTCCACGGCGAAGACGACTACTGACGACCCAGACACGACCCAGACAGGAAAGAACGGGAGACGGACCAGTGGCCGACAACGCGCGGGCCAAGAGGCTGGCGGACCTCATCCGGGAAGTGGTGGCCCAGAAGCTGCAGCGCGGGATCAAGGACCCGCGGCTCGGCTCGCACGTCACCATCACGGACACCCGGGTCACGGGTGACCTCAGGGAGGCGACCGTCTTCTACACCGTGTACGGGGACGACGAGGAGCGCGCGGCGGCCGCCGCGGGCCTGGAGAGCGCCAAGGGCATCCTGCGCTCCGAGGTCGGCCGCGCCGCCGGTGTGAAGTTCACGCCGACCCTGACCTTCGTCATGGACGCCCTTCCGGACAACGCCCGCACCATCGAGGACCTCCTCGACAAGGCGCGCCAGTCCGACGCCAAGGTGCGCGAGGCGTCCGCGGGCGCGAAGTACGCCGGCGAGGCCGACCCGTACCGCAAGCCCGACGAGGACGACGAGACGGACGACACCGCCGAATGACCCAGAAGCACACCACGCCCGACGGCCTCGTCATCGTCGACAAGCCGTCGGGCTTCACTTCGCACGACGTGGTCGCCAAGATGCGCGGCATCGCCAGGACGCGACGCGTCGGCCACGCCGGCACCCTCGACCCGATGGCGACGGGCGTCCTCGTCCTCGGCGTCGAGAAGGCCACCAAGCTCCTCGGTCACCTCGCGCTGACCGAGAAGGAGTACCTGGGCACCGTCCGGCTCGGGCAGAACACCGTCACGGACGACGCCGAGGGGGAGATCACCTCCTCCACCGACGCCTCCCGGGTGACCCGCGAGGCCGTCGACGCCGGCATCGCCAAGCTGACCGGCGACATCATGCAGGTGCCGTCCAAGGTCAGCGCCATCAAGATCAACGGCGTGCGGTCCTACAAGCGGGCCCGGGAGGGCGAGGAGTTCGACATCCCGGCCCGGCCGGTCACGGTCTCCTCCTTCGGCGTCCACGACGTCCGCGAGGCCGTCGCCGAGGACGGCACGCCCGTGCTCGACCTGGTCGTGTCGGTCGTCTGCTCCTCCGGCACCTACATCCGCGCCCTGGCCCGCGACCTCGGGGCCGACCTCGGCGTCGGCGGCCACCTCACGGCGCTGCGCCGGACCCGGGTCGGCCCCTACAAGCTGGAGTCGGCCCGCACCCTGGACCAGCTGCAGCAGGAGCTGACCGTGATGCCGGTCGCCGAGGCCGCCGCCGCGGCGTTCCCCCGCTGGGACGTGGACGCCCGGCGCGCCCGGCTGCTCACCAACGGCGTACGGGTGGACATGCCCGAGGAGTACGCCGGCTCCGGCCCTGTCGCCGTCTTCGACCCCGAGGGCCGCTTCCTCGTCCTCGTCGAGGAGCAGCGGGGCAAGGCCAAGAGCCTGGCCGTCTTCCGCTGAGACCCGGCCGGGACCCTTCCGCCCGCGGAGCGGCGACCACGGGGTACCTCCACTGTCGCCGCTCCACGGACCCCCCTCGGTTCCCCCACCCCTAGGGTGTATCCAGCCGCCCCGCTTCCTTCACCCGTCCGTGCGGGCGCTCGGAGTGAACCGGGGGAGCGGAAGGGGGCGCTTTCGCGAAGCGATCTGTCCGGCTGATCATCCCGCCCCTACCGTCGAACACGAGGGCACGGGTGTACGGCGGGGAGGCTCGACGATGACGTCGCGGAACCGGTCCCGGAAGACGGACGGCAGCGCACCGGACTGCCACGGCGACCACCCCGCGGGGACGGCACCCACGGGCGGGGCGGCACCCGGCGACGCCCTCGTGCGGATCCACGACCTGGCCGGCCGCCCCCGCGGCTCCGGCTTCCTGGCCGACCACCACGGCACCCTGATCACCAGCCACGAGGCCGTCGACGGCCTGCCCCGGCTCGTCCTGTACGGCGCCGGGGACCGCCGCCGGGTCGTGACCGCCGACGCCGTCACCCCGCTGCCCGCGCTCGACCTCGCCCTGGTCCGCACCGACGGGCTCGGCGTGCCGCCGCTGCCCGTCACCGCGCGGGACCAAGCCCGCACCGGCTCCTACGTGCGGATCGCCGCCGGCGGATGGCGCGAGGCGCGGGTGCTGGGCACGACCGACGTGACGTACACGGCCACGGACCGCTGCCACCGGTTCTGCGGCGCCTTGGAGCTGGCGGTCGGCACCGCGGGGCGGGACGCGCTGCGGCTGGGCGGGGGAGCCGCCGGCGGCCCCGTGCTCGACGCCGTGACCGGCGCGGTCGTCGGCGTCCTCGGCACGGCGCTGCGCACCGGCCACAGCGACGTCGGGTTCGCCGTGCCGCTGCACCCCCGGCTCCCCGGCGCCCCGGAGCCGCTCGCCGGGCTGCTCGCCGAGAACGCGGCGACGGTCCCCGCCTACGGCGACGATCTGAACCTGGCCGCGGTGCTGGAGCTGACCGGCGCCTCGGTGGTGCTGGAGGGCCCGCCCGACGGCACCGGTGTCCGGCGGCCGGTGCAACGGGCCGCCGTGGCGGCCGAGTTCGAGGCGTTCGCGACGGGACCGGCGGCCGTGCTCGGTCTGGTGGGGCCGCCCGGCAGCGGGCGCACGACGGAACTGGCGGCACTGGCGGAGCGCCGCCGCCGCGCCGGGCATCCCACGCTGTGGCTGCGCGGCTGCGACCTGCTCGACGACGACGCCTCGGTGGCGGACGCGGCCCGCCGTGCCCTGGACCGGGCCGTCCACGCGGTGGCGGCCGGCTCCGCCCCGTCCGACCCCGGCGACACCACGCCCGAGCGCCTCGCCCGCCTCTCCGGCGCCCTGGCCCGCCCCCTGCTGCTCCTCCTCGACGGCCCCGAGGAGATGCCGCCGGCCCTGGCCCGTCGCAGGGCCGACTGGGCGGACGGGACGCTGCGCTGGCTCCGGGAGACCGGGGCGCGGCTGGTGGTGGCGTGCCGGGCGGAGTACTGGGAGAGCGCGCCGTTCCCGGCGGAGCCCTGCGTGCGTCTCGGCGACCTCACCGAGGAGGAGGCCCGCGAGGCGCGCCGGAGCCTCGGCATCCCGGAGCGCGCCCTGCTGCCGGCCGACGCCCGGCATCCCCTCACCCTGGGGCTCCTCGCCGAGATCCGCGAGGCCCTCACCGACCCTCCCGAGACCGCCCCGGTCGGCCGGGACGACGTCCTCGCGGCCCACCTCGACCTGATGTGCCTGCGGGTCGCCCGGCGCCTGGCCGCCGGCGACGGCCTGCGCGGCACCGCCGTACGCCGGCTCGCCGCGAAGGTCGCCGGGCAGGTGCACGAGGCCGCCCGGCGCAGTCTCGGCCCGGGGCCGACGGGCCTGGACCGGGAGGCGTTCGCGGAGCTGTTCCCGTGGGGGAGCGCCCCGGAGCGGCTCGGCGGCGGCACCGGCTGGGCGTCGGCCGTGCTCGCCGAGGGGCTGCTCGTGCCGGCCGGACCCGGCTACCGCTTCGCCCACGAGGAACTGGCCGACTGGCTCCAGGGCCTGCACCTCGACCTCGACGAGGCGCTGCACGCCCTCGTCCACCGCCGGGACGCCGACGCCGACCCGGTGCCGCACCACCGCGTCGGACCGGTCGTCCAGGCCCTGCTGTGGCTCGGCCGCCAGCGCGGCTGCGGCCACCTGGCCTCCCGGCTGGCCGACCTGGTGCACGCCCTGGACGCCGACCCGGGCTGCTGGTGGGCGGCCCGGCTGCTGACCGGGACCCTGTCGGCCGTGCCCGACGCGATGCCGTACGCCGAGGTGCTGCGGCTGCTCGCCGACCGGATCGTGGCCTGGCGGCGGCAGCGGCGGCCCGTGCCCGAGGAGGCCGGGCCCGCCTTCTGGACGGGACTGCGGCTGACCGAGGACACGCGCTTCGCCCTGCTGGAACGGCTGGTGCACGCCGACGGGCCGCCGTGCGAGGCCGGACCGCGCTTCCTGGACGCCGTCGCCCGGCTGCTCGCCGCCGACCCCGTCGCCGTGCAGCCGCGGCTCGCCCGCTGGTTCGACGACGAGCAGCCGCTGCCCGCCACCCCGCACGCGACGGTCGCCCTGGCCGCGCAGGCGCTGCTGCACACCCACCGCCACCGCGCCCCGGACGAGCTGACGGACGTGCTCGCCGACCGCGCGCACCCGCGGGCCGACGAACTGCTCGCCGTGCTGGCGGAGGAGGAGCCGTCGGCCGTGTGCCGGGCCGCCGACCGCTGGGCGCGCGACGAACGCCCGGCGCGCCGGGCCGCCGCCGTGGCCCACGGGCTGCGCGCCGCACCCCGGGTCAGCGCCGCGGGGGACCGCGCCCTGCTGCGCCACGCGGCCCTCACCCTGCTCGCCCGCCCCGCCGACCGCCACCTGCACGGCGGTGCGCTCGCCCTCCTCGTCCAGGACCCGCACACCCGGGCCCGCCATCTGCCGCGGGCACTGGAGCACTTCGCGGCCGGCGACCCGCGGCTGCCGCCCGACGCCCTGGCCGGAGCCCTCCTCACCGACCCCGAGCCGGTGCTCGCCGCCTTCGCGGAGCGGCTGGAGCGGCCGGACGGGGAGGAGGCCCTGCGGGCGCTGGCCGACGCCGGCACACCCGGCCTGGCCCGGCGGATCGCCGCGCTGCTGGGGCAGGCGGCCGAACGGCGCCCCGAACTCGCCGGGCAGACGGCCGCGTACGTCGACCAGCGGCTCGACCGCGGCCCCGCCGCCCGTGCCGTGCTCCTGCCGCTGGTCACCGGCCTGCTGGAGGACGGCCCGGTGCGGCTGCGCTGCGCCCTCGCCACCGTCCTGAGCCCGCCCGGCGTCCCCGCCTCCCGGCCGCTGCGCCGGGAGCTGCGCGAGACGCTCCTGGCCCGCGAGCAGGACACCGACGTGCTGGACGCGCTGCTGCACGCCGCGGCCCGCAATGGCCGCGACGACCTGCGCGACCTGCGCGACCTGGTGCGCCGCATCGGGCTGCTCCTCGGCCGCACCCCCGAGGGCGCCGGCCGCTTCGACCGCGCCCTGGTCGACCTCGGCCGGCACGTGCCCGGTTTCGCCGCCCGCGTGGCCGGGTGGCTGGCCGACGCGCCGGGCGAGTGGGCGGCCCTGGTCGGTCCCAGCTCCCAGCGCGCCATCGAGAGCCTGGCGGGCGCCCGCGTGCCCGTCTGACCGGCGTCCCCGGGCACCGGTCCGGGTAGGGTGCCGTGCGCCCGGTCACAGCCTCCATGCCGATGCGGGCGGGCGGGACCCGGCATGGCACCCTTAGACCTGCGCACGAGGCAACCAGGGACAACCGACCGGACACGGGTTCGACGAGCTTTCGACAAGGAGCAGGCACAGTGCAGCGCTGGCGTGGCTTGGAGGACATCCCCGAGGACTGGGGGCGCAGCGTCGTCACCATCGGCTCCTACGACGGAGTCCACCGCGGACACCAGCTGATCATCCGGCATGCCGTGGACCGCGCCCGGGAGCTGGGCGTGCCCGCCGTCGTCGTCACCTTCGACCCGCACCCCAGCGAGGTCGTCCGGCCCGGCAGCCACCCGCCGCTGCTCGCCCCGCACCACCGCCGCGCCGAACTCATGGCGGACCTGGGCGTGGACGCGGTACTCATCCTGCCCTTCACCACCGAGTTCTCGAAGCTGTCCCCGGCCGACTTCGTCGTCAAGGTCCTCGTGGACAAGCTGCACGCCAAGGCGGTCGTCGAGGGCCCCAACTTCCGCTTCGGGCACAAGGCCGCCGGCACCGTGGAGTTCCTGGCCGCGCAGGGCAAGACCTACGACTTCGAGGTCGAGGTCGTCGACCTGTACGTGACCGGTGAGGCGGGCGGCGGCGAGCCGTTCTCCTCGACGCTGACCCGGCGGCTGGTCGCCGAGGGCGACGTCCGGGGCGCGGCGGAGATCCTCGGGCGTCCGCACCGGGTGGAGGGCGTCGTCGTCCGCGGCGCCCAGCGCGGGCGCGAGATGGGCTTCCCGACGGCCAACGTCGAGACGCTGCCGCACACGGCGATCCCGGCCGACGGTGTCTACGCCGGCTGGCTCCACGCGCAGGGCGAGGCGATGCCCGCCGCGATCTCCGTCGGCACCAACCCGCAGTTCGAGGGCACCGAGCGGACGGTGGAGGCGTACGCCATCGACCGGGTGGGCCTCGATCTGTACGGGCTGCACGTGGCGGTCGACTTCCTGGCGTTCGTGCGGGGGCAGGCGAAGTTCGACACGCTGGACGCGCTGCTGGAGCAGATGGGGCAGGACGTGCAGAAGTGCCGGGAGCTGGTGGCGGCCGAAGAGGCCGCCAAGACCACCTAGTCCGCCAAGTCAGCCTGGTCCGCCAAGGACGCCTGGTCCGTCAAGTCCGCCTGGTCCGCTCGCGGGCCGTGGAGGCCGCTCGCCCCGTTCTTCGCGCCCCTGGGGGACGCCGCCCAGTGGCAGGCGACCTGTGACTCCCCGCTCCCGCTGAGCACGTCCGGGTCCTGGTTCCTGCACGCGTCCGCCACGCCCGCCCGCTCCGCCTCGCCGCTCGCCAGGACCTGGCAGCGTGCGTGGAAGCGGCAGCCCGGCGGGACCCGTGACGGGTCCGGCGGCTCGCCGGTGAGGATCACCGGACTGCCCGGGGCCTCCGGGAGCACCGACAGCAGGGCCTGTGTGTAGGGATGCCGAGGGGCCGTCAGGACCTGCTCCACCGGGCCCGTCTCCACGATCCGGCCCAGATACATCACCGCCACCCGGTCCGCGATGTTCCACGCCAGGCCCAGGTCGTGCGTCACGACCAGGGCGGACAGGCCGAGTTCGGTGCGCAGCCGCAGCAGCAGGGCGAGGATCTCGCCGCGCACCGAGGCGTCGAGGGACGCCACCGGCTCGTCGGCCACCAGCAGTTCGGGTTCCAGGACCAGCGCGCCCGCGATGACGACCCGCTGGCGCTGCCCGCCGGACAACTCGTGCGGGTAACGCAGGAAGAAGCGCTCCGGGGGGCGCAGCCCGGCACGGGACAGGGCCCCGGAGACCGCGGCGCGTTCGTCACCGCCGTGACCGTGGATGCGCAGGCCCTCGGCGACCGCGTCGTACACCGTGTGCCGGGGGTTCAGCGAGCCGCTCGGGTCCTGCAGCACCAGCTGGACCCGTCTGCGGTACGCCTTGAGGGAGCGGCCCGAGTAGTCCAGCGGACGCCCGTCGAAGCGGACCCGGCCCGACGTCGGCGCGACCAGCCCCAGCAGGCCGCGGGCCAGGGTCGTCTTGCCGCAGCCGGACTCGCCGACCAGGGCGACGATCTCACCGGGCCGGATGTCGAGGTCGACGCCGTCCACCGCCCGGGCCGGGGGACCGCCGTGCCGGCCGGGGAAGGTGACGTACAGGTCCTGGGCGCTCAGCAGAGGTGCCGTGGTGACCTCGGGAGCCGTGGGGGAGGTGGTCATGGCGTGCCGGGCCTCGCTTCCTCCAGGGCATCCGGGTCCTGGTCCTGTCGTTCCTCACCGGTGTCCGTCCCGCTGAGCGTGCGCGGTGCACGGGCGTCCGGTCCGCGCGCGGTCCGTTGCGCGGCGGACCCGTCCGCCGGCGGCCCGGCCAGCACGCACGCCGCCCGCCGCCCCGGCCCCGCGTCCCGCAGCGCGGGGTCCTCGGTGGAGCACGACGCCAGGGCCACCGGGCACCGGGGGTGGAACGCGCACCCGGACGGCAGCGCCGCCGGGTCGGGAGGGTCGCCCGCGAGCCCCTGCGGAGCGAACCGGGACCCCGGATCGCCGATGCGCGGGAACGCGGCCGACAGCGCCCTGGCGTACGGGTGCCGGGCGTCCTCGTACACCCGCGCCGCCGGGCCCTCCTCGACGACCCGGCCCGCGTACATCACCGCGAGCCGGTCACAGGTGTCGGCGAGGACCGCCAGATCGTGACTGATCATGATCAGGCCGAGGTCCCGGCCGGTCACGAGCTGCTCGATCAGACGCAGGATCTGGGCCTGGATCATCACGTCGAGCGCGGTGGTCGGCTCGTCGGCGATGATCAGCCGCGGGTCGCAGGCGAGGGCCATGGCGATCATGACGCGCTGGCGCTGGCCGCCGGACAGCTCGTGCGGATAGGCGTCCGCGCGGGCCGCGGGCAGGCCGACCTGCTCCAGCAGCTCGCCGGTCCTCCTCTTCGCCCCGGCCGGGGTCGCCTTGCGGTGCAGCAGGATCGGCTCGGCGATCTGGTCGCCGATGCGGTGCACCGGGTTCAGGGAGTGCATCGCGCCCTGGAAGACCACGGACGCCCCGGCCCAGCGCACCGCCCGCACCCGGCCCCACTTCATCGTCAGCACGTCCTCGCCGTCGAGCAGGACCTCGCCGGTGACGCGGGTGCCGGACGGCAGCAGCCGCAGCAGGGCCAGCGCCAGCGTGGACTTGCCGCAGCCGGACTCCCCGGCCAGGCCCAGCTTGCGGCCCGCGTCCAGACGCAGGTCCACCCCGCGCACGGCCGCCGCCCCGCGGGGGTACGTCACCGTCAGGTTCCTGACGTCGAGCAGACTCACCGCGACACCCCCAGCCTGGGGTTGAGGACGGCCTCCACGGCCCGGCCGCACAGCGTGAACGCCAGCGCCACCACGGCGATGGCGACGCCCGGCGGCACCAGGTACCACCAGTCCCCGGCACTGACCGCGCCGGCCTCCCGGGCGTCCTGGAGCAGCCCGCCCCACGACACGATCGTCGGGTCCCCGAGGCCGAGGAAGGCCAGGGTCGCCTCGGCGAGGATGGCCGCGGAGATGATCAGCGTGGTCTGCGCCAGCACCAGCGGCATCACGTTGGGCAGCACGTGCCGGGACATGATGTGCCAGTGGCCGCCGCCCAGCGCCTTCGCCCGTTCGATGTACGGCCGGGTCTCCACCGCGAGGGTCTGCGCGCGCACCAGCCGGGCCGTGGTCGGCCAGGTGGTGACGCCGATCGCCACGACGGTCGTGGTCAGCGAGCGGGACATCACCGTCGCCAGCGCGATGGCCAGCACCAGCGTCGGCATGACCAGGAACCAGTCGGTGACGCGCATCATCACCGTCGCGTACCAGCCCCTGAAGTGCCCGGCCGTCACACCGATCAGCGTGCCGATCGCCACCGACAGCACGGCCGCGAGCAGCCCCACCAGCAGCGACACCCGCGATCCCCAGACCACCAGGCCCAGCAGGTCCCGCCCGAACTGGTCGGTGCCCAGCGGGAACTCCGCGCTCGGGCTCTGCATCGGACGCCCCGGCGCGTCGGTCACGCTGCTCACGTCGGAACCCACGAACAGCGGCGCGCACAGCGCCAGCAGCGCGCACAGCGCCAGCACGGCCAGGCCGTACAGCCCCGCCCGCTCGGCGCGGTACCGCCGCCAGAAGCGCGCGGCGGACGCCCGGCGGCGCTGCCGGGCGAGGGCGCGCGGGCTCGGGGCCGTGCCGGTCGTCGTCGTCATCGCGCCACCCGGGGGTCGAGCAGGGGATAGACCAGGTCGGCGAGGGTGTTCATCACGATCACCGCGGCGGCGAACACGAAGAACAGACCCTGCACCAGCGGCAGGTCCGGCACGCTCAGCGCCTGGTAGAACAGCCCGCCCAGGCCCGGCCAGGAGAACACCGTCTCCACCAGGATCACGCCCGCCACCGTCCGGCCGAGGTTGATGAAGATCAGCGTCACCGTCGGCAGCAGCGCGTTCGGAACGGCGTGCCGGCGACGCACCAGGTCGTCGCGCAGCCCCTTGGCCCGCGCGGTCGTCAGATAGTCGCTGCCCATCTCGTCGAGCAGCGCCGAGCGGGTGACCAGCAGCGTCTGCCCGTACTCCACGGCCACCAGCGTCACCACCGGCAGCACCAGGTGGTGCGCCACGTCCAGGACGTACGCGAAGCCCTCCTCGCCGCCCGACTCCATGCCGCCGGTCGGGAACAGCCCGGGCAGCGGGCCGATGCCCACCGACAGCACGATGATCAGCAGCAGCCCCAGCCAGAAGGACGGGATGGAGTACAGCGTGAGCGCCAGGCCGGTGTTGACCCGGTCGCCGGCCCCGCCGCGCCGCCACGCCGAGCGGGTGCCCAGCACGATGCCGAGGGCGGTGTAGAGCACGAACGCGGTCCCGGTCAGCAGCAGGGTGTTCGGCAGCGCCTCGGTGATCTTGTCGATGACGGGCGCGCGGAACTGGTACGACGTCCCGAAGTCACCCGTGAGCGCCTTGCCGCAGTAGTCGGTGAACTGCCGCCACAACGGCAGGTCCAGGCCGAACTCCTCGCGGTAGGCGGCCAGCTGCTCGGCCGACACCTGGCGGCCGCCGGTCATGGTCTTCACCGGGTCGCCGGGGATCAGCCGGAACAGGAAGAAGCTGGTGACGAGCACGGCCAGCAGCGACACCACCGCACCGGCCACCTTGCCGGCCAGGTAGCGCGGGTACGCGGAGCGCCCACGTACCCGCGGACCGTCCGCCGGCTGCTGCTTGTCCTCGACCAGCGCGGGAGTCGCCTCAGCGGTCATGACTGCCCGGCCGCCCGTCTACTCGCGGTCCTCGGCGGTCGCCCGCCGCCGCATCGCCGCGAAGGCACCGAGCCCGCCGAGGATCACGACACCCGCGACGATCCCGACCACGACCCCCGTCGAGGACGCCTCGTCCGAGGAGCCGCTCGCGTCCGCCGGGACCGCCGACCACCAGCTCCAGTAGCCGTCCTGGCCGTAGATGTTCCCCGCCTTCGCCGGCATGGTCGTGATCGACTTGATCTGGTCCGTCCGGTAGGCCTCGACCGCGTTGGGATACGCCATGACGTTCATGTACCCGAGGTCGTACAGCCGCGACTCCATCTGCTTGACGATGTCCGCCCGTTTGGCGGGGTCGTACTCGGCGAGCTGCCGGGCGTAGAGCCGGTCGTACTCCCGGTCGCAGATGAAGTTGTCGGTCGCGCCCGTGTCCTTCGGGGTCGCCGGGAGCGCCCCGCAGGTGTGGATGGACAGCACGAAGTCCGGGTCGGGGTTGACCGACCAGCCGTCGAACGCCAGGTCGTAGTTGCCGGCCAGCCAGGGGTCGGTCACGTTGTCCAGGCAGTTCAGCCGGACGCCGATGCCGAGGTCGCCCCACCACTCCTGGAGGTACTTGCCGACCGCCTTGTCGTTCGGGTCGGTGGCGTGGCACAGGACGCGGTACGTGATCGGCTTGCCGTCCTTGCCGACGCGCTTGCCGTCGCCGTTCTTCTTGTAGCCCGCCTCATCGAGCAGCTGCGCCGCCCTCGCCGGGTCGTACGCCAGTTTCTGGCTCGCGGACGGCTTCCAGAAGTAGTTCTGGAAGCGCGGCGGGATGTAGCCCTCGCCCTCGACGGCGTGGCCCCGGAACACCTTGTCGATGATGGCCTCGCGGTCGACCGCCATGAACAGCGCGTTGCGCACCCGCTGGTCCAGCAGGGAGGGGTGGCCGTCGCCGAACTTCCGCCCGTTCTTCGCCTTCGCGCCCGGGTTGGTGGCCAGGGCGTAGAAGCGGCGGCCGGGGGCGTCGTTGACCTTGATGTTCTCCGCGCCCTTCAGGGACTCCGCCTGAGCGGGCGTCAGGGACGGCGACCCGGCGACGAAGGACACCTCGCCCTTGCGCAGCGCCGACACCGCCGCGTCCTGGTCCTTGTAGTAGCGGAAGACCAGCTCGTCGAACTTGGGCGACCCGCGCCAGAAGCTCTTGTTCGCCTTGAGACGGACGTAGCTGTCGGCCTTGTAGCCGGTGAGCACGAACGGCCCGTTCCCCACGACCGGGAAGGTCTTGTCGTTGTTGAACTCGGAGAAGTCCGGGACCTTCTCCCACACGTGTTTCGGCACGATCGGCACGTCGAGCGCGGTCATCGTGGCCTGCGGTTTCTTCAGTTCGATGACCAGCTTGGTGGGGCTCGGGGCCGTCACCTTCCGGAAGTTCCCGACGTAGCTGCCGTTCGCGGTCGCGGCGCCGTCGTCGGTCATCATCGTGTTGAACGTCCACGCCGCGTCCTCGGCGGTGGCCCGCCGGCCGTCCGACCACTTCGAGTCCGAGCGGATCGTGTACGTCCAGGTCAGCTTGTCCGGCGACGCCTCCCACTCGGTGGCCAGGCCCGGGATGGCGTGGTTGTCCTTGGGGTCGTAGTTCGTCAGGTACTCGTACGTGAGCCGGTGGATGCTCGTGCTGAGCAGCCGGACCGCCAGGAACGGGCTGAGCGAGTCGACGCTCTGCGCCACCGCGACGGTCAGCACCTTCTTGCCGTCGTCGGCCGCACCGGCCTGCCGGGGCGCCGGGTCGAGCGGGGTCGCGAGACCGGCGGTGAGGGTGAGCGCCGCCGCCCCGCCCACGGCGACGAGCCGGAGGCCGCGCGGGAGGCTGCGTGTCTGATCGTTCGTGCCCATGGTCGGACCTCGCGTCATCGCTCGGACGGGAAGGACGGGTTGATCAGCTGTCAGGGGGTTGATGTGTGTGTATCAGCGGCCGTCTCCGCGCGTCAACGGCACGTTCACCCCATGTGGCCTGCGGAAATAACGAATTGGCGAGCTTTTCGCACCCATTGGTCGAGACCACTGAAGCGCCCCTGGCCAGGGCCTGGCAACGGATTTCACCCCGGAACGCGCCACGGCCCGCGCCGAGTCGGGACGGCGCGGGCCGGAACGGGGATCGGCCCCTCGAAAGGGGCCGATCGGGTGAGGCGGTTACTGCGTCGGGGGAGCGGGGGGAGAGGCCGGGGGCGTTTGGGCGTCGGGGTGGCCGGGCTGATCGGGGTGGCCAGGGTGTCCGGGGTGTCCCGGCTGGCCGGGGTGTGGGTAGCCGTAGCCCGGCTGGGGCTGGGGCTGCAGCTGGCCGGGGTGAGGCTGCGCGTACGGCTGCCCCGGCTGCGGGTGGGGCGGCTGGCCGGCGGCCTGCGGGTACGGCTGTCCCGGCTGGGCCGGGGGCTGCCCGGGCTGCGGCTGGGCGTACGGCTGCCCCGGTTGGGGCTGGACGTACGGCTGTCCGGGCTGCGGCTGCTGGGGGTACGGGCCGGGCACGCCCGGGACCTGCTGGCCGGGCGCCGGGTACTGCCCCGGGGCGGGCTGCTGCGGTCCGGCGGGGTACGGGGCCTGGGCCGGCATGCCCTGGCCGGGCAGCGGCGGGGCGGCCACCGGCGGCGGGTTGCCGTCGGAGGTCCACAGGCCGTGCGCCTGCTGGTGGCGGGTGAAGTCCTCCGCGACCATCGCCGCGAGGTTGAAGTACGCCTCCCGCACCTTCGGGCGCATCATGTCGAGGTCGACCTCCGCACCGGCGGCGAGATGCTCGTCGAACGGCACGACCACGACACCGCGGCAGCGCGTCTCGAAGTGCGACACGATGTCCTCGACCTTGATCATCTTGCCGGTCTCGCGCACCCCGGAGATGACGGTGATGGACCGTGAGACGAGGTCGGAGTACCCGTGCGCCGACAGCCAGTCCAGCGTCGTGCTCGCACTGCTCGCCCCGTCCACGGACGGCGTCGAGATGATGATGAGCTGGTCGGCGAGGTCCAGCACACCCCGCATGGCGCTGTAGAGCAGACCGGTGCCGGAGTCGGTCAGGATGATCGGGTACTGCTTGCCGAGCACGTCGATCGCGCGCCGGTAGTCCTCGTCGTTGAACGTCGTGGACACGGCCGGGTCGACGTCGTTGGCGATGATCTCCAGCCCGGACGAGGCCTGGGACGTGAACCGCCGGATGTCCATGTACGAGTTGAGGTACGGGATCGCCTGGACGAGGTCACGGATGGTCGCCCCGGTCTCCCGCCGCACCCGGCGCCCGAGGGTGCCCGCGTCCGGGTTGGCGTCGATCGCGAGGATCTTGTCCTGGCGCTCGGTGGCGAGCGTGGAGCCGAGGGCGGTGGTGGTGGTCGTCTTGCCCACACCGCCCTTGAGGCTGATCACGGCGATCCGGTAGCAGGACAGCACCGGCGTGCGGATCAGGTCGAGCTTGCGCTGCCGCTCGGCCTCCTCCTTCTTGCCGCCGATCTTGAAACGCCCGCCGCCGGGCGCGGGACGGCTGCTCTTCGCCTTCTGCTTCTTGCTGTTGAGCAGCCGGTCGGACGACAGCTCCACGGCGGCGGTGTAACCGAGCGGCGCGGCACCGGGGTTGGTCGGCTGCCGCTGGTCGTGCTGCATGGGCTGCGGCCAGGCGGCCCCGGTCCTGGGGTCGACGGGCTGCTGCGGCGGCAGACCGGGGTGCGGCTGCCCGGCCGGGCCGGGGTGACCGGGCTGACCGGGCTGCGGAGCTTGGCTCTCCGGCTGGGGCTGCGCCTGCGGCTGGGCCTGCGGCGGGATGCCGGGCTGGGGCTGCGCCTGCGGGTGAGGCTGCTGGTGGGGCGGCTGGGGGAAGCCGTAGCCGCCCTGGGCGTCGGGGTGCGCCGGTGCGGGCACGGGTGCGGGTGCGCCGGGGTGGGGGAAGCCGTAGCCGCCGTGGGCGTCGGGGGTCGGCGCGGGAGCGGGCGGGGTGCCGGGCTGCTGCGCGGCGGGAGCGGGAGCGCCCGGCTGCGGGAAGCCGTAGCCGCCGGGCTGCGGGGCCGGGGCGGGCGGGGTCTCCGGCTGCTGGGCCGAGGGTTGCTGCTGCGCGTGCGGGGCCGGAGCGCCCGGCTGCGGGAACCCGTAGCCGCCCTGCGGGCTGGGCACGGCGGCAGGTTGCTGCTGTGCCGCCGGGGTGGCGTTCGGGGCCTGGGCCGGAGCACCTGGGTGCGGGAAGCCGTAGCCGCCCTGGGGGTTGGGGTGCGCCGGTGCGGGTGCGCCGGGGTGGGGGAAGCCGTAGCCGCCCTGTGCGTCGGGGGTGGGGGCGGGCGGGGTGCCGGGCTGCTGGGCCGGGAACGGGTGCGCGGCGGGAGCAGGAGCACCCGGCTGCGGGAAGCCGTAGCCGCCGGGCTGCGGGGCGGGCTGGGCAGGCGGCTGAGCCCACGCGGCGGGCGCGGGCTGCGGAGCCTGCGGCTGGAACGGCGGCTGCTGGGCGGGCACCGACGGCTGTCCGGGCGCGGGCGCGTCCGTGTCCGCGCCCTGGGCATGCGGCTGCGGCTGGGGCTGCGGCTGCTGGGCGGGCCACTGGTTCGCGGGTGCCGGCGCGGCCGGCTGGTAGGACGGCGGCAGCGGCGGGACACCCTGCGGTGCCGGGGGAGACCAGGGCTGCTGGGCATCGACCGGGTCCGGCGCGGCAGCGTCCTGCGGGGTGCTGTCCTCGGGAGCGGCGTCGGAGGGTACGGCGTCGGGCGACACCGCGTCCGCGGGTACAGCGTCCGACGGCTCGGCGACGGACGGCTCGACCTCCGAGGAGGGGGCGTCTGCCGACGGGGCATCGGCGGCCGGCTCGGCGTCAGCGTCAGCCGACGACACCTCGGCCTCTGCCGACGGCACCTCGTCCTCAGATGTCTCCTTCTCGGACGTCGCCTCCTCGGGCACCTCGGCCGCCGGCACGGAGTCCTGAAGGTCGGCATCCTGCGGTGCGCCCTCGTCGCTCTCCGCTTCAGGAGCCGCGTCAACCGAAGCGGTCACTTCCGCTTCCTCGTGCTCGGACTCCGTGTCGTCGGAAGCCGGACGTTCGATGACGTCATCCGCTTCCGCCGCCTCGGCCACGTCCTCCGCCTCGGAGGCGCTGTCACGGTCGCCGTCCGCTTCACCGGGAGCGACCTCGGCGTCCGCGTCCTTGATCTCGTCGTCAGGCTCGTGCTCGGGCTGAGGCTCCTGCTCGTCCTGCTCGGCGGCGCGATCCTCGGCCGCGGCGGCCCGCTCTGCGATGTCCCGCTTCAGCGCGACGGCGGAGAAGCGCATGGTGGCGCCGCTCTCCAGGTCGCCGTTCCCGGACTCCGCGGCATCGTCGGCGGGCGGGGGAGCCGAGGGCTCGGAAGCGGCGGGAGCCTCCGGCGGAACCGGCGGTGTCCACTGCGCCTGATACCCGCCGACGGGCATGCTCGGCACAGCCGCGGGAGACGACGGATCCGAGGCAGTCCCCTGCGGCTGCGGCGGCTGCTCGCTCGGAGGCTGCACACCCTGAGGCTGCGCCCCCTGCGGCTCGAATCCCACGGGAAGCCTCGGCACGGCACCCGGCCCCCCGGCCCCCGGCGCCGGAGGCGTGAACGGCGCACCCGGCGACGACGAGGGCGCGGGCGCCGGAGGCGTGAAGGGAGCGCCCGGAGCGGGCGGCGGCGCAGGAGGCGTGAACGGCGCCCCCGGTGCCGGTGCCGGTGCCGGTGCCGGTACCGGAGCCGGACCCGCGGCGGGCCCGGGAACAGGCGGGTGCGCCTGCGCACCACCAGGATTCGCGTGCGGCGGCGGCGTCAGTCCCGGCAGCGGCGGAACCGGCCCCCGGGGCGCACCGGAGCCCTCAGCCGTCCCCGAAGCCCCCGAAGCCTGCGGACTCGACTTCTCGGACGCCCCTGCCCCCTGACCGGACGAGCCCGAGCCCGAGCCCGAACTCGCCGAGGCGTTCTGCGTGTACCAGGCCGGCGGGGCGTAGTCGATGGTGAACTCGCCCGTCACCTCTGCTGCGGACTCCGCGTCGGGCTGGTCATCGCCGGGTGTCGCCCAGCCCCCGCGGTTCCCGTCCCGATCGCTGCTCACAGTGTTCCTCCTGGTGTGGTCGAGCACCCTCATAGCGTGCTGGGGCGACCATTGCTGTCGTACGAATCTGTGGGCTGTCCCCCTGGGTCACCCCCGGATACCGCGTCACCCTGTCAGGTCCTCGCGTCGTGCCCCACCCCAGCCTAATCAAGAAAGGGGTGGACACGGCAGGCGCGTCCGGCCCTCCGATGGGCGTCCGACGCAAAGTCCGGCGGCACCTCCGGCGGTTCGCGGTCAGTCCATCCGCCGGGCAACGCCCAGCAGACCGATCTCGGCGTCCGTGGGCTGCGTCGTCACGTACTGGCGGTCGCCGTCCGTGCACCACAGGGTCACCCCGTCGGCGAGAGTCGGCAGCGGTTCGAACTCGGCGCGCGGCAGGCCGATCACCCGGCCGATCTCGGCGGCCTCGTCGGGCGACACCCGCTGCACTCCGATGAGCCGCGCCTGACGCATCAACCGGGGCGCCACCGGGCTGAGATAAGGCAGCAAGGTGATCACCGACTGCCAGGGCGCCGACACCACGCGTCCGCGCGGCGGCCGCATACCGCAGTCCCGGATCACCAGGACCGGGCTGCCCGCCGAGGCACCGAGCGGAGGGACCCGGCCCACGTCGTGCACCGTCATCCCGGACTGGCCGCCGCCCACCGCCTGCACGACCTGCGACCAGTGCTGGGCACGGCCGGTCTCGACGGCGACCCGTGCGCCCGTCGCCGCGGCGCGCAGCGCGAGCACCTGGGCCGTCCACAGACCGCCGATCAGCAGCACGTCGTACGGCGTCGGACGGTTCACCCCGAGCACGGCGAGCTGGCCCTCGGCGGTGACACCGACGACCACGCCGTCGTCACCGATGGGCAGCGACAGCGCGTCGAACTGGTCGACCGGCAGCATGTGCCGCGGATGGCGGGGGCCGAGCAGCCCGAAACCCGTGCGCAGCCGCTCGGCGAGGCCACCGCCCTCGGAGCGGGACCGGGACGGCGCGGCCGGATACGGTGCCGCCGCCGGGGAGTTGCCGGACGAGGCCGGTGTCGTCATGGCGGCCATCAGCGGGCACCTCCGAGCGGCAGGGTGGCCAGAACTCCGGGCAGTTGCTCCCGGTCGAGCCGGGCGAGTCCGGTCCGCGCCTGCCGTGCCACACGTTCCAACTCGCGCCGTGACGCGGCCAGCTCGGTGCTGCTGCGCCCGGTGACCCGCACATGCCCGGTGAGGGACACCTCCTGCTGTCCGCCCCCGGCCAGCGTCAGGCTGAGCGTCGTCGCCAAGGCGGGCACCGCGGTCAACTGCGCGACCAGCTGCGGCAGACCGGTGCCGGAGCCGCCGAGGGCGGGCCAGCGGCGCACCCAGTACGTGGTGTGTCTGCGGTTGTCGCACCGCCAGGTGCGACTGGTCTCCTCGGTACGCCGCCGGGGCGCCTCGCTCTGCCCGGCCTGGGCGGTCACCATCGGGTTGGCGCAGGCGGAGGTGGCGATGGCGGCGGTCACCTCCTCCTCGGTGAGCACGCTCACCCGGAACCCGGCGCCCGTCAGCCGGCTCGCCAGGTGCTCCGCCGACCGCACCAGGCTCTTCTGCGCCCCGACGAGTCCGCCGCCGCGGGCGGCCACCGCCTCCGGGCACAACTCCGGGTCCAGTTTCAGCGCGATCCACGTGATGCGGACGGCCGGAGAGGCCGACTGCGCCTGAAGCTGTGTGTAGTTGGTCACCACGACCGACTGCTGGGGCAGGTGCGGCGCGGGCGCGGGCTGGGTGTGCACCACGATCTGCGCGGACTCCAGGCGGATTCCGTCGACCTCCAGTGCGTCCCGCACCAGGGCGAGGGGCAGCGGGCGGCGGCTGCGCTCCGCGCGCAGCGCCCCGAAGTCGGCCTCCACCTGAAGGACCGCGGTGAGGAAGCCGCCGTCGCCGACCATGCCGACGGGCCGCTGGTCACGGTCGTTGCCGCGGCTGTAGCTGTAGGTGCGCAGGCTCGGGTCGCACTCGACGGCGGGGGCCAGCCCCGAGTCCGTGCCCGGCGGCACCGGGGTGCCGGCGGCTCTGCGGCGGCGGGAGCGCAGGGCCTGCACGCCGGCCAGCCACTCGGGCAGGGAGCGCCCTCGGCGCCGTACCAGCGCGAGCACCACGAGGATCACGGCCACGACGGCGGCCGGTGCCAGTGCGTACGGCCCGATCACCCAGCCGCACACGAGGAGTGCCGCCGCCAGTTCGAGCAGCACCAGCCGCTGCACGGCGAACGAGCCGCCGCGCCCGGAACGAGCCCTCAGGTGCGGCGTGACAGTGCCTGATGCCGTGGCGGCGCCGCGGACCGACGCCGCCGGACCGGGGCTGCCCGATCGTGACCTCGATTGCGATCGCGACCGCGTCCGCCGTGCGGAAGCCATCACTCCAAACCCCCCGAATGTCTACCGAATGCCCTTGTCCCACGCTCCTGCGTGTCCTGAGCGCCCTACCCACGGCACACGCACGGCCACGCAACAGGCATAGTAGGGGCCGGGTCTGACAACCGAGGCACCAGAGGCAACCACGGGCGGGCGACGGTGACCATCACCGTCCCCAGGGCTCCGCAACGGGGAGAAAGCGGACACAGATGGCATCACGCCGCGATGAACTCAACGCCTACACCTTCGCGAAGCGACGCACACTCGCTTCGTTCCTGCGGCCGTCGCCGTCGGGTTCCGAGGAGAGCGCGCCGAAGCCGCTGAGCGCAGTATGGCCGGGTGTGGTCGTCGGCGTGGTGATCCTCGCGGTGTTCGGCGCCATCGGGCTCTTCAGTCCCACCGCCCCGAAGGGCTGGGACACCGCGAACGAACACGTCATCGTCGCCAGCGACTCGACCACGCGTTACGTCGTCCTGGAGACGAAGGGCAAGAAGCAGCTGCACCCGGTGCTCAACATGGCCTCGGCGAAACTGCTGCTGAAGCCCGACAAGAACAGCATCATCACGGTCGACGAGAAGGTCCTCGACAGCGGCAAGCCCCCGCACGGCGCCACCCTCGGCATCCCGTACGCCCCCGACCGGCTGCCGTCCACCGGTGAGGCGGAGGCCGCCAAGCGCTGGGCGGTCTGCGAGAGTCCCGGCGACGGCGGCCGGGCCATCCAGAAGGCGGCGTTCGTCCTCGCCGAGAAGGAGTGGGCCAGGACGGAGGGCCGCAACAAGCTCTCCGGGGGCGACCTGATGTACGTCGTCGGTCCGGACGGCAGGACGCAGTACGTCGTCGACTCCCGCGGCTGGGCCTATCCGCTCGCCGACTCCACCGACAGGGAACTCCTCAAGGCCCTCGACACCCGGGGCCGCGCCCCGCAGCGCGTCTCGCAGGACTGGCTGGACACCTTGCACAAGGGCGACCCCCTGACCATTCCCCCGATCGACGGAACCCCCGGCGCCGAGGCGGGCGCGTCCGACAGCCTGGGCGAGTTCGACAGGGTCGGCATGGTCATCAAGGCCTACGACGGCACGCGCATGCAGTACTACGTGGTCCTCCCCGGCGAGGTCGCCCGGATCAGCGAGTTCACCGCCACCCTCCTGCTGAACAGCGGCAAGCTCGTCGCCGTCGGGCAGACCGGCGAGGCCCGACAGGTCAGCCCCGGCGCGGTGGCCGACAGCACCACCTTCCGCGGCGAGAAGAAGTGGCCGACGTACAAGCCGAGGACCGTCAACAACGGCACCAGCGCCACCACCGGCCGCAACACCGTCTGCAACGTCCTGCGCTCGGTCGACCCGAAGGACGGCACGACGACCCTGTCCACCTGGGCCGGCACCGACTTCCCCGCGACGCTGCCCACCGGCTCCTCCAGCGCGTACGTCACCGCCGGCTCCGGACAGCTCTACCGCCAGTTCCAGGGCACCGAGACCGAGGCGGGCAGCGTCTTCCTGGTCACCGACACCGGCCTGCGCCACGCCCTGCAGTCCAACAGCGACAGCGCCACGAAGGACAAGGGCATCGGCACCTCCGCGGAGCAGCGCGAGCAGGCACTGACCGAGGCCAGGATCGCCCAGACCAGGCTCGGCTACGAGAAGGTCGACCCGGCCCCCGTCCCCCTGGCCTGGTCGAGGTTCCTGCCCACGGGCCCCCGCCTGTCCGAGGCGGCGGCGCGTCAGCCGCAGGGCTCGTAGCCGCGGGCGTCCGGTAGGAGAGCGAACTGATGCTGAAAGCAGGCCACATCAGGCCCGGGAGCCGCGCGCTGGTGGCGATACTGCTCGCCACGACGGCCCTCACGGCGACGACCCAACTCGTCCTCCCGGTTCCCGAGGCCCGGGCGGACGACAGCGGCCAGTGCACCTTCCCCTCGAAGAAGTACGAGGGCCGCCCCTGGTCGCTGCAACGCGTCAACCTCGACGAGCTGTGGGCGCAGACGAAGGGCGAGGGGGTCCGGGTCGCCGTCGTCGACACGGGCGTCGACGTCGAGAACCCTCAGCTCACCGAGGCCGTGGACGCGTCGAAGGGCAGGAACTTCCTCCCTCGGAAGAACAAGAAGGGCGAGAAGATCGAGCGCGGCAACGCGAGCGGCACGACGGACACGGTCGGCCACGGCACCCGCGTGGCCGGCATCATCGCCGCACGCCCCGTGAAGGGGACCGGTTTCGTGGGCCTGGCCCCCGAGGCCACGATCATCCCGATCAAGCAGAACGACGCCGAGGGCAACGGCACGGCGCTGACCCTGGCACAGTCCATCCGCCACGCCGTGGACGTGGGCGCGGACGTCATCAACATCTCCCAGGACACGGCCAACGCCGTGAAACCGGCCGATGAGCTGGAACAGGCGGTGAACTACGCCCTGGGCAAACAGGTGGTGATCGTCGCCTCGGCCGGGAACGACGGGCTCGGCGGCAACGTCAAGGTCACCTACCCCGCTTCGTACGAGGGCGTCCTCGCCGTGGCCTCCTCGGACCGCAACAACGAGCGCGCCCCCTTCTCCCAGTCCGGCAGCTTCGTGGGGGTGGCCGCACCCGGCGTCGACATGATCTCCACCGTCCCCGGCGACGGACACTGCTCCGACAACGGCACCAGCTTCTCGGCCCCGTACGTCGCCGGCGTGGCCGCCCTGCTGAAGGCCGAACACCCCCGGTGGACGGCCCGGCAGATCGTCGCCCAGATCGAACAGACCGCGGAACGCACCATCCCCGGCCACGACATCCTCGTCGGCTGGGGCGTGGTCGACCCGGTCAGGGCCCTCACCGACGTCGACCCGGCCAGCCCCGTCGAGTCCCCCCGCCCCGAGCAGAACCCGGTCGGTGCCGAGGCCCCCTCGGTGGCCCCCGTCCACTTCGGCGAGACTCCGGAGGAACGCAACACCCGCCTCGGCACCTACGTCGTGGTCGGCGGCCTCGTCCTGGCGGCGGGACTCGGTGGGACGGCGGTCGCGGTACGGGACGCGCGACGCCGACGCAGAGACCTGGGAGGCCCGGCATGCTGACGAAAATGTCGATCATCACCTTCGCCCTGGCGGCCGTGCTGATCGCCATGGCCTGCATCAAGGCGGATCGGGTGCGTGCGTGGCGCGAGTCCCTCAACCCGTCCGCGCCGGATATCCCGGACGCGGCGTTCGTCGCCGCCCGCATCCTCTTCATAGGCATGGCGGTGATCGGCACGGTGAGGGGCTTCCAAGGCCTCGCTGTGGAAGACGACCTGAAGTGGAGCGACGACGAGTTGAAGAGCGCGGTGGAACAGGCCACGTACGAGCTCGACGGGTCCCTGTACCGGGTCGACGAATGGGGCGAACCCGCCACCCACATCTACGAGTACGACACGCTCATCGAGAGCGAGGTCGTCGAGAACGGCGGGGGCGACGCCCCGCAGTCCGGCGTCGCCGCCGCAGCGGCCGACGGCAACACGGATGCCGACGCGTACCTCACCGTCTCCGCCAACGGCGCCGACGCCGAGTTCTGCTTCCACATCGAGCGCGTGCGCTCGAAGGAGGACGACTACACGCCGCCGGGCATCACGGGCGGCGAGGGGACGTACACCGAGTTGGGCTACCGGCTCACGGTGACCTCACGGGAAGGGGCGTGCTGACCGGTCAGCCCACGTCGTCCAGGGCGGCGGAAGGCGTCTTTCCGTCCTGAGCCTGCTCGGCTCGCTCCGCGAAGACGGCGGTGAACTCCTCGAGCCTGCCCGGCAACTCGATGCCAGGGCCGGCTTCACCGACGGTCACCATGATCACGCTGCCGACCCGCACCTGTGCGATGGCCGCCTTGGCCCCGTCCGCGAGCGAGAAATGCAGACCGCTCACGGCATCGTTCTCGTCCCCGATCTCCCCGAGGTCCAGCTCGCGCGGCTCGACGCTCCGCCCGCTCCAGGCCTTCCACACGGGCGCGTAGGAAGCCCGCGCGGCGTCCTCGTCCTCGTATGCCATCAGAACGAAGTCAAATCGCGGCTTGCCATGGCCGCCCGCCATCCCCGAGGTGCCGGTGACCCGCGGCTTCGCGCACTCCTCGGCTCCTTCGTAGCACCGGGCCACTCCCAGTTCCCGGGCCTTCCTCTGCGGATACGCGACCGGTGGCGCGGTGACCTTCCATCCCGGGGCGGTCTGTGCGTCGGGCAGCGTGGCTGCGGCTTGCCCGGCACTGAGTGGCGCGGGCGCACCGGCGGAGCGGGTGCCGCTGCCGTCGGCACTGCCGCAGCCGGCCAGCAGCGCGAGGGCGGCGCAGGATGCGAGAGCGTGTCGCGGGAGACGGCGGGGCTTCCGTCCTTCCGGGGTCAGCGGCATGTGTCCGAGCCCTCCACAGACTGGGTGTAAGCGGTGATCAGCTTCTTCGTGGCGTCGGCGTCGTCCACGCCGCGCGCGTGGGCCTCAAGGGCTGTGAAGAGCGTTCGATTCGCGTGGTCAGCGCTCGCGCAGGACTCCGCCTTCATCGGGCTCCGGTGCTGGGCTGGATGAAGTCGTCCGCCGGCACTTCCTCCGACTCCAACTGGGGGGACCGATCGGGCACCTCGGAGATGCTGTCGCCCTTTTTCCACCACTCGCGGCTCAGGAATGGGCGTCCGTCTTTCCGAGACGCTCACGTCAAGAGCCCAATCACCGGCAGTCACTTGAGCTTTCGACAGCGTTTGTGTAAGAGGCGATGAGTTTCTTCATGCCGGGTGCGTTCTTCGAACCCTCGTTGTATGCTTCCACCGCGACGTACAAGACATCCTCTGGGTGGGCTGCATCGACGCACCGCGTTTTACCGACGGCGCCCAGCTCTGAGTAAAGAATTCGGCCTCGATCGCCGAGTTCTCCAGTCTTAACTTGGGAATGAGCAAACGCTACGGTCGCGATGTCGTCCTTTTTTTCCCACCACTCCCTGCTAGCAACCAGAGCCCTGTCACCGTCTACGGTGACGATGCATCTCTTCGTACGGTCGACAGGTGTGGTGTCCTGAACAGAGATCTTTGAGCCGGCGGGCAAGAAGGTCCTCAACTCGCCACTCGGCACAGCCATTCCGCACAGGGATGATGGGACGGTGTAATCCCGTTTCTCGCCGGACGATGAGCAGCCTGCTGTTGCGGCGAGTGCGATGATCGCCAGCGCTGAAGCTGTGACCATGCGAAGTTGCCCTTCAGACGCGCGTCGGCGATGCCTCACTCTTTTTTCCTTTCGTCATGGGTGTGAAGATGCAGCTTTGCGCTTCCGGGCAGGTCAGATATCGGTCCGCAATTCGGGCGCAACTTGATCCAAGTATGTGCCTGCATGGAGGTAGCCATCGCGTGCACCTGTGCGTGCATACTCACCTATGGTGCCTGTGTCAGGCAGGTGGTGCGCCTTGGCTGCCTGCTCGGCAGCGAGAATCGTATAGCGAATATTAAGGTCCTGCCCGTTCTCCCAACGTTCACCCATCTTGGGACCAGCTTCTTCCTTGGCCCGTCCTTCGGCGTCCTTGAAAAGTTGCTCCATCACCAAGCTGCTCGCAGTACCCGCCAATCCACCGACTACGGCCCCTCCAACTGGAGTGGCGATGAATGAAGTGCCTACGCCGATGCCAGTGCCGACGAATCCGGAAATACCGTTCTTCCACTGGGCCATACGGTGTTCGTAGGCTTTGTCGTCCTCTTCCGCCGGGCCTGCAACTGCCTCCATGCGGCCTACTGCAAGAGAGCCTGAGACTTCTCCGGATCCGTGAGCGATTTCGCGGACAGTGAGCCCCAAGTCGCTGGAGTACCGTTTACTCTCGGGCAGGCTCGGATTGAGGTGATGGTCCATGAGGTTGGCCATGTAGGTCTTCTGTCCGGTCTCGATCGCGGCGAATCCCTCCGGGTTCTGGCCCACAGCCATGAGAAAACGGCTCACGTCCCGGTGGTTCATCTGAGCGTCTGAACCAGAGATCGGAAACAGATTCTGTATCCGTTCGCGTTGGTCACGCGTAGCCTCTGACGTCTCGTTCATTTCCACGTCTGTCATTGCACGGTTGATGTCCGGCAGGTATTCACGGGTGATTTGCCCCATGCTGTCCGACATGTAGCCGTGTTCAGTCAGTCGTGTGCTGTCGTCGGAGATGGAGGCCACGATGCTCTCGAACAGCTTGGTCTGCTCCTCGTTGTGGGCAGGTGTATCCGGGGTGGGAATCTCACCAGCGGGATGCCCCGTGGTCGCGGCTTCGAGGGCGAGCGCCAGGTTGTTCTTCCCCGTGTGAAGATCCTCGCCCTTGCTGTCGGTTTCCTCCGGCCATTCCCGTTCCTCGAACAGGTACTGGAAGTTGGACAGCGAGACCTTGCCGTTCTTGCCGTTGCCGTCGGTGTCCCGCTCGAAGGGGTTGTCTTTGTCGTCCTTGTTGACGAACTCCTGGTTGAAGAAGTCCGTGGCCGCGTCGGGACTGTTGGAGAGGCCCTTCAGGTAGCCAGTAAGCGGATCGTTGCCGCTGTCGTCGCCGATCCGGTTCAGCAGAGGGCCAGCGGACATCCCTCGCACCCACGCGGGGTTGGCATGCTCCCCATTGCCGGTGAGCTTGCGCTCGGTGGCCATGAGCTTGTTGCCGTAGTCCTTCAGGAACTGGTCGTCGTAGTCCCCGGTCCGCATCAGGTTGCTCATGACCTGGAAGCCCATGGGGCCGCCGTTGTTGCCGTAGATCGGCTTGTCGCCGACGTCGACCATGGTGCGCTTCCAGTCGGTCATCGCGACGGAATCGCTCTGCGTGGCATTGGCGAGCGTGGTGCCCAGGCTGCGCTGCAGATCGTCGAACTTGTCCAGGCGCTCCTGTCCGAGTTCATAGTTGCCCCGGTGAGGGTCGTTGACGCCGGTCCAGAACTCCAGCGTCTTCTGCGGGCCGAGCGTCGTGGCGAACCGTTCGGCGAACAGATCGTCGTTGCCGTACTTGTCGAGCCCGTTGAGGAGCCGGTCGAACTCCTCGGTGCTGAGGTCCCTGGGATCCTTCCGCGCCAGCTTCGCCAGTTCGTCGGCCTGCTTGACGGCCTCCGCGGCACTGTCCCGGTCCTTGTACGAGGCGTCCGAGAAGCCGAGCCTGCTCTGGTCGGCGATGGCCGTCAGGACCGTCTTGGCCGAGTTGTCGCTCTCGGTCGCCTTGTCGAGGATCTTCTGGAGCTGGTCGCGGAGCGCGGTGATCTCGGACTGGTTGTCCTTGTCCTGCGCCGCCCGGCCTTCCGGCGGCACGTTCGTCGTGACGGTGAACCCGCCCTCGTAGCCGATGACCGTCAGGTTGTTCTTCCGGCCACCGTCGATCGCGTTGACGAGCTCCTGGTGATAGCCCTTCAGCTCCGTCCGCGTGTCCGCGAGGATCTTGTGGATGGTCGTCGCCTGCGTGTGGGCGTCGCTGAACTCACCGGCCGTCTTGCCGATGAACTCCTTCGACACCTGAGCGTTCACACCGGCCCAGTCCGCCTTGTTGGCGGCCTGGTGCAGTTCTTCCTCAGCGTCCTTCTTCAGCGTCTCCAAGTGCTTGACCAGGGTCGACCAGTCCGTGACGGCGTCGTCGAGGAGCTTGAAGTTGGCGTCGCGCAGAGTTTCGAGGTCCATCCGTCTCTATCCCCAGAAGTCCAGAAGTGTCGAGCAGTGGCTGAGCGGGTCCGTGAGCCGCGTGCTGGTCACCGGCCGGCTGCCGGGGAAACACACCGGCGTACCCCTGAGCCGCCCGCTACTCGTCCTTCTTCTTCTCGTCCTTTTTCTCCCCGTAGATGCGGTTCTTCTCGCCGGGCTGCCCGACGCGCTCGTCGAAGCCGGCATCCAAGGTGTCGATGCTGCTCATCTGGCGCACGATGAAGTTGTCGTCACCGGCGTGGATCTTCTTCGTGACCTGCAGATGGTTCGTGATCTGCGCGCACGCGTCCATGAGGGACCTGAGCTGTTCCTCCCACCGGTTCGACACGTGCTGCAGCCCCGCCCCCAGGGCGAAGCCCTGCTTCGACAGGTCACTGGCCGCGGAGTCACTGCTGGGGACGGAGACGCGGGCCTTGTCCCACAGGGCGTTGTACAAGCTGTGCGCGGATTTGCTGATCTTCGTCAGCGAAGCGTTGGCGACCTTCAGATCGCCGTACGACGACCGTCCGCCCGCCGTACCCGGCGACCCGTCACCAGGGTCGAGCTGGTTCAACTGCATCTGAGCGGACTGCCGTTCGCCGGCCTCGGTCTTGAGCTGCTCCCACTCGTCCCATGCCATGGATGGACCCTTCCCCCGTGCTGCCCGGCTGCCGGAGCTTAGCAACCTGGTAGGGCCGGAAGCTCGCAGCTCTCCATGTGTGTGGATTGTCCGGCGTGAAGGTTCGTGGGGAATCCCGTGCCTTCGGTCGTGTTGCCTCAGCGGCCGAACACGGCGAGGCACTACCGCAGGGGTGAGACTCGGTTGAGCTGCCTGAGCGTTGAGCCCTGCGGACGCTGCGCGCCTCACTCATCAGATTGCTTTCCTTCTGTGGCGGGAGAGACGGTAGCGTCAGCAGGCGGAGCAGTGCTGTGTGCGTGTGCAAGTTTGACGCAGAGTTGCCTGTCGGTGGCCGGTTCCTCCTCGTGGCGCGCCGCTGGGACCCGCCCGTGGAGGTGTGGCGAAGATCGCAGTGGAGGCTTCGCGCTGGCGGTGACCGGCACCTCAGCAACGCGGCACACGGGGTTTGCGGTGGCGTGCCCACGGGCTCGTAACTGAAGCAACACGCAACACAGTTGGACCCGAAGTGCGGGTTGACTACAGTGGTAAACGCATTGTTCGGCGCGGCTCGCTTTGCGATCGTATGGCGAGCGAGCGAGCGAGCGCGCAAGCGGGCCGGCCCGGACTTGATCGGCCTCGATGGGATGTCACGGGGAAACGGGGGAGAGGGCATCGTGCTGCCAGCGGACATGGTGGGGGGCGCGTCGGCGGCCAGAAAGGCGGACCTGGAGGCGAGTAACGAGGCGCTCAGGAAGTTCGTCTCCCAAGTGGACGGGGTGCTCCGGACACTTGAGGAGTCGGCAGGCAACCCGAAGAGGGTAGGAGCGCAGACAATCAAAGCCTCCTCACTGAGTAGCGGGCGCGCCGACGCCTTTCCTGAAGCGCGCAGTCTGTACACCCAGTACAACAGCGTCCATGAGCAGCTCACCACCTTGTCCAAGACGCTGCACCTTCACATCGAGGCGATCGGCATCGCGGTCAAGGGCGCGGCCCATGGCTACGAGAATCTCGACGACGAGCAGCGTCGTCGGTTCTGGGAGATCCGCTCGGAGATCAAGCAAATCGAGCAGAGGGCAAGTCGCCAGCACTCCGCCGAGAACGAGTCCGGGATGGGGGCCTGACGATGACAGACGAGCAGCACAGGGAAGACCTCGAGCGCGCCCGCAACCAGAACTCCTTCGCCGACATCGCTCGGTCTGCCGAGCACCCGGCCGGCAGCGGGTTCTTTTCCCGGCTGGTGACCGATCCCCTCCGAGCGGTGGTCGGATCCACCGCTCCTGGCAAGGCGGTCTTCGCCAGCACCGACTTCGCGGCGAAGGACCTCGACCTCAACGAGATGATCGACCTGGTCGAGCAGACGGACCCCGAGGATCTGGAGTCATCGGGCAACGCGCTGCTGGACGCGCGGACCGCCATCAAGGATGCGGCAGACACACTGCGTGACGACGTCAAGGGTGTCACGTGGGTCGGTGAAGGTGGCACGGCCTTCCGTGCGTGGAGCGAGTCGCTCGTCACGGGCTCGACCGACCTGAGCGAATTCGCCGGGAAGGCGGGCGACCAACTCGTCGCCGCCTCGATGGGCCTCTCATCGGTACGCAAGGCCATGCCTGGTCGTGACCCCAAGAACCTCAAGCGTCCGGAGAACTTCACTGAGGCAGAGAAGACCGCGAAGAAGGATGATTACGACGCCGCTGTGAAGGTGGAAAAGGACCGCCAAGAGGCGATCAACCAGATGAATCGGTTGGCGTCGTACTACGCGGTGTCGAGTCAGCAGCTCGCGGCGCTGCAGGAGAAGCCTCCGACATTCGGGACGGTGCCCAACGTCCCGGTGCCGGCGGCTCCCCGCGGGGAAGGATCCGCTGGGCCCGCTGAATCCGCCGGGTCTGCCGCAGCGAGTGGCAGCGCCGCGGCAGCCTCACGTCACGACGCGCCGGCTGAAGCAGCCGGGCGTCCAGGAGTGCAGAGGGCAAGCGATACAACAGTGCCGGGCGTTCCCGCCACTGGAACGGTCACCTATCCGGACGACTTCGTCGGTACGAACATTGACAGCGTCGGTACCTTGCCGCCGACCACCCAGCCGGTTACCGGGCCCGTTTCGCCGGTCACCGGTACCCCACCCGCAGTGAGTGGCCAATCGGGATCGTTCGACAGCTACGGGCCCTCAATCACCGGTCAGTCCCAGGGAAGGACCACGGGTGGGATTCGTGGACCGCGCACTCCCGCGTCCGCTCAGGGGCGCACTCAGCCCGGTCCGACCAATCCCGCCACCGGACGGACCTCGGGCCCTGGTGCCACCAACCCGATGGGGCGTCCCACGGCGTCCGGCCAGCCGCTCGCCAAGGGAGTCGGTGCTGGTTCGAAACCGTTCCCGATGGGGCACTCGGGCGTGTCCGGGGGCACCCCCCGGCCCGGCGGTATGACGGGAGCCCGAGCCAATGCCGGCCCGGCCGCGGGCATGGGCCGCGCGAACGGGGTGGTCGGAGGTCGGCCCGCAGCCACCGGGGGTGCCGGAGCGAAGAACGGGCCGCGAATTCCCCGGGGCACAGTGGTCGGCGCTGGTCCGACGAGCGGTCCCCGGTCGTCGAGCGGTGGTCCCGGACAACGTGGCGTCTTCGGCGCGCCTCAGTCCGGCGTGAAGCTCGGTGCCGGCTCAGGCGGTGCTTCTCGCGGCGGTGCCGGGGGCGGGGCCAAACCTGTGACAGGCACCCCGACGGGACGTAGCTCCGCTGTTCAGGCCGAGCGCAACGGCATGACGCAAGGCGGCGCGGGTCTCGCCCGTCGGCCTGGCCGCAAGGGCAAGCCCGGCGACGACAGAGAGCCGCAGGGATCACAGCGTCCCGACTATGTCGTCGAGGACGAGGAGACGCACCTGCCCAGCAAGCCGCGGCGCGATGTGCCGCCGGTCGTCAACTGAGTGCTAGCGAGGATTGACAACACCATGAAGTCAGTGACGACGCGCCTCGGGACACGGTGCGGCAGGTGGGCGCGTTCGTTGGGTGCGCTCTCCGGCGCTCTGGCTGCTCTGAGCATAGGGCTGACCCCGAATGCCTCTGCGGCTGACGCACAGTCGATGCAGTGGTACCTGGGGCCGATGAAGACCGACCAGATGTGGAACGTCAGCACGGGTGAAGGCGTCAAGATTGCCGTCATCGACACCGGTGTCAACCCGAACACGTCATCGCTGAAGGGCCAGGTCCTGACCGACGAGGTCCCCAGAGCTCTCGACTACCACGTCACCAAGGATTTCAGCGGCCATGGAACCACCATGGCGGAGCTGATCGTCGGCACAGGAGCAGGCGGGGGCATTCAGGGACTGGCGCCCGGCGCAAAAATTGTTCCGTACCGGGTCGCGCTCGAAGGGCTCGAGACGGATCCGACGGAGTACGCCAAGTCGCCTGATTCAGCAGAGGCTCTGAGAGCTGCGGCCGACAGTGATGCCAGAATCATCAACTTGTCCATCGGAGGCATGCACTCCGATGAGGGCGAGGAGGCCGTGAAATACGCTGCCTCCAAGGGCAAGCTGCTTGTCGCGTCAGTAGGGAACGACGGATTCCCCGACGCGCCGGCCATCTACCCTTACGTGCTGGGGGTTGCGGCAGTCGGCTCCTCCTACAACGTCTCAGACTTCGCCAAGAAGTCATCGCACGGCTTCGCCGACCTGGTCGCGCCCGGTGAAAAGGTGCCCGGGTGGTGCGACGAGACTTTCCGCTCGTACTGCGAGCAGCGCGGGACGAGCCACGCCACCGCCCTCGTCTCCGCCTCCGCCGCACTCATCTGGTCCGCCCATCCCGACTGGACCGTCAATCAGGTCACCCGAGCCCTGCTCGACACCGCCGGCCGTGGCTGGCCCAAGGACGAACCCAGCAAGTACGCGGGCTATGGAATGATCCGTCCGCGAGTCGTCCTGGCGGACCCCGACTACGACGCCGGCGCCCCGGACGTCGACCCGCTGGCGGAGATCAACGGGGGCGACGTGCTGGCCAAGGCAGGGGCACGGGACGCGAGCGACAGGGACGACACTGACAACTCCTCCTCCGCTTCTGCGGCAGCCGCGTCACAGTCCCCCGAAAAGGGCTCAGCCGACGGGACTTCGGCGGCAGGATCGGACGCGGAAGCGGCCGCTGACGACAACAGCAGCAGCACCCTGTGGATCCCCTTGGGCGCCGCAGCCGCAGTGATCGTGATCAGCGGTGTCGGCACCGCCGTGCTGCGGGCGCGGCGCGCGAGGTGACTGGACCAGCCACCCGAGCCGGGCGTACCCGGCCGTGAGCCACAGGGCCTACGGCTCGGTCTCAACACCGCGTTCACCTTCTCCAACAGGAGGTGACGTGGGACCGATCGACCAGACAACACACAGCGGAAGGGATGGCTGGCCATGGCGATGGACCAGAAGCTCGAAGACGCAGCAGTAGTCAAGCTGCAGAAGCAGATGTTCGAGAAGTACGAGGGCATCCGGAAGCGGGTGCACAAACTTCAGGGCGTCATCGACAGCCTCGAAGGCCAGTGGCAGGGCATCGGTCGCGCCGAGTTCGACCGGAAGCAGTACGAGATCAACGAGTCTCTGGCCAGGATCGGCAACATCCTCGGTGAGGTCATGGAGGCCATGACCACCACGCGCAACATCAAGGACAGCAAGGAAGACGAGGTCCGCGCGGCGGTCAACCGGATCAACCTCCAGGACGGTGCCCCCACGGTTCAGCCGTCGGCTTTCAACTCGATGTGAGCGGCCCTGACCCGAGGACTTCGGTCCGGGCTGAGGGCTTGGAGCACGACATCCCCCATATCACCCACCGCATACGAGTGAGACGAGGTAGGCAGGCATGAGCCGTAACGATGACGGTCTTTCCGTAACGTACGACGCGCTGGACTTCGCGGCCACCAACATCGGCAACGAGGCGAAGCAGCTCGAGCAAGACCTGGCGGAGCTCCGCAAGATGGTCGAGAGCAGCAAGCAGTACTGGGCGGGTCAGGCCCAGGGCTCCTTCGGCGACAAGCTGGCCCGCTGGGACAAGGAAGCCAACGACATCCACCAGGCGCTGACGGGCATCGGCCACGTCGTCGGCCAGTCCGGTGGTACGTACATGGAAGGCGACAAGAAGGCCGCCAGCTACTTCCTGTAAGAGGACGGCTGGTTCGCAGGACGAACACAGGGTGGGCGCGCGCGGGAGGCGTCCACCCTGCTGCGTGTGGGGGACGGGACGAGCGACGCAAGGGGGCAGGAGGGGAGCCGGCGTCGTGTGCGCGCTGCCGCCGCATGAGCTGGTGGCGCGGTTCCTGCCATGGCCCCCGAGCCCCGTACCCCGAGTCCCGTACCGAGCACAGCCGCGTCCGATGCCCAGCCACAGCAGTGGGCACCCGAACCCCGGGCGCTATGACTTAACGGCATCTCTCCGGCCGATCCCTCTCCCGACCGCCGCGATCAACGGCAACGGGGCCGCCCCGCCGAAGCGAAACGAAGCGAAACGACCCCGAAGCCGCCCGCCGCGCACGGGCGGTGCCCGTCACCGAAGCCCGTCCGCCACCAACGCCACCTGGACCAACGGCTTTCCCCGCTTCCGCGACACGAACACGCCCCGCCCCGCGGGCATCGGACGCGGCCGTACGCCGCCCAGCAGGTCGCCCTCGGCGGAGTCACCGGCGAGGACCACGCCCTGGGCGCCGAGCTCCTTCATGCGCTGCATGAACGGCTCGTAGCCCGCGCGGCCCGCGCCCGCGGTGGAGCGGGCGATGATGAAGCGGACGCCGACGTCCCGGGCGAACGGGAGCATGTCCGTGAGGCCGGCCAGCGGGTTGCCGCTGGACGTGGACACCAGGTCGTAGTCGTCGATGACGATGTACACGGTGGGGCCCTGCCACCAGCTGCGGTCGCGCAGCTGCTCGGGGGTGACGTCGGCGGTCGGCGTGCGGCGCTGCATCAGGTTGGCCAGCGCGTCCATGTGGTGCTGCATCTGGTTGGACATGGGGATGTACTCCGCCAGATGCGATTCCGGGGTCACGCCGAGCAGCGAGCGCCGGTTGTCGACCACGAAGAGCTTCGCCTCGTTGCCGTCGTGACGCGCGGTGATCTGCTGGATGAGCAGCTTGAGCAGGTTCGACTTGCCCGACTCGCTCTCGCCGAAGACGAGGAAGAACGGGTCCTGCTCGAAGTCGACGAACACCGGCTCGAGGTTGTCCTCGTCAAGAGCGAAGGCGACGCCGCGGTTCGGGAAGCGGTTGCCGGGCGGGAGTTGCTGCGCCGGGAACTCCCGGGGCAGCAGCCGCACCTCGGGGGCACCGGGCTGCTGCCAGTGCCGGGAGACCTCCGCGGCGAGCGCCTGCGTCGCCTCGGCCAGGTCGGTGTCGGAGGACAGACCGTCTATGCGGGGGACCGCCGCCATGAAGTGCTGGCGCTGCGGGGTCTGGCCGCGGCCTGGGACACCGGTCGGCACGTTGGCCGCGACCTTGCGGTCGAACTCGGAGTCCATCGGGTCGCCGAGCCGCAGTTCCAGGCGGTTCATCAGGTGGTCCTTGAGGTTGGAGCGGACCTCCATCGACCGCGAGGCGGTGAGGATCACGTGCATGCCGTAACCGAGGCCGCGCGCCGCGATGTCGACGACGGCCGGCTCCAGACCGTCGTAGTCCTGGCGGAAGTTGCCCCAGCCGTCGATGACCAGGAAGACGTCACCCCACGGCTGGTCGGTCGTGGAGATCTCACCGCGTGCGCGCCGGGTGCGGAACTCGGCGATCGAGGAGATGCCCGAGGTGCGGAAGTACTCCTCGCGGCGGGTCATGATGCCGTACACCTCGGCGACCGTGCGCCGGACCCTCTCCGGGTCGAGGCGTGAGGCGACGCCGCCCACGTGCGGCAGTCCCGCCACGGACGCCAGACCGCCACCGCCGAAGTCCAGGCCGTAGAACTGGACCTCCTGCGGGGTGTGCGTCAGCGCGAACGAGGCGACGATCGAGCGCAGCAGGGTCGACTTGCCGGACTGCGGGCCGCCGAGGATCTGCATGTGGCCGGCCGCACCGCCGAAGTCCGTCCACAGCGGGTCACGGCGCTGCTCGAACGGCTTGTCGACGAGGCCGACGGGGATCACCAGCCGGCCCGCGCCTTCGTAACCGGGCTGCGTCAGCCCGCGGCCGGGTACGGCGGCGAGGCCGGGCAGCAGGGAGTCCAGCGACGGCGGGCTGTCCAGCGGCGGCAGCCACACCTGGTGGGCCGCCGGGCCCTGTGCCTCCAGCCGCCGCACGATCACGTCGAGCACGGTGTCGGCGAGCGCGTCATCGGTCCGCTCGGGCTCCCCCTGCTGTCGCTGCTGCGGCACCGCCACGTACTGCACCGGTACCTGCGCCGCGGTGAACAGCACGGGCCGGCGGTCCACCGGGAGCGGACCGCCGTACGTCGCCGCCTGCTGGGCGCTGGAGCGGTACACGCCGGAGACGTACGCCGCCTTGAAGCGGACCATCTCGTCCGTGCCGTACTTCAGGAAGCCGGAACCGGGCACGTTCGGCAGCTCGTAGGCGTCCGGGACGCCGATCGCGGCGCGGGACTCGGCCGCCGAGAAGGTGCGCAGACCGATCCGGTAGGAGAGGTAGGTCTCCAGGCCGCGCAGGCGGCCCTCCTCCAGGCGCTGCGAGGCCAGCAGCAGGTGCACGCCGAGCGACCGGCCGATGCGGCCGATCTGCACGAACATCTCGATGAAGTCCGGTTTGGCGGTGAGCAGTTCGCTGAACTCGTCGATGACGAGGACGAGCGAGGGGATCGGCTGCAGCGCGGCACCGGCGGCCCGGGCCTTCTCGTAGGCGTGGATGTTGGCGTAGTTGCCCGCGTCGCGCAGCATCTCCTGGCGGCGGTTGAGTTCGCCGCGGATCGAGTCACCCATGCGGTCGACGAGGGTCAGGTCGTCGGCGAGGTTGGTGATGACCGCGGCCACGTGCGGCATCTGGGACATGCCCGCGAACGTCGCACCACCCTTGAAGTCGGCGAGGACGAAGTTCAGAGTCTCGGAGGAGTGGGTGACCGCGAGGCCGAGGACCAGGGTGCGCAGCAGCTCCGACTTGCCGGAACCGGTCGCGCCCACACACAGGCCGTGCGGCCCCATGCCCTCCTGGGCGGCTTCTTTGAGGTCGAGCATCACGGGCCGGCCGTCCTCGCCGACACCGATCGGCACGCGCAGCCGCTCCGACTGCGAACGCGGCCGCCAGGTGCGCCGCGGGTCGACGGCGGCGGCGTCCCCGAGGTTCAGCAGATCGGTGAACTCCAGGTTGGCCAGCAGCGGTTCGTCGTCGTCACCGCCGGAGGCCATCCGCAGCGGCGCCAGCTGCCGGGCCAGCGCCTCCGCCGCCTCGTAGGACAGCACGTCGGGTGTGCCCTCGTAGACCATGCCGTGCGCCGATTCCAGCCGCAGCTCGCGCGGGTGCACGACGACGGACAGGTCGCCGCGCCCGGTGGTGAGCTCGCCGGGTACGACCTCCAGGACGGTCACGCCCTGCAGTCCCTCGGGGCTGGCGAGCAGCGAGGTCGGCGGCAGGGAGACACCGTCCAGGACGACCACCACGTGCGGCTGTTCGGGCACCGGCGGCGCACTCGGGTGGAAGCGCGGGCGGCTCTGCAGCCTGGCACCCAGCAGGTCCTCCAGCTCGATGGGGTTCGTGGTGATCAGACGCAGGCTGCCGGCGCCGTCCGCCTCGCCTCTGGCCTGCACGTGCGGCAGCCACTTCGCCCACTCCCACTCGGGCGCGGACTCCCGCCCGGTGGCGACGGCGATGACGAGGTCCTCGGGGGAGTGGAGTGAGGCCAGGGCGCTGGTGACCGCGCGGGCGGCGCCGCGCACGGTGACCGGATCACCGCTGATCGACACGTGGTAGAAGGCCCGCAGGGAGACCGCCATCGGCAGATCGTCGAGTGTGCTGTGCGTGGCCAGGAACCGCTGCATGGCCCCCGCCGTCAGTGGCTCCAACTGGTCCACCGGGGCGGTCTCCGGCGCAAGCAGCGGGGTGGCCAGGGACTGCGCTCCGAGACCCACGCGCACCTGCCCGAAGTCCTCGTCGCCTGCGCGGCGTTCCCACACCCGGCTGCCCTCGGCGACCAGCGCCCACAGTTGCTCAGGCGAAGGGTGCAGGTAGTACTGGGCGTCGCGCTGCGCCTTGGCGGTTCGCTGTGCCGCACGCCGGGTCTGCGACAGGTACCGCAGGTAGTCGCGGCGGATGTCGGCGATCTGCCCCTGGCTGCCCCGCCGGTAGCGGATCAGCATCGCGATGCCCATCGCGATCGTGGAGGCCACCATGACCATGCCCATGATCTTCATGAAGGGCTGAGCCTGGGGGTTGAAGAAGAACACCACCGAACCGCCCATGCCGAGCATGGGCAGGAGCTGCATCAGGGCGCCTTCCCGCTCCCCGCGCGGCAGCTCCGGCGGAGGTTGCAGGACGACCTCGTTCGTGGGCACTTCCCGCGGCAGAGCCCGCGGTGGGCGCTTGACGACGATGTGGCTCACTTCGCACCAATTCCCCTTGCCGGAGCGACCGTTCCGTCCGCCGCCCCGTGTCCGGCGAATGTCGATCGCGAAGCGCGATCCTACTGACAACCACTGACATCGGTGGGCGGTAGGGTGCCCGTGAGACCAGTGAGCAGTTGCGAATCGGGCGCGGGAAAACCAGACCTTGCGCACTGATCGTCAGGGGGTTCGCCGCCTGCTCACGCGCGACGGGGCGTACGGGACCGACGGCGCGGCCGGCAAGGCGCAACCCACACGGCATCGTTACAGGCGGTCGCGCGCTCGACACCGCGAACGCCGCACCATCGACGAGGGGGAACAGCAGGTGAGCATGACGGCCTCCGCGCCGACCGGCGCGACCGGCGGAGCGGGCACCGGAGCCCCTTCCGGGGCGGGCACCGGGTTCGGATTCTGCCGAGTCACCATCGTGGCGCCCGACAGCCGTGTGGACGTCGCGCTGCCCGACGACGTGTCAGTCGCCGACCTCTACCCGGAGATCCTGCGGCTCTCCCGGCAGAGCCCCGCCGAGGGCGCCCCGGTCGGCTACCACCTCGTGCGCCGGGACGGCACCGTCCTCGACGCAGCCCGCTCCTTCGCCGCTCAGCGCATCCTCGACGGCGAGCTGCTGACGCTGCGTCCGTTCGCCGAGTCGCTGCCCCCGGCGGTCCACGACGACGTCTCCGAAGCGGTCGCCTCCGCCGTGACCGAGGACCGCACACTGTGGAGCGGCACCCTCACCCGCGCCGCCGGCCTGGTCGCCGGCGGGGTCCTGCCCGCACTGCTCGCGTTCGTGGTCTGGAGTTCGGAGATCCGCCACGACATGAACAGCCTCCAGGGCATCCTGGCCGCCGTCACCGGTCTCCTCCTGGTCACCGTCGCGTGCGTCCGCGCGCGCGTCTACGACGACCGCGGCTCGGCCGTCGCCCTGGGCCTGGGTGCTCTGCCGAACATCGCCGTGGCCGGCTCCGGACTGCTCCCGCTGTCGGAGGGGCAGGGCATCGGACGCCTGCAGTTCCTGCTCGCGTGCGCGGCCGTCCTCGTCGCCGCCCTGGTCCTCACGCTGGTGTCGCCCAGCGGCGACGGCCCGTTCGTGGCGTTCGTGTTCGCCTCCGCTATCGGCCTGCTGACCACGTTCGTCGCGATGCTCACGCAACTGAAGCCCATCGAGACGGCAGCCGTCTGCGCCCCGCTCGCGGTCTGCGCCCTCGCGTTCCTGCCCGGTCTGTCCATGCGCTTCGCCCGGCTGCCCATCGGCTTCGAACCGCCGAACCCCGGCCGCGGCTACACCACCGAGGAGCCCACCGGCCGGCACGAGCCCGTCGACGCCCGGCGCATCGCCGCCCAGGTCCGCCGCGGCCACGAACTCCTCGTCGGTCTCGTCGGCGGCTGTGCGCTCGTCACGGTCGGCGCGTCCATCGTGCTCGGCTTCTCCGAGAACGTGTGGGCGCAGCTCCTCGCCCTCGCCACGGGCATCGCCATGCTGATGCGGGCCCACCTGTTCCGTTACACCGCGCAGGTCGGCGCCACGCTCGCCGCCGGTCTCGCCGCCCTCGTCTTCCTCGGCCTCGGGCTCGCCCTGAACCCGCCCGTGGAACTCCTGCGCGACGCGCTCCAGGGCGACACCACCGGCCTCGACGTCCGCTCGGTGTGGCTCGCCGCAGCGATCGCCGCCACCGCCGCCCTGCTGACCGGAATCGGCCTGATCGCATCCCGTAGCGGCGTCACCCCCTTCTGGGGGCGCTTCACGGAGATCGCCGAGACCTTCGTCCTGCTGACGCTGATCCCGCTGGCGCTCGCCGTGTTCGACGTGTACGCGTCCGCGCGGTCCATGGCCGGCAACTGAGCCGCCGTCCGCGAGACCGGCGAAGCGGCCGCGGCCGTCAGCCGAAGCCCTGGGTGTGCCGGCCGGAAGCGTCGCCCACACGGGTGATCGGTCGATGCCCGCGCGTGCGGAGCGGCAGCACTGGCCGTCGAGGTATGCGGGAAGTGCGCCAAGACGGCGACGCGCGCACGCGTGTGCCACCGCACCACCTTGCCCGCGCCGGGCGCGAGCCGGGCTCCCACGGGGCATCAGCACCGTCGACGCCCCGGCCCCCGGCCCGTACCCGGCCGAACGACCACGCACGCGCGTGTGGCCCCCGACCAGGACCCGCACGCGCGTGACCCAAAGCCATGGACCCGCGCGCATAGCCCACGGCCATGGACACGGCCATGGACCCACGCGCGCACAGCCCACGGCCATGGACACGGCCAAGGACCCACGCGCACCCGCCCTACGGACGGACCCACGCGCGCCTACCCGCTACTCCCCGGCCCCCGGCTCCAGATCGAACTCCCCGTCCCGCGCCCCCAGCACGAACGCCCGCCACTCCGCCTCCGTGTAGCGCAGCACCGTGTCCGGGTCGAGCGAGGACCGCATCGCCACGGCCCCCTCGGGCAGGTACGCGATCTCGACCCGCTCCTCGTGCTCCTCGGCGCCCGGCGCGCAGTGCCACTCGACACCGGAGATGTCGAGGGCGTAGAGCTCGTCGCGCTCCCGCTCCTTGCGTGCCTTGATCTCCTCAGCCGTCTCCGCCATGCCGCAGCGACCCCTTCCCGACGTACGAACGATCCGAGCCCGCCCACCCTAGTGGCCCGCTCCGCTCCGCCGGGGGGTTCGCGGGACCAGGGCAAAGAGGGCCCCGACCGCCTGGTACCCTGGTCGACGGCCGTTTGTGTACGCACCCCCGGAGCCCCGCGCTCTGGAGGCCGCGCCCAGCGGATCCCCGCCTCCCGAGTAACGGAAGCTCCCCCGAGACACAGACCGGGGGCACTCGGTGGCCACACAAAGACTACGAGGAGTACGCGTGCCGCTCGACGCCGCTACGAAGAAGCAGATCATCACCGAGTTCGGCCAGAAGGAGGGCGACACCGGCTCCCCCGAGGTCCAGGTCGCCATGCTCTCGCGCCGCATCTCGGACCTGACGGAGCACCTCAAGACCCACAAGCACGACCACCACTCCCGTCGTGGTCTGCTGATCCTGGTCGGTCAGCGCCGCCGCCTTCTCCAGTACCTGGCGAAGAAGGACATCCAGCGCTTCCGTGCGCTGGTCGACCGCCTCGGCATCCGCCGCGGTGCGGCGGGCGCCAAGTAAGACGCCGTGAAGGGAGCGGTTCCCGGGAGAAACGGGACCGCTCCCTTTGCTGTACGCACGGAACTGTACGTGCGGAGTGTCACCACCCCTTTGTAGTGTGGTAGCACAACGCCATACGGACGACACAGCGTGACGGCGCCCCGACACACGGACAGGGGCGGGTCACGCACCACGCACGAGGAGAAGCGCACCTCGCCGCCGCCGGTCCTCGGTAGTGGCCCCCGGGGGGAAGTGAGCCCCGGGTGCTTCGATCGAAGACCGGCCCGCACCAGACGGAGCGCTTCTCCGCCACCGCCCCCCGGCCACACGGGCACGAGGGGCGAAAGACGACAAGTAACGGAGAAATTGCTAGTGGAGAACGAGACCCACTACGCCGAGGCCGTCATCGACAACGGCACCTTCGGCACCCGCACCATCCGCTTCGAGACGGGCCGCCTGGCCAAGCAGGCCGCAGGCTCCGCCGTGGCGTACCTGGACGACGACACCATGGTGCTGTCGGCCACCACCGCCTCCAAGAACCCCAAGGACCAGCTCGACTTCTTCCCCCTCACGGTGGACGTCGAGGAGCGGATGTACGCCGCCGGCAAGATCCCCGGCAGCTTCTTCCGCCGTGAGGGCCGTCCCTCCGAGGACGCCATCCTCACCTGCCGCCTGATCGACCGCCCGCTGCGCCCCTCCTTCAAGAAGGGCCTGCGCAACGAGATCCAGGTCGTCGCCACGATCATGGCGCTCAACCCCGACCACCTGTACGACGTCGTGGCGATCAACGCCGCCTCCGCGTCCACGCAGCTGGCCGGCCTGCCCTTCTCCGGTCCGATCGGCGGCGTCCGCGTCGCGCTGATCCGCGGCCAGTGGGTGGCGTTCCCGACGCACACCGAGCTCGAGGACGCCGTCTTCGACATGGTCGTCGCGGGCCGCACCCTGGAGGACGGCGACGTCGCGATCATGATGGTCGAGGCCGAGGCCACCGAGAAGACCATCCAGCTGGTCAAGGGCGGCGCCGAGGCCCCGACCGAGGAGGTCGTCGCCGCCGGTCTGGAAGCCGCGAAGCCCTTCATCAAGGTGCTGTGCAAGGCCCAGGCCGACCTCGCCGCGAAGGCCGCCAAGCCGACCGCCGAGTTCCCGATCTTCCTCGACTACCAGGACGACGTCCTGGAGGCGCTGTCCGCCGCCGTCCGCCCGGAGCTCGCCCAGGCGCTGACGATCGCGGGCAAGCAGGAGCGCGAGGCGGAGCTGGACCGCGTCAAGGCGCTCGCCGCCGAGAAGCTCCTGCCGGAGTTCGAGGGCCGCGAGAAGGAGATCTCCGCCGCGTACCGCTCGCTGACCAAGCAGCTGGTCCGCGAGCGCGTGATCAAGGAGAAGAAGCGCATCGACGGCCGCGGGGTGACGGACATCCGCACCCTCGCCGCCGAGGTCGAGGCCATCCCGCGGGTCCACGGCTCCGCCGTGTTCGAGCGTGGCGAGACCCAGATCCTGGGCGTCACCACCCTCAACATGCTCCGCATGGAGCAGCAGCTGGACACCCTCTCCCCGGTGACCCGCAAGCGCTACATGCACAACTACAACTTCCCGCCGTACTCCACCGGTGAGACCGGCCGCGTCGGCTCCCCGAAGCGCCGCGAGATCGGCCACGGCGCCCTCGCCGAGCGCGCCCTCGTGCCGGTCCTGCCGACGCGCGAGGAGTTCCCCTACGCGATCCGCCAGGTCTCCGAGGCGCTGAGCTCCAACGGCTCGACGTCCATGGGCTCGGTCTGCGCCTCCACCATGTCGCTGCTGAACGCCGGTGTGCCGCTGAAGGCCCCCGTCGCCGGTATCGCCATGGGCCTGATCTCCCAGGAGATCGAGGGCGAGACGCACTACGTCACCCTCACCGACATCCTCGGTGCGGAGGACGCCTTCGGCGACATGGACTTCAAGGTCGCCGGCACCAAGGAGTTCGTCACCGCCCTCCAGCTCGACACCAAGCTGGACGGCATCCCCGCCTCCGTCCTGGCCGCCGCCCTCAAGCAGGCCCGCGACGCCCGCCTCCACATCCTCGACGTGATGATGGAAGCGATCGACACGCCGGACGAGATGTCCCCGAACGCCCCGCGGATCATCACCGTCAAGATCCCCGTGGACAAGATCGGCGAGGTCATCGGCCCCAAGGGCAAGATGATCAACCAGATCCAGGAGGACACCGGCGCCGAGATCACGATCGAGGACGACGGCACGATCTACATCGGTGCCGCCGACGGCCCGGCCGCCGAGGCCGCCCGCGCCACGATCAACGGCATCGCCAACCCGACGATGCCCGAGGTCGGCGAGCGTTACCTCGGTACGGTCGTGAAGACCACCACCTTCGGTGCCTTCGTCTCCCTGCTGCCCGGCAAGGACGGCCTGCTGCACATCTCGCAGATCCGCAAGCTGGCCGGCGGCAAGCGCGTGGAGAACGTCGAGGACGTGCTCGGCGTGGGCGCCAAGGTCCAGGTCGAGATCGCCGAGATCGACTCCCGCGGCAAGCTCTCCCTGATCCCCGTGATCGAGGGCGAGGACAGCTCGGACGAGAAGAAGGACGACGCCGACCAGTGACGTCCCGTGGCTCCGAGGCGACGGCCCGCACCTCTTCGGAGGCGCGGGCCGTCGCCCGTACCCAAACCCTCATCAACGGCGAGAACGGCATCGGCACGGTCCGCAAGACCACCCTCCCCGGCGGCCTGCGCATCGTCACCGAGACCCTGCCCTCGGTCCGCTCCGCGACCTTCGGCATCTGGGCGCACGTCGGCTCCCGCGACGAGACCCCCGCGCTGAACGGCGCCACGCACTACCTCGAGCACCTGCTCTTCAAGGGCACGAACCGCAGGTCCGCCCTGGACATCTCCGCCGCGATCGACGCGGTCGGCGGCGAGATGAACGCGTTCACGGCGAAGGAGTACACGTGCTACTACGCGCGCGTGCTCGACACCGACCTGCCGCTCGCCATCGACGTCGTCTGCGACATGCTGACCGGCTCGCTCATCCGCGAGGAGGACGTCGACGTCGAGCGCGGCGCCATCCTCGAAGAGATCGCCATGACCGAGGACGACCCGGGCGACTGCGTGCACGACCTGTTCGCGCACACCATGTTCGGCGACAACCCCCTCGGCCGCCCGGTCCTCGGCACGGTCGACACGGTCAACGCCCTCACCGCCGACCGCATCCGCCGCTTCTACAAGAAGCACTACGACCCGACCCACCTGGTCGTCGCCTGCGCCGGCAACATCGACCACGCCAAGGTCGTCCGGCAGGTCCGCGCCGCCTTCGAGAAGGCCGGCGCCTTCAAGGACCTCACCGCCCACCCCGTCGCCCCCCGCAGCGGCAGCCGCGCCCTGCGCACCGCGGGCCGGGTCGAGCTGGTCGGCCGCAAGACCGAGCAGGCGCACGTCGTGCTCGGCATGCCGGGCCTGTCCCGCACCGACGAGCGGCGCTGGGCCCTCGGCGTGCTGAACACCGCCCTCGGCGGCGGCATGTCCTCCCGCCTCTTCCAGGAGGTCCGCGAGAAGCGCGGCCTGGCCTACAGCGTGTACTCGTACACCTCGGGCTTCGCCGACTGCGGCCTGTTCGGCGTGTACGCGGGCTGCAGGCCGTCCCAGGTGCACGACGTGCTGAAGATCTGCCGCGACGAGCTCGACCAGGTCGCCGAGCACGGCCTCTCGGACGACGAGATAGGGCGTGCGATCGGCCAGCTGCAGGGCTCCACGGTCCTCGGCCTGGAGGACACCGGCGCGCTGATGAACCGCATCGGCAAGAGCGAGCTGTGCTGGGGCGAGCAGATGTCCGTCGACGACATGCTCTCCCGCATAGCGGCGGTCACCCCGGACGACGTCCGCGCGGTCGCCCGCGAGATCCTGGGACGGCGGCCCTCCCTGTCGGTCATCGGCCCGCTGAAGGACAAACAGGCGGCCCGCCTGCACGACGCCGTCGCCTGACAACCCCTGGTGAAAGAAGCACACGAGATGAGCAAGCTGCGCGTGGCGGTCCTCGGCGCCAAGGGCCGGATCGGCTCGGAAGCCGTACGGGCCGTCGAGGCCGCCGAGGACATGGAACTGGTCGCCGCCCTGGGCCGGGGCGACTCGCTTCAGACGCTGACCGACTCCGGCGCCCAGGTCGCGGTCGAGCTGACCACCCCCGACTCCGTCATGGCCAACCTCGACTTCCTCGTGAGCCACGGCATCCACGCGGTCGTCGGCACCACCGGCTGGACGGACGAGCGTCTCGCGCAGCTGAGGGGCTGGCTGGAGAAGTCCCCGGAGACCGGTGTGCTCATCGCGCCGAACTTCTCCATCGGGGCCGTCCTGACCATGAAGTTCGCGCAGATCGCCGCCCCGTACTTCGAGTCGGTCGAGGTCGTCGAACTGCACCACCCGAACAAGGTCGACGCCCCCTCCGGCACCGCCACGCGCACCGCCCAGCTCATCGCCGAGGCCCGCCGCGCCGCCGGCACCGCCCCGGCCCCCGACGCCACGGCCACCGCCCTGGACGGCGCCCGCGGCGCCGACGTCGACGGCGTCCCGGTGCACGCGGTCCGGCTGCGCGGCCTGCTCGCCCACCAGGAGGTGCTGCTGGGAGCCGAGGGCGAGACCCTGACGGTCCGGCACGACTCGCTCCACCACAGCAGCTTCATGCCGGGCATCCTGCTCGGTGCCCGCCGCGTGGTGAGCACCCCGGGCCTGACCTTCGGCCTGGAACAATTCCTGGACCTGAGCTGAGCCGCGGACCGTCATGCGCGCCAAGCTCACCTACGCCCTCACGGCCGCCGTCCTGGTCGTCTACTTCGTCCTGGTCGGCAGCCGCGGCGTGCTGCTCATCGAGACCGGCACGCCCCTCACCGTGACCTTCGGGGTCGCGGTGCTGGTCCTGCCGGTCATCGGCCTGTGGTTCCTGTGGAAGAACACCCAGTTCGTCCGCCGGGCCAACGCCCTCGCCGCCGAACTCGACGCCGAGGGCGGCCTGCCCGTCGACGAGCTGAAGCGCACCCCGAGCGGGCGCATCGACCGGGACTCGGCCGACGAGGTCTTCGCCCGGCGCAAGGCCGAGACGGAGGCCGCCCCCGACGACTGGCGCAGCTGGTTCCGCCTCGCCGTCGCCTACCACGACGCGCGCGACACCCCGCGCGCCCGCAGGGCGATGCAGCGCGCCATCGCCCTGCACGACGGCAAGCAGCCCGAGACGGCCTGAACCAACCAGGACCCGCACAGCCCGCACAGGCCGGAGGGGCCGGACCGCGTACGGTCCGGCCCCTCCGGCCTGTCACGGAGAACCACGCAGCACCTCAGTGCGGGCGGTACTCCTCCGCCCAAACCTCCACCGAGTCGGCCGCCCGGTCGAAGGCCTCGGCACGGCCCAGGAAGTCCGCGTCGTGCGTGGACATCAGCGGCGGCACACCCTCCGACGCCCGGCCCCGCCGCTCGAGCAGCAGCGCCTGGCCCTGCACGGTCCGGGGCAGCCCCAGCCAGCGCACCGGCTGCTGCACCGTGCGCACGGCGACGACCTGCTCCCAGGGCGCCGTACGTGTCGTGAGGAAGCCCACGTGGCGCAGCCCTCGCGCGCTCACCCACACGCCCACGCGCAGCAGCCGCAGCGCCGCGGCGATGACGAGCAGCGCCAGAGCGAAGACCAGCCCGGCCGAGGCCGGTTCGGCCGTCGCCGCGATGATGACGGCCGCGAACAGCACGAACGAGGCGAGCAGCAGCGCGAGCGCCGCCGCCCCCACACGCCACGGCCCGGGCCGGTACGGTCGCCGCCAGCGGTCACGGTCGTCGTAGGGCAGCGGAACGTCGTCCGTCGCCTCGAAAACGCGATCGGCCGTCAGAAAGGGCAGGGGCACGGCGGGTCCTCACTCGATCCATGCGTGGGCTGTGCCCGGTGAGGCTACCGATCTGTGTCCCCGGTCACCACCGTCGGGGGCCGGATGGAGTCACCGCCCTCCAGGGGCGGTTCAGCGCCTCTCGGACGCCTGCGACTGCTGGGGCTGCTGACCCGACTGGTCGGGCGTCAGCGCGGGCGTCCCGATGACCAGGGACCCCACGAGCCCCGCCACGATGGTGAGTCCCAGCAGCCAGCGGCTCGCCAACTGGCCGGCGGACGGCTTCTCTCGGGGTGGGGGAGTGACATTGCTGCGGAACCTGTCGGCCTCGGCGACGAAGGCGAACGGTACGGGTTCACGCCGACCGGACATCAGGGGTGCGTCTCCCTTCAGGGTGGAACGGATCACTCTCGTCCGTAAGACGAACGAGCTCCCCCAGAGGTGCCCTCTTTCACCGACTTCATCGCGACACGTCACTGAACGTAGAGTGGCGTCGCCCAGAGACGTAACGGAAGGCCCTGCGAACCGTGACCGAGACCCCCGACGACGACTTCAAGATCGACTTGCGCAGCGATGTCACCGTCGAGCTGGTGAAACACAGCGCGGCCGACGCCGACGTGCTGTTCGCAGCGCGGGTGTCCACCCTGGGGGAGCAGTCCCTCGAGGAACTGCAGAAGGACCCCGAGCGCTCGAAAGGCCTGATCAACTTCCTCATGCGGGACCGGCACGGCAGCCCGTTCGAGCACAACTCCATGACCTTCTTCGTGAGCGCGCCGATCTTCGTCTTCCGCGAGTTCATGCGGCACCGCGTCGGCTGGTCGTACAACGAGGAGAGCGGCCGCTACAGGGAGCTCCAGCCGGTCTTCTACGTTCCGGACACCTCGCGGAAGCTGATCCAGCAGGGGCGCCCGGGCAAGTACGAGTTCGTCGAGGGCACTCCCGAGCAGCACCAGCTCGTCGGTGCGGCCATGGAGGACGCCTACCGCCAGGCGTACCGGCAGTACCGGCAGATGCTCGCCGCCGGCGTGGCCCGCGAGGTCGCCCGGGCCGTCCTCCCGGTCGGGCTGTACTCGTCGATGTACGCCACCTGCAACGCCCGCTCGCTGATGCACTTCCTCGGCCTGCGCACCCAGCACGAGCTGGCGAAGGTCCCGTCCTTCCCGCAGCGCGAGATCGAGATGGTCGGCGAGAAGATGGAGGCCGAGTGGGCCCGGCTCATGCCGCTCACCTACGCCGCCTTCAACGCCAACGGACGAGTGGCGCCGTGACGCGACCAGGTTCCCCGGTCGAGCACAGATGTACGGTTCAGCCGTGCGAAGTGTCCGTATTGCGGCATTTCGCGAAGTTCATCTAGCCTGATCAAACGGGCCCGGCACTGCTTGAACCCCCGAGCAGGCAGTGCCGGGCTCCACCTTTGTCATGACTTGTCGCGTCCCCCGAGGGCAGACCCGGTCCTGAGCAGCGAGTAGCGTGTAACCCATGGCTCCGACCTCGACTCCGCAGACCCCCTTCGGGCGGGTCCTCACCGCCATGGTCACGCCCTTCGCGGCGGACGGCGCACTCGACCTCGACGGCGCTCAGCGACTCGCCACCCACCTGGTGGACGCAGGCAACGACGGCCTGATCATCAACGGCACCACCGGCGAGTCCCCGACCACCAGCGACGCGGAGAAAGCGGACCTCGTACGAGCCGTCCTGGAAGCCGTCGGCGACCGCGCCCACGTCGTGGCCGGAGTCGGCACCAACGACACCCACCACAGCATCGAACTCGCCCGCGCGGCCGAGCGCGCCGGCGCACACGGCCTGCTCGTCGTGACGCCGTACTACAACAAGCCCCCGCAGGAGGGCCTCTACCGGCACTTCACGGCCGTCGCCGACGCCACCGGCCTGCCGGTCATGCTCTACGACATCCCCGGCCGCAGCGGCGTCCCCATCAACACGGAGACGCTCGTCCGCCTCGCCGCGCACCCGAGGATCGTCGCCAACAAGGACGCCAAGGGCGACCTCGGCCGCGCCAGCTGGGCCATCGCCCGCTCCGGCCTCGCCTGGTACTCCGGCGACGACATGCTGAACCTGCCCCTGCTCTCCGTCGGCGCCGTCGGCTTCGTCTCCGTCGTCGGCCACGTGGTCACCCCCGAGCTGCGCGCCCTGGTCGAGGCCTACATCTCGGGCGACGTCCAGAAGGCCACGGAGATCCACCAGAAGCTGCTCCCCGTCTACACCGGCATGTTCCGCACCCAGGGCGTGATGACCACCAAGGCGGCGCTCGCCCTCAAGGGACTGCCCGCCGGACCCCTGCGCGCCCCCATGGTCGAATGCGCGCCCGAGGAGATCGAGCAACTCAAGATCGATCTTGCCGCCGGCGGGGTACAGCTCTGACACCAGACTTCGCGCGGAACCTCGCGCATGTGCTTCACAACTGAATAAGCGGGCCACCGGTGCCCGCACCACACCGAACACGACAATTGCTTCTGCACGAACGTCACGCGCGCCACGTGCCCACCGGTACGTGGCGCGTGTGGTGAGGAGAGTCTTTTGAGTCATCCGCATCCTGAACTCGGCTCGCCCCCGCCGCTCCCCGAAGGCGGCCTGCGGGTCACCCCGCTCGGCGGCCTCGGCGAGATCGGCCGGAACATGACCGTCTTCGAGTACGGCGGCCGCCTGCTGATCGTCGACTGCGGCGTGCTCTTCCCCGAGGAGGAGCAGCCCGGGATCGACCTGATCCTGCCGGACTTCTCGTCCGTCAGGGACCGCCTCGACGACATCGAGGGCATCGTCCTCACGCACGGCCACGAGGACCACATCGGCGGCGTCCCCTTCCTCCTGCGCGAGAAGCCGGACATCCCGCTGATCGGCTCCAAGCTGACCCTCGCCCTGATCGAGGCCAAGCTCCAGGAGCACCGCATCCGCCCGTACACCCTCGAGGTCGTCGAGGGGAACCGCGAGCGCATCGGCCCCTTCGACTGCGAGTTCATCGCGGTCAACCACTCCATCCCGGACGCGCTGGCCGTCGCCATCCGCACCCCGGCCGGCATGGTGGTCCACACCGGCGACTTCAAGATGGACCAGCTCCCGCTGGACAGCCGCCTCACTGACCTGCACGCCTTCGCCCGCCTGAGCGAGGAGGGCATCGACCTCCTCCTGTCGGACTCCACGAACGCCGAGGTGCCGGGATTCGTCCCGCCCGAGCGGGACATCTCCAACGTCCTGCGCCAGGTCTTCGCGGGCGCCCGCAAGCGCATCATCGTCGCGAGCTTCGCCAGCCACGTGCACCGCATCCAGCAGATCCTGGACGCCGCGTACGAGTACGGCCGCCGGGTCGCCTTCGTCGGCCGCTCCATGGTCCGCAACATGGGCATCGCCCGGGACCTGGGCTATCTGAAGGTCCCGCCGGGCCTGGTCGTGGACGTCAAGACGCTCGACGACCTCCCGGACAACGAGGTGGTCCTGGTCTGCACGGGCTCCCAGGGCGAACCGATGGCGGCCCTGTCCCGCATGGCCAACCGCGACCACCAGATCCGCATCGTCCAGGGCGACACGGTGATCCTGGCGTCGTCCCTGATCCCCGGCAACGAGAACGCGGTCTACCGCGTGATCAACGGCCTCACCCGCTGGGGCGCCAACGTGGTCCACAAGGGCAACGCCAAGGTCCACGTCTCCGGCCACGCGTCCGCCGGCGAGCTGCTGTACTTCTACAACATCTGCCGCCCGAAGAACCTGATGCCGGTCCACGGCGAATGGCGCCACCTGCGCGCCAACGCCGAGCTGGGCGCCCTCACGGGTGTCCCGCACGACCGCATCGTCATCGCCGAGGACGGCGTCGCCGTCGACCTCGTCGAGGGCAGGGCGAAGATCTCCGGCAAGGTCCAGGCGGGCTACGTCTACGTCGACGGCCTCTCCGTCGGTGACGTGGGCGAGCCGGCCCTGAAGGACCGCAAGATCCTCGGCGACGAAGGCATCATCTCGGTGTTCGTCGTCATGGACTCGTCCACCGGGAAGATCACCGGGGGCCCGCACATCCAGGCCCGCGGCTCCGGCATCGAGGACTCCGCCTTCGGTGACGTGGTCCCGCGGATCACGGAGGTCCTCGAGCGCTCCGCCCAGGACGGCGTGGTCGAACCCCACCAGCTGCAGCAGCTGGTGCGCCGCACGCTCGGCAAGTGGGTCTCGGACAACTACCGGCGCCGGCCGATGATCCTGCCTGTGGTGGTGGAGGTCTGACGGCCCGTCGGTCCTGAGCTCGGCCCAACTGGGAGCGGGGCGCCTCGATTTGCATCGAGGCGCCCCGCTCCAGTAGGTTTACAACTCCTTCCGACGGGGCACCCGGGCCGACTCAGGCACCGGGACCATGCCCGGCCGGGGAGGGAAATCCGACTCAGAAACCTCTGATAAAGTCGGATGCGCCGGAAAGGGAAACGCGGAAGCGGGAACCTGGAAAGCACCGAGGAAATCGGATCGGAAAGATCTGATAGAGTCGGAAACGCAAGACCGAAGGGAAGCGCCCGGAGGAAAGCCCGAGAGGGTGAGTACAAAGGAAGCGACCGTTCCTTGAGAACT